>CAMHAH010000012.1 GCA_946183365.1 uncultured Clostridia bacterium
TTTTTACATTTGTGACTTTTGCCTATTGACAAACGGTCACTACATAACAGTATTAGGTGACATTGGTAATCAGTGTCAAAGGAGGGTAATATGAATAAATTCAAGGCGTTTTTGAAGCGCAAAAATATAGAGATATCGTGGAAGCGATACGGTATCGACGCTCTGGGCGCTATGGCTCAGGGTCTGTTCTGCTCTCTGCTGATAGGCACGATAATCAAGACAATAGGCGTGCTCAGCGGATGGCAGTTCTTCACCGATATCGGCACCTACGCGATGGCTGTCTCGGGTCCCGCTATGGCGGTGGCTATAGGCTACGCGTTAAAGGCAGACCCGATGGTGCTGTTCTCACTGGCGGCGGTCGGCTGGGCTGCCAACGCCGAGGGCGGCGCGGGCGGACCTCTCGCTGTGCTGATAATCGCGATAATCGCCGCGGAGTTCGGCAAGGCGGTATCAAAGGAGACCAAGGTCGATATCCTCGTGACCCCCGCCGTGACCATCCTCGTCGGCGTAGCGCTGGCTAAGCTGATCGCGCCTCCCATAGGCTCGGCGGCGTCAGCCTTCGGTCTGCTGATAGACAGCGCGACCAAGTTGCAGCCCTTTTTGATGGGTATAGTGGTATCGGTGCTGGTGGGTATCGCGCTCACCCTGCCCATATCCTCGGCGGCTATCTGCTCGGTACTGGGGCTTACGGGGCTCGCGGGCGGAGCGGCTGTAGCGGGCTGCTGCGCTCAGATGGTGGGCTTCGCCGTTATGTCGTTCAGAGAGAACCGCTGGGGCGGTCTCGTCAGTCAGGGGCTGGGCACCTCGATGCTCCAGATGCCCAATATAATGAAGAACCCGCGTATCTGGATAGCTCCGATAGTGACCTCGGCTATAACGGGCCCGATAGCGACCTGCGTGTTCGGTCTGCAGATGAACGGCGCTCCTATCAACTCGGGCATGGGCACCTGCGGTCTGTGCGGCCAGATAGGCGTTATCACAGGCTGGCTGAGCCCCTCTGAGGAGGCTATAGCGAAGGGAGCCGAGGCTATCTCGCCGTCGGCTATGGACTGGATAGGGCTCGCGCTGATCTGTATAGTCCTGCCCGCGGTCATCACCCCGCTGATAAATATGCTCCTCCGCAAAATAGGCTGGGTAAAGGACGGAGACCTTGCTTTAGTTAGGAGTTAGGAATTAGGAGTTAGGAATTAGGAGTTAGGAGTTAGGAATTAGGAGTTAGGAATTAGGAGTTAGGAGTTAGGAATTAGGAGTTTAGGAAAATTATATGAGAAAGATATCCGAAAAACTGAAATATTTTTCAAACTCCGACAAGGTGATATGGACGATATCTGTCGCGCTGATAACGGTCGCGTTCGTCGAATCGGGCGGCAGAGACGTCCTCAACTACATTGTATCGCTCATAGGCGTGACCTCGCTGATATTCTGCGCCAAGGGCAACCCCATGGGCCCCGCGCTGATGATAGTATTCGGGCTGATATACGGCTATATCTCGCTGAGCTTCGCCTATTACGGCGAGCTGATAACCTATGTCGGCATGACCGTGCCGATGTCGGTGTGGTCGCTTATAGCGTGGCTCAAAAACCCGTACAAGGGTCAGCGGTCACAGGTGACGGTGAACTCAAAGCTGAGCAAGAAGGATTGGCTGATAATGGCAGGGCTGACTATAGCGGTAACGGTCGCGTTCTACTTCATACTCTCGGCTCTCGGCACGGCTAACATAATCCCCTCGACGATATCCGTCGCGACGAGCTTTGCCGCGGCGTATCTGACCGCTAAGCGCTCGCCGTACTACGCGCTGTTCTACGCCATGAACGATATCGTGCTGATAGTACTGTGGTCGCTCGCGTCGGTCGAGGACAGCGGCTGCATCAGCGTAGTCATCTGCTTCATCGTGTTCCTGATAAACGACGTCTACGGCTTCATAAGCTGGAACAGGATGAAAAATAAGCAGATCTCCGAAACTTCCGAAAACGCAGATAATAAAGATAATGAATAGTAAAAAGCTCACGGTTCAGGTCGTACCCTAACCGTGAGCTTTGTTCTTTTATCAGATGATCAGTCAAAGAAGCCGAGAGCCTCGAATTCCTTCAGGTCGTTTTTACAGTGCTTCGGCTCGCCTGCGGCTTTGATCGCCGAGTCGATATCCTTCAAGCCGTTGCCCGTGACGATAGAGACTATCACAGCGTCGTGGGGCAGCTTACCCTCGCGGCTGAGCTTCATCAATCCCGCCGTCGCGGTAACTCCCGCCGGCTCGCCGAAAACTCCCGCTTTACGCGCAAGGTACTTCTGAGCCTCGCGTATCTCGTCGTCGCTGACGTTCACGCATATGCCGCCGCTGTCCTTTATCGCGTTTATCGCCTTATCGGGGTTGCGGGGCACGCCTACAGCAATACTGTCGGCATAGGTGTTCTCCTCCTGCGGCTGCCACGGCTCACCCGTCATCACGGCGGTGTTTATCGGACAGCAGCCCTCTGCCTGAACGCTGATTATACGGGGTATCTTGTCGATAAAGCCGACCTTGTACATATCGTACAGTCCCTTGTATACACCCGCTACGGTACAGCCGTCGCCGACCGATACCGCGACATAGTCGGGAGCCTTGAAGCATAGCTGCTCGCATATCTCGTGAGCGACGGTCTTTTTGCCCTCGCCGAGATAGGGGTTGATAGCGGCGTTGCGGTTATACCAGCCGTATTTTTCGATAGCCGCCTTAGACAGCTCAAAGGTCTCTTCATAGCTGCCGTCAACGGCGGTGAGGTTCGCGCCGAACATCATCAGCTGAGCTATCTTGCCCTTCGGGGCGCGGGCAGGCACAAAGATATAGGTCTTGAGCCCCGCCCGAGCCGCGTTGCCCGCAAGGGACGAGGCGGCGTTGCCCGTAGACGAACAGGCTATGGTGTCATAGCCCGCCTCGATAGCCTTTGTGACCGCCATAGCCGAGGCTCGATCCTTAAGCGAAGCGGTGGGATTTATGCCGTCGTCCTTGATATAGAGCTTGGCTATACCGAGCTCAGCGGCTATATTATCAGCCTCATACATAGGCGACATACCGACCCTCAGCCCCGCGGGGACGGTGTCCTCTTCGATAGGCAAGAGCTCGCGGTAACGCCACATGGTGGGCTCCTCACGCTTCTTGAGTATCTCTTTGCTCAGCTTAGTTTTTATATACTCATAATCGTAGATAACGTCGAGTATACCGCCGCACTCGCAGGTAGTTATATCGGGAACGGCGGGGTATTCACGGCCGCACCTAACGCATTTACAGCAAATCACATTTCTCATAATAATACACCTCTCAGCCTCCGCAATCCTCAGTGATGGTAAACCATTGATCGCTTCGCATCGACCTCTCGGAAAAAGGGTCATAAATCGGGTGCGGGCATCGCCCGCCCTAAACTCCTAACTCCTAACTCCTAACTCATAAAAGCCCGACTTCTCTGTTGAACGCCTCGATATACTCGTCGAGCTCTTCGGCCTGCTTGTGTACCGCGTCCCAGGTGTTCTCGGTATCATACCACAGGGCGTTGAGCTCCTCTACCGTCCTGCCCTGCTGCTCTACCCAGGTGTAGTACTTGAGGTTATGGACGCGCTTGCGCTCCTTGTATGTCAGCTCGAGCATATTGTCGTCCTTTAAGTTGAGTATATGCAGGTTGTGGTCGAGCTCAGCCTTCTGAGCGGTATACTCGCCGTACATATCCTCGAGCTCCTTTATACGGCTCTGATACATAACGGCGCTGTCGGTCAGTACCGTGCCGATAACGTCATGCTCGGTGAACTCATAATACTTAGCCATCTTGATACAGCACAGGATATTGGCGATACCGCTGATACCGAGATACGACAGGGTATCTACGAACTCGCTGTCGAGACCCACGGTCTCTATGAGGTACTTCTTGCCCGCCTCTGTATTGAACAGGCTCAACAGACGCTGGCTGTCCTCGTCGTCTATATCTATGACCATATCGGTGTTCTTTACGTTGTGGATCCACGGGATATGCTTGTCGCCGATACCCTCGATCCTGTGACCGCCGAAGCCGTTGTCGAGGATGGTCGGGCACTGCAGAGCCTCGCCGACGGCGAGCTTGAGCTTGGGATACTGCTCCTTGAGATAATCACCCGCGCTCATGGTTCCCGCGGAGCCGGAGGTGAAGCAAGCGCCGGAGAAGCGGTCGCCCTCGCCCTTGATGGCCTCAAAAGCGTCCTTCAAGGCGTAGCCCGTGACGTTATAATGCCACAGCGGGTTGCCCATCTCTTCAAACTGATTGAATATCATGACCTCGGGGCGCTGTCTCAGCTCCCAGGTCTTATCGAATATCTCTTTGACATTGCTCTCACATCCGGGGGTGGCTATGACCTCGCCCGCGATGGACGACAGCCACTCAAAGCGCTCGCGGCTCATCTCAGCGGGCAGGATAGCGATACTGTCGCATGACAAAAGCTTTGAGTTGAAGGCTCCGCCGCGGCAGTAGTTGCCCGTTGACGGCCATACAGCCTTGTGCTTTGTAGCGTCGAACTGACCCGTTACCAGTCTCGGAGCGAGACAGCCGAATGACGCTCCTACCTTATGACAGCCCGTGGGGAACCACTTGCCGACGATAGCGAAGATACGCGCCTTTACTCCCGTGAGAGCCGAGGGCAGCTCGATATAGTTGGGGATATCGCGGTACAGTCCGCCGCTCTCCTTAGGCTCGTTCTTCCACGTGATCCTGAACAGGTTGACGGGGTCGACGTCCCACAGACCCGTGGTCTTGAGCCTCTCCTTTATCTGCTCGGGTATCAGCTCGGGGTTCTGCATCTGCCTGATGGTGGGGATGATGATATTGTTCTCCCTCGCCTTCTCGATATTATGCTGTAAGCCCTCTTTGTTAACGGTAAAATCAATCATCTTTTGTCTCCTCCTTATTATCGATATAAGAGTATAGTGTGAACTTGGATATCCCGAAGTATTTCGCTATCCTGTCGCCCGATTTGGTGATGAGCAGAGCGCCCTTTGAATTCAGATATCTTATCGCGCGCTGTTTATCCTCTTTGTTCATCAGCGATACGGGCTTGCCGATGAGCTCGGTCGATTTCCATAACAGCTCGTCCAAAAGCTCGCCGACGTGGGGAGTTATCTTCTCGGGCTCACCGTCGCGGGTCGGAGCGGTCATCTCGCCTATCGCCGCCGCGGCTACGCTCAGCGCGGTTATATCGTGGTTGATCGAGAATATCGCCGCCACCCTGCCGCTGTCGTCGCGGATATAAACGGTAGTGGATTTGAGCACCTTGCCGTCTGAGGTCTTTGTGAAGTAGCCTATGCGGTCCTCGCGGTTCTTCTCGGCGCGGCTGAGCTCCTCGAGCACGACGGCTGAGGCTCCGTCGCCAACCTTGCGGCCGGTCACCTCGCCGTTCTCGATATAGATTATCGAGCTGTCGGCAGCGTTCTTGTCGGTCAGATCGTGTACGGCGACCTCACAGCTCCTGCCGTAGTGACCCGCTACGGCGTGAGCCAGAGCGCAAAGTCCGTTTTTCATTTGAGTATCAAGCATCTAAGACCCCCTCTGCCACGGTTTTATTAAAAATTTTTAGGCAAACTAAAAACTATTTATATTGTAATACATTCACACCCGTTAATCAATGGTATTGAGTAACTTTTTCTCAATATTTTTCAGATTTTTTGAAGATATTTTTGACTTGCGTATTTCAAAAAGGTATAAACGGTGTTATAATGATTGTGTATAACTGTCATGGAGGCAAAAGCAATGCAAAAAACCTGTGATCTGCACACCCACTCCGTATATTCGGACGGCACCTTTACCCCCACCGAGCTTATCGACGCCGCGATCGAAGCGGGTATCTCGGCGCTTGCTATGACCGACCACAATACGGTAACGGGTCTCAACGACTTTGCCGAGGCGGGCAGGGGCAAGCCGATAGAGACAGTACCGGGAGTAGAGTTCACCACCGCCTATAACGGTACCGAGCTGCACATACTCGGCCTGTTCATACCGCCCGAGAGTCACCGCGATATCAACGAATACATAGACAAGGCTACGATCCTCAAGGAAGAGAGCAACTATAAGCTCATAAACCGCTTAAGAGAGCGCGGCTACGATATCAGATACGTCGATATACTTGAGAGCTCAAAGGGTCATGTCAACCGCGCGAACATTGCCGCCGAGCTGCTCAAAAAGGGCTATATCGAGAGCATAGAATGGGCGTTCAAAAATATCCTGCATAAGAATTACGGTCTGTATGAGCCGCCCGAGCGCCTCTCTGCCATCGAGACGATTAAATTCATACGCGAGATAGGAGCCGTCGCGGTATGGGCTCACCCCTACATCCACATGGATTTTGAGCAGGCAGACGAGTTCCTGCCCCACGCGATAGAGGCGGGTCTTAAGGGCATGGAGACCATGTACAGCCTGTATGACGAAAAGACCACCGAGAAGGCGCGTAAGGTCGCGAAGCGCTTTGGCATACTCGAGAGCGGCGGCAGTGATTTTCACGGCGCCAACAAGCCGCACATACAGCTCGGAAAGGGTCAGGGAAACCTGTGCATACCCTATGAATTCTACGAAAAACTCCGCGATCAGATCAATAAATAAGAATTACCTAAAAATTTTTAAGAAAACCGAAAATTTTATTTGACATAGTCGCATAGTGTAGTATAATTGAATTACAAGTAATAAGGTTTTATACGCGTTTATTTGCGGTGTAAAAAAGGAGGAGAACTTATGGATTTTAACGCTGTAAAAAAGGCTGCCGAAGGCTACGAACAGGCTATGACCGATTTTCTCAGAGAGCTCATAGCGATACCCAGCGAGTCTGCCGAGGAGGAAGGCGTCGCGAAGCGTATAGTCGAAGAGATGCAGAAGCTCGGCTATGACGAGGCGTTCACCGACCCGATGGGCAACGTCCACGGCGTGATGGGTACGGGCGACAAGATAATCGCCTATGACGGACATATCGACACGGTAGGTCTCGGCGAGCTGTCCAACTGGAAGTTCGACCCCTACAAGGGCTATGAGACCGATACCGAGATAGGCGGACGCGGCTCCTCAGACCAGACGGGCGGCGTTGTATCTGCCGTCTACGGCGCAAAGATAATGAAGGATCTCGGGCTGATACCAGAGGGCTATAAGGTGCTGGTCACAGGCACCGTGCAGGAAGAGGACTGCGACGGTCTGTGCTGGCAGTATATCCACAACGAGATGGGCATAACCCCCGAGTTCGTCGTCATCACCGAGCCCACCGACAAGGGCATCTACCGCGGTCAGCGCGGACGTATGGAGATACGCGTCGAGGTCAAGGGCATATCCTGCCACGGCTCGGCTCCCGAGCGCGGCGACAACGCCATCTACAAAATGGCTGAGATAGTCCTCGACGTAAAGGCACTGAACGACCGTCTGCACTACGACCCATTCCTCGGCAAGGGCACCGTCACGGTATCTCAGCAATTCTATAACTCACCCTCGCGCTGCGCCGTCGCGGACTTCGCGGCTATATCGCTCGACCGCAGACTGACCAACGGCGAGACATGGGAGAGCGCCCTTGAAGAGATCCGCGCTCTGCCGTCGGTACAGAAGTACGACGCTGAGGTATCTATGTACAAATACGAGCGTCCGTCATGGACGGGTCTGGTATATCCAACCGAGTGCTACTTCCCGACATGGGTCATCCCCGAGGATCACCCCGCGTGCAAGGCTATGGTTGCCGCTCATAAGGGTATGTACGGCGAGCCCAGAGTAGACAAATGGACCTTCTCGACCAACGGCGTTTCCATCATGGGCCGCTACGGCATACCGTGCATAGGCTTCGGCCCCGGAGCCGAGGCTCAGGCTCACGCTCCCAACGAGATAACCTGGAAAGAGGATCTCGTCCGCTGCGCCGCCGTCTACGCCGCCGTCCCGATGAACTATAAATAAGGCTCCCTTTTCTAAGGGAGCTGTCGCGAAGCGACTGAGGGTTCAAGGCTCCCTTTTCTAAGGGAGCTGGCGCGAAGCGACTGAGGGTTATACATGAACAAACAAAAACCTATCCCAAAAGAACTGCAATCACGGAAAAACGCAAAAGAACTGCGAAAAAACCTGACAAAAGGAGAAAAACACCTTTGGTATGATTTTCTCCGATCTTATCCTGTCAGGTTTCACAGGCAATATGTTATAGAACAATACATAGTTGATTTTTTCTGCCCTAAAGCACGTCTGATAGTAGAGCTGGACGGTTCACAGCACTATGAGCCTGAGGCGGAGAGATATGACAAAAGCAGAACCGAAGCACTAAACAAATACGGCTTTCTTGTGCTGAGATATTCAAATCTCGATATACACAGACGATTTCGTAACGTCTGCGAGGATATTGACAATCATGTACAGGAGAGGTTGGAACCCACCGCCCCTTCGGGGCACCTCCCTGAGAATTGCGGAGGCTGAAAGGAGAACAACATGAGCAAGACTTCCGAACTCGCCGCCAAGCTGCGCGGCCTCGATATAAAAGATATGTATGAGAACGACTTCTTCCTGACATGGGACAAGACCGACGACGAGATTGCGGCTGTCTTTGCGGTAGCCGACGCTCTGCGCGATTTAAGGGAGAGGAACATCTCGACCAAGATATTCGACTCGGGTCTGGGTATCTCGAACTTCCGCGATAACTCCACCCGCACACGCTTTTCGTTCGCCTCGGCGTGCAACCTGCTCGGTATAGAGGTACAGGACCTTGACGAGGGCAAGAGCCAGATAGCCCACGGCGAGACCGTGCGCGAGACCGCCAACATGATATCATTCATGGCTGACGTAGTAGGCATACGCGACGATATGTATATCGGCAAGGGTCACACCTACCAGAAGGAAGTATCCGACGCGCTCAAAGAGGGCTTTAAGGACGGAGTACTCGAGCAGAAGCCCACTTTAGTCAACCTGCAGTGCGATATAGACCACCCCACCCAGACGCTCGCCGACCTCGACCATGTTATCCACTATTTCGGCGGCGTTGAGAACCTCAAGGGCAAGAAGGTCGCCATGACATGGGCGTACTCGCCCAGCTACGGCAAGCCCCTATCGGTGCCGCAGGGCGTTATCGGTCTGTTCACCCGCTTCGGCATGGATGTAGTACTCGCTCACCCCGAGGGCTATGACGTTATGCCCGAGGTCGAAGAGGTAGCGAAAGCCAACGCCGAAAAGAGCGGCGGCAGCTTCTCAAAGACAAACGATATGAGAGAGGCGTTCAGGGACGCCGATATAGTATACCCCAAGAGCTGGGCTTCGTACCACGCTATGGAGGTACGCACCGACCTGTACGGCAAGGGCGATTTTGAGGGCATAGACAAGCTTGAGAAGAAGCTGCTGCAGGAGAACGCTCTGCATAAGGACTGGGAGTGCACCGAGGATATGATGTCGCTGACCAAGGACGGCAAGGCGCTGTATCTGCACTGTCTGCCCGCAGATATCACCGACGTGAGCTGTAAAGAGGGCGAGGTAGCCGCGAGCGTATTCGACCGCTACCGCGCGCCGCTGTATAAGCAGGCTTCATACAAGCCGTACATCATAGCGGCTATGATCTTCCTCGCTAAGGTCAAAGACCCCGCCGCGGCGCTCGAGGAGCTCGAGAGCAGAGCTAAAGAGAGAAAGAGCTTTTAGGCTCCCTTTCCTAAGGGAGCTGTCGCGAAGCGACTGAGGGTTCAAGGCTCCCTTTTCTAAGGGAGCCGGCGCGAAGCGACTGAGGGTTCAAGGCTCCCTTTCCTAAGGGAGCCGGCGCAAAGCGACTGAGGGTTCACATGAACAGACGATTTTGTAACGTCTGCGAGGATATTGACATCCATGTACGGGAGAGGTTGGAACCCACCGCCCCTTCGGGGCACCTCCCTTGGGAAAGGGAGGCTTAGGTGATCTTATGAAAAAAATCGTTGTGGCTCTGGGCGGGAACGCTCTGGGCAAAAGCTTAAGCGAACAATTAGCGGCGGTCAAAAACACCGCCAAGGCGATAGCCGACCTGATCTCGGACGGCAACGAGGTCGTCATAACCCACGGCAACGGCCCGCAGGTGGGGCGTATCGACAGCGCTATGGCGGCGCTGTGCCGCGAGGACAGCACACAGGAGCGCACCCCGCTCTCGATGTGCGTGGCCATGAGCCAGGCGTATATCGGCTATGATATCCAGAACGCCCTGCGCGAGGAGCTATTGAGCCGCGGTATCCATAAGCCCGTCGCGACCATTGTAACGCAGGTTTTGGTAGACGGCGACGACCCCGCTCTGAAAAATCCGACAAAGCCCATAGGCAGGTTCATGACCGAAGAACAGGCAAAGGCCTTGAGCGAGAAGCTCGGGTTCTCGGTACGCGAGGACGCGGGCAGGGGATGGCGGAGAGTAGTACCCTCGCCCGTACCGCAGAAGATAGTCGAGCTCGACGCTATACGAGCCTCGGTAGAGGACGGCTCGGTGGTCATCTGCTGCGGAGGCGGCGGTATACCCGTCAGGAAGGTCGGCAACTTCCACAAGGGCGTTGGAGCAGTCATCGACAAAGACAGCGTCAGCGCGCTGTTGGCAGATAAGCTGAACGCCGATATCCTGCTGATACTCACCGCGATAGACAAGGTCAGGATAAACTACGGCAAGCCCGACGAGCTCAGCCTTGACAGCATGAGCATTGAGGACGCCCGCGAGTACATAGCTCAGGGCCAGTTCGCCGAGGGCAGTATGCTGCCCAAGGTAGAGGCGGCGCTAAGCTTTGTAAAAGGCGACAGCGGCAGAGCAGCGATAATAGCGAAGCTCAGCCAGGCAGGAGAAGCCGCAAAAGGCAAAGCAGGAACGGTCTTGTTTAATTAGGAATTAGGAATTAGGAATGAGGAATTAGGAATTATCTCAAGGCTCCGCAATTTTCGGGAGCCGGCGCGAAGCGACGAGGGTTTATTCCTGATACAAAGATATAAAACACTTTATGCTCACGATAATACCTGTCGTGAGCATTTTTGTCAGACGCTGTTTTCGATAATTGCACAAAAAAGCTCACGGTTTTTACACCATGAGCTTTATATTATTGTGAATAGTTTGATATGTGTTTAATTCCTAATTCCTAACTCCTCATTCCTAATTCCTCATTCCTCATTCCTAATTCCTAATTCCTCATTCCTAATTAAACAAGACCCTCTGCAATACTTCGCTTTGAGCGCCTTTATGTCGCCGCCGAGGTATATCGCGCGCTCGAGGCGTTCTCTCAGGCTCAGCGGCTGAGGATGAGGCAACAGGCTGTCGTCTATAACTATCGCGTCGAACTCGCAGCCCTCTTCAAAGCTGCCGACCTTACCGAAGAAGCTCCCGCCGCCCTTGGTCGCCATATAAAAGACCTCGGCGACGCTCAGGGGCTTCATATTACGGTCTACAAGCCGCCAATACAGCCTGCTGACCTGCAGAGCCTCTGTCATAGAGGTAAAGATGCTCTCGGTCTGACCGCCCGCGACGTCCGAGCCGAGCCCGAGGTTCATATCCATATCGAGGTACTTCCTTATCGGAGCTATACCCGACGCAACGTTCATATTCGAGGCGGGACAGTGAGCGATATACACGCCGTTCTCTTTCATCCGTCTGACCTCGTCGTCATCCGAGTAAACGCAGTGAGCCATTATCGTCTCAGCGTGCTTGCCGAAAAGCCCGTATCGGTCATAGGCGTCGCCGTAGTTGAGCGTATCGGGACACAGCTCTCTCACCCACTCGACCTCAGAGGGGTTCTCGCTCAGGTGCGACTGGACGGGCACATCATATTTTTCGCTCAGCTCGCCTAAGCCCTTCATACACTCGTCGGTGCACGAGGGCACAAAGCGCGGGGTTATCACGGGATAGGTGTTCTTGTATTTATCCCTTGTCTCAAGGATAAAGCGCTCGGTGTCGTCTATCGAAGCCCGAGCCGAGCTCTCTCTGAGCGTATCGGGCGAGTTGCGGTCCATATTGACCTTGCCGACATAGCTGACCGAGCCCGAGGCCTCGAGCTTATCCATCAACAGCTCGGTAGCCTCTCTGTGCAGTGTGCCGAAAACCGCGAGCCGCGTAGTAGCGCTGTTCCTCACGGCGTTTGCAAAGATATCATAAGCCCTATCGGCGTATTCGAGGTCGCTGTACTTCGCCTCTTCGGGAAAGGCGTAGTTATCGAGCCAGTCGAGCAGCTCCATATCCATCCCGAGCCCCCTGTAGGCGTACTGCGGAGCGTGGATATGCAGGTCGACCATACCGGGCATGACCAGCATACCGCTGTGATCTATGATATCGAGAGCAGAATATCGGTCGGGCACCTTGCCGAATACCCCCTTGCAAACGCCCATCTCGCATACGACATAGCTGTCGGGACAGGTGATAAGGGTATTTTTATCGGCTGAATAACAGATATCGCCCTTTATAATGAAACTGTTCACGAGTATCCCTCCCGTAAAATATCGTTATGATATGATTATACTCCAATAAAAGAAGATATGCAATAAATCGGTATAATTTGCCTATACGGAATAATGCGATTTTCTGCAAAGAAATTTGACAAATCTCTTTGTAGAATATTATAAAATCAGCCAAATTAAATATAACAAATTTGACACAATTTGCAGTTGCCATTTTAAGGCGGATTATGTATAATCTATTTGTAGGCGTGTTATCGCTTTAACTCGGTAACACTCATTATCCTTATTAATGTATATTAGGAGGAAAAGAAATGAAAAGAATTATTGCTGTATTACTAGCTGTTCTCTTCGTATGCGGCGCGCTCGCAGCTTGCGGCGGCAACAAAAACACCGCTACAAAGGACGAGGCTAAGACCGCTACAGAGGCTAACGCCACAGCGGATCCCAACTTCAAGGCCGGCGTAGTACTCGTAGGCGACGAGAACGAGGGCTATACCTTCGCTCACATGGAGGGCATCAAGGCTGCCGCCAAGAAGCTCGGTATCGCTGACAACCAGATCATCTGGAAGTACAACATCCCCGAGGACGAGCAGTGCAAGGACGCTTGTGACGACCTCGTAGGTCAGGGCTGTAAGGTCATCTTCACCAACTCTTACGGTCACCAGAGCTACACTCAGCAGGCTGCTACAGAGTATCCCAACGTACAGTTCGTCGCTATGACAGGCGACACAGCCAAGGCTTCGGGCCTCAAGAACTTCAAGAACGCTTTCACACGCGTATACGAGTCAAGATACGTATCCGGCGTTGTAGCGGGTCTGAAGGTCAAGGAGCTCATCGACGCAGGCAAGATCGCTGACGAGAACAAGGACAAGGACGGCAACATCAAGATCGGTTATGTAGGCGCTTATCCCTACGCTGAGGTTGTTTCCGGTTACACAGCTTTCTATCTCGGTATCAAGAGCATTGTTGAGAACGTTGTTATGGACGTTCAGTACACCAACTCCTGGTTCGACATGGTCGCTGAGGGCGCTGCTGCAGACGCTCTGATGGCTCGCGGCTGCGTTATCATCGGTCAGCACGCTGACTCTACAGGCGCTCCCTCTGCTGTTCAGAAGGCTATCGACAGCGGCAAGACCGTATACAGCGTCGGCTACAACGTTGATATGCTCTCTGTTGCTCCCAAGGCTGCTCTGACATCAGCTACAAACACATGGGAAGTTTACTATGAGTACGCTCTGGGCACAGCTCTGAGCGGCGGCGACATCGACACCAACTGGGCTGAGGGCTACGAGAAGGACGCTGTCGCTATCACCGCGCTCGGCGAGAGCTGCGCTGAAGGCACACAGGCTAAGGTAGACGAGGTCATCGCCGCTATCAAGTCCGGCGAGCTGCACGTATTCGATCAGAAGACCTTTACCGTAGGCGGCAAGACAGTTGAAGAGGCTTTCGCTACAGATACAAACGGCGACTTCAAGCCCGACGCTGACAACGCTATGTTCGACGGTTACTATCACGAGTCTTACTTCCAGTCTGCTCCGTCATTCCAGCTGAGAATTGACGGCATCACAGAGCTGAACAACAACTAATCGTAACTACTGAATATGTAAAGGGAAGCTGAATTCTCGGCTTCCCTTTACGCAGTTTATATTATAGTTAGGAATGAGGAATTAGGAATGAGGAATTACGGGTGATTTTGCCCGTTTTACACTAATAAATCAGGTTATCACCTGATATGACGGAATATCTGTTATCAAGCAAAAATGTATTCCTGATTCCTCATTCCTAATTCCTAATCGAAAACAAAGGGGGTAAAACATTGGACAACAATATCGCTGTCAGTATGCGGCATATCACCAAGGCGTTCGGTACCAAGGTCGTCGCCAACAAGGATGTCTCTATGGATATCCACAGGGGCGAGATACTGGCTCTCTTAGGCGAGAACGGCTCGGGCAAGACTACGCTGATGAATATGCTCTCGGGTATCTATCATCAGGACTCGGGACAGATCTTCGTGGACGGTCAGGAGGTACACATCACCTCGCCCAAGGACGCTTATGACTTAGGTATCGGCATGATACACCAGCACTTCAAGCTCGTAGACGTTTTCACAGCCACCGAGAACGTAGCTCTGGGCATGGACAAGTCAGCCGCGAAGAACAATAAAGAGATCGCAAAGGGCATAACCGAGATCTGTGAGAAATACGGCTTTGACGTAGACCCCAAGAAGAAGGTCTATAACATGACCGTATCGCAGAAGCAGACCCTCGAGATAGTAAAGACCCTTTACCGCGGCGCGGATATACTCATTCTCGACGAACCTACCGCGGTGCTCACTCCGCAGGAGACCGACAAGCTCTTTGCCGTGCTCCGCAACATGAAGGCGGACGGCAAGTCTATCATCATCATCACCCATAAGCTGCACGAGGTACTCGCTATCTCAGACAGAGTATCTATACTCAGAAAGGGCGAGTATATCGGCACCGTAGAGACCAAGGACGCGACCGTCCAGTCGCTGACCGAGATGATGGTAGGTCAGAAGGTAGAGCTCGATATAGAGCGCCCCGAGACAGAGAACAAGGAGCTCAGGCTCACGATAAGCCACCTCTCGTGCCTTGACAAATACGGCGTAAAGGCTCTCGATGACGTAAGCCTTGAGGCGTACGGCGGCGAGATACTGGGTATAGCGGGTATCTCGGGCTCGGGTCAGAAGCAGCTCTTAGAGGCCATAGCGGGTCTGCAGGCGGCAGAGGACGGCGGCTCGATAGTTTACATCGACCCCGAAACGGGAAAGAAAGAGGAGCTCATAGGCAAGAGCGTCACCCAGATCAAGAAGATGGGCGTCGCGCTCTCGTTCGTGCCCGAGGACAGACTGGGCATGGGTCTGGTCGGCTCTATGGGCATGACCGATAACATGATGCTCCGTTCATATAAGAAGGGACACTCGATATTCGCCGACCGCAAGGCTCCAAGGGAGCTTGCCCTCAAGGTCAAGGAAGAATTAGAGGTAGTCACTCCGGGTATCCAGACCCCCGTGCGCAAGCTCTCGGGCGGTAACGTACAAAAGGTTCTGGTCGGCAGAGAGATAGCCGCCGAGCCCACCGTGCTGATGGCGGCGTACGCCGTGCGCGGACTGGATATCAACACCTCATATACAATATATCATCTCTTGAATGAAGAGAAGAAGAAGGGCACAGCCGTTATCTATGTCGGCGAGGATCTCGACGTACTCTTAGCGCTGTGCGACCGTATAGCCGTCCTGTGCGACGGCAAGCTCAACGGCGTGGTAGACGGACGTACCGCTACTAAAGAAGAGGTCGGCGAGCTGATGACCAATCTTAAAGAAAAGGAGGCGACGGCCTGATGGCAGCGGCAGTATCTCACAAGAAAGACCCGCTCATCCGTATAGCGCGCCGCGACAGTATGCCGCTGTGGAAGTCGGTGCTGGTACGCGTCATAGCGGTGATAGCCTCTCTGCTTGTGGCAGGTATAATAATCTATCTGCTCACAGGCGCGAGCCCTCTGAACGTATATAAATCGATGCTGCAGGGCGCGTTCGGCAATAACTCCGCTAACTACTCTCAAAAGACATGGCAGACCATACGCGACACCATGATGCTGCTGTGTATCGCCGTAGGTCTCGCTCCCGCGTTCAAGATGAAGTTCTGGAACATCGGCGCTGAGGGTCAGGTTCTGGTCGGCGGTATCGTGACCGCCGCGTGCATGATCTACTTCAAGGACCTGCCGCCCGTGCTGCTGTTCATCGTAATGTTCCTCGGCTCTCTGCTGGCGGGCGCTCTGTGGGGACTTCTCCCGGCGGTATTCAAGTCCAAATGGAACACTAACGAGACGCTCTTTACCCTTATGATGAACTACGTCGCCTTACAGCTGACGTCATTCTGCGTCGCTAAGTGGGAGAACCCCGTCGGCTCAAACAAGGTCGGCATCATCAACCAGGGCGTAGAGAACCAGCAGGGTTGGTTCCCCGCTATCTTCGGTCAGGATTACCTTTTGAACGTCATCCTCGTCATGGCTGTGACCGTCGGAATGTTCTTCTACCTCAAGTATTCAAAGCAGGGCTATGAGATCTCGGTAATCGGCGACAGCCAGAACACCGCTCGCTACGCGGGCATAAACGTAAACAAGGTCATCATCCGCACCATGCTCATCTCAGGCGCTGTCTGCGGTATGGCGGGCTTCATAACCGTCGCGGGCTCATCACACACCATATCTACCTCTACAGCCGGCGGCAAAGGCTTCACCGCTATCATAGTAGCGTGGCTCGCTAAGTTCAACACCTTTACCATGATACTCATCGCGCTGCTGATAACCGTCCTCGACAAGGGCGCTATCCAGGTAGCGACAGAGTTCAACATAAGCAAGGATATGAGCAACATGATAACGGGTATCATCCTGTTCTTCATCATCGGCTCGGAGTTCTTCATCAACTACAGACTGATCTTCAGGAAGAAAGAAAAGGAGGCGGCATAATATGGGCGGATTTGTAACCTTGTTCCAGCAGGCTGTCGCCTTCGGTACCATCATCATGTTCGGCGCTGTCGGTGAGATAATCACCGAGAAGAGCGGTAACCTCAACCTCGGCGTACCGGGCATCATGTACCTCGGCGGTATCTCGTCGCTGCTCGGCGCTTTCTTCTATGAGAATTCAACAGATAACCCCATCCCCATCGTCTGTGTGCTGATAGCCGCTGTGTGCGCCTTCCTCGCTTCAGCCTTAGGCGGTCTGATATTCAGCTTTCTGACCATCACCCTGAGAGCCAACCAGAACGTAACGGGTCTGACCCTCACCATCTTCGGCTCGGGCGTCGCGAACTTCTTCGGCGGCTCGCTCAACCAGCTCTCGGGCGGCGTAGGCCAGCTCAGAGTACCCGCGACCTCAGACGCCTTCCGCGCTCAGCTGCCCGGGCTTTCAAACATCGGCGGCGATATCGGCAAGCTGTTCTTCCAGTACGGATGGCTCGCGTATGTAGCTATCCTCGTAGCTATACTGGCTCAGGTATACTTAAGCCGCACGCGCACGGGTCTGAACCTTCGCGCTGTCGGCGAGAACCCCGCTACCGCTGACGCCGCGGGCGCTAACGTAACCCTGTACAAGTACCTCGCCACCTGTATCGGCGCGGGTATCTCGGGTCTGGGCGGATTGTACTATGTTATGGACTTCACCCAGGGCAAATGGGCTAACGACGGCACCATCGAGAGCCTCGGCTGGCTCGCCGTAGCTCTGGTAATCTTCACCACATGGCGACCCAAGAACGCTATCTGGGGCTCGTACCTCTTCGGTCTGCTCTACTGGGTATATATGTACATCGTCGGTATCTCAAGAGCCTCTCAGGAGCTATTCAAGATGCTTCCGTATGTAGTCACCATCGTCGTACTGATAATCATCTCTCTGCGTAAGAAGCGCGAGAACCAGCCCCCCGAGGCGCTCGGTCTGCCGTACTTCAGAGAGGACAGATGATTTAATGAGAAATTAGGAATGATCGTAGGGGAGGGGCTTGAGGTGCTGTCCAAATCTTTGATTTGGCTAACAGCACCCATGCAACAGCGTTCCAAGAGCGGCAGCGATTGGCTAAACGCCACTGCTGCTCCTCCCGTGTTTCGCAAAAACGTTTGCGAAGCGACTAAGCCTCCGCGATCCTCAGAGAGGTGGCTCAAAAAGCCGGTGGGTTCCCTACCTCCCATTCCGACCTTTCATACACACCATAAACAGCTCCCTGCCCCGGCGGGGAGTTTGTTGATTGACTTACAATTCTGCAAGGTGAAATATGACATTACTGCTTAAAAACATATCTGCCGCCGTGACCTGCGACAGTACCGACAATGTGCTCGAAAACATAGATATATTCTGCCGCGACGGCATGATCGCTCAGATAGGCAGCGACCTTTCAGTCACCGCCGACAGGGTGCTCGACTGCTCAGATATGCTGTGCTACCCCGGGCTTATCAACACCCATCACCACTTTTATCAGATCTTCTCGCGCAATCTGCCCCATGTGCAGGGTATGCAGCTCTTCGACTGGCTGAGGGCTCTGTATAAGATATGGCAGAACCTTGACGCCGAGGTGATAAACCTCAGCTCAAAATGCGCCCTCGGACTGCTGATGAAATCGGGCTGCACCACCGCCTTTGACCACCACTATGTGTTCCCCGGCGAGAGCAGCCTTGAGCTGTTGGAGGCTCAGTTCTCAGCGGCTGAGGAGCTCGGAGCGCGTATGTACGCCTCGCGCGGCTCAATGAACCTGTCTGAGAAAGACGGCGGTCTGCCGCCCGACAGCGTTGTGCAGACCACAGACACCATATTAAAGGACAGCATGGCGGCTGTTGAGCGCTTCCATGACCCAAAAAAAGGCTCGATGAGGATGGTGGCGTTAGCGCCGTGTTCGCCGTTCTCGGCGTCCGCCGACCTGTACCGTGAGAGCGCCGCCCTCGCTCGGTCACTTGGAGTGAGACTTCACACCCACCTGTGCGAGACCGGGGACGAAGAGGATTACACCCTCTCGGCGTTCGGCATGAGGCCGCTCGAATATATGCGGAGCCTTGACTTCATAGGCTCAGACGTATGGTACGCCCACGGTATCTGGTTCAATGACGACGAGCTTGAACTATTGCGCGATACGGGTACGGCTGTTGCCCACTGCCCCGCCTCTAATATGAAGCTCAGCTCAGGCGCGGCGCGTATACCCGATATGCTGAAACTCGGCATACCCGTCTCGATAGCGGTCGACGGCTCAGCCTCAAACGACGGCAGCGATATGATAGAGGAAATGCGCCTTGGCTACCTGCTCGCCCGTGTGATCTACGGCGACGGCGCGCCTACAGCCTACGACTACCTCAAAATGGCTACCGCAGGCGGCGCGAGGACGCTCGGCAGGGACGACATAGGGTCGCTCGAGGTCGGCAAATGCGCCGATATGTTCCTCATAGACCGCAGGCGGCTCGATATAGCGGGAGCTCACTACAGCCCCAAGACCATGCTCGCGGCGGTGGGGCTCTCGGGCAGCGTTGACTGCACCGTAGTAAACGGAGAGATCACCGTTGAGAACGGCAGGCTGACCAAGACAGACGAGGATATGCTCTCACGCCAAAGCGAATTGAAGATCAGTGGCTACTTAAACGGCGTCATCTGATAAGCCGTATCCGATAAATCAAGCAATAGCTAATATAGCAAGCATTTGCCTATCAAAACAAACATTAGCTTATATAACAAGCATTAGCTTTCGGAACAAGCAAGTGTTTTCAAAACAAGCGATAGCTGTTTGAGCAGCGGATAAGCAAAACAAGCATTTGCTTACCTGCGCTGTCTGTTACAGGCAGCTAAAGCGGGTACATATATCCGCCCTGTCAACAGAAAAAACAGATCAAGACCTTGATCGGAAAAATGATATGATATGAAATGACAGAGAGCCGCGGCAACGCGGTTCTCATTTCTTTTCTTTTCTTTTTTTATCATTTCATTTCATTGACTTTTCTTTTTCTTTATTCTTTTTATTTGTCTTTATCTTTGTCTTTATCTTTATATAGTTGGATTTGTTAACAAGTGTTGACTATTGTACATATCACTATTCTTCAGAGTACTCGTCGGCGTTCTTGCGTTCCTTTTTCAGCTCGGCGCTTCGCCTGCCCGCCTCGCTGCGCTTCTCGCATATCTCGGCGTAGCGCTCAAAGTTATGATCCACCTCGCCGAGCAGGAGGATAAAGACTATCTCGAGGGCGGGGTCGTCTGAGAAGTCCTCGACATGACCCGACATACCGTATCTGAGCAGAGCCTTATACAGCTTGCCCGCCTGGACGTCGCTTAAATGGTCAATGACCTCGCTGTGGTGAAAGTAGGTAAAAAATCCCTTCGGTGTTTTCATGATATCAACTCCTTCACCATTGGTCGGATAAGAACTCTCAGTTGCATACTTTTACGCAACCGATAAATATTTTCACCGACTTGACAAATAACAGAGTATGGATAAAATATAGTTAGATATTGCGAACCGAAAGGTGTATTTATGGACAGATACGATGTAGGCGGGATGAGCTGCGCCGCTTGCTCCGCCAGAGTAGAGAAGGCTGTGTCGGGCGTTGAGGGCGTGAGCTCATGCAGCGTGAGCCTGCTGACCAACTCGATGACGGTCGAGGGCACCGCGACTGAGCAGGAGATAATCTCAGCCGTAGAGCGCGCGGGCTACACCGCGAAGGCTCAGTCAGCCGCCGCAGACAGCAAGCCGAAGATCAAAATAGAAAAGCCGAACGAGGTAAAGCCTCTGGTACAGCGGTTCGTCGTCTCTCTGATACTGCTGCTGATACTGATGTACTTCTCGATGGGGCACGTCATGTGGGGCTTTCCGCTGCCGTCGTTCTTTGAGCACAATCATATAGCTATCGCTCTGGTACAGCTGATACTCTCAGCAGCCGTGATGGTGATAAACAAGCGATTTTTCATCAGCGGCTTCAAGGGCATTATCCACAGAGCGCCGAACATGGATACCTTAGTTTCCTTAGGCTCGGCGGCTTCATTCATCTGGAGCGTCTACGAGCTGTTCGTGATGACCGTCTCTACCCCCGAGCGGCAGATGGAGCTCATGCACGGGCTGTACTTTGAGTCAGCCGCGATGATACTGGTGCTGATAACGCTTGGCAAGATACTCGAGGCGTACAGCAAGGGCAGGACGACCGACGCCTTAAGAGCGCTGATGGACCTGAGCCCCAAGACCGCCGTAGTTGAGAGGGGCGGCAAAGAGACCGAGATACCGATAGACGAGGTAAGGGCGGGAGATATCTTCATCCTGAGACCCGGTATGAGCGTGCCCGTAGACGGCACGGTGATCTCGGGCGAGAGCTCTGTAGACGAGAGTATGCTGACAGGCGAGAGCATACCCGCCGAGAAGTCAGAGGGCGGCTCGGTATACGCCGCGACCATAAACCTGAGCGGCTTTATCCGCTGTCGGGCGGACAGGGTCGGCGAGGACACCACCCTGAGCCAAATAATCCGCACCGTGTATGAGGCGTCGTCGACAAAAGCGCCTATCGCGCGTATAGCCGACAAGGTATCGGGAATATTCGTGCCTGTGGTCATAGCTATAGCCGCCGTGACCTTCGCTGTATGGCTGATAACGGGAGCTCAGTTCGCTTACGCCCTCGAGAGGGGCATATCGGTACTGGTCATAAGCTGCCCGTGCGCGCTGGGTCTGGCGACCCCCGTGTCGATCATGGTGGGCAACGGAGTAGGAGCTAAGGCGGGCATACTGTTCCGCAACGCCGAGGCTCTCGAGACCGCGGGCAAGACGCAGATAATAGCCCTCGATAAGACGGGGACCGTCACTAAGGGAGAGCCCGAGGTCACCGATATAATCCCCGCGAACGGAATTGACGAAGAAGAGCTCTTACGGCTCGCCTACAGCATAGAGCGGCTGAGCTCTCATCCCTTAGCCGCCGCAGTTACCGCCCGCGCCGAGCAAAGGGGCATAGGCTATCTTGAGTGCGAGGGCTTCAAGACCCTCTCGGGCAGCGGCATAGAGGGCGCCGTCAGCGGCAGAAGGATCACCGCGGGCTCATATAAATTCATAAGCAAGAGAGTTGATATACCCACAGAGCTCAAAAGAACGATAGAGAGCCTCTCTGACAGCGGCAAGACCCCCATGCTCTTTGCCGACGACAAGGCTCTGCTCGGTATCATAGCCGCCGCCGACACCGTCAAGGACGACAGCAAGACCGCCGTAGAAGAGCTGAGTGAGCTCGGCATACGCGTAGTCATGATAACCGGCGACAATGAGCGCACCGCTAAGGCTATTTCGGACAGCGTAGGCATAGACCGTGTATACGCCGGCGTACTGCCCACGGGCAAGAGCGATATAATAGAAGAGCTCAAGGGTTACGGCAGGACGGCGATGGCGGGCGACGGCATAAACGACGCCCCGGCACTGACCGCCGCCGACACGGGCATAGCGATAGGCTCGGGCTCGGATATAGCGATAGAGTCAGCCGACATAGTGCTGGTAGGCTCGCGCCTGAGCGAAGCCGCCGCGGCGGTGAGATTATCCCGCCAAACGCTCAGGAATATCAGACAAAACCTGTTCTGGGCTTTCATATACAACATCATCGGCATACCCCTCGCTGCGGGCGTGTGGATACCGATACTCGGTATCAGCCTGAACCCGATGTTCGGAGCCGCGGCGATGAGCCTGAGCTCGTTCTGTGTAGTTACCAACGCTCTGCGGCTCAACCTGTTTGACCCGCACAAGCGCAGAAAATATAATCAAACGGCGGTGGAATTACCCGAAGCCGCCGATACCGACAAAGGAGAAGATGACATGATTAACACGACCGTAAACGTAGAGGGCATGATGTGCCCGATGTGCGAGAAGCACGTAAGAGAAGCTATCGAGAAGCGCTTTGAGGGCAACGTCACCGAGGTCAGCGCCTCTCATGAGCAGAAAAAGGTTGAGATAGTCTCTAAGGAGCCGTTAAGCTTTGAGGATATCAAGGCTGCGGTCGAGGAAGCAGGCTACACCGCGACGGGTCTCGAATAAGACAACTCAAACAGAATGAACGCAAGAAATCGCGTTTTGCGCGCATTTCGCATAGCTTTCAGTACAATCATATAGTCGTCCTGCTTCGCTCTTGGTGCGAGCTCGCAGTTCTCCTTATGATTGCACAGCACTTTTGCTTCCTGTATCCGCCACTGGCGGCGGTCGCAACGTTACGCTCGTTGCCGCACAGCGGCAAACTGAGCGGGCATACAAATCATTTTTCTTAACGAAAACGAGCAGTTTTCTGTAAAGAAAAATGCCGCTGACTGTCATCGACAGCCGGCGGCTTTTGTTATATATAAGGTTATTCATTCCCCGGTGAGCTTCTTTAAGAGAGCGGGGGCGTTCTTCATCTCTTCGGTATAATTCTCTTTGATATTCCTGCCGTAGGCTATGAACGAGCCGCACATATACGGGTGCTCGAATACAAAAGAGATATTGGGAGTGCTCAGACGGCTGACGACTATCTCATCCCTCGCCATACGCACTCTGAGATCGTCGAATACAGGCTCCTTGAGCGGGTATAGCTTGTAGCCTCTGCGCTTGCGCATCATCGTTCTGATCTCGTTTAAGTGCTCCTTATACTCGTCCTCGGTATAGCGGACGTCAAGCCCGGGGCAGTCGGCAAATGGCGTCATGTCGCCCGTTATCGGTATGCACTCATGTATATAATACCTTTGCAGACAGCGCTTGTAAAAGTCGCGTTGAGTTTCCCACATAGCCGTTATCTCACGCGTCTGTTCCGCGGTCGCTCCGCCGCGCTTCAACAGAGACCTGAGTACGTCCCTCGGCATGGTCGCGAGCGACAGACGGCTCGTGAGCACCGTAGTGCCCGAACCCGCGCTGACCGCTAACATCTCTATCTGTAAGGTCCTGAACACCTTGATGAGCTCAGAGGACTGCTTGAACAGTCCCGAAAAAGCCCTCATATTGGCGTTGATTATCTCGGGCAAGGTATCATAGCGATACATACCGCTCTCGCTCTCGCCGTCCTTGAGATTATGACCCGTGACGCAGGCGTGACCCGGACACACGAACAGGGTGGTAGAAAAGCGGGTATCGCTCCTGCGCCTGCAGTAATATGAACGTATCATGCCCGAGGGGTACAGCGGCAGCCAGCTGTTGATAGCTCCCGCCATCTCTTCAAAGCCGTGCTCGATATTATGGATGATATTCACCCTTGTGCCGCCGACGACGCATCTGCTCATGAGGGCGGCCCACTCGGCGGCGAAAGCTGAGTTCTCCATCATCCTCGCTATGCTCCGGTCGGAGTACAGATAAATCTCGCTGCAGCCGTTATCGGCTACAAAGCTCAAAAATCTTATCACAGCCTCTCTGAGACCGTCATTTCCGAAGTATACCGACCGCTCGTCTGCGTCAGCCTGTACACCGCCCGCGGCTGAGGTCTCGGGCTTCATCCTTGAAGGAAAGGCGCCGATACGCTCCATGAGCGCCTCTATAGCGGGCGCGTCGTCCTTCTCAACGCCGTAGAGCCAGGTAAAGAACACGGGATAAGCCTTGCCCTTTTCATCGGGCAGAGAGCGCTCCATAAGCTTTGAGAGCTCTTTTACGCGATCCCGCTCATATACCCTGTCGAGCAATACCGCCGCCATGCCGTCCATTATCCTGACGTTTGACTTAGGCGAGCGCAGACCCGAACGAAAGCGGCTGATATATGAGGGATCGAGAGACAGCAGCCTGCCGAGCCGGATGTTTGATATCTCAGCGAGGTTCATAACGCTGTTCAGCCGCTCTCCGAACGAGATACAAGCCGCCTTTGACTGCTGTTTATCAGCCGCCTCGGGCTCTTTCTCATCCTGATACAGCCAGTCGAGCAGCGCCGAGCGCGGATCGTCGCCCTCACAGCCGCAGCCGATCACTCCGCGCAGCTCCTCGGTACGCCCCGAGGTCTCGGCGGCGGAATACAGCGCCCCGGCGAGCCTTTGGGCCGCTCCGCCGTCACGCTCGGGCGTGCGTACGCCCCTTATGAAGCGGCTGATATTTGAACGGTCACAGTTCATATATCTCGCCAGATCCGATGAGTTCGCGCAAATTATGTGCAAAAGGGTTTTCAATCTGTCAGCGAACATTTCAAAGCCTCCTATGTCGGGATGAAGTGAGTTGAACTCGATTTTTTCATTCTATGTTACAGCTATATAATAATTGTTGACACAGCATTTGTCAATGACAAATTTATGTCACACTACGCACAACTCCAAACCTAATTCCTAATTCCTAATTCCTAATTCCTAACTCCTCACTCCTAACTCCTAACTCCTAACTCCTAACTAAAAAAAGGGCAGCCCCGAAGGACTGCC
The DNA here is from genome assembly GCA_946183365.1 of uncultured Clostridia bacterium. Taxonomy (GTDB): domain Bacteria; phylum Bacillota; class Clostridia; order Oscillospirales; family Acutalibacteraceae; genus Ruminococcoides. Next base: position 25,216 of record CAMHAH010000012.1, read on the forward strand.
GTTCTTATCTTATACTAAGTAGCAATAAAAAGCTTTAAAAAGATATTAGCGGAGAATTTCGCATAACAAGGCGGAGGGCGCAGGCAGGCTGGCGCCTGTCAAGACTGACAACGCAGTTATGCGGAATTCTCCGCAATAGATATTAAAGTGTTTTATTGCTACTTAGTATTATTACAGCTTATGTATCTCTGAGACAGGAGCCTGCTCCTGATAGATCTTGACGTACTCGCTCGGCGGACAGCCGTAGACGCTCTTGAACACCGAGATGAAGGACTTCACGCTCGGGAAACCGTTCTCGAGAGAGGCTCTCGTCTCGCTCATGCCGTTCTGCTGGATATCTATGAGGGTGTTCTCGAGCCTGATGAGGTTGAGATAGGTCTTGAAGGTCTTTTGGGTAGCCGACTTGAAGTAGCGAGAGAAGTAGGTCGGGGTAAGCCCCACAAAGGAGCTGATATCCTCGAGCGAGATACGGGTGCGGTAGTTGGTCTTTATGTACTCGATAGCCTTGGTGATATACTCGGGATTATCCTCTATCTCACCTATGTTCTCAGGCAGCTCACGCTCGACGCGGCACTTGGTGAACAGGTTCATGAGTATCTGAGACATAGCGCAGGATATCTTGAGCTTAGAGAACTCAGAGGGGTTCTCGACCTCAAAGACGATCGCCTTTAACAGGTCGCGCACCCTCGCGCGGGTCTGCTCGTTTTTGTTTACGTCGATGGTATAGTTATCGAAGTCCGGGAAGTAGGCTTTGATGTAGTTATATGAGAACAGCACTACCAGATACTTAACGGGCTCTAAGGGATATTTGCCGCAGGTCTGATGGACGGTCTCGCTGTTTATAAGAGCGTAGTCGCCGTCATACAGATCCTTGTCCTCGCCGTTCAAATTGGTCCACATACAGCCGCGCACGATATAGTCTATCTCTAAATTCTTGTGCCAATGCTTGTTGGTGAAGCACTCCTTGCCGGGCTTCTCATACAAGGTGACCTTACCGGGCAGATTATCGTCGGCTGTGATGATCTCATACTTGCCTTTATAGCTGGATGTCATGTCAATACCTCTAATCCTAAAATTGTATATTCACAACATTATTATATTACCATATTTTATTGCAATAGTCAAATTTTATCTTGATAATACTCTCGGATTATTGTATATTATATAGAGTATGAGCTTGATATAAAGGTTTAGAATATGAGAGATTTATTTGGATTTGAACACCCCAACGTATGGACTGCGCTCAGAGAATGTGACGAGCCGATAGTCCTGTACGGTATGGGCAACGGGGCGGATAAGGCGCTCGCTGAATTTGAGAAAAGGGGTATAAGAGCCGCGGGCGTCATGGCGAGCGACGACTTCGTAAGATACCAGGATTATCGCGGCTATACCGTAAAAAAGGAGAGCGACTTTGAAAAAGAGCTCGGCAGCTTTACCGTCGCGCTGTGCTTCGGCAGCTCACTCAGTGACGTCATGGAGCATATCTATGAGGTCGGCAGCCGCCGCAGGCTGCTCGTGCCGAACGTGCCCGTCACGGGCAATAATATAATCGATGATGGCTTCATCAACAGATACAGAGAGGATATAGAGGCTGCGTTCTCGCTTTTGGCTGACGATAAGTCAAGAGAGGTGTATAAGCTCACGCTCGACTTTTATTATACGGGTATGTTAAAGTACCTAAGAGCCGCAGAGAGCGAAAAGGACGAGGCGTTCGATAATATCCTGCGCCTTAAAAACGAGAGCTACCTCGACCTCGGGGCGTACAGGGGCGACACCGTCGACGAGTTCCTCAGCTACACCGACGGCTATACTCAGATCACCGCCGTTGAGCCGAACCCGAAGAACTTCAAGAAGCTCAGCGAGCACATAGCGGATATCGACAGGGCAAGAGCGCTGAACGCGGGTATCTCAGACACCCCGGGAGTTATGAAGATAAGCAAGAAGGCGGGGCGTATGCCCGTGCTGAATGACAGCGAAGGAATAGAGACAGCAGTCACCACGGTAGATGAGACAGATTGTGCTCCTACCTATATCAAGGTAGATATAGAGGGCTCAGAGAGCGCTATGCTAAGGGGCGCCGAGCATACCCTGCGCGCACTCTCGCCTAAGCTGAACCTCGCCGCCTACCACCGCTGTGAGGACTTCTTCAGCCTTATATTACAACTGCACAGCATTGAGCCCGACTACAAAATATACCTCAGAAAACACCCATACATCCCAATGTGGGACCTCAATATCTACGCCGTAAAGGAATGATATCATGAAAATCATATCAAAGATCATCGCCGTATTGCTGATCCTCACCACAGCTCTTATTATCTGTGCCTGTGCCAAAAATACCGCCGACAACACGGCAACACAAGCTCAGACCGAGCAGGCGACCCAAACCGCCGCGGGCTATAAGCAGATAAGCTCTGACGAGGGCGCTGAGCTGATAAAGACAGAGAAGGACTTTATCATCCTCGATGTACGCACCAAGGAGGAGTATGCCTCGGGTCACATACCGAACGCGATCTGCGTACCGAACGAGAGCATAGGAACCTCAGACATTCCCGAGCTGCCCGATAAGTCTCAGCTGATACTGGTGTACTGCCGCAGCGGCAGACGAAGCAAAGAGGCGGCTCAGAAGCTCGCCGACATGGGATATACAAATATAGTTGAGTTCGGCGGTATAATCGACTGGAAGGGCGAGACAGTCACCGACTAAGCCAACATTCAGAGGTAAGCTATGAAACGATCCGTAATAGGCATACTCGCGCACGTGGACTCGGGCAAGACCACCCTGACCGAGGCGATGATGTATGTATCGGGAAATATAAATAAGCTGGGCAGGGTCGACCACAAGAATTCGTTCCTCGACAACTTCCGCCTTGAGCGCGACAGGGGCATAACCATCTTCTCAAAGCAGGCTGTGCTGGATTACTCCGGCTCGCGGTTCACCATACTCGACACCCCGGGTCACGTTGACTTCTGCGCCGAGACAGAGCGCACCCTGCAGGTGCTGGACTACGCGATCCTCGTCATAAGCGGCACCGACGGAGTACAGAGCCACACCGACACCCTGTGGAAGCTCTTGAAGAAATACAACGTGCCGTGCTTCATCTTCGTAAACAAGACGGACATGGACGGCTTTGACCGCGAAAGGATACTCGATAATATCCATGAGAAGCTCAGCGGCAGGTGCGTCGACTTCAGCCGCGACGACACCGCGGCGCTGTATGAGGACATAGCCCTGTGCGACGACACCCTGCTCGAGAAATACTATGAGACCGACCTCGTAGAGGACAGGGACATAGTGAGAGCCATAAGTAAAAGAAAGCTCTTCCCCTGCGTATTCGGCTCGGCGCTCAAGCTCGACGGAGTAGAGGAATTCTTGGAGCTTCTCGACAAATACACGGCTCAGAAGGAATATAAAAGCAATTTTGCCGCCAAGGTATACAAGATATCGGAGGATAATCAGGGCAACCGTCTGACCTTTATGAAGATAACCGGCGGCACGCTCAAAGTAAAAGATATCTTAAGCTCAAAGAGAAACCCTGACGGCGAGAAGGTGAACCAAATACGCATATACTCGGGCGAGAAGTTTACCGCCGCCGATACAGCCGGGAGCGGCGAGGTATGCGCCGTTACGGGCATCAGCTTTGCCCGCCCGGGGGACGGTCTCGGCGCTGAGAGCGACACGGGGCTGCCCGTGCTCGAGCCCGTACTGACCTACTCTGTCATTCCTTTGGGCGATACCGATATCCACACCGTGCTATCAAAGCTCAGAGTGCTTGAAGCCGAGGACCCACAGCTGAATGTCAGCTGGGACGCGGTGAACAGCGAGATAAAGGTAAGGCTCATGGGCGAGATACAGCTCGAGATATTAGAGAGCATCATAAAAGAGCGGTTCGGGCTCGATATAGCCTTCGGCGAGGGCAGTATCATATACAAAGAGACCGTAGCCGATACCGTAGAGGGCGTGGGACACTTTGAGCCGCTCAGGCACTATGCCGAGGTACACCTCATCCTCTCTCCTCTGCCCCGTGACAGCGGTCTTGTGTTCAGCTCCGATTGCAGCGAGGATAAGCTCGACAAGAACTGGCAGAGGCTGATACTCACCCATCTGTATGAAAAGACGCATATAGGCGTGCTGACAGGCTCGCCGATAACGGATATGAAGATCACCCTGTCAGCGGGCAGGGCTCACCCCAAGCACACCGAGGGCGGAGACTTCCGCCGGGCGACCTACCGCGCCGTAAGACAGGGGCTGAGAATGGCTCATAGCGTGCTGTTAGAGCCGATATACTCCTTCACCCTCGAGGTACCCGCCGAGAATATCGGCAGAGCCATGACGGACGTCACCCGTATGCACGGCTCCTTTGACCCGCCCGAGACCTACGGCGATACAGCGGTGCTGACAGGCACAGCGCCCGTATCGTCGATGCGCGGCTACTCAAAAGAAGTGATGCAGTATACCCGCGGCGCAGGTCGGCTGAGCTGTACCTTGAAGGGCTATGAGAAATGCCATAACTCAGACGAGGTGATATCGGCGATTGGCTATGACCCCGACAGCGACACAGAGAACACCGCCGACTCGGTATTCTGCTCTCACGGAGCGGGTCACACGGTAAAGTGGGACGAGGTGTATGAGCATATGCACTTAGACAGCGTCCTCGAGCCAAAGACAGACGATGAGCCGAAGAGCCGCCGCGACCTCTCAAAATACAAGTCGCAGAAGGATATCTTCGCTCTCGACAAGGAGCTGATGAGGATATTCGAGCAGACCTACGGCCCCGTAAAGCGCAAGGTCTACAGCGAGCCGAAGCGCTATAAGACCCCCGAATATCAGAAGCCCAAGCACAAAAAGAACCTGCCCTCAGACTACAACGGCGTCGAATATGTGCTGGTGGACGGCTACAACGTAATCCACGCGTGGGACAATCTCAAAGAGCTTGTGGACGGCCACATGGACGTCGCCAGAAATCTGCTGATAAACATACTGTGCAACTATCAGGGCTACAAGAAATGCGAGCTGATACTGGTGTTCGACGCATACAAGGTCAAGGGTCACGAACGCGAGATAGAGCGGGTGAACAACATCACCATAGTCTATACCAAAGAGGCTGAGACCGCCGATATGTACATAGAGCGCGCCTCATACAAGCTCGCAAAGAACAACCGCGTAAGGGTAGTGACCTCGGACGGTATGGAGCAGATGATAATCATCGGCAACGGAGCGATACGGGTGCCGTCCCGCGACTTCTATGACGAGATAAAGGCGGCAGAACAAGAGATAAGAGAGATAATAGGCGGTTGATGATTTTAATTTGTAGGGATGTTCCTCAGTCCTCCGCAAATGACGGGCGTTTATTATTATGCCGTTTCTTTCTAATCTGATTTTTCTACAAACTCAGGGCCCTGCGCCGAAACGCAGAGCCCTGCTTTTTTATGCTTATTATATGCTTATCATTTAATTATACAGACCGTAGAACGCCTTATACGCCATGTAGATATCGGCCTTGCTGATGACCTCGAACGGCGCGTGCATACACAGCACCGCTACGCCGAGATCGACTACATCGACGTTCATGTTCGCAACGTACTTCGCTATGGTACCGCCGCCGCCTATATCGACCTTGCCCAGCTCGCCTATCTGCCACTTGACGTTGTTCCTCTCGAGCATCGAGCGTATCTCGCCCATGAACTCGGCTGAGGCGTCGGACGTATCGTACTTGCCGCCGTGACCCGTATACTTGCTGATTACTACGCCCTCGTTGATGAATGAGCAGTTCTTAGGCTCATAAGCCGAGGCGAAGGTGGGGTCGAAAGCCGCGTTGACGTCGGCTGAGAGACACTTGCTCTTTGAGAGCACATGATAGCCCTCGTTGCCGTCGGCTTTGGCGAGGTCATAGATGAAGTAGCGCAGAAAATCGCTCTGCATACCCGTGTTGCCGTCTGAGCCGGTCTCTTCCTTATCGGTCAGATAGGTGATACAGGTACACTCGGGCAGCTTGGTATCTATAGCCGCCATGACCGAGGGATAAGCGCAGCATCGGTCGTCGTGACCGTAGCCGCCTATCATGGAGCGGTCAAAGCCTACGTCGCGGGTCTTGAACGCGGGACAGAAGTTCAGCTCAGCTGAGAGGAAGTCGCTCTCTTCGATCCCGTAGCGCTCGTTGAGGATCCTCATGACATTGAGAGAGATAAGGTCCTTTTCGTCGCTGTCATCATAGGGACGGGAGCCGACGAGGATATTGAGATCCTCTCCCGTGAAAGCCTTAGCCATAGTCTTGGTAGCCTGCTCACGGTCAAGGTGAGGCAGAAGATCGGTGATAAGGAAGCACTCATCCTCGGGATCGTCGCCGATACGGATATCAACGGTAGAGCCGTCGAGCTTGACCACTCTGCCGTGCATAGCGAGCGGGATAGCCGTCCACTGATACTTCTTTATACCGCCGTAGTAATGGGTCTTGAACAGAGCCATGCCGTTGTCCTGATAGAGCGGATTGGGCTTTAAGTCTATGCGCGGCGAGTCGATATGAGCTATAGAGAGGCGAACGCCGTTGTCGGTTCCGTTCTTACCTATGACCGCGAGACCGATAGCCTTCTCACGGTTTATGATATACACTCTGTCGCCGGGCTTATACTCCGCCTTGGGGTCGTACTCGGTAAAGCCGTTGTCCTCGGCGAGCTTCCTGACATACTTGACCGCCTCGCGCTCGGTGCGTGAGTTGTCGAGGAAATCCTTGTAGCCTACACAGAATTCGTCGGCCTCCTTAAGTACCTCGGGGCTGAAAGAAGCGGCGCCCCTGCGATCCTTCATCATGAGCTTCTCTCTGAGCTCTTTTGCGTTTTCACTCATATTTTATACCTCCTGTGGAATTATTAACGAATTAATGATCTGAGAGTTTCTCAGCTTTATTTTAAGCCGTAATACAGCTTCTTATACATCTCATAGGTCTTTTCGACCTTCTCGGCGTAATGCTCGGTCTCTGAGTAGGGTATCTTGGTCAGAGTGGTGCCGTTCGCCGAATACGCGGTATCGGCGAGCCAGCCGTCAACGGTGGTAGTGCCCGCGTTATAAGCGGCGGCTACTGTGCGGATATCAGAGCCGTAGCGTTCTAAGAGTATCGACAAAAAATAAGTGCCGTAGCGTATATTTATCGCGGGGTCGGTCAGCTGTGACGTATCGTATTTTACCGAGCCGTCGAGCTTCTCCTGCAGCCAGTCAAAGGTAGCGGGCATGAGCTGCATAAGCCCTATGGCTCCCGCGTGGCTCTCGACCTCGGGTCTGAAACCGCTCTCGTTGCGTATGACCGAGTATATCAGAGCCTCGTCGACGTTGAACTCGCGCGCGCTGCTCTGTACCTCAGCGGTGTATTTCTGAGGATAAAAGAAGCTGTATACCTGACCCTTCAAGCCCTTCATATCATTGCCCGTGAAGAAAAACAGGACGACCGCGAAGGCGATAAGTATGATTATAAGTGTCGCCAAGAAGCCCAGCACTCCGTGACCCTTCGTCTCACGCCTGTTCTGATAGCGTCTGCTCATAGGCGCACCAGCCTTTCGTACAGCTTACGCACCGCCGCTCTGAATTCCTCGGCGGTACCGTTATTTATAATTATATCGTCTGAACAGGCTTTAAAGAACTCCTCGTCAAACTGAGCCGACATCCTGAGCTCTATCTCTGCTTTTGATAAGCCGTCGCGCTCTTTGAGCCGCTCTATCCTTATATCCCTGTCGGCAAGTATGCTTACTATCGTATCGCAGTAGCGATCCTCGCCCGATTCAAAAAGCTGAGAAGCGTCAAACACGACCGTCCCGCCCTCTGCCGCCTCAGCCTCGTCGAGCATAAGACGGGATATCACGGGGTGGGTTATGCGGTTGAGCTTTTCGGTATTCTCGGGCGTTGAAAAGGCTATTGACGCGACCAGCCTGCGGTCGAGACCGCCGTCGGGCAGCAGTACGTCGCCGAACGCCTCACACAGCGCCCTCTTGACCTCGTCAAGCTCTACGGCAGCCCGAGCCGCCTTATCGGCGCTGACTACATGAAGCCCGAATTCAGAGAGCAGCCGCGCCGCCTCGCTCTTGCCCGAGCCCGTCTGACCCGTCAGCCCGATTATCCGCTTTGACGGCAGGTCTATGACCTCGAACGCCGCCGCGCGTATCATGCGGTTATAAAGCGCCATGCCCACACCCTGAGCCGATGGACAATGGGCGTAAACTATACCCGCGCCGAGACCGTCGACAGCCCTGAGCGCGTCAAAGAGCTCGTGAGCCTGAGCGCTCTCATCATCAACAGAGCCCATGCTGACATACGGCGCGGTAAGATGAGGGATATCCTCGTCAAAGCACAGCGCCGCTACGGTATCGTCGCGCCTGTGAGCGCGGTTCACAAAGCTGATATATTTATCATCGCCGCCGCGCAGCAGTACCACCTTAGCCTTGGGCGCGTAGTGCTTGTACTTCATGCCGGGTGACGACGCCTTCTCGTCCTTTTCAAGCTGATTGAGCACAGCCTTATCGACCTCGACCGTGCCGATGACCGCCTCGAGCTGTTCTTTGGTGATGATACCGGGTCTTAGTATACGCGGGACGTCGCCGACAAGGGTGATGACAGTGCTCTCAACGCCTACGCTGCACGCGCCGCCGTCGAGGATAGCCTCTATCCTGCCGTCCATATCATCGGCGACATGGCGGGCTGTTGTGGGGCTCGGCTTGCCCGAGGTGTTGGCTGACGGAGCGGCGAGAGCCAGACCGCTGACCCTTAAGAGCCTCTGAGCCGCGGGGTGCGAGGGTATACGGACAGCCACGGTATCAAGTCCCGCGCTTACCTCATCGGGTATGACGCTGCCCTTTGGCATGATGATGGTCAAGGGTCCCGGCCAGAAGGCTTCTGAAAGCAATCGAGCCTTATCGGGTATCTCAGATACCAAGCCCAGCCTGTTTATATCCTCGAACTGAGCCACATGGACGATCAGCGGGTTATCCATAGGCCTGCCCTTAGCCTCAAAAATACGCTTCACGGCGCTGCCGTTGAGCGCGTCGGCGGCAAGCCCGTAGACCGTCTCGGTAGGCATGGCGACCAGACCCCCGTCCCTGAGGACAGCGGCAGCCGCGCTGATATCTTCGGTTGTATCGTTTAAATGTAAAGTGTTCATAACAGTATATTCAGTTAGGAGTGAGGAGTTAGGAATTAGGAGTTAGGAGTTAGGAATTTATGGCGGGCGCTGCCCGCACCCGATATAGGCCCCCTTTCCTAAGGGGGCTGTCGCGAAGCGACTGGGGGTTTGAACCTTCCACCGCTGACGCGGTCCCCCTCCCTTAGAAAAGGGAGGCGTTATGTTCCCTTAACTCCTAACTCCTCACTCCTAACTCCTCATTAATAAAACTCCTCACTCCTAACTATTTGAAGTCCTTCCTTCTCGGTAGGAGCAAACCTCTCCCCTACAAGTTTAACTTCTCATGCTCTCCTTGAGCTGTTCCGCTCTCTGAGCTGTCACGAGGGCGTCGATTATCTCGTCGAGGTCGCCGTTCATTATATCGTCGAGCTTATAGAGCGTCAGCCCGATACGGTGATCGGTAACGCGGCTCTGCGGGAAGTTATAGGTGCGTATCTTCTCGCTGCGGTCGCCCGAGCCGACCTGAGAGCGTCGGTCAGAGGCGATAGCCTCGTTCTGCTTATCCTGCTCCATTTTGAGCAGGCGCGATTTGAGCACCTTCATCGCCTTGTCCTTGTTCTTATACTGAGAGCGCTCATCCTGACACTCAACCACCATGCCGGTGGGCTTATGGGTGATACGGATAGCGGACGAGGTCTTGTTGATATGCTGACCGCCCGCGCCGGATGAGCGGAAGGTATCTATCTCGAGGTCGTTGGGGTCGAGCTCGACCTCAACGTCGTCAGCCTCGGGCAGTACCGCTACGGTAGCCGCCGAGGTGTGTATACGTCCCGAGCTCTCGGTCCGGGGCACGCGCTGTACGCGGTGAGTGCCCGACTCGAACTTGAAGCGGCTGTAGGCGGCGCCTCCGCTGACTATGAACGAGACCTCCTTAAAGCCGCCGAGCCCCGTCTCATTAAGGCTGACTATCTCTGTCTTATAGCCCTTTCGCTCGGCGTACATACTGTACATACGGTACAGATCATAGGCAAAGAGCGAGCTCTCTTCGCCGCCCGTGCCGCCGCGTATCTCTACGATAACGTTCCTCTCGTCGTTGGGGTCCTTGGGCAGGAGAAGTATCTTTAGCTCCTCTTCAAGCGCGGGTATAGAGCGCTTTGCGTCGTCGAGCTCAGTTGAAGCGAGCTCTCTGAGTTCTTCATCGGCTGAGCTGTCCTCAAGGATAGCCAGAGCGTCGTCCACGGCGGCTTTAGCCGATTTATACTCGCGGTACTTTTTGACCACGGGCTCGAGCTCGGAGTACTCCTGCATGACCTTGCGGTATGTGTCGGGATCGGCAACCACATCGGGCTCATACATCCGCTTTTCAAGCTCGTTATATCTCTTTTCAAATATCTCTAATCTTGTAAACATAGCGATTATCCTTTGGGTAATTAGGAATTAGGAATGAGGAATGAGGAGTTAAGGGAACATAACGCCTCCCTTTTTCTAAGGGAGGGGGACCGCGTCAGCGGTGGAAGGTTCAAACCCCCAGTCGCTTCGCGACAGCCCCCTTAGGAAAGGGGGCCTATATCGGGTGCGGGCAGCGCCCGCCATAAATTCCTAATTCCTAACTCCTAACTGTTTCCCTCTCTTAGCACCTGTCTGATGTTGTGCTCGGCTTTTTTGCGGGGGATCATCACCTCTCTGCCGCAGCTCTTGCAGCGGAGCTTGAAATCCATCCCCGACCTGAGCACCAGAAAACGGTTGTTGCCGCAGGGATGGGGCTTCTTCATAATAAGCTCGTCGTTGACGCGTATATCCATCTGCCTCACCCCCAAATTTATTCATTATATAATATACCACATATCGGCAGAAAATGCAATCTGTTCTATATCTTGCCGGCTTACGGTTCTATATCTTGTCCGACTACAGTTAGCATATGCTATATCTTGACTATCCAGATATCATGAGCTATAATATAGAGTGATATTGTATGCAATATCGGTACAAAGGTTTTGCCTTGAATTATTTTTTGTATAATAAGCAGGAAATATTATGGAAGATAAACATCTTGAATTAAAACACCGTTTCGCGTTCGGAGCGGCTATGAGCGCTTTTCTGTGCTTTACGCTGCTGGTATACAGCCCGTTGTCGCTGTATATCACCGGTAACGACGAGATGTGGTTCAGCTTTCGCTCGCTGCTGCTGCCGGTAACGGTGGTATCGCTCACGGCGTTCCTTATACTGACGGTCGTGCTCTCTCTGCCTAAGGGCGGCATACACAAGATACTGTGCTGTCTGGTGTTCGGCGTAACGCTGGGGCTGTATATACAATGCGGCTTCTTCAACATAAGCTACGGCTCGGGCGTGCTCGACGGCTCTCAGATAGCGTGGAAGGACTATACCACCTACGGCGCTATCGACTCGGCAGTATGGGCGGCGTGTATCGCTATGCCGTTCGCGCTGTTCATGGTATTCAAGCGCTCGTGGAGACACGTTCTCATGATAGCGGCGGCGTTCATAGTCATCCTGCAGATAGGCGGCCTGACCATCAACATCTATCAGAACCAGAATTCTCTTGATAAGCTGAGCCACGAGGTCACCACCGACGGTATGTTTGATCTCTCCGAAAACGATAACACCCTTGTGTTCATCATGAACGGCATGGACGCCGAGTATTATCAGGAGTATAAGGACGAAAACCCCGATATAGAATACTCGCTCAAGGGCTTTACCGAATATGACAACGCCCTCGCGGCGGGGTCAGACTCGCTGGTATCCATGCCCTCTATGCTGACGGGCAGCGTATATAAGAAGGACACCAAATACACCGAGTTCATCGACGATACCTGGAACAGCTACAACGTATTTGACCTTTTGAACAAGAACGGAGCTGACGCGCGCATATACGCCGAGGACAAGTTCTTCGGCAACGCGGCGGTACGCAAGGTCGATAACATTGCCGACAGAGCTCAGGACGCGGCGGCTTATCCCGTCATAGGCAGCACCATATACCGCTACACCATGTACAACGCCATGCCGCATTACTTGAAACGCTTCTTCTGGATGAGCCTTGAGGACTACTCGTCGTTCAAGAGCAACAGTACCTTCAGCGCCGGCAACGACGATGTTTTCTTTGCCGATTATGACAAGCGCGGAGGCTTCAGCTATTCAAAGAGCTATGATAACGCTGTGAGGATATATAACTTAAAGGGCGCTGAGAAGCCCTACCGACTGACCTCGACGGGTGAGAAGAACACCGACGGGACCTCACGGCAGGAGCAGATAGCGGGCGACTTCACCTATATCCTTAAGATGATAGAGGATCTCAAAGAGAACGGCAGATACAAAACCGCGCGCATAGTCATCACCACTGACTGCGGCGCTCTCGAGTACGGTCAAAAGCCCATGCTGCTGTATAAGGAGCGCGGATATGACGAAGTATATAAGAAGAGCTCAGCACCGGTATCGCTCTTTGACCTGCCCGCGACCCTCGCCTCATCGGTCACAAAGGATTATAAGAATATCGGAACCGGCGTGAGCTTCAGCGACGCTCAGAATGAAGCGTGGAACCGCAGAAGGCTGTTCTACCGCAGCACAGGCACAAACGCCGAGTCGCGCATAGAGGAGTACAAGACCAACTCAGCCGCCATAGACTCAGAGAGCCTGAAGCTGATAAATACCTATTATATCAACGGCGGCAGGATAGATAACTACACCCTCGGCACGGAGCTGACCTTTACCGAGGACGAGACCGCTATCATGTACTGTAAATCGGGCTTCGGCCATACCAACGGCTGGCGAACGATAATACTCGGTACGCCTGCTGTCATGGATATACCGTTTGAAAAGATACCCAGCAACATCGAGGACCTGCACGCGTATTTCAACGTGCTGAATATCTATGAAGAGACGCAGTGCGTAGTGCTTGCCAACGGTACCGAGGTATTCAACGACAGGCTGGGCAGCGATATCCGCATGAACGGTCTGAACTTCCTTATCCCGACAGGAGTTATCTCTGCGGATAAGAAGCTGACCCTCGAGTTCATCTTCCCCGAGATCGATCACGAAAAGGATATTATGGCGCTGACCTCGTTCAAGATCTACAATCAGTAAATATATGCTATCAGGGAGCTGTCCGAAAGGGCAGCTCTTTTTAGTTAGGAGTGAGGAGTTAGGAGTGAGGAGTTAAGGGAACATAACGCCTCCCTTTTCTAAGGGAGGGGGACCGCGTCAGCGGTGGAAGGTTCAAACCCCCAGTCGCTTCGCGACAGCCCCCTTAGGAAAGGGGGCCTATATCGGGTGCGGGCAGCGCCCGATTTGTGTAGATACGTGTTACCGGTTATTTCCTCACTTAATTTGTATAGAGAACGGTAGTTGTAAATCGATTTTATTCAAATTCAAAAGCCGCAAGGCTTTCCCTTAACTCCTAACTCCTCACTCCTCACTCCTCACTCCTAATTGATTGCCCGATAACGCTGACTGCTCTGAACAAAACAAAAGAGAGGAGCATCTCTGCTCCTCTCGGGATAGTATCAATAGATTATGACCGGTGTGCCCGATGAGATATTGTTATAGATCTTTGACATAGCTCCGTAGGGGGTGTTCACACAGCCGTGAGAGCCGTTGCCCCTGTAGATGCTGCCGCCGTAGGATGAGCGCCATGCGGAGTCGTGTATGCCGTAGCCGCCGTAGAACGGCATCCAGTAATAAACGTGCGAGGCGTAGCCCGGGCCGTAGAGGTAGGTATCATAGGCCTTGTAGTCGATATCATAGTAGCCCTTGGGAGTATCGCAGTCGCCCGCGTTGCCTGTTACTACGTCGGTAGAGGCGATCTGAGTACCGTTCTTATAGACCCACATATGCTGCTGAGCTATACATATCTCGATATAGGTGCTGCCGGTAGACTTGCCGTAAGCCGAAGCGGTGATCGTAGAGCTCTTCTTGAGGCTCGTACCGGTTATACGCGTACTGCCGCTCTGGTAGATAGGCAGGATACGGAAGTAATAGGTCTTGCCGTTGGTCAGCTTAGTGGTGTTGTAATACAGGCGGGGCGTGGTGAACAGCTTAACGAAGGTCGAATTGTTTGGGCTTGTGGAATAATAGACCTCATAGTGGGTCGCGTAGGGTACTCTATTCCATGTGATGTTAACGCGCTGGCAGCGTGAGGTGATGGTGTAATCGGGAGCGCACATACCCGCGATGAAGGTCTCTCTCGCCGCGTCTGAGCTGTAGGATGTGCCGTAGAGCTCTCTGAAGCTCTTTACCCTGTAGGTATAGGTCTTGCCGCTCTTTACCGAATAATCATCGAAGGTGGTCTTTGAGCTGCCGTAAACGGTCTTGTACAGGACTTCCCTGCCGCCCTGTTCGGTGCGGTATATGCGGTAGCCGGTCGCGCGGGGGTTGCTGTCCCATGTCATCTCAAGGACGTTTGACGAACGCCACTTGGTAAGTCCCGTTACAGCCGTGGGCTGAGTGGCGGTCTGCTTCTGGGTCTTTTCACCCTCATATACAACGCCGTCCTTGATGACATAAGCCGATACCCAGAAATAATACTTGGTGGTATGGTTGATGTCGCGAACGGTGAAAGTGTTTGTCTTTGAGCTGCCGTAACGTGAATAATTCTTGTGTCTGTCGGCGTTGAGATAATAGATGTAATAGCCGTCAGCGCCGCTGACCTTATCCCATGTCAGAGTGACGCTGTCGCTCTCAAAGCTGGTGCGCTCAAGGTTAGTGACCCTGCCGACCGTAGGCGCGGCCTCGGTAGCGGGCTGGGTCTCAGGCTGGGTCTCGGGCTGTGTAGGAGCCTCTGTGGGCTGGGTCTCGGGCTCTGCGCCTGTCACAGCGGGCTCAAAGGTATCTTCGGCGATATCCGCGGTATCATCCGAAACAGTCTGAGGCTCGGTCATATCCTCGGCGGCAATGGCGCTGACAGCGCAAGCCGAAGCCGCGATGATAAGAGCCATGAGCAAAGAGAGCAGCTTTATCGAATGTTTTTTCATATATATCTACCCTTTCGTGACCGACGGCGGATCAAGCGTAACCCGCGGGTCGGCGGTTATGAATTAGGAGTGAGGATTAAGGAGTGAGGAGTGAGGAGTTAAGGGAAAGCCTTTCGGCTTTTGGATTTGAATAAAATCGATTTACAACTACCGTTCTCTATACAAATTTAGTGAGGAAATAACCGGTAACACGTATCTACACAAATCGGGTGCGGGCAGCGCCCACCATAAATTCCTAATTCCTAATTCCTAACTCCTCATTAATTAAAGCTCCTCATTCCTCGCTATCAATACCCTTTCGGGTTGTTCTTCTGCCAGTTCCAGCTGTCGCGGCACATATCGTCTATGCCGTACTGAGCCTGCCAGCCCAGTCCCTCTTTAGCCTTTGAGGGGTCCGCGTAGCACTCGGCAACGTCGCCCGCTCTGCGGGGCTTGATATCATAGGGGATATCGATATCGTTGACGCGCATGAATGAGTTGACGATATCCAGCACGCTGTAGCCTATACCGGTACCGAGGTTGAATATCTCGGTGCCCTTGTGGGCGGCGGCGTACTCGATTGCCTTAAGGTGACCCTGAGCGAGGTCTACGACATGGATATAATCGCGCACGCCCGTACCGTCGGGAGTGGGATAATCATTGCCGAAAACGCCGAGACGCTCGAGCTTGCCTACAGCCACCTGGGTGATGTAGGGCATGAGGTTATTTGGGATACCGTTGGGGTTCTCGCCGATAAGACCGCTTCTGTGAGCGCCGATCGGGTTGAAATATCTGAGCAGGACGACCGACAGCTCCTTATCAGCCGTCGCGGCGTCGGTGAGTATCTGCTCGTTCATATATTTTGTCCAGCCGTAGGGGTTGGTGCATGATGTTGGCATACCCTCCTTGAGCGGGACCTCCTTAGGGATACCGTAAACGGTAGCCGAGGAGCTGAAAACGATGTTGTTCACGCCGTGCTTCTTCATCACCTCAAGCAGAGTGAGGGTGGTGTCGATATTGTTGCGGTAATAGCGAACGGGGATAACACAGCTCTCGCCGACCGCCTTGAGACCCGCGAAGTGAACTACGGCGTCAAAGTTCTCTTTGGCGAACATAGCGTCAACGGCGTCGTTGTCCGCTACGTCGAGGGTATAAAGCGTGGGGCGTTTACCTGTGATCTGCTCGATCCTGTCGATGACCTTGGGTGAGCTGTTGTCAAAATTGTCGGCAATCACGACGTCATAACCTGCCGTGAGCATTTCTACCGCGGTATGGCTGCCGATATAACCCGCGCCGCCTGTCAGCAATACTTTCATGTGCTCCTCCTTAATTATATAAAAATCATTTCAAGCTAAGCCGTGTATCAGTGTACCTCGTGGTGGAAGGTATCGACTATCTCAGCGAGCTTAGCGACTGTCCTGTCGTTGTCGTTCTCCTCGGCGATCTCCTGCAGAGCCTCGAGCTTAGAAAGAAGATCGGCGGGATCTATATCTATCTGGTTGCCGATGAATATCTTTTTGTTATCGGTCTTTTTGAGGCCTTCTTCATCCATCAAGAGCTCCTCAAAGAGCTTCTCGCCGGGTCTCAGGCCGGTGAACTTGATCTCAACATCCTTATAAGGCACCTTGCCGTACATACGGATGAGGTTCTCGGCGAGGGTGGTGATCTTTACGGGATCGCCCATATCGAGCACGAATATCTCGCCGCCCTTAGCGATAGCTCCCGCCTCAAGCACCAGAGAGACCGCCTCGGGGATGGTCATGAAGTAACGGATGATGTCGGGATGGGTGACGGTGACGGGCTTGCCCGCCTCTATCTGACGGCGGAACAACGGGATGACCGAGCCGTTAGAGCCGAGAACATTGCCGAAGCGTGTGGTGACGAAGTCGGTCTCGGAGCCGGACTGGCTCTTATACTGCACTATCATCTCACAGCAGCGCTTTGTAGCGCCCATGACGTTAGTGGGGTTGACCGCCTTATCGGTGGATATCATAACGAACTTCTCGACATGGTAGAACTCGGCGAGAGTTACCATGTTCCAGGTGCCGAAGATGTTGTTCTTAACAGCCTCGGCGGGAGATACCTCCATCAGCGGAACGTGCTTGTGAGCCGCCGCGTGGAATACCACCTGGGGCCTATACTCTGAGAATATCTGCTCCATCTTTTTATAATCGCGCACAGAGGCGATGAGAGTTACCAGATCAAGTCTGTCCTCATACTCGAGATAGAGCTCCTGCTGGATATCATAAGCGTTGTTCTCATATATATCTACTATGATGATACGCTTGGGATTATACTTGGCTATCTGGCGGACAAGCTCAGAGCCTATCGAGCCGCCGCCGCCCGTCACCATACAGATCTTGCCCTCGATGAACTCGCGGATCTTGGTTTTATCAAAGGTTATGGGAGCGCGTCCGAGAAGATCTTCGACATTGATATCCTTGACCTGAGAGAGGATCTTGGGCGAGTCGTCGTCAAGCAGAAGCTGGCTCAGATAAGGGATGGTCTTGATACGGCAGCCTGAATCGGAACAGTAGCCCATTATCCTCTTTCTCTCATCCTCGGTACAGGACGGTATAGCGAAGATTACGAGGCTGATATTATATCTCTTGCATATCTCGGGGATATCCTTGGTGGTGCCGACGACGTCGACGCCCATGAGCTTTGTGTTGACCTTGCTGATATCGTCGTCAACAAGACATACGGGCAGGATGTTGCGCGAGGGGTTGTTCTCGTCGCTCTCGGCGTTATAGACCTCCTGGATTATCATGCGAGCCGCGTTGCCCGCGCCGACTATAAGGGTGCGCTCGCGGCTGTCCCTCTCGCCTACCTTGACCAGCTCTATAAAGGTCTTTCTGAACGCGAGCCTGAAGCCGACTATCGCCAGAACGGTCAGGATACAATTTATCAAAACGAAAATCTTAGAAGCGGGATGCTCCATTAGCAGAGCGACAAAGCTGCTGATAAGGATACCTAATATAACGGCTAAACCGCAGATGACCAGATCGGTCTTTTTGAGACCGCGCCACATCTTGCTGTACGCTCCCGAGACGAACAGCGTGAAAAAGCAGAAAAGCACATTGAGACCTATCACGATGAATATCCTGACGGGCTTGACGGCTATATCGGAGACATTGACGCGAGCCAGTATACCGTAGAGCGATATCAGCGCGTTAGTAAGCAGCGTGGTGAGCGCGACGATCAGAGCGTCGGTTATCATCAGCATTATCTTTCTTATGTTTATCCTTCTTTTCATATACCTGAATCCTCACATTTTCTTTATCCTCAGATCCACTCTAAAGATCCACATAAATCACATAGTGATACAAAATAATTATATTACTTTGACCATCATATGTCAACATCCGAGGATACGGCAAATTATACTAAAAACAGCGCTTTTTATCCGGTATTAACATAATCTTTTACTCATATACATTCTTTAAGGAGGTATAACATGAAAAGCAACCTTGAAGAACGCGCCGTAAGGCTGGGAGAATACATATCGGAGCACAAAAGCACCGTGCGCGATACCGCGAAGGTGTTCGGGATAAGCAAATCGACCGTGCATAAGGACATCACCACCATACTGCCGAGAATGAACTCGGGACTGTACAGAGAGGTAAGAGAGATACTGGATAAAAACAAAGAGGAACGCCATTTGAGAGGAGGCGAAGCCACAAGGAAAAAGTACATGATACTGCTTTGCGACAGAAAACATGATAATACATGATTTAGAATAATCAACTTTCTCTTTACAACAGCTTTTACAGGGTGTATAATGTATGATGTAAAATAATGGAATATAAGTTTATTTTACCGTCAGGGCCCGCAAAGCTCTGAGATAAGGAGATAATTATATGATGAATATACCCTTCTCGCCTCCTGATATCACCGAGGATGAAATAGCCGAGGTAGCCGACTCGCTGAGATCGGGCTGGATCACCACAGGCCCCAAGACCAAGCTCTTTGAGCAGGAGATAGCCTCGTTATGCGGCACCATGAAGGCGGTATGTCTGTCGAGCCAGACAGCCTGTGAGGAGATGACCCTCAGGATACTGGGCGTAGGCCCCGGCGACGAGGTTATCGTGCCCGCCTATACATACACCGCTACGGTATCGGCGGTATATCATGTCGGAGCTACTCCCGTGATGATAGACTGTAAGCAGAACTCCTTTGAGATGGACTATGATAAGGTCGAAGAGGCTGTCACACCCAAAACGAAGGTGATAATCCCCGTAGATCTCGCGGGCGTAGTATGCGATTATGACCGTATCTTTGAGATAGTCGAGAAGAAGCGCTCGATATTCAAGCCGTCCGATAACCCCGTTCAGCTTGCGCTCGGGCGCGTCATCGTGATGGCTGACGCGGCTCACGCGTTCGGCGCTCAGTGGCACGGCAAGATGTGCGGCTCTATCGCCGATTTCACCACCTTCTCGTTCCACGCGGTAAAGAACCTGACCACCGCCGAGGGCGGTGCGGCTACATGGCGTGAGATACCCGGCGTAGACAGCAACGAGCTGTACAAGAAATATATGCTGATGACCCTGCACGGTCAGACAAAGGACGCCTTCGCCAAAGAGAAGGGCACCTCGTGGGAGTACGACGTAGTAGACACCCAGTACAAGTGCAATATGCCCGACGTTCTGGCGGCTATCGGTCTGGCTCAGCTGAGACGCTACGGCGCTATGCTCGACCGCAGACACGAGCTGATAGAGCGCTACAACAAGGCTTTTGAGGGACTGGATATACAGGTGCTCGACCACAAGGGCGAGGATCACCGCTCTAACGGCCATCTGTACTTTGTGCGCTTCTTAGGCAAGGACGCCGAGTTCCGCAACCGCTTCTATGATGAGATGAAGCAGCGCGGCGTGAACTGCAACGTACACTTCAAGCCGCTGCCGATGATGACGGCGTATAAGCAGAAGGGCTTTGATATAATCGACTACCCTTACGCCTTCAATATGCACAAGAACCAGCTCACGCTGCCGATGAATTCGGTGATGACCGATGAAGAGGCTCAGTATGTGATCGACTGCTTTATCGAGGTATACAACAAGCTCAATAAGTGATGACAGAGGCTGCGCGAGCAGCCTCTTGAAGTATACGCGGTAATATCACGGCTGTCACACAGTTCTCATCATAAATTTATAAAAAATTAACTTTTTAATAAAAAAGTGTATTATAATGTAAATAAGACAGAAACCAAAAATCACAGAGGTGACGACATGAACAACAGAAAGATCCTTATAGTAGACGACGACCGCAACATATGCGAGCTGCTGCGCCTTTATATCGAGAAGGAGGGCTACACCACCGCCATCGCCAACGACGGCGAAGAGGCGGTCGAGCTCTTCAACCGCGAACAGCCCGCGCTGATACTGCTGGATATAATGCTGCCCAAGATGGACGGCTGGCAGGTATGCAGAGAGATACGCAAGACCTCTGACTGCCCGATAATCATGCTCACCGCGAAGGGCGAGGTTTTCGACAAGATACTGGGTCTGGAGCTCGGAGCCGACGATTATGTCGTAAAGCCCTTTGAGGCCAAAGAGGTAGTAGCGCGCATCAGAGCGGTACTGCGCAGGACAGGCGGCTCAGACGAGGACGCCGTAAAGGAAGTCCGCTGGGACAAGCTGGTGATAAACCTCACCAACTATGAGCTGATAGTAGACGGCAAACAGGTAGACACTCCGCCCAAGGAGCTCGAGCTTTTATATCACCTTGCCTCTAACCCCAACAAGGTATTCACCCGCGACCAGCTGCTGGATCAGGTATGGGGCTTTGAATATTACGGCGACAGCCGTACCGTAGACGTACACGTCAAGCGTATAAGAGAAAAAATCGACGGTGTCTCAGACAAATGGGAGCTTCGCACCGTATGGGGAGTAGGCTATAAATTTGAAACAAAGGGCTGATCAGTCGCGCAAGGGCAAGGCGCCGCGCTTCAGAGTAAGGCGCAGCCTGTTCAAAAAGTACCTCACCTTCGGACTGACGATCCTGCTGACGAGCTTCATCGCGCTGAGCGTGACCATGTATATCTTCGTCAACAACTACTGGGAGAGGGAGAAAAAACAAAATCTGCTTGATAACGCTCAGAGAGTAGCCGAGGGCATCGAGGACTCGGCTATATATCTGCCTGCCTCTCACACGCTGATACTGGACGAGCACAAGCTCTTCGGTCTGACCTACAGCAGTATATCCGAGATAATCGACGCGGATATCTTCATCGTAGACAACAAGGGCGAGTGTCTCTTCTGCACCGAGGACAAGGGCTGTATACACGACACCTCTACCCTGCCCACCTATGTCATGGCGGCTACCGCCTCGGGCGAGTTCTTTGAGTCGGGCAACCTCGGCGGCTATTATCCCGATAACCGCTACACGGCGGGAGTGCCGATAATCGCGGCGACCGATGACGGCGAGGGCATAATCGCGTTCTGCTACGCCTCTACCGCGGATACCTTCGTATCGGGTCTGCCGGTAACGTTCTTACAGATTTTCCTGACCGCGGCGGCAATAATGCTGGTCATCGTCATCATCTTCGTCGCGACCATGTCTTACAGTATGTCGCGGCCCTTAAGACAGATGTCATCAGCCGCAAAGAAATTCGCGGTAGGCGATTTCTCAGCCCGCGTAAAGGTAAGCTCGGACGATGAGATAGGAGAGCTCGCGACAGCCTTCAACTACATGGCTGACTCTCTGTCGTCGAGCGAGAGCATGAGGCGGTCGTTCATCTCGAACGTATCACATGAGCTCAAGACCCCCATGACCACCATAGCGGGCTTCATCGACGGTATGCTCGACGGCACCATCCCTCAGGAGCGCCAGCCGCACTATATGAGGATAGTCTCAAACGAGGTCAAGCGCCTATCGAGGCTTGTCACCTCGATGCTCAGCCTGTCGCGTATCGACCGCGGCGAGCTCAAGATAAACCGCAAAAAGTTCGACCTGTTCTCGATGCTCATCACGATACTGGCGAGCTACGAGCAGAAGATAATAGAGAGAAAGCTGCATATAACGGGGCTGGAGGATTTCAGGAGCATAACCGTCAACGCCGACCCCGACCTGATGTATCAGGTCATATACAATCTGATAGAGAACGCGGTCAAGTTCACAAACGAGGGCGGCACCATCAACTTTGCCGTAGAAGAGACCCGCTACGATATATCCGTGATGATAACCAACACCGGCGCGGGTATAGCGCCCGAGGATATACGCTTCATCTTCGACCGCTTCTATAAAACCGACAAGAGCCGCAGCATGGACAAAAAGGGCATGGGTCTGGGACTGTATATAGCCAAGACCATCATGCGCCTGCACGGCGGCGATATCTTCGTCGACTCACGGGTAAACGAATACACGCGCTTCACCTTCCGTCTGCCGACGACGGACGAATATAAGAAAACCGAGAAGCGCGAGAGCAAATATGTAGAAACTACCGCAACCAACGAAACGGAGGAATAGAATAATGGATGAATTTAATCCCGAGAAGGAATATAATCCCGAGGACGAGTATACGCCGGTAGACGGCTCGGGCAACGCCCCTCAAGCGGATATCAACGACGATATCCCCGTGATAGAGCCGCCCGTACAGCGTACCGCGCCCATACCTCAGCCCGAACCCGATATGCCTGTATACGATCAGCCCGTACATCAGTATGAACAACCTGTACAGCCGCAGTATGATCAGCCGCCTGTTTATCAGCCGTATCAACCGGTGCAGCCTCAGCAATACGCTCAGCCGCAATACGGTCAGCCGATACAGCAGCAGGGCTATCAGCAGTATAATCAGCCGGCACAGCCCGTACAGCCTCAGCAGGGCTATCAGCAGTATTATCAGGCTCCTCAGCAGGGCTATACGCCGCCCTATCAGCAGCCGCAGGCTCCCGCTCCTATACAGCCTCAGCCTCAGCAAAACGTACAGCCGCAGTACAATCAACCGATACAGCAGGCTCAGTATGAGCAGCCGATGAATACCGAGAACCCATATACCGCCAACCCATACGCAAAGCCGAGCTATAATCAGCAATATCAGCAGCCTCAGCAGAACTTCCCGCAGCGCCCGCAGAAGCCGCGTACATCCACCGGCACAAAGGCGTTCATAATAATCCTGTGCGTGATACTCGCGGCTATGCTCATAGGCTTCATAGTATATGTCTCAGCGAGAGCGTCAAAGAGCAGCAGCCCCAAGAATAACGGCAACAACGGCTTCAGCATAAGCGACGGCGGAGAGGGCTCCGGGAACGACCCCTTCGGCATCAACAATATATCGGGCGGCTACACCGACGTCGAGGATGAGATCACCCTCAAGGAGGATAAGGGCGATACCCAGAAGCGCGAGGACGACAACCCCGACTCGGTAGGCGAGCCCAACAAGGACGCTAAGAACATCACCCTAAACGAGCTGCCCAAGGACAAGGACAGCAATAAATATACCAAACAGAGCTCATACGAGACTGTCAGCGACAGCGTAGTCACCGTAGAGCTGTTCAAGGACGAGATCACCGACAACGAGAAGGATATAGTCGCGGTAGGCACAGGCACGATAATCTCAGCCGACGGCTATATAATCACCAACGCCCATGTGCTGAGCAACAGCAAGGCGTTTTTGGTCAACATCGTTACCAACTCAGACAAGAAGTATCAGGCTAAGATAATCGGCTATGATACCTGGACGGACCTTGCGGTGCTCAAGATAGACGCAAAGGACTTAAAGCCCGTGACCTTCGGCGACTCTGAGCTGGTCAACGTAGGCGACGACGTTATCGCCATCGGCAGTCCCGGAGGCGTAAAATTCCAGAACTCGCTCACTCAGGGCATAGTTTCGGCGGTAGACCGCGAGATAAGCATCAACCGCTATGTCAGATATATCCAGAGCGACGCGGCTATCAGCCCCGGCAACTCGGGCGGCCCGCTGTGCAATATCTACGGTCAGGTGATAGGCATCACCACCGCTAAGAACGTAGGCAGCTATTATGAGAACATGACCTTCTCGATCCCCTCAGCCACCGTTGAAGAGATAGTCGGCGACCTCATGCGCTACGGCTATGTACAGGGCAGAGCGCGCATAGGCTTCTCGGGCACAGAGGTCAGTCAGGAAGAGGTATACTACTACAACTACCCACAGGGCGTAGCTGTCGGCACAATCGACGAGAACGGCTCTCTCGCGGGTACCGATATCAAAGAAGGCGACATAATCACCGAGATCGACGGCGAAGCGGTCACCTCGTTCCAGGATATCTACGACGTCCTCGCCGACCACAAGGCGGGCGACAAGGTAAAGATAAAGGCGGTACGCCCCGCGACAGGTAAATAACAACGCAAAGAAAAAGCGCTTCTGATCTCCGTCAGAAGCGCCTTTTATATTGTATCATTTACTAACCGGTAACCATAATAACCACTAACTACCAACCGCTCACAGCCTTGAGAGCACTTCGCCTACCTTATCGTGGATGACGAGGTCAGCCATATGGTCATAGGGTGTTTCATCGCGGTTTATCAATATCATATGATCCCCGCCGAAATAGCGCACATATGACGCCGCGGGATAGACCGTCAGCGATGTGCCCGCCACTATCAGCGTATCGGCGCGACGGATATCGTCGAGAGCCGCCATAACGGTATCCTCGGGCAGAGCCTCTTCATAAAGCACTACCTCGGGCTTGATGATACCGCCGCAGTCGCACCTCGGCACGCCTGAGCTCTCGGCGATCTTCTCAACCGAGTAGCTCTTGCCGCATGACATACAGCGGTTCCTGAGCACAGAGCCGTGCAGCTCATGGACGCGCCTGCTGCCCGCCGCCTGATGCAGTCCGTCGATATTCTGGGTGACTACAGAGAGAAGCTTACCCTCTCTCTCCCACTCGGCGAGCTTTAAATGAGCCTTGTTGGGCTTTGCGGTAAGACAGAGCATCTTGTCGCGGTAGAAGCGGTAGAACTCCTCGGTGTTGCGCATAAAGAAGGTGTGGCTGAGTATCTCCTCGGGCGGGTAATCATACTTTTGATTATACAGACCGTCCGCCGAGCGAAAGTCGGGTATGCCGCTCTCGGTGGATACTCCCGCGCCGCCGAAGAAAACGATACGGTGAGAGTTGTCGATTATCTCTTTCAGCTTTTCAAAATCTGTCATCGGTTTGACCTCCCCTACTCTGTGCAGAATATACATTATATATCCTATTATACCGCATAAAAAAAGCAGGGGCAACCCCCTGCAATCAAAGTTTAAAAAATGGATATAAAAAAACAACCACCCTACTGGGTGGAAGCCTTTATGTGTTGGCATCTTCCTATTTTCACACCTCGTCGCCAAGGCACTATCTTCGGCACTACAGGGCTTAACTTCCGTGTTCGGGATGGGAACGGGTGGACCCCCTGCGTCATCAACACCAACTGTCTGTTCTTTTCGGAACAGTTGCTATTATAGCACCATGAAACCAAAAATGCAAGTACTTTTTACATTTTTTTAATAATTTTTAAATTTTCGTTTTATTTCCCAGTTTTATTTGACTATTCCGTATGTTTTAGTTACAATATATATGTTATGCACATTTATTAAAAGAGGTGTATTTTATGAAACGCACATTATCTCTGCTTCTTGTTTTATGTATCATGCTGTCATGCGCCGCTCTGCTCGGGGGCTGTAATAAAGACGGCTCCTCG
Source organism: uncultured Clostridia bacterium (assembly GCA_946183365.1). Lineage (GTDB taxonomy): Bacteria > Bacillota > Clostridia > Oscillospirales > Acutalibacteraceae > Ruminococcoides. The sequence goes on from CAMHAH010000012.1 coordinate 50,942, forward strand.
GCGGGGTACCCCGTGACCATAGGCGACACGACCATAAAGAAAGAGCCTAAGAATATCGTCGTGCTCAACGATGAGCTCGCCGACATAATATCATATATCGGCTACGATATCAAGATGGTAGGCCGCTCGAACGAATGTGACCAGAGCTTCTTATCCGTCGTGCCCGCGGTAGGCGCGGGGGCTTCTCCCGATGTGAACCAGATAACCGCCGCTGAGACCGACCTCGTTATCTCAGACAACACCCTCAGCGCGAACGTAAGACAGTCGCTTGAGAGCGCGGGTATCACGGTGCTGAGCATGAATGTCCCGACCACTCTCGAAGAGCTTCACACGGTATATGTGAACCTCGGTACCGCTCTGGGCGGCAGCGAGAAAGGCGCTGTAAAGGGCGAGGACAGCTACAACGGTCTGCATAAGATGCTCGATCAGCTGAACACCGCTACATCAAGCATAGTACAGACAGCGGCTTATCTCTACCTCGACGGCAGCGGTCAGCTCTGCACCTTCGTCAAAGACACCCTCGAGTACAATATATTCGGCTTCAACGGCTGTACGAACGTATTCATGAACCAGACACAGCCGCTCGTGAACGCGAACGAGCTCAAGATCAGCTCGCCGAACTACATCTTCTATGATACTCCCGCCGTCCTTGAATATCTAAAGACCGTGCCCGAGTATAAGAACGTCAGCGCGCTGGTGAAGAACCATACCCTGCAGATACCCATCAAGCAGTTCCAGCGCCACGGCAGCACAGCCGAGCAGACGGTGTTCGATATGCTCAACTACATCGAGAAGATCACCAAGGCCACTCCCGATGAGAAGAAGCCCGCGGCTACTACAGCGCCGACAACGGCTGAGACCAAAGCTCCCGCGACACAGGCTCCCGCGACCGAGGCGGCGGTATCGAACGACGCCGTATCGGCTGACGCGAACGCCGCTCAATAACAGAATATCAGCATACATAAAGGGCTGTCGCAAAAAGTGCGGCAGCCCGTTTCATTTGAACAGATTTATAAACCTTTGTGTATCAGCCGTGAGAGAGGCTTGTAGATGACAGCAACGATGACCGAGACTATAATGCCCTTTAAGAGGTTGAACGGCAGTACGCAGAACAAACAGAAGGTGAAGGTATCCTTGACCCACGGGATGATAGCCTTGCCCGCCTCGACGATCTGCTCGATCGGCATGAACGCCGCGTACATGGGTATCATGACATAGGCGTTGAGGAATACTCCTACGACCGCCATGACGAGAGTTGAGACAAGCATACCGATGACAGCGCTCTTCTTGGTCTTTTTGCGCTTATAGATAAGACCCGCGGGTATGACCATGGCGCAGCCGACGATGAAGTTCGCGAGATCGCCGACAAAGCCCGTGGATGTGCCCTTAATGACGAGCTTCAGGATTATCTTGACCGCCTCGATGACGATGCCCTGTATCGGCCCGAAGGCGAAGGTACCTATCATGACAGGCACCTCGGAGAGGTCGAGCTTGTAGAACGACGGCGCGATGAAGCCGAGCGGGAACTCGATGAGCATCAATAGCCCCGCGAGAGCCCCGAGCATAGCGGTTGTGGTGAGCATACGGGTACGGTACGCTCCGGTTTTCTTTGACGTTGACACTTTTACTCCTTTGCGTCTTAAGACGCAAGACATGATCTTGGATTTGAAACAGGCGATCACCTTGACTTTTCTCTTTAATCTATCCGGTATAAGAGTGTTTCGGCATAATCAAAAGAGAATATAACAAAAATGAAAGCTCCGCAGGTTCGGGTACCTACGGAGCGCTTGTTTCTATCACATCTTCTCTCATCCGGACTGAGATCAGACAAAGCCTGATCAATACCGTCGGTCACGGAATTTCACCGTATCATGCGGCGTTTGACAGCCGCTCGCAGACTATACTGCCGGTCGGGACTTGCACCCTACCCCGAAGATAATATTAAGTTGTTGAGTACTCTCAACATTATTATATTAACACCGCTCTTGCGTTGTGTCAATAGTATCGAGTGATTTATTACATAAGACTGCCGATAGCGTAGGGGGTCTCGACATTCGTACAGTAGCGCTGGATAAAGGTAGCGTCTGTGATCTCGAGAGAGCCGCTGTCGTCTACGTCGCCGTGCATGAGGATATGATCGGCTATGGGCACCCAAAAACCGAGCAGAGAGCGCTGTATCTCAGTAGCGTCCACTATATCGACGATACCGCTGCCGTCGGAGTCGCCTCGGTATTTGAGCTTATCGTACTCACAGATGAAGAACGAGTTGTGGTAGCCGTAGTATGAGCGGAAGTAGTCGCTGCCGACGCACTTGTCCCATGTGCCGAAATAAGGGGTGTTGCCGATATTCATCGGGTACATCATGGCGTAATACTCGCCGGTATCCTCAGACTCATAGGTCGGCAGATACCAGTGTCTGTAAAAGAACGGCTCGCCGTTGACCCACTCCCACTCCTTTTTAGAGGTGTTGTAGCTCAGACCTATCCAGCAGTAGCCCTGCTTATCCTTTATCTTATCGCGTGTGAGCTGATTTTCATAATAGCTGTCGAGGGTGATAAGGTGACCGCCCTTGTCCTCACAGAACCGCTCGGCTTCCTCCCAGCCCATGGTGTTGTTATAAACCTCATACACATGGCCGTTGGAGCTGTATACCTGCTCGGGCTCAAAGGAGATATCCTTTGACCAGTGAGCGTAAAGGCGAATATGGCTTTGAGTGATGGGGGTATCCTCAGTTACCCTTGAGCCGCCCTCAGCGTCGGTGTACCAGCCGAGGAAGGTGTAGTCCTCTCTATGGGGCACGGGCATATCCGATATAGTGCCGCCGAGGTCTACTGTACGGGTAGACGCCGCCCATCTGCCGCTCTCGGGCACAATGTTTGACGTACCCGAAAAGCCCAGCACAGGGGAGTTTATATAGAACGTGCCCTTCTTATCGAAATACGGGTGGAGGGTAGCTCCGAAAAACCGGTTCTTTGGGATAAGTATATTATACAGCTTCCATTCCTTAGTCAGAGTGACCGACTGATATGTGCTGCCGAAGCCCCAGCGTACATACATCTTAGCGTTATCCACGGTAGACTTTGCGTAGAAACGCAGATAGAAATCTTCATCTTCGCCGACGTCGCACAGCTGGCTGTAGCCGTTGCCCCAGCCGATGTTGGTCGAGGTGACCATAGCGAGGTCATAGCCCGACTCGCCCGCGGATTTGCCGACTATCTTCAAAGACGGATTGTTGTTCAGCGTCTCGCCGCGGTCTACGGATACGGAGTATACCGAGGGATCGCGGGAGTAGATGTAATCAGAGTAATCCGAGCCGAGGTCTGAGCCCAGAAGATAGTTGTAGCCGCTGTAGTTGTCAAAGAACTCGACCGAGGCGTCGTCGGGGATCCACTCGGCAAAGAAGATGAACGAGCAAGGCTCGCTGATACTGCCCAGCCACGGAGTGCCGACCTTGTAAGAGCCGCCCTCGGGATAGACCTTGTAGGTATAACCCTTGTCGTATATATCGGTCAGGCTCTGCCAGCCCGCCTCGTTGGTATACCACTTACCGTCGTATGAACGGTAAACGGTGTAGCCGCCGAAGGTATAGCCGTCGTATGTGAAGCCGTTGTCGTCAAGGGTGAAGCCGTCGCCGTAGCGCAGGGTCTCAGAGCTCATATCGCCATCGCCGCCGTTGCCCCCATACGCTATGGTATATAAGGGCGACCACTCGGCGTAGAAAGTGAAGGAGCACGAGCCGTATACGCCGCCTATCCACGGAGTACCCAGAGTATAGGTGCTGCCCTCGGGATAGGTCTTGAAGGTATAGCCGTTCTCAACGATCTCGGTGTACGGCTGCCAGCCCGCCTCGTTGGTGTACCATGTGCCGTCATATGAGCGGCGGACGGTATAGTAATCAAAGGCGTAATCCTCGCGCTCAAAGGAGTTGCTCTTAAGGGTGAACTTTGAGTTCGCCTTGAGCTTCTCAGACGACATAGAGCCCTCGCCGCCGTTAGAGTTATAGTCGATGGTATAGACTATATCCTCGGGCGCGGTACCCTTGAGGTTATTGCCGGGCAGGTGCAGACGGTAGCTGAAGCGGCTGTTGATCTCAGACCAAGAGTAAAAGCCGTCCCAGCGGACCTGATTGTATACGCCGGTACCGTTGCCGTCTGTGAACCAAACGCCGCTGTCGGTGACCTTGGTGATGAATATGGAATGTGAGTCCCAGTCTATACGCACCCAGTCGCCGGCGCAGATACCCGAGGTATCATAATATTTATAGTTCATCATGCCGTCGGCGTAGAACTTTACGCCGAAGAACTCATTAAGCATCTGAGCCGAATACGCCCAGCAGGTCCACGCCTTGACCATGCCGTCCTCATAATATTCTCCCGACCATATAGAGCCGTTGGGGTATTTTGAACGCAGCTGAGCCATCTTGGTCTGGAACTGCTCCTCGCTAAGCAGGCTCCAGCCGGTCTCAGCCATCTCATCAGAGACGTCGTGAGCCGCGACAGGCAGGACCGCCGCCGAGAATATCATAGATATACAAAGTAATATTACTAATAATCTCTTCATAACCAATCCTTGTCAATGATCCGCTTACTTTTTTATACGCGGATATCCGCGCTTATAAGAATGATTATACCAAATCACGGCAAAAAAGTCTATTAACATTCTATGAACAAGCGCTGACACATTAGATAAACATAGGGCTGAACACCCGATTATTTCTCTGCAAAAGCGACAAAGCGTCCGCTGATCTTATCGTTATCAGACAGACATAGAATAGACGTAGTCGTCCATATAATAGCCCGAGCCGATATCTATCTTCTCAGAGCGGATACGGGTAAAGCCGAGCTTCTCATAAATATCTACGGAGCCGTTGAAGCGGTTCACGTTGAGCTCTATTGCCGAGATCCCCTCTGCCCGAGCCTCGGCGGCGACGAAATCTATCATCCGCCGCGAATATCCCTTGCCGCGCTCATCCTTATACAGATAGAGCTTGCTGAGGTACATAGCCTCTCCTCTCGGATAAAAAGCCATGAAACCCAGCCGATGAGCCTTATCGCCGACGAAATAATACCTGTAGCCCTGTTCGAGCTGACCGCGTATCGCGTCATACGACTGGAACTTTTTGAGCATATAGTCGTTCTGCTCCTTGCCGAGTATCGGGTCGTAATGCTCCCTGACGATAGCCGTAGCTATCGCCGACATCTCCTCTACAGCGCCTTCGTCAGAGAGGCTGAGCTTTTCAAATACCATCCGTATCCCTTCCTGTTTATCAGAATTCCTTTTTTATCATCATAAGGCAGCACACGAGAAGTATCGCGGCTGACATCCATATGGCGTTGATACCAAGAGCCACCGATAAAAGAGCGCCGATACCCGCGCCGAGGGCGAATATCAAGATTATGCCGAAGTAATGAAACGCCTTATAAAGGCTCTGCTTCTCTCTGCTCCTGAGAAATTGCGAGAAGCTCTCGGCGCCGCTGCGCATATTGCCTATGCACATGGTGCTCGCGTAGCCGTAGCCGTGTACCTTGCGGAACGCCTGTACCTGCATGGCGCAGGAGAGCGATACCACTATATTAGCGACTGTATCGCAGCTCTTGGGCAGAAATCCCACTATCACCAGTAAGACTATCTCAAATATCAGCACTATCTGCCGCCAATGTATCTTTGAGCTGTCCTTGAACCTGTGGCTGATCTGCTCGGCGATGATTATACCGAGCACGAACGCCGCTACGGGCAGGATATATCTGAGAGCGGTCATAAACTCGCCGCACAGTATATGCTGACCCATCAGCACTATATTTCCGGTCTGGGCGTTCGCGAATACGCCGCCGCGGATGTTGTAGGTATAAGCGTCCTGAAAGCCTCCCGAAAACGAGAGTATCGCGCTGAGCAGCAGGCTCTCGGACGTCTGATCTCTGTTCTTTTTCATATTTCGGTATCCCTGTGATATACAAGCGTTTTTCTGAGCCTCTCGACGATCTTCAACAGCTCTTCGCATTTTTCTTCATCCATAGGCAGGCTCAGCGGAGTTATCATCATAGAGGTGCGCATACTTTTCTCGGTGTTTTCTTCAATATACGCCTGAACGCCTATCCTGTCATACAGATGATGTATATTGCCTGATCCCGGGTCGGTATCCACGGGGTTCAAGCTGATAAGAAAACCGATACCGTCCTTTTCAGCCTCGACCCATTTATGATGTCTCAGATCATGAGGTGGGTCAAGTTTGTTGAAATTACTCTTGTAATTCTTCAAGCCGCTGCCCGCGGTGCCGCCATCCGTAACGGAATAATCATCGCCCTTCAACAGCTTAACGATAATTTTGCGCTGGATACCGCGCTGTAATAAATAATCCTCACGGGCTTTTTCAAAAGTGCTGAAGCTTTCTTTCATCTCTTTTATCAAATTCTCTTTCAAAACTATTCTCCTTTTATACGCGTCAACAGTACGATGCTCTCGACGTGCTTTGTATGCGGGAACATATCAAACGGACAGCACACCTCAGCTCTGTAGCCGAGCCTGTGCAGTACGCGGATATCGCGCGCCTGGGTCTCGGGATTGCAGGATATGTATACTATCCTGTCGGGAGCAAGGCGGCTGAGCGCCTTTAAAAAGCCCGCGGTACAGCCCGCTCGGGGAGGGTCGATGAAGGCGACGTCCACCCTCTCTTTGAGCTCTGCGAGCTCCTTTGCGTACAGGCGGCTGTCGGCGGCGGTGAAGCGGATATTCTCAATGCCGTTGAGCTGAGCGTTCAGCCTCGCGTCGCGGATGGCGGCGGGGTTGAGCTCGACGGAATATACCTTCTCGGCTCTGCGTGAAGCCACGATACCGATGGTGCCCACTCCGCAGTAGGCGTCGAGAACGGTCTCGGCGCCGCTGAGCCTTGCGAGCTCCACAGCCTTATTATACAGGCGCTCGGTCTGAGCGCTGTTTATCTGATAAAACGAGGATGATGATATGACGAATTTCTCACCGCAGAGGATGTCTGTGATAGTGCCCTCGCCGAACAGAACCGAGGTCTGCCGCCCGCTGAACAGCTTTTTGGGGTCGCTGTTCACGGCGCACACGGCGGTAGTGAGCTGAGGACAAGCCTTTTTGAGCGCGGTCGCGAAGGTCTTTTTAGCGGGGAAGATACTGTCGGCGCCTATGATTACCGCCATGCACTCGCCCGTACCCCTCGCCTCGCGGATGATGACGCTCCTGAGCCACCCTCTGCCCGTGTACGGGTCAAAGGGAACTATCTTGAAGCTCTGAAAAAGCCGCGCCAGCTCGCGCGAGATACCGTTCGCGTTCTCTGAGCAGACGGCGCAGCTCTCGGCAGCCATCACGCTGTGGGTGGTAGACCTATATATGCCGCTCCTCACCGTCTTGCCGTCTCTGATATAAGCGAACTGAGCCTTGTTGCGATAGCCCGTTATCTCGGGCGATGGGGTTATCCTCTCGACGGTACAAAAGCCCGATAAGAGCCTTTTGCATATCCGCTCCTTAAACGACAGCTGTTCGTCATAGCTCAGGTTGCAAAGCTGACAGGAATTGCACTTCTTTGAATACCCGCAAAAATCATTCATCCTTGTACACCTCAGGATAATTCTAACATTTTTCGGCGTATTTATCAATCGTTTTATGCGCGGATAAAACTGTAACTTGCTAAATACGCGTAAAGTATGTATAATAGATATTATGAAACCTATAAAAGTAATGAGATACGGTAACAAATACCGTTATAATTCATCAAAAAAAGGCGGGTCGAATATCCTGAAGATAGCTATCCCCGCCATAATACTGGTAGCCGCGCTGACGGCGTTCGTCGTATGGCGCGTATCGGCAGTAAAACCCGCCGACACTCAGGACGACACAATGAAGCTTTCTATGACGGACGGCAACCCTGTACAGATGGAGCTCAAGACCGGCGATATCTGTATGCTCACGGTGCCGAGCGCCGTTAAGATGAGCGAGGTCGAGTTCACAAGCTCAGACCCCTCTGTAGTCAGAGTAGACGCAGCGGGTCATGTCGACGCGCTCAAAGCGGGCAAGGCTACGATCACCGCGGGAGCGAGGAACTTTACCGCCGCGTGCGATTTCACGGTCACCGAGAACCCGGAGCCGGATATCCCCGAGGAGCTCACCACAGCTATACTCGCCAATCAGGATATCCTCGCCGAGAATATGAAGAAGGGCGCCGATGATCTGTACAGTCTGACCGTCAACCGCCGAACCAACGTCGTAACCGCCTACACCTATGACAGCAAGGGCGAGTACACCGTGCCTGTAAGGGCTATGGTAGCCTCTTGCGGTACAGGCGGCAACGATATCACCGTCACGGGTGATTTCTCGATCTACTTCCAGGAGCCGTGGCACCCGCTGTACGGCGATGTATACGGTATGTTCGTATCGGGCTTTGAGGGTCCGTACCTCTTCCACTCCGTACCTTACGATACCGACAGCCACAGCGCCCTAAAGACCGAGGAGTTCAACAAGCTCGGCGAGCACGCCTCTCAGGGCTGCGTAAGGATGATGGCGGCAGACGTAAGATGGATATTCAAATATTGTCCGCTTAACACGCCCGTACACGTAATCGACGCCGACGCTTCGGCAGACCCTTTGGGCAAGCCAAAGACGATCAAGGTGCCCGATAATGTCAGATGGGACCCCACCGACACCGACCCCTATAACCCATACATCGGCAAGCTGCCCGAGATAAACGGAGCGGCTGACGCGCAGATAAAGAAGGGCGAGGCGCTGAGCCCCATGGACGGCGTTACCGCGACGGACATCTGCGGCAACGATATCACCGACCGCGTAACGGTAGCGGGTCAGGTGCTGAGCGAAAAGCCCGGCGTATACTACCTTACATACACCGTAAAGGACGTATTCAATCAGAGGGTACGCGTCACAAGGACCGTAACGGTCACTGAATAATCCTATATAAATGAAAAAACCGCCTGAGATTACTCCGGCGGTTTTTTCGTTCGTTTCGGTTTGTTATACCGATCCTTGATAAAAGATCTGATCAGATCAGCTCGGCTACAGCCTTCTCAACATCCTTCATATCGGCTGTCGGCTCAAAGCGGGCTACTACGTTGCCCTCGCGGTCTACGAGGAACTTTGTGAAATTCCACTTGATATCAGGACTGTTCTTATAGTCTTTATCCATCTTCTTAGCCATAGCCTTCATAGCGAGCGCGGCTACACCCTTGCCGAAACCCTCAAAGCCCTTTTGGCTCTTGAGATAGGTGAACAGCGGCAGAGCGTTCTCGCCGTTTACGTCGCTCTTCTTCATCTGGGGGAACTGAGTGCTGTATCTCGCGGTGCAGAACTCGTGGATCTCTTCATCGGTTCCGGGGGTCTGACCCGCGAACTGATTGCAGGGTACGTCGATAACCTCAAAGCCCTTGTCGTGGTACTGCTCGTACATCTTCTCGATGGGCTCATAATGAGGGGTAAATCCGCAGCCTGTGGCAGTGTTGACGATGAGCATTACCTCGCCCTTGTAATTTGCAAGAGGATACTCGTTGCCTTTGCGGTCGTACAGTGTGAAATCATAGATACTTGCCATAATAATACCTCCTTATATTGTTTGAGGATAATATCCTCTTTTTTAACTTATATATATTGATTTGCAGAAAGCTGTATATGCTTATCAATCCGAAATATCGCTGTCGAGAGTTATACAGAAGGTGTACTCGGGATAGCTCTCTTTAAGCTGCTCGAGCACCTCGCTGTACAGCTTCTCACGGTCCTTGACGTCAAAGCTGATCACAAGGTCAAAGGTAACGGTCCCGGTCGATTTGTCGAGATTGAAGCCGTGCATCTGTAAAATATACTCTTTGGCGGTAAGCTCGTCATGGATAGCGTGGAACAGGCGGTCAGTCTCGGGATCGGCGAGGTTAACCGAATATACGGATATGCCTGTCAGGATAACTCCGTATTTTGAGGCGATATCGGTAGTGACACGGCGCTCAAGAGCGTCGAGCTCAGAAGCGTTCATGGTCTCGGGCACCTCTATATGGACCGAGCCGATAAAGGTCTCGGGGCCGTAGCTGTGGAGTATGAGATCATAAGCGCCGAATACGTTATCATAGGTACACAGCTCGCGCTTTATATCTTTGCTCAGCTCACTGTCGATACGCTCGCCGAGTATCTGAGAGATAGTGTCACGGAGTATCTCTAAGCCCGCTTTGATGATGAATATCGAGATAACTACGCCGAGGTAGGCTTCAAGCGAAACGCCCCAGATAAGGTAGATGGCCGCCGCAAAGAGCACCGAGGCTGAGATTATCGAGTCAAAGAGAGCGTCCTTGCCCGAGGCTGTGAGAGAGTCTGAATTTACCTTCTTGCCCGTGCGCATCACATAGGTGCCGAGGATTATCTTGACAGCTACCGCAACCGCGATGATCAAGAGACCTATCGGGGTATACTCGGGGGTCTCGGGCTCGATTATGCTCTTTATCGACTCTACTATCGACGATATACCCGCGTACAGAACGATGACCGCGATGATGACGGCGCTCAAATACTCTACTCTGCCGTAGCCCAAGGGGTGTTTTTTATCGGCGGGCTTAGTCGAGAGCTTAGCTCCGATTATAGTTATCACCGAAGAGAGCGCGTCGGTCAGGTTGTTGACCGCGTCAAGCACGATCGAGATCGAGTTTGATAAAAGTCCGACGGCAGCCTTGAAGCCCGCCAAAAATACGTTGGCTAATATTCCGATTATACTGGTGCGGACAATGGTCTTTTGTCTGTCCATCATTTGACCTCCCTGAGAAGCTTATACAACAGCGTGTAGAGGCTCAACGCCTCTTTCTCGGTCAGAGCTACGCATGAGCCTATCTTGAGCGGGATAGTCTTGGCGCGCTCCTTGAGAGCCCTGCCCTCGTCGGTCAGAGAGACGGTCACGACGCGCTCGTCCCCCTTATCTCTGGCTCTGGTAAGATAACCCGCCGTCTCAAGCTTCTTTAACAGCGGGGTAAGAGTACCGTTGTCAAGATAGAGCCGCCTGCCGAGCTCGCCGACAGAGATATTGTCGCTCTCCCACAGTACAAGGAACACGATGTACTGGGTATAGGTCAGCCCAAGCTCCCTGAGATGCGGAGTGTACAGGGACACCACCTGTCGCGACGCCGCGTATAAAGGAAAGCACAGCTGGTTTTCAAGCTTCATGATCTCATCATAATCTATATCACTCATATTATACCCCTCAAATGAACTTATCTTGATATCTATTATATTTGATAAAATATAATTTGTCAAGAGGTAATTTTGCGTTCAGGCAAAAAAGCTTGACAACGGCACATCGGCATATGATGATATCCCCTGCTGCACAGTATAGTTGTAAAGTCACAAATGATATTGACTGCGCCAATAAACGACGATATAATTACATATATACCTTTTGGGGAGATCTTCTGACCTCTTATAACGGCGATACAATTACCTATGATGCGATCGGTAATCCGCTGCAGTACCGCAACGGTATCTCCTTTACATGAGCGAGCGGCTCTCTGCTTGTGGTCTATGATTATGACGCATGGGGAAACGTCTTATCTGTAAAGACCGCTAACGGCGTCAATATAACTAACCCTAACAGTATTGCTAATATCCAGTCCTTAAGGTAAACGAATTAACTGGAGGTTAATAATGAATAAAAGAATATTATTATATGATTATTGTTTGTTCATTTTAGAGGAAATATCTTTAATTTTAGTTAGTTTTATCATTCCTGATCAATATCAATCAAAGATTTTTGACTATATAGTTATTGCTTTTCTCTTCGTATGTGTGGCTGTAATATCTGTATGTTATTTTAAAAGCTTAAAAAGTGTTAAAGTAACAATAAATGACGCCGTTACTGCTTTTGGTTTGGTTATAACAGCGACAATAATCTATTTTGTATTTTACAATAATAGTTTTCCTTTGCTTACAAGTGTTCAAGGAACTGTTTTCAGTGGTATCACAATGATAATCGGAATTCATGGTTTGACATATTTACACCACTTTTTTTTGAACAAAAGTAAAGAATTCGGACACGGATACCAAGCAAAAGAATATCTATTTATAAGTACTTTGTTTGAAAAAATATCTACAATCACAACAATTGCAACAATTATTGTGGTTGTAGCAAAAACAATTTCAGAATAATCAACATTTCAAACAAATTAATTAAACCTTTTAAATAGAAATAATCAATTTGGAAATTTGAAGAGTTCTTATTTAATAACTATTCAAAAACAATAGATATTAATAACTACATTTTAACAGGAAGTGATGTATCGAAATTTGTTTCTTATTCGTCGGGGATTGCAATGTTAAATGACAAAGCTCAAGTCTCGGTATATGGTTATGATTTATCTAATAAGGATTTTATATCAGGAGAAGTAGTTTTTAATGATGTAAAGGATATATTTTCAGGCGACTTGTCTCTTATCATCCTATATCAAAATGGAAAAATAGACTATTTTGGTTACAGCATTGAAGAAAATTCATACCGATTTATTAAAGAACCATATTGGCACTAAATAAAACCGACCATACAGGAGCAGACAAGCTTCTGTGTGGTCGATTATTTTATCCCTTATTCACAAGGGTTTTATTTGAAATTAGTATTAGCCGCATTTTTGCTATATAAGGAACGAGCAGTTCCTGAAAAGCAAAAATCTGTTGCACAGACGGCGCTTTTACTATATAATACATGGTAGAAAAGAGGGATCATATGGCAAAGGCTCTTAATCATTTCAGAACCATCACGCGCCACCGCCATGAGGTGATACGCAACTGCTTCAAGGCGGGCATACCGTGGCAGGGCTTGAAGCACGACCTGTCGAAATACTCATGGACGGAGTTCAGCGAGGGCGCGAGATACTGGCAGGGCACCCGCAGCCCCAACGACCGAGAGAGAGAGGTAAAGGGCTACAGCGAATCGTGGATGCACCATAAGGGCAGGAACCGCCACCACTTTGAGTACTGGACGGATTATTCGCCTGTAGATAAGAAGATAAAGCCCGTAGAGATGCCGACCAGATATGTGGTAGAGATGTTCTGTGACCGCGTCGCGGCGAGCAAGATATATCAGGGCGACAAATATACCGACCAAAGCCCCCTCACCTATTTTCTCAACGGCAAAACAAGGCGCGGAGAGATGATACACCCCGCGACCTCTGACCTGATAGAAAAGTACCTGACCCACCTCGCCGAGAACGGAGAGGAAAAGACCTTCGCCTACTTAAGACAAGTCATAAAAAAAGATAAAGAAGAACGGAAAAAGAGAAAGAAGGAGCTAAAAAATGCCCGATAAAAAGCCCACGTTGGCTCAGATACAGCGCACGGCGAACGTAAACCGCGTAGCGCTTAAGATGAAGGAATATCACAACGGCGACCCTGTTAAGGTACAGCATTTCGTGCGCGTATACACCCTTGCGAAAAGCATAGGCGAGATAGAGAAGCTCTCCGACGAAGAACAGCTCGATCTTGAGCTCGCCGCTGTAGTTCATAACGTAGAGGGCGACCGTATTCCCATAGTCCGCGATATGCTGAAGGACTGCGGTATCAGCGACGCCGTTGCCATGCACGTTTGTCATATGGTCGAGAACGACCACAACTATGAGCATATCAGCACCCTTGACCACCAGATACTGGTCGAGGCGAGACTGATAGTCGATTTCAAAGAGAAGAACACCCCCGTGAACGACATAGTCAGAAAATCCGAGGATATCTTCATCACAAACACGGGCAAGCTCTTTTTAAAGAGAGCGTTCAATCTCTGATATCATTCATATATAAATAAAAGCTGACCTTCATCGGGTCAGCTTTTTTGATTAGTCATGTATATATTCTTCTACAATGAACCTCGGGCGGCGCTTAGCCTCGAGATAGATCTTGCCGATATACTCGCCGATGATACCGATCGCCACCATCTGCAGACCGCCAATAGCCCAGATAGAGACCATCAGCGACGCCCAGCCGGTGTTGGTAGCTCCCGTAAAATAGCGTATCAGCGTATAGATAAGCATGATAAGACTTATCAGGAAGATGATAAGACCCAGTCGGGTAATCATCTTTATCGGCTTTGTAGACAGAGAGGTTATGCCCTCCCATGCGAGAGCGAGCATCTTCTTGAGCGGATATTTGCTCTCACCCGCGAGGCGCTCGGAGCGCTCGTAGGTTACTATATCGCTCTTGTAGCCTACCATCGGCACCATGCCCCTGAGGAATAGATTGGTCTCTCTGAACTCGGCGAAGGCTCTCAGAGCCCTGCGGCTCATAAGTCTGAAATCGGCGTGGTTGAAGATGACCTTAGCGCCCATCTTGTCGAGCAGCTTGTAGTAACCCTCGGCGGTAAAGCGCTTGAAGAAGGTATCGGTCTCACGCTTTGAGCGCACGCCGTATACCACGTCGCAGCCATCCTCGCACCTTCTGACCATCTCGTCGAACACCTCGATATCGTCCTGAAGGTCGGCGTCTATAGATATGACCGCGTCAGCCTCGTCTCTTAATGTCATAAGCCCGCACATAAGCGCGTTCTGGTGACCTCGGTTGCGGCTTAATTTGATACCGCTGAAGATACTGTCGCTCTCATGCAGCTGAGTGATGAGCTGCCAGGTCTTGTCCTTGCTGCCGTCGTCGATGAATACGATACGGCTGTCTTGAGTGATCAGCCCGTCTGTCATCATGGAATTGAGCTTTGCCCTGAGCTTCTCGGCGCTGTCGGGCAGCACCTCTTCTTCATTATAACAGGGCACGGCAATATATAGTTTTAACATTTATCGAGCCTCCTCTGTAAGCTCCGCGTCTGCCGCCTTTGTGATAAGCGGCAGATAGTATTTAGCATAACCTATCGCGTTGGGATGTATAGCGTCACAGGTGTAACCCGTGTACGGATTAAGATATGTATAACGGCTGCGCATAGAGGCGTCCTCGGTATTGAGACCGCTGTCGTTATACAGGTCTACGGCGCGGACAGACCACTTCTCGGCTATCTCCATGCACCTCTCGCCGTATATCTTCTCTTTTTTATCATCGCCGAGCTCCATGTTATGAGCGCGGATATATATGACCGGAGTATCTCTCCAGTATGTACGCAGCAGCCACAAGGAACGCTCGAACGCGCCCGAGAGCTCTTTCTCGCTGCGGCGGCTCATATCAAAACCGCTCTTCATCTCTCCGAGAGCGGTATGGTTTACGTCGTTGGTGCCGCCGTTGATAAGGATGATATCGGCGGTCTTATGTGCGGCGTACGCCTTTCGTATCTGATCGGGGATATGCTCTTTTTCGTCACAAATGCCGAAGGTAGCTCCCGGTATCGCGTAATCGGTACAGATCATTCCGTATTTCACGGCTATCATATCAGAGATACCCGCTCCGTCGTTGCCTGAGCCGTACATAATGCTGTCGCCGAAGGACAGTATGCTCTTGCCCTTGAGCCTTGAATATCGGTCAAGCTCGTCGCAAAGAGCGTCAAACTCCTCGCTTGTTATCGTCGCGCCGGGGTGTATCTCATTGTTGATATCGGGGATAAAGTAGCCGAGGTACGCCATCGTGGACATATAGCTCTCGTCCTTAGTGATATCGGCTATATAGCCCGCGTAGCTCTCGGGATAATCAAGAGCCCTCGTCATGGTGTAGCCAACATATCTGCGGCTGAGCGGCATATACATATCGGTCATGCTGTAGGCGGGTATCCAGCCGAGGTCATAAGCCTGTCTGAGTATATCGTCGCCGCCGCCGGTGACCTCATGCCCCGTGGCTTTCAAAAGCTCGCCGAGCCATTTCACGCGGTTATGAGAGGCTTGCTGTATCCTGTTGTTGAGCCAGCCCGCATAGCTTGTGTTCTTATCGGCGCTGTCTGCGCTTATCAAGGCGGTCTGAGCGTTTGACGCCCTGCGCGACGACGACGCCGATACAGCCGACACACAGCCGAGCACCGTTATCACGAGCGTCAGCAGTACAGCCGCCGCTATTATCGGTATTTTTCCTGAAAATCTCTTCATTATCCCTATCTTTTCATCTCACGCCGCCTTGATACATCAAGCGGTATGAGCCTTCCTTATATTCATTCAAAATCACTGCTTCGGTATTATTATATCAAGAGCCTTAGGTACTACGGTGATAACCGGATCGTTCATGACGATCATCTCACCGTCTATGCCTAACTTCAGCTCGCCCTTGTCTTTGAGCCTCAGCTCGCGGCATTTCTGATTTACGATAAACCCCTTTGTCTTGGGGTTGTCGATATGCTCGCCCCTTGTAAACGAGCCCATCAGCCGAGCGAAGTAGCTTATCGGTACCGTCGGTATAGACATAAAGTCTATCAGCCCGTCATCAAGCCTCGCGTAAGGCGCCGCCTTGATACCGCCGCCGTAGTACATTCCTTTAGCCGCTACGGCGAGCATCTGGGTCTTGAAGCCGTCGGGTATCTCGATGACCTTATCCTCGGCGATGGATGTGAAAGTATGCTTCCTCTTTGTGAACAGGCATTGTACTATAGCCAGCTTATACGCCAGAGAGCCCGAGATAAGCGGCAGATGCTTGTTCCTCTGAGCCTGCTCAGCCACCTCGCAGTCATACCCTACGGATATGATATTGAGAGCGTATCTGTCGTTGCACTTCAAAAGGTCTACGGTGATGACAGAACCGTTTATCATTTTCTCTACATCAAGAAAATCGTCGGGGCTGTCGGCAGGCAGAGAGCGGACATAATCATTGCCCGTGCCGATGGGAATAACGCCGAGAGCGACGTTCTCAAAGCCGTACAGCGCCTGCACAGCCTCGTTAGCCGTGCCGTCGCCGCCGCAGGCATACACCCTCAGCGGCTCGCCCTTCTCTGCATAGCGGCGGGCTATGTTTTCAGCGTCGCCTTTTCGTTTAGTGAACTCTACTATAACGTCGTTCCTGTCGAGAGCCTCTATCTCAGCCTTGAGACGCGGAGTAGAGTCCTTTGTACCCGCAAAGGAGTTGAGTATAAACAGATGGGTCATACAAACCGTCCTTTCACGCAGGTATCATTCTCACAACAGTCTGAGCTCGCGCTCAAGCTTAGCGACGGGGAGCCCCATAACATTGTAATAATCGCCGACTATACCCTTGACGAGGAGCATACCGCGCCCCTGGATACCGTAGGCGCCCGCCTTATCAAAGGGTTCGCCCGTGGCGATATAATCCAAAATTTCCCTGTCGCTGAGCTCATAGAACTCAACTGAGGTCGTCTGTGAAAAGGTGCGCCGATGCGTGCCCTTGATGATACAGCAGCCCGTTATGACGGTATGCACCTTACCGGACAGAGCCCGCAGCATCCTTACAGCGTCTGCCTCATCCTTAGGCTTGCCCATCAGCTCATCGCCGAGTATGACCACGGTATCAGCGCCGATAACGGTCTTGTCGGGGTTGAGCTTAGCTATCGAGCCCGCCTTGTACGCCGCGAGAAAAACAGGCGCTTCTTCAAGAGACGTCCCGTCGGGCAGGACCTCGGGCTCCTCTGCCGCGGCAATCTCGAAATCATCCGTGATATTGGCTATAAGCTCCTGTCTGCGCGGAGATTTAGACGCTAAAATTATACTGCTCATATCTATCCTACTTCTTTTTATAAACGTTAAAAAACTTTTGCGGTCGCGCTATCATTCTAATAATAGCACATAAAGCGTAAAAAATAAACAAAAAAATACAAAAATTCAGCATACCGTTCACATCCTGTCCGGGACATACCCGAAAATATCACGGGAGAAGTGTCCCGTGATATAAGCTTAACAGATGATGTGTCCGATAAACGGTACTCTGTACGCGCGGCGGCTGGCGTTAATTGTAAAAGTAAACGCAAGTAATACCCACTATTTACTCCAAAAATGAAAAAGTAAACGCAAGTGATACCCGCTGTTCACTTTTACGAACGAGCGTTCAGCCACGGCGCCGATCTGTTTTTTATCGGTACTGCTCGGTGACCTCGGACAGGTAATCCATGAAGCCGTCTTTTGCCGACTTCGGAGATACTATCCTGACCTTGTCGCCGAAGGAGAATACCCAGCCATAGAACTGCGGCGAAAGCATGACCTCGGTACTGACGGTGAAGGTGCCGTCGTTGTGCGGCTGGATGAACACCTTATCCGAGAAACGGTCAACTACAACGCCGATGAGACTGTCATCGAATTTGAGCTTTACGCTGACCGTCTCGCCGCCGTACATCCCGAATACCTGCTTCGCGTATACCGCGAGGTCGAATTTATCGACCGCCTTGGAGCTGTCGGCGCGGCTGTCCTCGACAGAGATATCCTCCATCTTGTCAACGCGGAAGTGCTTCAGCATCTCAGCCTCTTTATCATAGGCGATGAGGTAATAATTCTCGTCGTCCCATGTCAGCGCCTTGGGAGTAAGGATATACCGCTGACCGTCATGGCGGCGGACCTTGACTATCTTCTTCGCTCCCTTGCGAGATACCTGCCACATATTATAATAAAAGCCTATCTTGCGTTTATTGTTGATAGCGCGGTTTATGCTGTCGATATTGCGGTATATATCCTCGTTCGAGTTCTTGACGCGGTTCGCGACGATCACCTGGCGGTGCAGCTCCTTAGCCTGGTTCTCAGAGGCTAAGCTCTCTATCTTGTGTATCAGCTCGCGGCTCTTCTTAACAGTGATGAACTTTGACGACTGCACCGCGTCTATGAGAAGCTTGACCTCCTCGACCGAGAAATCGCGCGATACAAGGCTGAACAGAGATATCTTGCCGACCTTTGTCTTGACTATATCCAGTCCGAAATCTCTCAGACACTCTATATCGCTGTATATGCTTTTTCTCTCAGCCTCGATACCGTAATCCGAGAGATAGTCTATTATATCCGCTACGGTAACTCCGTATTCTTCGTCGGTCTTTTCGAGAAAGAGCTTCATTATATACATGAGCTTGAGCTTTTGCTTAGGATTTTTCGGCATATTTTTATCCTTTCTTTGATATAATATAAAAAAGTGTAAATAATAGCTTTATACACCTGCTGACAGATACTGTGTGAGCCCTACCGTGAGCGGCATGGTTATAAGCGAGAACAGAGCCGACGCGGATACTATGCCCGCGCTGAGCTCGACGTCTCTGCCGTACTTGGTCGCCATCATGGTGGTGAACGCCGCTACGGGCGCGCTGACGGCTATAACGGTCGCGGTGGTAACTGTGGGGTCAACTCGCAGAAGCAGCATGACGCCCATGACCGCGAGCGGCAGGATGATGAGCCTGATCGCCATAGCGATATAAGCATCCTTGTCTTTGAGTACTCTGCGTATATCGGACCGCATGAGCTGATGACCGATCACCAGCATCGGCACGGGGGTATTGAGCGCTGAAAGCATACCGATGGGCGTTGAGATGACCGTGGGGAGTTTGATCGAAAACACAAAGAGCAGCAGCCCTATCACTGTACCGATGATACCCGGGTTCACGATAGCTTTGAGAGCCTCTTTGGGCTGCGTCTTACGGCTCATGGCGATGAGCCCGTAGGTCCACATGAAGATATTAAACATCGCGACATAAGCCGCTCCGTAGAATACGCCGTCGTCACCGAGCACCGCCTGCTGAAGCGGCAGAGCCATGAAGCCGCAGTTTGAGAACACCACCGCGAATTTGAGCACTACCCCTCGTGAGATATCCATCTTGCGGTACATGAGCTCGGCGAGCAGTACCGAGAACCCGAGGGTCAGAAAAGCCGCCGCGAGGGTTATCAGAAGTCCGTTCAAAAGCCGCGGCTGATACTCGCGCTGAAAGGCGTTGATGATGACGCAGGGAGTGACGGCATAGAGCACGACGTCGGTCATGGTGCGCGAGCCCATGTCGGTGATGAACCCGAGCTTGCTCAAAAGAGCGCCGACTCCGATAAGTATAAACAACACCAGCACCTGAGTGCCGACGTCAAAAAAAGAGCTGAGCATAAATACCTCTTTGATATACCGTTTCAGCTGTTCACAGAGAAAAAGTATAAGTCCATATTTTTGTACTCAGTTATTATAACAGAGTACGGCTCGGGTTGCAACCCGACAGCTCAAAAAATACAACAAAATTTTGAATGATAATATAGTGATATTGTCTAAGTCCGTATTATTACCCTGTGATATTTCACAAATACTAATGCTGATTTTGTGAAATATGCAAAGCAAAAAACAACCATTCTATATTTTTGTGCAAAAATCTTCCGTCAACAATACCTACAAAAGTCGCGCCGCTTCGCCGTCATTTGTATAATCACACAAAATTCGTGTTATTATTTGACAAGCGTAAATCACCAATATATAATACAAACTGTAAGCAAGCAAAGACTTGCCTATCATTTCAACATTCGTAAATTCAAGAAAGAAGGATTTTAACATGGCAACTGCAAAAAAGACAACCGCTAAGGCTGAGACTAAGACAGCCGCTAAGAAGACTGAGACAAAGACCGCTGCTAAGACAGCAGCTAAGAAGACTGAGACAAAGGCTGCTGCCAAGGCTGCTCCCAAGGCTGAGACTAAGACAGCCGCTAAGAAGCCCGCTGCTAAGAAGGTTGAGCCCAAGTTCGATATGTACATCCAGTTCGGCGGCGCTACCGTTTCTGTTAACGACATCGAGAAGAACGTTAAGAAGGTAGTTAAGGGCAAGAAGGCTTATACAGTATATGTAAAGCCCGAAGAGAGCAAGGCTTACATCGTTGCTGACGGCGAGACCACAGGCATGGATGTATTCTTTGTAGCTGATTAATTTCAGCGCGATCATAAAGCAAAGCGAACATCGGCGGAGGGCTCGGCTCTCCGCCTTTTGTTATCTTTCACTTAACACACGATATAAATCAAGATAAAAACATCTATTTTACTATAGAATTTTCGATATATATATGTTATAATAGTTCTATCCACAAATTAGGAGGAATATGATAAATGAAGAGATTTTCAAGAATAGTCGCCGTTCTGATGGTCGTCGCCATACTCGCGTCGGTATTCGCCGCCTGCGGTAAAAAGGAGATCAAAGACGAGCGTCTTTATGCCACATGGAAGCAGACAGATAAGATCGACGGCAACTGGACATGGATATTCAACGCGGACGGTACCTGCTCGCTGACAAATGATGATACAAACGAAACAGTCAAGGGCACATTCAAGAACGAGGGCGATGATTACGGCAAGCTCCGCATCAAGCTCGACACATGGGATAAGGAAACACTCTTTACCTATTCCGTAACCGAGAAGGTCCTCGATATCGAGGGAATTAAAGTAAGCTATTATCTATTGAAACAGTAATGACAAACAGCGACCGAAAGGCCGCTGTTTTTTTGCCATACTCAAACAACCGATTTCATGTCAGATAATTTTTGAAGTTTCCTGTCAAATAAGAAAGCGCGCTTTGCGCGCATTTCGCATCGCCATCGCTCGGTGCCGCACAGCGGCAAACTGAGCGGGCATACAAATCTTTTTGCTTTGCAAAAACGAACAGTTTCCTGTAAAGCAAAAAACCGACCTGCTTTTGAACAGGTCGGTGATTTTATTCAGCGTACATTTTCTTGAGCTCCTCGAGGTCATACGGCGTCTGCTGATACAGATAATAGTTCAGCCAGTTCGCGTACAAGAGAGAGCCATGCGAGCGCCATGTCATAACGGGCTTGCGGTTGATGTTGTTATCGGGAAAATAATTATAGGGCATCTGGATATCAAGCCCTTTTTCAACATCGCGGTAATACTCCTTGGCGAGGGTATCGTAATCATACTCGCAGTGGCCGAGCAGATAGAACTCTCTGCCGTTCTTTGAGCATATTATAGCGACGCCCGCTTTCTTTGATGTAGCGAGTATCTCAAGCTCCGGCACGGCCTCGATCTCTTCGCTCAATACGCCGGTATAGCGTGAATGAGGCACGAGGAAGAAATCGTCAAAGCCGCGCATCAGCGGGTGCTTGTGGTTGAGTATCATGTGGTTGTAGATACCGAAGAGCTTTTTGGGCAGCTTATGCTTCTTTATACCGTAATTGAAATACAGTCCCGCCTGAGCTCCCCAGCATATATACAAGGTTGAATATACATTCTTCTTAGCCCATCTGAAAACATCACAGAGCTCGTCCCAGTAGTCTACCTCTTCAAACTCCATCAGTTCTACGGGAGCGCCGGTGACGATCATACCGTCGAACTTCTCATCCTTTATCTCGTCAAAGGTCTTATAGAATTTGGTCAGATGTTCGTCAGAGGTGTTCTTTGATTTATGGCTCGCCATCTGGAGCAGCTCGATATCGACCTGCAAGGGCGAGTTGCCGAGCAGACGCATGAGCTGGGTCTCGGTAGCCACCTTGGTGGGCATAAGATTTACGATAACTATCTTGAGCGGCCTGATATCCTGGGTCGTCGCGCGATCTTCCTGCATGACAAAGATATTCTCGCTCTCGAGTATCTTGATAGCAGGCAGATCATTTTGTATCTTTATCGGCATATAACCGCTCCTTTCTTTCATTTTGAAGCGAGGAGTATAGCGGAACTAAAGCCTCCGCAATTCTCAGGGAGGCGCCCCGACAGGGGCGGAGGATTGCCGCATACAAAACTTGCGTATGATCAAGCAACCCACGGAGCGCTTTGCGCCGGTTCACTGAACAATGCAGTGCCTTAGTCGGGAGGAGCAAGCCCCTCCCCTACAATTATTATTCCTAACTTCTCACTTAATCAATACTGTTTGCCCCAGTATACCATGTGCTTGGCGGGTCTGCCGCAGCAAACGCAGGTATCGCCGAGGTTCTCTTCTTCAAAGGGGATGCAGCGTGATTTTACGCCTCCGGTAACGTCTTTGAGCTTATCCTCACAGGCGCTGTCGCCGCACCACATAGCCTTGATGAAGCCGGGGGTGTTCGCGGCGATATCCACGAACTCGTCAAAGGTATGAGCAACGTGGGTCTTTTCTTTCATGTTCTCGAGAGCGCGATCATACATATCGTCGTGGATCTTTACGAGAAGGTCAGCTATCTCCTGCTCGATGTTATCGAGAGATACAAAGAGCTTCTCTCTGGTATCACGGCGTACAAGCACGCACTGGTTCTTCTCGATATCCTTGGGGCCGAGCTCAAGACGAACGGGAACGCCCTTCATCTCATACTGAGCGAACTTCCAACCGGGGCTCTGGTCGGAGTCGTCGAGCTTGGTGCGGAACTTGGTCTTTAAAGCATTATACAGCTCGTTTGCCTTATCAAGGACGCCCTCCTTATGCTGAGCTATCGGGATGATAGCGAGCTGGATGGGAGCTACCTTAGGCGGCAGTACAAGACCGTCGTCGTCGCTGTGTACCATGATAAGAGCGCCGATCATGCGGGTGGATGTTCCCCATGAGGTCTGGTGAGGATAATGCAGCTTGTTGTCTCTGCCCTGATAGGTGATGTCGAAGGCTTTTGCGAAGCCGTCGCCGAAGTAGTGAGAGGTACCGCCCTGCAGAGCGACGCCGTTGTGCATCATCGGCTCGATGGTATAGGTCTCGCGAGCTCCCGCGAAGCGCTCCTTCTCGGTCTTTCTGCCGAAGACGGCAGGGATAGCGAGAGTTTCTTTATAAAAGTCGATATATACCTGAAGCATACGCAGGGTCTCTTCGCGAGCCTCTTCCTCGGTCTCGTGCATGGTGTGACCCTCCTGCCAGAGAAACTCAGAGGTACGCAGGAAGGGGCGGGTGGTCTTCTCCCATCTGACTACCGAGCACCACTGGTTATAGAGCTTAGGCAGGTCGCGGTAGGTGTTGATGACCTTTGCGTAATGCTCACAGAACAAGGTCTCTGAGGTAGGACGTACGCACAGGCGCTCGGTGAGCTTCTCAGAGCCGCCGACGGTTACCCACGCGCACTCGGGAGCGAAACCCTCGACGTGGTCCTTCTCCTTCTGCAAGAGGCTCTCGGGGATGAACATGGGCATATATACGTTCTCATGACCCGTCTCCTTGAAGCGGCGGTCCATATCGTTCCTCATATTCTCCCAGATAGCAAACCCGTAGGGGCGGATGACCATGCAGCCCTTTACGTTGCTGTAATCAACAAGCTCCGCCTTCTTAACTATATCGGTATACCATTTTGCGAAATCCTCGTCGCGGCCGGTGATAGCCTCGACCATTTTCTTATTCTGAGCCATAATATCCTCCAAATCAATATTAGGTAGTGGGTCAAAGCCTTATCAGCAAATATCGCGACGACTGCCGCGGCGTGACCCGTCGGCTCACAGAGCCTAATTAAAGTTATTATACTATTATTAAGCGGTTTTGGCAAGTAGTAAACACGGCATAAAAGCGCGATTAAATTGTATACTTTGCGCAAAAAAAGTATAAAAGGTCAAAAAAATCAGGCGGTCTGAGACCGCCTTAATTCTTTTGGCTTATAAATACCGGATATCAAACACGATCCTCGAGGTAGTTAACGATGTCGCCGATAGTGTGGATCTTCTCGATCTCTTCCTCAGGGATCTCGATATCAAACTCGTCCTCAATAGCGAACAGAAGCTCTACTACATCGACAGAGTCAGCATTAAGGTCCTTCTGCAGGTTAGTCTCGGGGGTCAGAGTATCCTCGTCTATACGGTAGTAATCCGCGAAGATAGCCTTAATCTTTTCTAATACCATTGTGTCTCCTCCTAACAGAATATGCGGCAGAGAGCGCGCTCTCTGTACTTCACATCATCATATTATTAGTATTATAGCCCTTTGTCAATAATTATGTCAAATTTTTAACCATTATTGCGCGTACGGAATTATCAGCCGCATGTTTTGTAGGCAAAGTGACATTATTCAGCAATATTTTGGATTATCCGCCTGTCGGTTCAATCATTTTTTCGCTATCCAGTAAAAGATCGGAATAGTAAGAAAAACTATCCACCCGGGGTGCCAGAGATTAAGCGAAGCGCCGAGTATAAGATATATCATAGCCGCTAACACTGGATAGGCGAATATGACGGGTCTGCGCTTGATCACAGCCTCAACGAGAGTGTAGTACAGCGGGATGGTGAGAAAAACAATCCAGCCCCATGCCCAGCCTCCCATAATATTGAGAGTGCCGAACAGCACATACGCGAGAACCGCCACGATAGGAAAAGGCATCCTGAGCCAGATGCTCCTGTTCTTGCGCTCCTGCTCCTCAGCGGTAATATCCTCACTTTTATGTATAACGCCCTCAGTGTCGGTATAGACCCTCTGCCCGCCGTTCTCAGTTACAAAAACTCCGTTCTTGTCAATATCGACCTTAGTACCGTTCTTATCATTGACGTGTATCCCGTCAAAGCCGATATGTACCCTGTTGCCGTCGGCATTGAAGCCCGCTCCGGTTCGAGCGTCATTCGAGTTGCTTTCGTTATCAAAGCTGTCCTCAGACTTTACTTCTTCTTTTTTACTATCCTCGGTTTCGGCGGCTTCGGGCTCAGCGTGATCTCCGCGAAGCATCTCGTCGAGAGTAACTCCGTATACCTTGCTCAGCTCTATCAAGTTATCTGTATCGGGAGAGGCCTCTGCTCTCTCCCACTTGCTGACCGCCTGGCGCGATACGCCGATACGAGAAGCGAGCTCCTCCTGAGAGATACCCATCTGCTTGCGATACTGATATAATCTGTTAGCTGTTTCTATGTTCATGACCCATCCTCCTTTTCGATAAATCCAATCTACAGACGTTTGCTGTTTGATCTGTTGACTGAATTCTATCAGAAATCCCCGCGGTTGCGCAATCAATTCAAGTTGTCATTTTGTCGAATTCTCCGCAACTATAGGTTGCGGTCCAGTGTTTAAGCCGTTTTTAAGCCTCTGAAAAACAATTCTGCCAACTGAGAGATAATAGTCATCCTTGGGGGTCGGACCGCGATTTGTATACTCAGACCTTTATTCCGCTCTGAGTTTTGAGGAAGGACATGACCTTTTCTTCGATGATCCTTACGCCGCCGACGATATCGCTCTCGATATTGAGGGGCAGTATCGGATCGTGGACAGAGAGCCTGAGAAGGAACCAGCCGTCGCCGCCGTCGCTGTCAAAGCTGACGCGTATACCCTCGCGGTTATCGGGGGCTATATGCCAGTCGGGCTGAGCCTGAGCGTAAGCCTCGAGCTCGTCTATGACCCTCTGACCCGTGGTCTTGAAATCGGCGTCAGTGATCTTTATGCGTATCTCCTCAGCCTCCTTGGGCTCTTTGAGGTCGGCGAGCAGGCTCTCAAGGCTCTCGCCGTTCTTGCTGAGCTGAGCCGCCTTGATGATTATTTTTGTGCACAGATAAGCGCCGTCGTCGAGGTAATAGTTCTCCTCCATAGCGGCGTGACCCGAGGTCTCTATCGCCAGCGGAGCGCTGATACCCTGAGCCTTGAGCTCGACAGCCTTATTGATGACGTTCTTATATCCTCGGCGATAGCGGTAATGCCTGCCGCCGAGGTGCTTCTCGATAAACTCGTTGAGCCCAGTTGAGGTGATGGAGTCGGTGACTATTGTGCCGCCGGGGTTCTTCTCAAGAGCCAGGCATGAAGCGAGAGCCACAAGACGGTTGCGGTTTATCTCTTTGCCGTATTTATCAACAGCTCCGCCGCGGTCGACGTCGGTATCGAATATAACGCCTAAGTCAGCCTTGCTCTCGATAACAGCCTCGCAGATAGACTGCATAGCCGCTTCGTTCTCGGGATTGGGAACGTGATTGGGGAACATTCCGTCGGGATCAAGGTAACGTGAGCCGCTTGTGTCTGCGCCGAGAGGCTCGAGCACCTTGTCTGCATAGAAGCCGCCCGCGCCGTTGCCCGCGTCGACAACGATATGAAAGCCTTTGAGCGGGTGTTCATAGTCGTCGGCGTTGACCTCTCTCTTTATGATATCGCGCAGATGAGCGCAGTAGCGAGCCATATAGTCTATATCCTCAGCGCTGCCGCCGTCAGCCGCCGCGGGGATATCGCCGTCCTGAGCGTGCTGCAGGATAGCCTCGATATCGGGCGCGTCAAGTCCGCCGTCGCGAGTAAAGAACTTGAGACCGTTGCGGTTGAACGGGTGGTGAGACGCGGTGATCTGTACTGCCGCGTCACAGCCGAGGTCAACGGTAGTCATAAACATAGAGGGAGTAGAAGCAAGACCGCAGTTATACACCTTAGCTCCGGCTCGTACAAGCCGCGCGATAACGGCGTTCGCTATACGCTCGCCCGATATACGGCAGTCTCTGCCGACCGATACGGTCAGCTCGGTCGCGGGCTTGGCGGTCTTTTTCTCAACCCAGAGGATAAATCCGTCAGCCATAGCGGCTATCACCTCATCGGTGAGGTTTATATGCTCGCCCTCGACGCCCTCGGACGCTACGCCGCGTATATCTGTACCGCTCTTGAATATCCTGTATTTTTCGTTCAACATGGTAAACCTCCGAAAAAACTTTTTTATTTATAGATATTGTAGCAAAAACCGCGGTATAAAGCAATAGATAAGAGCTTGACAGAGCAACAAATCGTGTGCAAAAAACAGGAAGTCTGAATAATATTAGGCAAGAAATCGCCATAGCAAAGCCTGAAAAACACGATTTGGCGATAAATACAGTAATCACTTGAAAAGTCGGGATTTAGTGTTAAAAACTCACTAAAATTGCCGCACAAATTTCTTTCGCGTCAAAAAATCGGTCAGATATTTTATGAAATATGCACATAATTACGATGTTTGTTGTGTTAAAAATCATCAGCTATCTAGCACCTTGCACAAAGAAAATATGCTTTTGTTGTTGACTTTCACAAAAAACGGGATATAATAACATTGTCAAGAGAAAAACCGCTTGACTATCGGTGAGAGCCGATATTTTGGGTTAAGCCGTTTTACACGGCGGCACGGAAAAAAGAATATTCTTTGAGTAAGGAGGATGAAACTATGATGACCTCTGTAATGAGTCTGCACGACATTGATGTTTCTGAGTTCCTGAACGTGCTTGACACCTGTGAAGGTAAGGTGTACCTTGTCACTAATGAGGGCGACAAGCTTAATCTTAAGAGCAAGCTCAGCCAGCTTGTAGGTCTGACAAAGCTCGTCGAGGGCGGTAAGATCACCGAGGCTTTTGTACTCTGTGACAGCCTCGCTGACGAAAGCAAGTTGTTCAGACTGAATATGTTCGGAAACGCCGAGCATACTGCTTAAGAGCTGATACGGAAACAGAAACCGCGATCTATTATTAATTTGCTATCCACTACTTTTTTCATGTTAATTTTAATCCTAAAGCGAAAGGGACGTTCTTCGGAGCGTCTCTTTTGCTTTTCTAAATGTATAATACTTACAGAACAGACATATAATAGGTCATATATGCAATATCTATCTCAAATATAAGGAGTATGATCATATGTCTGTAAGCACAAACTGGGAAAAAATCAAAACCTATATCGTGTCTATCCTCGTGCCGCTGGTACTGGGAGCTATAGTGGGGCTCTTGACCTCGGGCTCGATGAACTACGATAATCTTGTAAAGCCCGTACTGGCGCCTCCCGCTCTGCTCTTCCCCATCGCGTGGAGCATACTGTACGCGCTGATGGGCATATCCTACGGTATGCTCGAGGTGCGCGGTCTGCACGATACCGACACAAGGGCGGTATACTACGCCCAGCTATTGGTGAACCTCTTATGGCCCGTACTGTTCTTTGTGCTCAAGTGGAGGCTCTTCGCGTTCATCTGGATAGTCTTGCTGGATATCCTCGTCATCATCATGGCGGTACGCTTTTACAAGCGCCACAAGACGGCAGGTTTGCTTCAGCTTCCGTACTGCGCGTGGGTCATTTTCGCAAGTTACCTCAATCTCTCTATGTATCTGCTGAATATGTAAGCGGCATTTGATACAGTATAAAAACTATTTAATACGAAAAAATGTGTGAATAGCTAAAAATCCGCATACAGCCGACAATATTCTTGACTTCTCCCTGTGTTTTATGGTACGATACGTCTCGGTCAGTTCGTAACCATCCTGACTTGGCGCGTATCAAATCCCATACCGATACGAGTGCCTAAAACAAAACTAAGGAGACAAAAGAATATGAAAGACAAACGTATCAGGTACATCGTACAGGGTGCGGTGATCGCGGCGCTTTATGCCGCGCTTACCATAGGGCAGAATATGCTGTTGCCCGGCACAGCGTCGATGGCGGTACAATTCCGCGTAGCAGAGGTACTGACGGTACTGGCTATCTACACACCCGCGGCTATCCCGGGACTGACTGTCGGCTGTATCATCGCCAATATCAGCTCCGTGACCGCAGGACTGGGCTTCTATGATATGGTTTTCGGCTCTATAGCAAGCCTCTTAGCGGCTCTCGCTATGTACGGGCTCCGCAACGTAAGGATCAAGAATATCCCTTTCCTCGCTCTGCTCATGCCCGCTGTCTTCAACGGCGTCATCGTCGGCTTTGAGATCGATTTCTTCTTCATCGGAAATCTGCATTTCAATTTCGTCGACTTCCTCGTTCAGGGCGGCTTGGTCGCGTTAGGCGAGTTGGCTGTGCTGATGATCCTGGGCATCCCCTTCTGCGTCCTGCTCAATAAAAAAGGCAAGCAGATGGGCATTGTTCTCGACTGAGACAGATATACCTTTTGATATGATATTGAGCTCCCGCTGCCGGTTACGCCGCGGGAGCTTTTGATTTATCAGCTGTATTCTCAATGCAGTTTAGTTTATCCCGATGATCACAAAAGCCCAAAATGACATAACAAACCTCAAATCTCAAAAAGCAAACGACTGAAAACAAATAAAATCAAGAAATTTAAAAATATGCTTGCATTTGTCAGCGATTTATGTTATTATATCTCTTGCAGTAAAAACTGTATCCGGGTGTGGCGCAGTTTGGTAGCGCGCTTGAATGGGGTTCAAGAGGCCGCTGGTTCGACTCCAGTCACTCGGACCACTCTTAGGCTCTCAAAAGTGTAGGTTTTATCCCACTTTTGAGAGTTTCTTTTTTTGTGAATCAAAACTTTTTCATTATTTTTTCATTGTTTCAGACCGTTTTTTCACGATTTTTCATTTTTCAAGCCGGCTTATCACATTTATTTCTTTGCTGATTCAGCAGATCGCTCATAACATTACAGCCAAACGCGGTGGCCTCTTTAAACTCATGAGCATAAACCGATAAGGTTACATTTCCGTTAATGTGACCGACGATGTTTGAGATCGTCGTGACGTCAACGTTGCTATGAATCAAATTAGTTACTAAGCTATGACGGAAGCTGTGCAGCGCCTTGAACTCGATCTTTTCACGCTCGCAGAAGCGTTTCAGATAGTTATACGGCTGATTTGGATGGATCGGCTTGCCGAAGTCATTGCAGAACAACCGATCACTGTTGATCCACAAGTCACCGCACTTAGATCGATTATCCTCTTGCTGTGCTTTCAGTACCGGTAAAATATCCAGTATTTCCTGAGGCAATGTCAGACATCTGACGGAGCTTTTTGTTTTCGGAGTAGTGGTATAGATACCGGTATTTTTGTTTTTATACTGCGAATTACGCTGAATAAAAACAGTACCTTTATCAAAGTCAATATCTGACCACTCAACACCTAAGCACTCCCCAATACGCAAACCCAACATGATTAAAAATAGATAACAAACCCTGTATGTTAGGATCGCTCCGCGTTCTTCTAAAAGGCTAAGAAGATTGATCTCTTCTTCAAGACTATAAAACTGTCTTTCCTTTTTGGGAGTTGCAATAAAATCCAATCGATGACATGGACTGTCCTCTAACAGTTCGTTGACAATAGCATAATTAAACACATCAGAAACAAAGCAGATATAGTTTTTCTGCGACTTCTCTCTCAGCTTCTTTTTTCCATCAAGCCCATAAGCTAATGTTTTTATAAGATTTTGAATGTCTTTACGACGTATTTTTTGAATATTCAAATGACCGATACATTTATAAGTGCGATCACGAAATCCTTTATATAATTCCAACGTGGCGGTTTTCAGTTGCCCTTTATCTTCTTCTGATTCCAACCATTCATCCGCTAATTCCGCAAAATTAACTTTTCGGTCATTCTTGATATTTTTGCATTGTTTTTCAAACAATACAGCTTGTTCGCGAACCTCCTTTTCCATCTTCTTAGGTGTTGTTGCGGTAGGAACATAGGTCATAGTGTGAGTGATTTGATTATCATTAAGATCATATCCACAGCTAACCTTAATTACAAACCGCACCTCACCTTTTTTGTTTGTGGTTTTCTTGATATATGCCATTAGTTCTTTTGCCCCTTTCCAAGAGAGGCAAGGATAGTATCTTTATTATAACATGATAGCACCTCTAATAGCAAATCAAGATTCACCAAAGTTTTTGATGCAATTTGCACAGAAGGTATTGTTCCACTATTTACCATTCTTCTTAATGCCCTTAGTGATAAATCAGTATTCGGATCTATAGCCTTGATTTCTTCATAGGCCTTTGGTATGGTCCTCATTCTGGTCAAGGGTATCATCTTCTTTGCTTAAATATTCTGAGTGTCCTGCAACGGACAAAATACACATTATTACAACTCCGATAAAGCCGCCGACGAATATGCCGCCGATAAAAGTTATCATAGTATCATTCCTTTCAGATCAAGATCTCTCACAGATAACCTCATAGCGAGCCTTTCCCATTCTTGCGCAGGTAATAAGAGTGAGCAGGTCTTTTCCTTTTTCTATATATAAATCGTTTGTTTCGGTCGCCGTAATCTCTTTTTTGGAGATCACACGGTAATCAAGCGTATCAAAATAGGTCGTTACGCTGACGGTATCTCCGACACTGAGACTCGGTATGTAGTCAAACACGATCATCCCGAAGTATCCGGTATGACCTGCTAAAACGGTGTTTGTGCTCTCTCCGCCAAATGGCAGCGAGGTATTCATCAGGTGTGAGGCTCCCCACGCCATATTGCCGTCACTGGCTCCTAAGTAGATCGGAATATTGAGATCGATAGCAGGAGCTTTCACATAACCGTATATTCCGTCATAGATACCGTAATCAGTCAGATCCAGCGCAGCGTCAGAAAAATCCACATCCATATCCTGACGCTCCTTCAAGGCTTCATTATAAGTAACGCTGTCCTCATACAGACGGTCTAAATCCTTTTGAAACACAACCGGATAATCGGATACAATCTGCCCACTATCGTCGATCAGATAACCGTCCTCGTTAATCACACCGTCCTCTAACGCCGCTTCACGATCTCCGTTCTGTATATCCTCGGCGGTCTCGCTAAAATGCTCGATGATTTCATCGTTCTTTTTCTGTACCACATCTTTAGATATGTTCGGATACGCAAACAGCGCAAGACTGACAGTCACCAATAACAAAGCGACTATCATCAACAGTTTACTTCTCATGCTTCATTTCCCTTTTCATTCTTATTGCTCTCTTTATCAGGATCGAGCCGGTTATGATCACCAAAGCAATCAGCACGACGCTGAGGGCTAAATCGACCGGCTTTCTCTGAACCGTTTCCGGCTCGGACAGTTCAGCCTTCGACGTCATGTCGCGCTCGCCGGTGACAAGCAGCCTGTGAGTGTTGAGCGCATAAGGCGTACAGGTCACAAGCGTGATCAAATCTTTATCCTTCACAGGCTGTAGGTACTCCACCTCGTCGGGCAGAACAATATTGATTTCTGTTACCTTGTAATAAAAAGTGTCCCCGAGGACGGTGACGGAAAAAGTCTCGCCGATCTCAACTTCCGATAACCTGTCAAAGAAGATTTTGCCCGGAAAGGCGGTGTGCGCCGAAATCACAGAGCGAGCAGAACTGTCGCCTATCGGAAATGCGGTACCCGCTAAGTGTACGGCGCCCTTTGTGAGCATATCTTCACTGCTGCCGTGGTAGATCGGCAGCCGGCAATCAATCGAGGGAATGTTGATCGTGCCGATCTGTCCGTCCTCCGTGATATTCAAGATACCGTTGTATCTCTCGTCGCCCGCAAAAGCCTCGGAGGAAAAGCTGTCAGAGACAACTTCATTCAAGCCACGATTATATTCCTCCGCTTCTGCGAACTGAGCTGCCTTATCCTCAACTGATAAAGTGTCTACCGTATCGTTGTATTGCATGATCGCGCTCTCAGACAGAAGATTATTGACCCACTGCGACACGGTAGGATACATAGCAATACCTAAAGCGGCTATAAGAATGACGGAAGCCAGAATCGGTAAGATTTTGTTTTTCATAAGTCACCGTCCTCAGTATAGAAAGGAGTTACGCCGCCTTATCAGCGGTATGCTTCTTCTTTTTTCTTGCCACGAAGAAGAAAATCACACCGCCCGCGACTGCAAGGATGATAGCGATAGAATAAATGATCAGGTTTCCCTGTCCGCCGGTCTGCGGCAGAACAGTCATAGAATCCTTGACGTCAACCGTAGCGAGACCGAGACTCGGGCCGCTCACGATATAAGTACCATTGTTGGGAGTGTCGCCGTAGGTAACCTTAATATCAACAGGAATGACGTCGGTATAGCGGTTGAAGCCGGTCGGCGCCTTAGTTTCCTTGATAAAATACTTGCCGCTTTCGAGCAGCATTTCCTCGTCCTTGTCATTGAAGAAAGTACAGATACCGTCGCTATCGGGGATACCGGAGGCGATTGCGTTGCTCTCTGCTTTAGCGTCATCCTCGGTCTTGTACAGTTCAAATTCAGCGCCTTCGAGGGTGTTGCCTTCTTCATCGTACTTATGTACCTGAATGTGATAGGTATAGACATAAACCTTGTTACCGTCAACCTCTCCCTTGACGTCGTTCTTATTGGTGTAGGTGAGCTTGACAGCCTCGTTCGGATTACCGACAGGCTCGGTAGTAGCGTACTTATTCAGAACAGCGGAAAACTTGACAGATACATGATCCGCCGCATAAAAAACTGCCTTTTGCAGATATTCCTTTTTCAGAGAAACGGTGAAGTTGGTATCTCTGTCGGCTTCGGCTGTTACGGATACGGTGTAGTCAGAGGCCGCAAGCTCGGAAAGAGTCTTGTCCTCAGCGTCCTCGAGAGACAGATCAAAGCTGTTTTTGTTAAGGGTAAGCCCCTTTGACATAATATCGGTGATCACATAGCTGTTGAGCTTGAAGTCAAGGACGTCAACATCATTGACCGCGCCGACAATAGAGCTTTCGATCTCAAATTCAACGGTGTCGCCGATGGATACATCGGAAAAGTTTACGTTGTCACGGGTAGAATTAGTGATCTCCTTATGAATCTCAGGAGGTGTATCGTCAACCTTTTCAGCCAGATTGATGTTATCCAGCGTATAGACCCATCCGTCCTCTGCGGTATAGTACGGCAGAGCAAATGCGGAATTAGTGACCTTCTTGACGTCAGCGGGATAGTTGGTAGCTCTTACATAGTAGATACCCTGAGCAAGATTAGAGAAGGTCTTGCTTTCGCCGTCGGAATCGACCTTATAGGTGCCGATGATAGACGCGCCGGTCAGCGCGGTATCTTTATCCAGAGCGTTCAGGATCTTCGCTCTGTTGGCGTCGTCAAGGTTACCTTCCGCAACCGCGGACTTGACCGCGGCGTTGTTGACATTGACATTGTACTTCACGGAATACGGAGTAGTCGAGGTGCTGAGATCGGCGATCTTGTAGACCGAAAACTCATAGCCGGGCTTTGAGCACTCGACAGTAAATCCGACCTTCTCGGAGGTCGTCAGAGCAGCGTTTGCAGCGGATACATAGGGTATGGAAATTGCGATCACCATAATGATCGCAAACAACATCGTAAATATTCTCTTTTTCATTGGTTTTCAACCTTTCTTTTTTGATTTAGTAGGTATATAGGTGCAAAGGATTGCAGAACCGATAACGATCAACACGATTGAGGCAAAGACAAATATGCCGTCGCCGATACCACCGGTAGCCGGCATGACCGCTTTTGTATTTTCAACATCGAGCGATACATCCAGAGAGGCGTCATTTTCACCGTCGATCTCAAAGCTCAGTTTTTCGCCATACGGAATAAAGCCGAGTGCAGTCTTACTTTCCTCGAAGTAGTATTTACCGACAGGCAGATCCTCCACGATGATCTGACCGTCCGCGTTGGTAGTATATACGGCCTCATCCTCATTGTCGGACAGACTAAAGAATTTGAACTTAGTCCCGTTGGAGGACGACTTGACCGGCTTGCCGCTTTCGGTAAACAGAGAGAAAGTTACATCTTTCATGGGATCGCCGTTTTCGTCTGTCTTGTTGAGGGTGACAGTACCGGAATCCAGCGTGTTCTTCATGTTATAGCCGTCAACCTTCAAAGTGTAGCCGGGCACAGGTTCTTCCGTTACGGTATATGTGTATTCCTTACCGCCGTCGTGATACTTATACAGATCAACAAACGAATACGACCAATCCTCAGCTTCGGAAGTAGTAACCTCGTCGAGCTTTACGCCGTCGCGGTTCAGGACAACCTTGATCTGCTCAGGACGATAACCCATCTGATCATTATAGTCATCCCATGACTTAGTGCCGCTTACGGTCACTTTTTCAATAGTGTGATGATTGGTATAATCGCAGATCAGATGATTGCTGTCCTCAGGATCGACTTCAACGCCGGAGGATTCGCTTGTATAGTATTCAACCGCACCTTCCTTTACCTCATAGCGGTAAAAGCTGATATGATCTTCAACAGACAGATCAGCGTAGCCCTTCGGAAGATTGGAAAACTCATATTTCCAACCATCTTTTGCTGTAACGGTAACTGAATCCATTAGCTCGTCGTCGCGGTACAGCTCGAAGGTAATGCTTTTCGGACGTTTGCCGTCTCGGTCATTGTCATCATCCCAGGTCTTTTCACCCGAGAAAGTTACATGCGGTATCTCATACTCAGATGAAATAGGAAGATTGAACTGATTTATGTCCTCAGCGTGATCCTTTGTGATCTGACGATAGTACACAGTCTCGTCAAGATAGAAGTCATCAGGCGCCTTCGTCTCCTGAATCGTCAGCGTACCGAGAGGAAGGACATAGTTGCCGTCAGCGTCTTTATACAGAGCGTCGCCATAGACATAATGCTCGCTGTCATATTTACAGAGATTATCGCTGTCAGTCATCAGCACCCATGTTCGGGTAGGAGCAACAGCGCTGATATGATCCTCGTCGATATGATCCGCATAGTATTTGAATGTGTACTCTGCGCCGGACATATCCTTTTCGCTGATCTCGCCGGAGGTCGCGTTCTTCTTCTGCAACAGAACAGACAGGTTAGCTGTGATGGGCTTGTCCTCAAACTCGACCTCATACGCTTCTTCCTGTGCTGTATCAACCACCAGCTCCTTGATCTCGTCAGAACACTCAAAGTTCTCGGGAGCCTTTGTCTCTTTGACATAGTAGGTTCCCAGTTCAATATCGCTGACGAGCGCCACGCCGTTTTCATCGGTTGTCACCGAAGTAAAGGGATTGACCTCCTGCTCAGCGTCAGATCGCGACTTATAGAAGGTAAACTCTGCGCCCTCAAAGGAATACAGTGGATTGCCGTCGGTAAACTCCGGCCAAGAGGATTTCTTGATGACCTTTGCGCTTGACGATCCTTCCGGTTCATCCTTGACATTCAGCACTTTCAAATGATTCTTGTCATTATCAAAGGTGAATGTCATTGTATAGACGGTGTTATCCATCTTGTATTTGCAGCCCGCCGGAATAACAGATTCCTTTACATAGTAGGTTCCGGGCACGAGATTACGGAGCGTTGCGCGGCTGCCGTCAGCGGTATAGCCGACGCCATTTTCATCCAACTGAACATATCCGATATAGTTACTGCCGCTCGGCGAGAAATCCGTTTTGCTCTTAGAGAAGGAGTATCTGATACCCTTCATTGAGTAATCGGGATTACCGTTCGTCAGCTCCGGTCTTGTTGAAGCCTTGACGATCTTGCCGTAACAGGTTTTCGGCGTATCTGATACGCGCAATACTAAAGGCGCAGTCGTCGTATGATTCTTCGTGACCGTCACCGTATAAACGGTATCGTTCCTCTCATAGCCGGTATTATTAGGTACATAACCTTCCTTGATGTAATAGGTTCCTGGATAGAGATTACGAAGTGTAGCTCGACTGCCGTCTTTGGAGTGACCTTCACCTGCGGCGTTCAGCTTGATGTAGCCGAGATAGTTGCTACCGGTGGTATCAAAATCGGTCTTGCTTTTGGAGACATAATACTCAATACCGTTAAAGGTGTAGTTGGAATTGCCGCTTGTCACAGATGTGTTGGTGGACGATTTGATCACCTTGATATAAGCATGCGGCGTCGATTCCCATGACATCAGTGATTGAGCTGCCTTTCCTTCCGGATAGAAATAGAATATCTCGTATCCGGTAGGAACAATCGGATAGTATTCGGTTTTTGCAGCAAACTTCTTGACCACATTATTCCATGCATCAAGGCAATAAGGATTGACCTTACCTTGCTGCATATAGTCAATAACGCTGTGAACGAACGCATAGGCGCCGCCGACATTTCCGGCGTCATCGATCGCGCTCTGAATATCATCCCAATAGGTTTTTGAGGAGCTGTCATACTTAGCGCTTGCGGATGGTATCGTCGCGTCGTTGTCTAAGTAGAGCCAGTAAAAGGCTTTTGCCCGCATAGCCGATTTTGACAGATAATACTTCGTAGCATTTTTGTAAGTGCCCTTTGACGGCGAATCATTCGTTGACCAAGAACACGTCGCTATTTTGCCGTTGACCGTATAGCGATGCGTATAGGTATAGTATTCATTGACCCATATCGAATCGCCGAAGTCTACGGTACAATCTCCCTTTTCAGAATATGAATAGGACACATTCTGCACGGGATCATAAGAGGCCGCAAAGACCGTTATGATACTCAACGCGAATACGACAAGTATCATAAAGGAAGCGGTCACGCTTTTCACGATTCTTTTCAAATCGCACAACTCCTTTCTCAAAATGATAGTTGTAAACTGAACACTTACCGCCCGATCTATAGGTACCCCACAATATACCCGTTGACCGGGCGGCAAGTGTTGTGTTTGAATTTGTCCTCGACACCCCAAACACAAGGGAACAGATCTTCCGACCGCTGCATACGGTCTCATTGGAATCTCACCACCGCGAGGATCTCCCGCGGCCGCCATCCTTTGCTGCGACGGTTGCTAACTCGCTCGGCTTTAGGACTTGACGGAAGTATCATTATGTATTCTGCTTTTCGTCGCCTTCGGCATGATTGCAGTCATACCGTCAGAGACATAGAGGCTGTATTGGCAGTACAACGTCCGCTCTTGTGGCTCGTCCTTATGGACACAGAAGGAAAGTAGAAGAAATGCTGGTATTCTATTTTTATGACAGGGTTTGATTAGCTAAATTCTAAAAACCCCTCTACTATGGTATTGCTGACTTTTTTCGGAATTGACGAAAAAAACTTCAAAAGAAGTCAAAACATTTTAAAAAGTCTTCTTATCCGACTGAATATTTGGTCACGATGAGACATTAGTGTTGTTCTTGGAATCCCCAAAATCTCACTTAGTTGTGTTTCAGAAAGCGGATCTTCAGAAAGGTATAAAGAATGTATAATTCTTAGATCTTCATCGGACAAAACTTTTAATACTCTTCTTAGCATTTCAAGTTCGATTTCCAAAATCACCTTTTCCTCAACATCTATAGCTTCGTCAACAATAGTATCCTGAACCGTTAGACCTTCTTCACCTTCTGCCTGATCAAAAAGAGAGATACACATGATCAGTGAATCCTTTTCGATTCGACTCAAATAGTTCTTGCGATTCATTTCTTTTCTAAACTTAGGAACAGATCCCTCGGGAATTTCGATAAGCACTAAATCTCCCAATTCTTCTTCGGTTGAAGTTGTAAAGAAATACACTTTTTGGAATCTGTTCTCTTTTATGTATGAAAGCACCTCACTGCCCACTAGTCTGACAAATCGTCTTCTTCCGTCGGTAGAAAGAAAGGTTCCGTTTTCATCGTCTAAAAAAAATATCTTCAAAAAATAACCTCCGTTTGATTTGAAATAGATGCTTCTCAAACCAAAACGGAGGTCCACGGATAGGCAGCAAAAACCATCGAGAAAAGATGGTTTTTTGGTAAACAAGTATATTTACATATTTTCTTGTCGAATAAAAAAGTGCTGTAACGCCATCAAGCATTACAGCAATTAAACAGATTATTCTATCAATTAAGAGAAAATCTATGATAGAAATATTATTTTGACAATAATTCCACCCACGTTTTTTCATAACAACAGATTATAACAATATTCGCTGATATAATCTGTCGAAAAGGTTCATATATTCTTTATTCTATGATGAAACAAATAATAAAGAAAGCAATCACACAAAAGTCAGACTTTCTGTGTGATTGCTTTCATTTTATTCATTGCAACAAAACTTTACCTTGAATAATACAGCTTACATCTTCATTCTTTTTATATTCTTCAAACTCACCTGATTGATTGTCCGGTACAAGTTTTTCTTCATCCCCCTGCAACAAATATCTTTTGCACATGGTGTTGCCATCGACATTAAATATGCCAATATCATTATTCTCTAATTCTTGAACTTGTTTAACTAATACGATTTGTCCGTCAGAGATAGTTGGTTCCATACTTCTTCCTGAAATCTTGACAGCGTAATCAGCTTCAAAGTTATCTGTAGAGTATTCTGTAGAGTCGATTGTACCTTCAGTGAATAACCCATCACCTGCACAAGCTGCCATATCAAACAAAGGTATTATTTTTGTATTAGAAATTGTAACATCTTCACTGTCATCCATATCTTCAGGAAATTCCATTTTTATGGCGCTTACAATCTTCTCCAGCCATTGAAAGATGTAATTCCCTTTTGTGTTTTCGGTCGATGCATTTGACAATTCAATATTTGTCGATTTGTCTTTATATAAATTCTCATAGAACTTTTTTGAATCAAATTTCAAGTCTTTAGAATTAATTGAAAACACTGTTTTTTCTGACTCTATCAGAACATAAGCTTCGTCTAAAATCTTAAACTCTACTAACCTTTTCATATCTTTTCCACCTCTTTCTTAATGAATCCAATCCGCCGTCAATTGTATTTGCAACAATATCTAAAATAGAGTACTCATCACATTCAAATTCCAACGCTCCTGATTGAACATTAAAGCCGTTTTCATCTTCGAATAAATAAATAATATTATCCACATCTAAATTGACTATAAACTGCGGATTATGCGTTACCATAATTACTTGGCGATTCTCCCCCATCGTTTTGAAACAATCCAACAAATAATCCCTTATCGCTTTTTGAGAAACATTATCTTCAGGCTGATCAATAATATAGATCCCGTCTTTATTTCTTTCATAGGATAATATATCAAAATATATTTTCGAATTAAATCCACTGGATAGTTCCTGGTATACATCCATTCCACGAGATATAATTGAGTTTTTCGGTTTTAAATCATCATTAATGACTGCTAATAATGACTCTCTGAAAAACTCCAAAACAGACTTCTTTTCATCAAATCTCAGAATTGATTCTTTTAGACCTCGCTCAGTAATCGTCCGCCAATTAATCCTTCTTCCTGCTTTAATTACTTTCCGGATACAAGAATCAATATATTCTTTATTTATTATGTCAATATATAGTTTTGATATAAACTTATAATCATGTATCTCATTAATACTTGGAATCACCTTCGTTTCCTTTATATCCGGTTCATATTCTTTAAGTGCTCTTTCTTTTTTCAACAGCTGAATAACTCTCTGTTGAAAAGCAGTTGTATTATCCAAGAAAGAGTTGCGTTTTTTCTGAGAATCACTGATGTTTTTATCATGTGCCTTCGATACTTTATCAATAGTATTCGCAATAGTTTCTATCTTTTTGTTTTCTTTTTCAATCGATTCTTTTCTCTGCGTATACTTATTGATAATATCACTGATAGTTTTATGCTGCTTTTCAAAATAGATAAAATCAGAATCATCAAGATCAAGTTTAAGCAATTGTTCTATACCTAGAATAATTTGCTTCAATTTAGATATAACGCGATTTGTTCCTTCTGTATCCTTCTTTATAGATCGTAAATTCTTATCAAAAGCCAAACTCTCCGATACCTCTTGAGACAAGAATAAAGAAAACTTATTAAGACTATTCTTCTCTTCATCTATTTCAAATTTTTTTGATAAATAGTTTATCATTCTATCTATTTCATTTTCAATAAGAGTTCTGTAAGGAGAAGCGTCCACAGCGGTTGGAAAATAAGTTGACAAGAAATCTGTTGCGTTCAAATGATTATGCTCAAATTTCTCCCTTATTTCTCCTTGCATATCAAAACAGAAGACATCATCTTGATCCAGCTGTTTTTTTATTGATATCCCCTTACTATTCATATACTGCTTATAGCCTGTTTTTACCTTAGGCGACAAAGGAATAGTACTAAGTTGTTTATAATCAGTCAACGCGTGCAGCAGCATTGATTTTCCAATTGAATTATCACCAATAATGACATTGATTCCTTTGGATAAAGGAACTTCATGTTCCTCATCGTTACTATTAATTATAATCCTTTCTTTCGAAACTTTGTCTACATTAAAAAAGCTGTTGACTCTCTTCAGTCTAGACGGGTCAGTCATCGCCATAACTAAGCCTTTAAAAGTCGGCAAACACTTAGCATATGTGTATGGAAAGTCAACCGTCTGATCTGATTTATCCTCCCTCGGATAGACTTTCCATACATGACAGTCTGTTCCGGTCACAAAACCGACTTTATCATCTATTTGCTCTTGAGTTAAATAGTTCTTATTAAGTATCTCATTCTTTTTGTTCTTAAACTCAAACGCCTCAAAGTAATCTGAGTAAATAAACTCTAAAAACTTCTCGTTACCTAAAGAGTTTACGTCGTTTTTTCTTGCTTTTCCACTAAAAAGAGAGTTTTTTTGATGTGCTATTAAGATTGTATCAATATCAATCTTCCTTAGTAATTCAATAAAACTTTCCTCTGTGTATGAATTCTTTTCATCCGGACGAGTTTCATTTAGTATCGATTCAATACTCTTAACCTTTTCTTCGTCTTTGTCAGAAAAAACAGAGATCACATGAACAACTTTTTCTTCATCATTATTCTTGAATCGTACAGAAAACTCAACGCCGGGCAATACTTTTTTTATAGAGTTATCATTTAGTTCTTCTTTTTTAAGTCCGGAATAAATCTCATATGAAAAAGTATCATGATCGGTTACGGAACATATATTTACCTCTTGTTCAACCAAATGCTCAACCAAAACGGGTAAGTTTTCTACTGTGTTATTCTTCACCTTTTTACCATCTTTTTTAGATGATGCGCATGAATGAATATGTAAATCGATTTTCATTCCGGTCAAAACGATATTCTGCATTAT
>CAMHAH010000013.1 GCA_946183365.1 uncultured Clostridia bacterium
TGATAACAGTCGCTATTACCGCAATTATTCTGTGTATCAGGTGGTTGTGGAGTAAAGGAATAATCATTCTTTGGTTTGTGACTGTAAAAATCCATATGATGAAGCCCTTAGCTGTGTGCAAATGCAGCTAAGGGCTTTTGTCATTTGTTTTAATAAATTCTTTCATCCGTAACGATATGCTCGATCCCTGTATGGGCAGAAAGGAGATACTCTTTCAAAAAGCTCGGATAAACGGTATAGTTGTCCAGTTCGGTTATCGGTATCCAGTGCATTGTTTCTCTGTCATTGAAATGCGTATAGCTATTACTTTTCAATTTCATTGTACCTCTCGGCTTCATCAA
Source organism: uncultured Clostridia bacterium (assembly GCA_946183365.1). Taxonomy (GTDB): domain Bacteria; phylum Bacillota; class Clostridia; order Oscillospirales; family Acutalibacteraceae; genus Ruminococcoides. Next base: position 342 of record CAMHAH010000013.1, read on the forward strand.
ATAATACAATGCGATTTCGTGACAACTTAGACCTTGATCGTAAGCGCCGTTGCCGTTCCAGAAATTTTCGTGAATGACAGCCAGTTTGTCGATCTCATACCGAACTCCCGTTTCTTCCGTTACTTCTCTGATAACAGCGTCCTCAGCTTTTTCGTTCATATGAACTCCGCCGCCTATCGAATAATAATAGTTTTCTTTATCATTTCCTGCGACCAAAGCATAGCCGTTTTCAATAATAATTGCGGCTGCCCTGTATCGGAACCAATTGTTTTCTTTTGTAAATCCGCAGTCATACGCCATACCGATCACCTCTCTGAAACATCGTTTTGAAGCATATACAATTATAGTGAAATCGCGGATGATGTCAACGCTTCTCATCATTTGCGTCTTGCGTTGTCGGCGGCGAGGTGCTATACTGCGGATAAGAGGTGATCGCATGAAAAACTCGTTTGAACGGATCTATGACGTGGTGAAGAGGATCCCCCGCGGGAGGGTGGCGACCTACGGACAGATCGCCATGCTCGCGGGCAACCCGCGCTGGAGCCGAGTGGTGGGCTACGCCCTGCACGTAAACCCCGACCCCGAAAACATCCCCTGCTACCGTGTAGTCAACCGTCTCGGCGAGCCGTCACGGGCCTTTGCCTTCGGCGGTATCAACGAGCAGATACTCTTACTGCAGAACGAGGGCGTAGAATTCACCGACGGCAGAGTAGACCTGAGAAAATACCTCTGGGACGGGAGATAAGCCGTCAGGCATGACAGAGCTGTATTACATATTAATATGCAATACAGCTAATGAATATCGGAATATACTATTGACTGATTCACCGGCCTAGATTATAATAAATACACTTTGATACGGAGGTTGATTCTATTATGAAACGTCTGTTATGTTTATCCTTGGTATTGGTCGTTGTTCTCGCGCTTGTTGCCTGCGGCAGCAAAAAGGCTGACGGAGAACCGACGACTCAGCCGACAGAGAGTACACAGGCAACCGTAAAGCAAACAGAAAAGCCCGTCGAAACTAACGCCGAGACCCTTGCTCAGGACAACACCGCCGCCGCGCAAGAGGCGGTTTTGGGTAAGCTTGTCAGCTATACCGAAAAAGAAGGCGACGGAGAGCCGATCATTACGGGACTGCGCTTGACCGGCAACCGCGTGGGCACGGGAGAAGGCATCAACGGCAAAAAACCGTCGACAGATAATATACGCTCCGTCTTTGAGCTTAACGAGTGGATCGAGATCTATCCCGAAACAAAGGTTCAGACAGGACTCGCAGCCGTTGTCGTACCCCATTCCGACGATCCCGAAGCATACAAAAACTCGGTCAAAACTCCCGAGGACGCCCCGTCGGTTAAATTGGAAAAGCCGGAAGAGGACGGCTACCTTTGGGGATCGCTCTATCTGAATCCCGAGGACTGGCCCGCAGGTCTTTACGATCTCGTTATCACTGCCGACCACAAGCCTGTCGCTTCTGTGGTGATCAGGCTCTATGCCGAGCGCGAGCTTAACGGAAAAACCGACGCCGAGCTTGAACAGCTCATGAATAACGCCGGCTGAGTCCTTTAACAGAAGCCCTGAAGCTTTGTCATCCCGAGCTTGCCGAGAGATCTTCTGACGGACGACCTTTTTCTATAGATCATATCTGAAAAGGATGATATAACCGGAAAGAAAGCGCCTTAAGATCCTTCGACCGCGTATGACGCAAGCGCCCCGCTCCGCTCGGTATGACACGGTTCGCACTTTTCGACACGCTGAAATCCCCGAAAAACGGGGATTTTTTGCTGTGTAAAATATTGACGATTCTACCGTGTTTTGCTATAATCTTAATAATCGAATACTACATATAGTATCAATTCACTTTTGGGAGGTTAATATGACAGGAAATGTAAGACCCGAAACAATGGAAAGAATAACTACCCCTGAGCTGGCTCAAGCCTTTATCGACGAACAGATAAAGGAACTTCGTTCTCAGATCGGCGACAAGAAGGTTCTGCTCGCTCTCTCCGGCGGTGTAGACAGCTCCGTCGTAGCCGCTCTGCTCATCAAGGCTATCGGTCAGCAGCTGGTATGCGTACACGTCAACCACGGACTTCTCCGCAAGGGCGAGCCCGAGCAGGTCATCGAGGTATTCCGCAATCAGATGAACGCGAACCTCGTTTATGTAGACGCTGTCGACCGCTTCCTCGATAAGCTCGCAAACGTTCCCGAGCCCGAGCGCAAGCGCAAGATCATCGGCGCCGAGTTCATCCGCGTATTTGAAGAAGAAGCCCGCAAGCTCGACGGTATCGAGTTCCTCGCTCAGGGCACCATCTACCCCGATATCCTCGAGAGCGACGGCGTAAAGGCTCATCACAACGTCGGTGGTCTGCCTGAGGATCTGCAGTTCGAGCTCGTTGAGCCCGTAAAGCTCTTATTCAAGGACGAGGTCAGAGTAGTCGGCAAGGCTCTCGGCCTGCCCGATAACATGGTATTCCGTCAGCCCTTCCCCGGTCCCGGCTTAGGCGTTCGCTGCCTCGGCGCTATCACCCGCGACCGTCTTGAGGCTGTCCGTGAGAGCGACGCTATCCTGCGCGAGGAATTCGCGAAGAACGGCCTTGAGGACAAGGTATGGCAGTACTTCACCGCTATTCCCGATTTCAAGAGCGTCGGCGTAACCGACGGTAAGCGTACCGAGGGCTGGCCCGTGATCCTGCGCGCGGTCAACACCACAGACGCCATGACCGCTACCGTAGAGGATGTGCCCTTCGCGCTTCTGCAGCACATCACTCAGCGCATAACAAATGAAGTCGAGAACGTAAACCGCGTGCTCTTCGATCTCACGCCCAAGCCCTGCGCAACGATAGAGTGGGAATAATTTTCTAATATAGAATTATAATCATCACCGCCAAATGGGATAAATCTCCTGCTTGGCGGCGTTTTTTTATACTAAGTAGCAATAAAAAGCTTTAAAAAGATATTAGCGGAGAATTTCGCAGAACAAGGCGGAGGGCGCAGGCAGGCTGGCGCCTGTCAAGACTGACAACGCAGTTATGCGGAATTCTCCGCAATAGATGTTAAAGTGTTTTATTGATACTTAGTATTATTGCTGAAAATCCGGTATTGTGGTATGATCATAATAAATGGAAAATATCGGGAGGAGAGAAAATGTTTATTAGGCGTTTTAGAGAAAGCGACGCTGAAAATGTTTCAGCAATGATTATCCGAACAGAAAAAACAACAAACAGTAAGGATTATTCCGAAGAATGGATCAACGCTCTCGAAAAACGAGCGCAACCCTCGGATATTTTAGAGCGTGCCGCTTGGACACATTTTTATGTTGTTGAGGAATTTGATACGATCATCGGCTGCGGAGCGATCGGACCTTATTGGGGAAGTGAAACAGAGAGTAGTCTTTTCACGATATTTGTTATGCCGGAATATCAAGGAATGGGTATCGGCAGAAAAATCATCGAAACGCTTGAGCAGGACGAGTATTTCCTCAGAGCAAAACGCGTGGAAGTTCCTGCGTCAATTACAGCCGTTAACTTCTACAGAAAATTTGGATATGATTATAAAAACGGCGTTGACCGTCCTGATGAGGAACAAATTTATCGCTTAGAAAAGTTCAGATATTGATAATGAACTCACTATAAAAAGGGTGTAATGATGATAATAAGAGAAATCAAAGAAAATGAATTAATCGATCTGGTTGAATTATATACACATCTGCACGAAGTCGGCGTACCTAAGAACAGCGAGCATCTACAGAGAACTTGGACTGCAATTTGCAACGATGAAAACCATCATATCATCGTATGCGAGATCGACGGTAAAATCGTTTCATCCTGTGTTTGTGTGATCATTCCTAACCTCACACGAAATATCCGCCCATACGCATTTATAGAAAATGTGGTCACTCATACCGATCACAGAGGAAAGGGCTACGCGACCGCCTGCCTGAATTATGCAAGAGAATTAGCAATTAAGTCTGATTGTTATAAGATGATGTTGCTCACAGGCTCGAAAAGCGAAAGTACGCTGGATTTCTATAAACGAGCCGGCTACAACTGCACCGATAAAACGGCGTTCATACAATGGCTGTAATCGGTACAACTCTTTTTTGCAGCGTATCAACCGGCTTCTCTTTGCATATACTACGGTTATAAAGCGCACAAGCGGCATCGCTCTCAAGATATGCTGTTAAAAAATAAACTTTTAATAAACTTATATACAAGATATTGACAATTACTGCTTTTGCTGTTATTATTTTGTTAAAGATAGTGTAAATAATTCGCTCAGGAGGCTTGAAATGTATAATAAGTTTCGTAATTACAAGTGGGTCATAATAATCGTGTCTGCCATAGTAGCTATTGTTGCTGCTGCCACAGCATTCTTTGTAATTAAAGAGAAGAAGAAAAAAGACGATGAACAACTTGAGGAATACCTCGATTATTCAATACAGTAAGCACTAAAGGCGGAGGGCAATAAGCCCTCCGCCTTTAGGTTTGAGGAAGTTTATTTTTCTTTAGGCTTCCCTGATAATCCCGCCAATAATGACAGCACCACCGCGGCACTGATGCCCGCTGCCGAGGCGGTCAGCGCTCCGGTGAGTATTCCTATGGCTCCGTCCTTATCTATAGCGTCGCGCACACCCTGAGCCATCAAATGCCCGAAGCCCGAGAGAGGTATGCTCGCACCCGCTCCGGCGAAGTCCGCCAAAGGTCCGTATAACCCCACGGCAGAGAGTATCACTCCGGCTACTACAAATCCCGTCAGTATCCTCGCGGGCGTCAGCGAGGTCTTGTCAATGAGTACCTGTCCTATAAGGCACAGCGCTCCGCCTGTTAAAAAAGCATATATAAACTGCATGATGTCCGTCCTTTCGCCGCAATGAAGCGGTATAATAAAGTTATTTATTTAACAATCTTTAGATATTGAAAAATGCTGTTTATAATGTTATTATATATTAATAGCGTAATTTAATACGTTAAAATAGTAAATTTTTCTTTAATCTATCTGTTACGGATAAATAAGAGGAGGAATTATATTGTCAGAGCTCAGCTTTCCCAAGCGGCCATACCGCACCAAGGGCGGCGTACACGCTCCGCACAACAAGAACACAGCTCATAAAGAGAGCCTTGTTATGCCCGTACCCGCTATGGTCGCTCTGCCCATGACCCAGCACATCGGCGCGCCGTGTAAGCCTTTGGTAAAGGTAGGCGACACCGTAGACGTAGGTCAGTGTATCGCGAAGAGCGACGCCTTTGTCAGTGCTCCTATCCACGCGAGCGTATCGGGCAAGGTCAAGAAGATCGATAAGGTCACTATGCCCGACGGCGGCAAGGTAGACGCTATATTCATTGAGAGCGACGGCGAACAGCGCCTCTCTCCCGATATCAAGCCCCCAAAGGTAGACACCCTCTCAGATCTTATCACCGCGGTACGCGAAAGCGGTTTGGTAGGTCTCGGCGGCGCGGGATTTCCGACTTCGGTCAAGTTGAATATCCCCTCGGACAAGAACGTTGATACCCTTATCATCAACGTAGCCGAGTGCGAGCCGTACATAACCTCCGACCACCGTGAGATCCTCGAGAACTCATGGGATGTTGTCTCGGGTATCATAACGGTCAAGGATTTTTTGGATATCCACCGTGTGATCATCGGTATCGAGGACAACAAGCCCGACGCTATCAAGGCTTTAAGAGAGATAGCCGACAGCTCTGTAGACCCCAATGACGAGATACGCGTCCTGCCCATAAAGGCGTCCTATCCTCAGGGCGCTGAGAAGATACTTATCAAGGCGTGTACAGGCAGAGAGGTACCCGTAGGCGGTCTGCCGTCCGATGCCGGATGTCTGGTCATGAACGTCGGCTCTATCGCCTTTATCTCACGCTATCTCAAGACCGGCATACCGCTTATCTCGCGCAGACTGACCGTAGACGGCGGCTGTATCGAGAACCCCGTGAACGTAATCGCGCCGATAGGCACCCCGATAAAAGAAGTCATCGACTTTGTAGGCGGCTATAAGGAGCAGCCCTATAAGCTCATTATGGGCGGACCCATGATGGGTATATCCTTGCCTAACGACGATCTGTATATTTTGAAGCAAAACAACGCGATATTGGCGCTATCTGAGAAAGAAGCGCGCATGACCGAGCCCTCGGCTTGTATACGCTGCGGCAAGTGTCTCGACGCCTGCCCCATGCGCCTGCAGCCTTTAGAGCTCAGCAACGCGACCGACCGCGGCGATATCGACGCCTTGAAGTTCTATAACGTCATGAACTGTATGGAATGCGGCTGCTGCTCCTTCGCCTGTCCCGCCAAGCGCCATCTGGTGCAGAACATCCGTCTTGGCAAGGCCATGATAAACAAAGCGAAGCGCGAACAGATAGCCGCGAACAAAGGAGGTAAAAAGTAATGGAAAATATGTTACGCGTATCCTCCTCTCCTCATTTCAGAAGCAATGACACTACCCGCAGGATCATGCTCGACGTGATCATCGCGCTATGTCCCGCGGCTGTAGCCTCATGCGTTATATTCGGCTGGCGCTCGCTGGTGCTGATAGCCGTATGTATAGCTACCTGCGTACTGCTCGAGTATGTCAGCCGAAAGATAATGAAGCGCGATAATACCATCGGCGATCTCTCGGCTATAGTAACAGGTCTTTTGCTCGCGTTGAATTTACCTGTAGATATAAACCCGCTTATCGCTATGTTCGGCTGTCTGATCGCTATCGTAGTAGTCAAGCAGATGTTCGGCGGTATCGGTATGAACTTCGTCAACCCCGCTTTGGCGGCGCGTATAGTTCTGCTGGTATCCTTCCCCGGTCCCATGATGCACTGGGTCAAGGCTCTCGGGGCTCCAAAGGCTGCGGCTATAGACGCGACAACCGCGGCTACTCCTTTAGCGGCTGAGCCCGGTACATACTCATACATCGATCTTCTTATCGGCCGCTGCGGCGGCTCTATCGGCGAGGTCTGCGCCATAGCTCTCATCCTCGGCGGCATATATCTGGTGATACGCAAGGTCATCTCTCCCATCATCCCCTGCGTATACCTCGCGACCGCCGCTCTGATGTCGCTTATAGTCGGTCTCGACCCGCTTTATCAGCTGCTTTCGGGCGGTCTGCTGCTCGGAGCTATCTTCATGGCTACCGACTACACCACTTCGCCCGTCACCAAGTGGGGCAAGGTCATCTTCGCCTGCGGCTGCGGTATATTCACCATCCTGCTCAGAGCTTATTCCAATATGCCCGAGGGCGTTTCCTTCTCTATCCTGCTCATGAATATACTCGTGCCCCATATCGAGCGTCTCACCGTACCGCGCACGCTCGGCTACGTCAAAAAAGCAAAGGGGGATAAAAAATGAGAGTAAAGATCACCCCGAAGGCTGTTTTGATACCCACTATCTCACTGTTCATCATCTGCCTTATCGTTACCGCGGTGCTCGCTCTGACCGATAACGTCACCGCCGAGCAGATAGCCGCTAACGAGGCTCAGAGCAAGTCAGAGAGCATGAACGCCGTCTGTCCCGACGCTGTAGACTTTGACGAGCTTATCCCCGACGTACTGTACGCCGGCAAGGACAACAGCGGCAACATCACAGGCTACGCCGTCTCTACCGCCGCTCAGGGCTACGGCGGACAGGTCAAGGTAATGACCGGTATCGCCGACGGCAAGATAATCGGTATTGACGTATTCTTTAACGATAACGAGACCCCGGGTCTCGGCAAGAACACCTCTGACAAAGGCTTCCGCGATCAGTACAATGGTCTGAGCGTCAACGAGGATATAGTCGTAAGCAAGGACGCTTCCTCAGGCAACGCCCAGACGGTCGACGCGGTTACCTCGGCTACCATCAGCTCGAGAGCCGTCACACAAGCGGTCAACGAGGCTTGCGCCATATATAATGAAAACGTCGGCGGCAGCGCCTCGGTATCCGCTGTAGGCGGATCAGACGCGAACACAAATGTAAAGGAGGGTGAATGATGGCTAAGAAAAGTCTGTTCAAGGAATTTTCAAAGGGAATAATCAAAGAGAACCCCGTTCTTTGTCTTGTTCTCGGTACCTGCCCCACCCTCGCGGTAACTACCTCGGCATCCAACGCTATCGGCATGGGCGTAGCCGCTACGGCTGTACTGGTCTGCAGCAACGCGGTTATCTCTCTGCTGAGAAAGTTCATCCCCGATAAAGTCCGTATCCCCGCTTACATCACCATAATCGCGGGCTTTGTATCGGTCGTACAGATGCTCGTCAAGGCGTTCGCGCCCGCTATCAACGACAGCTTGGGCATCTATCTGCCGCTTATCGTCGTTAACTGCATAATCTTAGGCAGAGCAGAGATGTTCGCCGGCAAGAACCCCGTTCTGCCGTCCATACTCGACGGCTTGGGAATGGGCGTAGGCTTCACCGCCGCTCTGCTCGCTATGGGCATCATACGCGAGCTGCTCGGCTCGGGCTCGCTCTTCGGCGTTCAGCTCATTCCGTTACAGATACTCATCTTCATCCTGCCGCCCGGAGGCTTCTTCGTATTCGGTATGCTGATAATGATAGCCAACAAGCTCAATACCCGCTCCGGCAAGAAGGTCAAGACAACTCCCTGCGACGGCTGTCCCATGGCTGACAACTGCGTAGACAAGAACTGCGATAACGTAAAGAAGGAGGCGACGGAAAATGCTGATTAAGTCACTCGTCGCCGTATTCTTAGCGGCAATACTCACCGAGAACTACGTTCTGTCGAAGTTCCTCGGTATCTGTCCCTTCCTCGGAGTTTCAAAGAAGCTCAATACAGCCGTAGGCATGAGCGCAGCGGTCACCTTTGTAATGGTCCTCGCTACCGCGGTCACCTTCCCGATATATATGTACGTACTTGTTCCGATGGGCATGGAATATCTCCAGACGGTCCTTTTCATCCTGATAATCGCGGGACTGGTACAACTTGTCGAGATAATCCTGCGCAAGTACATCCCCTCTCTGTATAACTCTCTTGGCATCTATCTGCCCCTTATCACTACTAACTGCGCCGTACTCGGCGTAACGATGCTGGTCATCCAGAAGGTCGACTCCACCTCAGCTTTCACCTACACCTACGGCCATGCGCTTATAAACGCTTTCGGCGCAGGTATAGGCTTCCTCGTAGCGATGGTAATGTTCGCGGGCGTCCGCGGAAGGCTCGAGAGCGCCGATATTCCCAAATCGCTCAAGGGTCTGCCTATCACTCTTGTAGCCGCCGCTCTGGTATCTCTGTCATTCCTCGGGTTCGCGGGCTTTGTAGATAAGCTCATACCCTTAGGTTAAGGAGGTCGGCATGAACGGTATATTGATCGCTGTCGGCCTTGTAGCCGGCATAGGACTGCTCATCGGCCTTATCCTCTCTATAGCCTCTATAATCATGGCTGTACCCAAGGACGAAAAGGCTGAAAAAATATTAGAAGCCCTGCCCGGCGCCAACTGCGGCGCCTGCGGCTTTTCGGGCTGCTCGGGCTACGCCAACGCTCTTGCTAAGGGCGAGGCTGAGCCGGGCTTATGCGCTCCGGGCGGACTCGCCTGCACCAAAGAGGTATCTGAGATCTTAGGCGTCAGCGCGGGCAACGCCGAGCCTAAGGAAGCCGTTGTAAAATGTATGGGTTCTCTCGAGAACACCACCTACAAGGCTGAGTATCTCGGCCTCAAGAGCTGCGCCGCCGCGGCTAAGATAGGCGGAGGCCTTACCGCCTGCACCTTCGGCTGCTTAGGTCTCGGAGATTGCGAGAGAGCCTGCCCCTATGACGCTATCCATGTAAATAACGGCGTCGCCTATGTTACGGGCGATAAATGCCGCGCCTGCACACTGTGCGTCAAGACCTGTCCGAGAGGCATCATAGAGATAGTGCCCAAAAAGGATATGGCTCTCGTGCGCTGCTCCAATCACGACAAGGGCGCCGTAACGCGCAAGCTGTGTACGGCAGGCTGTATCGGCTGTAAAAAGTGCGAGAAAGCCTGTGAGCACGGCGCCGTCAAGGTAGTCGACTTCTGCGCCTACGTTACCCCCGAGCTCTGCACAAACTGCGGAGCCTGCGTAGAGGCCTGCCCCCAAAACTGCATAACATTTTTCAAATAAGATAATCATATATAGCAACGGCCGCGAGAGATCGCGGTCGTTCTTGTTTAAAAGGCTGTTTTTGGTAAAGGGAGCTGACTGCATATGCCGTTAGAGGAATGTGCATACTTTTATGTTATCTGTTCACTGATCTGCAACGGGAGGAGCAATCCCCTCCCCTACTTCACATACTACAAATCAGGTGAGGACAGCGTCCTCCCATAACCGGTAGCCATTAACCGGTATCCGGTAATCAAAAAGCTTCCGCCTGCAGTCCGAATGTTAACAATAAATTTACTGGAATAATGAATTTTTATGTGTTATAATTCAAAATGGTTTAATATCGGATCGTTGTTTATACCTGTAGCAACTCAAAAGCTTGAAAGCGTAAACAACATCGTATAAGGAGATATATAACATGATAGAAGTGAAAAACGTTACCAAGCGCTACGGCGCGGTAAAGGCTCTCGATGATATCAGCTTTACCGCCGAGAGCGGCGAGGTACTGGGCTTGCTGGGTCCCAACGGAGCCGGCAAAAGCACCACGATGAACATCATCACGGGATATCTCGGCTCTACCTCGGGCACCGTCCTGATAGACGGTATAGATATCCTCGAGAACCCCAAGCAGGCCAAGGCGAAGATCGGATACCTGCCCGAGCAGCCTCCGCTATATCAGGATATGACCGTGCGCCGTTATCTTGAATTCATCTTTGACCTCAAGAAGGTCCGCCTGCCTAAGAAAGAGCATATCAACGAGGTCATGGCGATCGTCAAGATATCCGACGTAGCCGACAGAGTTATCCGCAACCTCTCAAAGGGCTACCGTCAGCGCGTAGGCTTCGCGGGAGCGCTTATGGGCAATCCTCCCGTGCTCATCCTCGACGAACCGACGGTCGGTCTCGACCCCAAGCAGATCATAGATATCCGCAAGCTGATAACCTCGCTCGGAAAGAAGCACACCATAATCTTCTCTTCTCATGTGCTAAGCGAGGTATCCGCAGTCTGTGACAGAATAGTTATGATAAATAACGGCAAAATAGTAGCCGACGCCGCTACCGATAAGCTGTCTGAGGCAGTGGGCGGCGACAGCGTGCTCCTCCTCGAGGTAGAGGGCTCGGCTTCAACAGTACGCGACGCTATCGGCTCCGTAGACGGCGTAAAGCGCGTCACAAAGGGCGCGGGCAACAATTACACCGTAGATTATGAGAACGGCGTCGACGTACGCCGCGGTATATTCAACGCGCTCGCAAAGGCTAACTGCCCGATACTTATGATGCGCGCGGGCGGTCTGACGCTCGAAGAAAGCTTCATCAAGCTTACTGAAGGAGGTGAGGACTGATGTCGGCCATCATCAAGCGTGAGCTCAGCTCATATTTCAACTCGGCTATAGGATACATAGTCCTCGCCGTATTCTACTTCTTCTCGGGACTTTTCTTCTATATGTACTGTCTGCTATCGAACACTACCTCGATGAGCTATGTGTTCCTCTCAATGCTGATGATAGTGGTGCTCATCATCCCCATCATCACCATGCGCAGCTTCTCTGAAGAAAAGAAGCAAAAGACCGATCAGGCGCTTTTGACCGCGCCGATCAGCCTGACCGAGATGGTATTCGGTAAGTTCTTCGGAGCGTTCCTGCTCTATTGTATGTGCAACGCCGTCTATGTCGTATACGCGATCATCCTCTCTGCCTTCGCTCCTATCGACTGGGCTGTGTTCCTCACTACTATGCTCGGTATGCTATTGATGGGCGGCGCTCTCATCGCGATAGACCTGTTCATCTCAGCTCTTACCGAGAGCCAGATCATCGCCGCAGTCATCTCTATCGGCGTCGGTCTCTTCATCTATATGATCGACTCCCTCTCGGGCATGATAAGCGTCGAATGGATCACCAACCTGCTCCATAACCTCTCCTTTGACGCTCATTTCACAAACTTTATCAACGGAATAATCAATTTCACCAGCGTGCTGTTCTTCATCTCTGTTATCGCGGTCTTTCTTTTCCTGTGTATCAGAGTGTTTGAGAAGCGCCGCTGGAGCTAAGGAGGTACATAATGAATAACGAGAACAAAACCTCCAAAGCAGAGAAAAAGGGTATGAAGAACTTTTTCAAGTCGCGCGGCACCCGCAGGGGAGCGGCGTCAATAACCCTCACGGTATTATTCATCGCGGCAGTAATCCTTATCAACCTCGCCGCCGCAGCCTTCACCAACAACCACCCGCTTTATATAGACGTCACCGAGAACTCCTCGTTCCAACTTCAGGATACCACCAAGGAATACCTTGGGACCCTTGATAAAGACGTCGCCATCTATGTCCTGCAGAAAGAAGCTGATTTTGAGAGCGGCGACAGCACCAACTACAAGTATTATATTCAGGCCAACAAGCTGATCCACGGTATCGCGGGCAGCTCAGATCATATCGACCTGCACTATATCGACCTCACCGCCGATCCTACCTTTACCTCAGATTATCCGCAGGTGAATTGGACTCAAAACCACATCGCTCTTATCGTCAGCGGCACTAACTACCGCACTATAGATCTCACCGATATGTTCGAGTTCGATACTCAGCAGTATCAGTACTACGGAACCTATGTGATCAAGTCGCAGAAGGTAGAGCAGTCTGTCCTCACCGCTATCATGAACGTAACGACAGAGGATAAGACCAAGGTCACCCTACTCAGCGGCCAGGGCGAACAGGATATGTCAGCCTTTACCACTCTGCTTGAGAACAACGCATATGAGGTTGAGAACGTCAGCCTGCTCAACGGCTCTATCTCTGAAGACAGCGAATTCGTCATCATTTTTGACCCCGAGGTCGATATCGACGAAGATATCTATACGACCCTCTCCAAATGGCTCGAAAACGACGGCAAATACGGTCATCATATCCTCTATTTCCCCAACGACCAGCATGAGCTCTCAGAATATCCCAACCTCAACACCCTGCTCTCTGATTACGGAATGCAGCTGAGATACGGATATATCTATGAGAACAACACCAACTATCTGCTGCCCGGCGCTAATCATTACATCTCTGTATTCGATTATGACAAGGATAACACCGAGTTCACCGAGAACCTGCGTACTCCGTCCATCCCCGTAGTGATGAGCCTTACCATGCCCATCACCATTACTGATGAGAACGAGGCAAAGGCTCTGCTCAATTCCTCAGACAGCGCGTTCTTCTTCCCGAGAGACCTCTCCGAAGAAGACGCTAAGGATTTCGATCCCACTCCCGAGACCCTTATCGGCGCGGCTATAGGTCAGCACAGCGACGGCACTACCGACGGCAAGAAATCGTCCGTAGTTGTTATCGGCTCATATGACTCCGTCACCTCAAACCACTTGAGCATCAGCTCCTACAACAACGCCGCTTACTTCATCAATATTCTCAACACTCTCTCCTCTAAGGATGATGTGAGCGTAATTATAGAAGGCAAGAACCCGAGCGCGAACGACCTCGGCATTACCTCACAGAACGATATCGCGTTCGTATCGATCCTGGTACGCTTCATCATTCCGATCGCGGTACTTGTCGCGGGTCTCATCGTATGGATCCGCAGGAGGCATAAATAATGGATGATAACAAGAATACACAAACCAATACGGCTCAAAGCTCCGACGAGGCTTTACAGAGCTTTCTCAATCGCGAACAGAACGACGAGAAAAAGCCCGAAAAACCTTCAGGCTCAAAGCTCAACAAAAGAGTGATCATAATCATTATCGCTGTCCTCGTCGTCGCGGCTCTTGTCGTCCTTCTGATAGTGCTCCGCAGCCAACCTAAAAAGATGAATGAAAACGAGACCACCGCTGTCGCCGACGTTTCATTGGATGTCGACTCCAACGGCGAGCATATTGTTAAGATAGCGTTAGACGAAAACGGAAATATCGCTGAGAACGGCAGCGGCAAGCTGCTGAACTATGTTCCTTCGGATATAAGCCGTATCGACGTTGAGAACAGCAGCGGTTCATTTGCCGTTCTTTCAACTACCCCTGAGGGCGAGGCGACGGTCTATAAGATAGAGGGTTTCGAGGATTATCCCATGCAGGACGGCATCGCCGACGAGATCGCTTCTTCCGCCGCCGCGGCAGCTTTCACTAAGATAGTATCGGCCGACGGGAACCTCGCCGATTACGGTCTCGATAAGCCCCGAGCCGTTGTTAAGTTAAAATTCCATGATGATACCTCGGCTGTTATCCGTGTAGGCGACGAAGCTCCCGGCAAAGCGGGCACATATATCGCATTTGCCGACAGCAGCGCTGTTTTCCTCGCGACTACCGATTCTGTTGAACCGTTCATGTACAGCGTAAACAAATTCATCAGCTTAGCCGTAACGGACAGCGCCGAGGAGAGCGATAACAACACCTTTACCTCTCTGACCGTATCGGGCACACGCTATGACGATCCCATCACCATAGTGCCCAATACCGACGAGGCTATCGAGAGCGCGTACATCGTCACCGAACCGCGCAGGATGTACGCCAACGCTATCGAGAGCTATGATATCGCCGGATCTGTACGCGGACTGTATGCCGAAGAGGTAGTCTGTGTAAATCCGAGCAAGGATCAGCTCAGCTCCTACGGCTTATCCGAGCCCTACGCTACCGTAAAGGCTTCCTATCCCGACACCGAGATCACCCTCAGCGCCTCACAGGCGGACGATAACGGAAGCGCTTATCTGTACAGCCCCGATAAGAATATCATATACAGCATACAGCTTTCAGCCATCAGCTGGGCAAAAACGAGCGTAGAGGCTCTTATCCCCGAGTATATCCTTACAGCGAAGCTTGATAAGATAAGCAAGATCGATTTTACCGCGAGTGACGATAAATATTCCTTTGACGTCTCAACCTCTACCGAGCTTCAGGATGACGAAGAGGGCAACACTCAGGACGTCACCGTAACCAGGGCTAAGTATGACGGCAAAGAGCTCGACTCCGATTACTTCCACATCTTCTTCCAGAACCTCAACGGTATCAAAAACACGGGAGATAACGGCTCAGGCGGCTCAGAGGTGATGAGCTTCACCTACACCTACAACACCGACAGAGCTGCCGACACCGTCACCGCCTACAGCACAGGCTCGGCTCATTACGCTATAGCCCTTAACGGCACGGTAATCGGCTCCGCGAGCAAATCATATATAGACAGCCTTATCGATAACCCCTCTCTCCTTATCAAGGGCGACCCGGTACCGAACCTATAAAACCCCATATGATCGTCAAAGCGCCGTGAGATACCTCGCGGCGCTTAAGTTTTATTTGACAGGAAACTACAACAAACCGTATAGTTTATTGTTTACAAATATAAAGTATACAAATTGTATTATTGGAGTATCATCTGTCAAATAAAAATAATTTATAGTCCCCGCTCAGTAGCGCACTACGTGCGCACGAGCGATGGGTATACGAAATCGCGCGCTCTGAGCGCACGCTTTCTTGTTAAAATCGCAAAAGAGAAAAACAGAGCAAAAACGAGTAAAACAGAGATAAAAAGAGCTTTAGACGTACTATATCAAAAAATACGGATTTAACTATTGACTTTATATCTCAGAAGTGTTAAGATAAACGAGCGTTAAGACAAAGTGAAGTATTCACGTATGCTTACAGGAATAATCAAAGGAGGAACGCTATATGTCAACATATATGGCAAAAAAAGGCGAGGTCGAGCGCAAGTGGTATGTCATCGACGCTGCCGGCAAGCCCCTCGGTAAGGTTGCTACAGAAGCAGCTGTACTGCTCAGAGGCAAGCACAAGGTAACATTCACACCTCATGTAGATTGCGGCGACCACGTTATCATCATCAACTGCAAGGACGCTGTCCTCACAGGTAAGAAATTAGAGCAGAAGAAATGGTACCGTCACACAGGTTATGTAGGTCACCTCAAAGAGACCAACTACGCTACTCTGATGGCTACCCGCCCCACAAAGGCTATGGAGCTCGCTGTAAAGGGTATGGTTCCCTCCAACTCCATCGGCAGAGCAGCTTTGCTGAGACTCAGACTATTTGAAGGCGCTGAGCACACTCATCAGGCTCAGAAGCCCGAAGCTTGGGAATTTTAAGAAGGAGGAACGCATAAATGTACGATAAGGCACCTTATTTTTACGGCACAGGCAGAAGAAAATCTTCTGTAGCAAGAGTTCGCCTCTACCAGGGCACAGGTAAGATCACGATCAACGACAGAGATATAGACGATTACTTCGGTCTTGAGACCCTCAAGCTGATCGTTCGTCAGCCCCTTGAGCTCACCGAGACAGGCGAGAAGTTCGACGTAGTATGCCGCGTTGCGGGCGGCGGTGTTACCGGTCAGGCGGGCGCTATCCGTCACGGTATCGCACGCGCACTGCTCCAGTATGACTCCGACGCTCTCAGACCCGCCCTCAAGAAGGCAGGCTTCCTGACTCGTGACCCGAGAATGAAAGAGCGTAAGAAATACGGTCTCAAAGCAGCCCGTCGCGCTCCGCAGTTCTCAAAGAGATAATCAGTTATCTTATATTGCAATCTTTCAAGACTTCTGCTTCGGCGGAAGTCTTGTTTTTTATCAACACTATTAGTATAACAATATTCGATTGAAATCATCTTGCAAATAAGCTATAATACAGATTACAAACTAAAGGAGGAATTAAGATATGAAAACAAAATCATTTGTCAGCATATTCCTGTGTCTTTGTATGATGCTTGTCGCGTTCACAGGCTGCGGCGGCAACTCCTCAAAGCCCACCGAAAGCGCGACCGAAGCCCCTACCGTTGCAGAAACAAAGAACGACGGTATCGACTACATGGTCCTCGTCAACAAAACACATAAGCTCCCCGACGATTGGGAGCAAAAGGTCGAGACCGTCCATTTTACCAACTCCGTCGGCGATGACGTTGAGGTCGAGAAAAAGGCTTATGACGCCTATCTCAAGCTCAAAGCCGATCTTGAGAAAGAGGGTATTTATGTCGACCTCGACTCCGCCCGCAGAAGCGTAGCGGAGCAGCAGCGTATCATGGATGATTTCACCAAGCAGTACGGCAAGGATTACGCTCTCAAGACCGTTGCTACTCCCGGCTACTCCGAGCACCACACGGGTCTGGCTCTCGATCTGTATCTTATCATTGACGGTAAGGACATAACCGAGAACGAGGATATGATCAAGTATACCGATATATGGTCAAAGATCCACTCAAAGCTCGCTGATTACGGTTTTATCCTTCGTTATCTCGAGGGCAGAGAGTATATCACGGGCTATGGCTATGAGCCGTGGCATATCCGTTATATCGATAATCCTGAGATCGCAAAAGAGATAACGGATAAGGACATCACCTTTGAAGAGTATCTCGGCACCTACAAGGGCTCAAAGCCTGTTATAGACTACGGCAGCTCTTCTGTTTATACCGAAGATGATCTGAAAGCGGCTGTTATCCAGATCGAATGTAAATTCGCCTTCTGGAACGGCTGTGAGCTGAAGAGCATCCGCTACGCGGGCGATGACGCTGTCACCGACAAAAACCTCGCGAGGATGAACGAGATAAACCCCGACGGCAAATTCACAAAGGTAGTCGAGTTCCTGATGGACTTCCATACTCCGAAGGATATCGGCGATCTGACCTTCAATCCCGACTCCGATTATACCGATTATCAGTGGTGGCTCGCGCGCACAGATGACGGCGGTTGGGAGATAGTCTCCTTCGGTTATTGATAATCGACAGCATGACAATATAACACATGACCCTGCTGCCGGGCGAAACACCATTCCGCTCGGCGGCATATTTTTATAACTGTTTTCAACTCAGTTTTTATCTTTCAAAAAATGCTTTACAAATAAACTCTTGATTTATTCTCAGTTATATTGTAAAATAGACTGGCACTGATTAATATGTATTCAACAAAGGACTGATAAATATGAAGAAGATAATCGCGCTCATCGCAGCGCTCGCTATGGTGCTCTCACTCGTCGCCTGCGGAGGTTCAAACAATAACGGCTCCACCGCCGATCAGGCAAACGCCGCTGACGTAAGCACCTATGACAAGGACTTTGAGGGTCTGCAGAAATACATCACAGACCGCAACTCCAGCGCCGCTAAGAACGAGCTTTTCTACGATATGGTAGGCGCTGACAACGGTATCCGTCTTGTCCTCAACGGCAACGCGTATGTTGAGATATATGATTATTCAAAGGCTGATAACGATACAGCAAAGAGTATTATCGAGGACGTAAAGGACGATAATAAGTTCAAGCCCGTAGCCGACGGAGCGGAGCTTGCCGGCAAGCTCACAAACAGCGGTAAATATGTCCTTGCGTGGGATACTACCCGCAGCTATGATTATGACAAAAAGGTAGTCACCGAAGAGCTCCTCGAGAACTGGTAATATCTGTTCTTTCATCAAACAAGCCCGACAGGAAACTGTCGGGCTTTCGTTCGTTTATGCGATGGCTACAGCTTTATCTCGCTTAGCGGATCACTCGCGATGGGCGGCTTTGTCGTATAGCAATACTCTAATACTAAGTTTCCATTAAACGCTTTAACAAATTTATTAACGGAAAATTTCGTAGAACGAGGCGGACGACGCAGGCAGGCTGGCGCCTGTCAAGGAGGACAACGAAGTAATACGGAATTTAACGCAATAAATGTTAAAGTGTTTTAATGAAACTTAGTATAAATCCAAATTCGGATCATCTGACATAAGCCGTCCGCCATATATCAATCGTTATCGGTTTATCTCCTGACCTATTGGATAAGGCGTATAGAGCAGAGAGCAGAAGCGCTGTATAAAGGTCGCGTCAACTACAGTCGGCTCGCCGTCTCCGTCAACGTCTCCGTTCATCAGTATTTCTTCAGGATAAGGCACAGACATATTCGTGTAAAGGCGCTGTACGACCGTCGCGTCGATCATATCGACCTCGCCGCTGCCGTCTGCGTCGCCGAGGACTGCAGCTCCGACAGCTTGTGTTGACATCAATACGCTGAGAGACATCCGTCCAAAGGTTTCCTCTACGGTTGCGCCGTTTACGGTCACCGTGGTATCATCATCCAGCCAGTAGCCGAATTCGGGATTGAGCATACAGTCAACATAGTAGGTCTTGCCTTTCTCAAAAGAACCTTCAAAGGGGATACGATCATCATTGTTTTTTATGTACCACTGAGAATACTGATATTCGGGATCGGTATGGATAGAATAATGCGCGCCGTCTTCAACAGTCAGCACGGGAGCAGGAGCTTGGATATCATTCTCAATAGTGACCTCAGTACCCGCAACGGGTCGGTCGAGTTTCAGAGCGACCTGTTTTAGCTTGGTGTAGAAGCCTGCATACACGGTCATATCCGACGTGACATTTGTATTTAAAAGAGCGTACGCGTCGTCGCCGTATTCCTCTTCATTTGCGAATTCATCCAGCGGTTTAGTCGCCAGATCGCGGAAGATAAACTCCTCGGTCTCCATCGCGTTGAGTGTACCGAATACACCTGCTTTATCAAGAGCGTCAAAGAACCTGTCGCCGCGAGGTACCTCTACGGTGATATCCTCACCTCGATCGCCGAGGTCAACGGTGACGGTGTAAAAATCAGGGAGAGGAGCGGCCGTTATACCTAAGTCATCGGCATTGGTGTTCGCGCTCAGACCGCCGACAGTCACGCTCCAAGAGCCGTCGTCGTTCTTCACGGCATTGGTGACCCCCGCGCCTGTGGATATGGACTTGATCTCATAATCCTCATCGGGAGTTATCGTAGCGGTACCGCTTTCGCCCTCAAGCAGCCAGCAGTCGATCTCGTTGTCGGAGGAAAAGCCCTCTCCATAGCTTACTGTCGCGTGTTCGGCGCTCAGATCGACTTGGATATAATGCTTGCCGCTGTTGTTCAGAACCGTACCTCCGTAGTTATATACTCTGCCGTCCGCGGTGTTGTCAGTGACGATCCCTCCGGTGTGATTTCTGACGTATCCGCTGTTTTCGGTAATGCCTCCCTCGTTCATCTCGACAAGACTGTAGATATCGTTTTTAATGATAGTACCGTAATTTTTTTCGACCTTGCCGGTCTGATCAAAGATAAAAATGTAGTCGACGCCGTTTCTTTGGATCGTGCCTGTGTTTACGACAATAGTTCCTGTGTTTGTATCTGAGATCAGTCCACTGTTACCGTAGATCGTTCCGCCTTTACTGTTGAACTCTGTCGTACCGTAATTCTCTCGCATGATACCCGAATTGCAGAAAAGGTAAGCTCCCTCTTTGTTATCGATCATGGTGCCGTAATTGTAACCGGTGATTCTGCCGTAGTTGCGGTACAGGCTGCCGCCTTCGAGGTTACTGACCAAAACGCCGTAGTTGTAATCGATCGTTCCTTCGTTTCCTGCGCTTCCGTATAATCTGCTGGAAGTCGTCGAAGAGCCGACCGTACCGTAATTGTAGGTGATCTCCGCCTGAGGCTGATTATTGTGGATGGTGGCGCCCTCGCGGTTGTTCACGATGCGGCTTTGGTTCTGCCAGATAAAGCCATAGTTGTTTAATCTGGATTCTCCGTTATAATCGACCGTTCCCGTGATATCATCGGAATATGCCAATACGGAAAGAGAAGAAGCGCCGATCATAATACATAGGGAAAGAAAAACAGTAATACCCTTCAATATATTCTTTTTCATAGAGATACCCCCTTGGTGCCATAAAATATTATACTGTCATTTTATCATATCACATACCTCAGCACAATCCAAAAATTTAGAAGTATTTTTATATATATTATATAAACAGCCGTTATCAATTCTAAAAGCAGATACTTTTATTTTACACCATTATACACGATCCGTAACAAAACTCAATACTCTTTAATTGACCGCGTCACCGCTCATATACATCCGAAAACTATAAAAAAGCTCAGAATCGGTTGAAGTATCAGTGGATTATGATATAATTATTTGTATAAGAACAGAAACAAACAGCGGACTAAAAGAACAAATGACATTCTATTCGGAGTTAGTATTATGAAAAACGATAAAACAATAGAAGAGCTTCTGAATGCTTTCAACGGAAAAGCCTTGACATCTGATTCTGAAAACAGTGATCTTTCAAACAAAACAACAGAAGAAGAAAATATCGAAAATAATCAAATAAGCGAATCAGAAAACTCGATATCGAAGATCATCAAAAACAGCTGTTTGAGTAATGAGCTCAAGAGATTTTCGGAGGATTATAAAAACTGCAGACAAAAACCGATCGATACCGGTTCAAAAAGAATCAACGATATGCTCGGAGGCGGCATTTTCCCGGGGATCTCGGTATTGGGAGCAATGCCCGCGACGGGTAAATCCACCCTTGCTTTACAGATCGCTACCGAAGTCGCTCGCAGAGGAACACCGGTTCTGTTTTTCTCTTATGAGATGTCATCTGCCTTTATCGCGGCAAAAATCATCAGCAGAACGATCAACCGTGAAATGTCCCGATCAAATATCAGTACACGCGCTATTTTGAATGCGGATTCGGGTGATAGCGAATGGCATGAGAAACTGAATCGAAGAATTCCCGAAACGGCTAAAGGATTGCTTGAAGAGGATACTCTCAGCAAGAACCTTTATATTTTCGATACCTCTTCGGACGCGCCGATAAATACGGATAAACTCCTCGATATCGTTGATCTTTTCTGTGCTGAGCATACCGGTGAACCGTCGCCTCTGGTCATTATCGATTACCTTCAGATCCTGGCGATGCTGGAAAAGACAGGTTCCAACAGCACGCAGATCCGCGAATCGAATGATTCCGTTATCCGTAAACTGACTTTTCACGCCCACGACAGAAACCTTGCGATCCTTATAATAAGCTCCATCTCCCGCGCCCATTATCAAAAATCCGGCGGCAAAAAGAGCGATAAGTCCGATCAACCTCAGATGGATGTTTTCAAAGAAAGCGGATTTATTGAATACAGCGCCGACTACGCTTTATTCTTGGGACCGCCTGCAATCGACCGAGAAACTCCCGAAAATGATGCGGATAAAATGAAAAAGGAGCTGCGCCTCACTGTTCTGAAAAATCGTTACGGCAGCATCGGCGCCTATACCGATCTGATCTTCTATCCCGCTCAGGATCGTTTTGAAGAAGCCGAGGAAGAGAGCCTTACTCCTGATTTGACAGATGGAGATATTTTGAAGGAGCAGTCTGCAGAAAGGTCTGAAGAACAGACTGAAAAGCGATCCGAAGAAAGGAACAACACACCCAAAAAGAGCAATAATGCTGCTGTTCCGACAGAAAAAACCGAAGCTCCCGCTTCTTCACTGTCCGTCGATAAGACAGATACACCCGCGCAAAAATATCCCGAACGCTTCAGTGAAGATTGGGACTGATATAAAATACTGACCCTAATCAATTCGTCATAAGGAGATAGTATGAAAAAACTGGTTTTTAATAATACATTACTGTTTCAAAAGCTTTTCGGCAATGAGATAAAAGCTATCTCAGAAACCGAGATCGCTGAAGCGCCGTATTATGAGATCCATCCGTACAGCGATAATCAGGATATAGATCAGATCCTGCTCGTCTATCACGATGATAAAGATAATAATGATAGCATAGATGAAATAGACCTATCTTATTTTGACGGACTGGTGGCTGACGCTTTCTACTCCATGCTATATGACGACAACCGTCGGTTAAGCAAAAAGTTTACCCTGACTGAGCTTTTGCACGCTGTTTCTTGCTCAGATCGTACGCAGCTGACAAAACAGAGAAGAAAAATGCTGGAGGACAGTCTGAATCGCCTTTACCGTTATGAAATTTTTATTTTCATGCGCCCCGACGGCAATGGTAATTTCACAAATAAACTCAAGGGCAGGTTGATCGATTTTCAACAGATATCCAAAGGCAAGAAAACTTTTTATAAAAGCAATGATGATGAGCCTGTACTGAACCGCTATACCAGAGCTTTGGCAGAGAGCAAAGTCGGTTCAGGCGAACAGAAGATCACCGCGGCAGATTATCATCTGGGCGTCTATGAAGATGAGCTGAGAATACCCCGTTTGACTTTCATCACCAAGACATCAATGATGCTGACACGCCTTCTGTGGATGCGCCTTGAAGTCGAAAAACGCAGAACAAAAGAATGTACGATATTGGTATATACAAAAGACGGCGGCGGAATCATCGGAAAGCTGATCGGCAGGAAAAAGTGGAGAGATCTTCTTAAAAACGATCTCCAAAAACTATATCGTCTTATCGGATCCGTTATCGAGATCACCGAAAATATTTTTGAGTATTATAAGAATAACGGGTATATCAAAGAAGCGAGAATTGATAACGGCGAAAAATTTATCGTGGAATTTTACGACGAAGACCAATCAGTCGATTTATGGAAAGCCGTTACAAATACATACACACCCAACATCAGAATTCCCTTATTGGAAAGTGAAATAGATCGTCTTGACCAGTACTTGAATGATATCGAAACGGATAGAAAAATGGAGAAAGAAACTGCCGATCGGCTGATCAAAAAATGCGAGCGCCTTCTCGAAACTCTGAAAGCATTAAAAACGACAGATCAAATTATTGACACTGATCTCAGCTAAACAACGGACTTAAATCAGACCGCCAAGATAATCTGCTTGTTGTTTGAGATCAGTATAACCGTCCGATACCTCCGAGACCGCAGAAAAACAGAATATCTTTTATGCTAAGTAGCAATAAAAAGCTTTAAAAAGATATTAGCGGAGAATTTCGCATAACAAGGCGGAGGGCGCAGGCAGGCTGGCGCCTGTCAAGACTGACAACGCAGTTATGCGGAATTCTCCGCAATAGATATTAATGTGTTTTATTGCTACTTAGTGTTATATGTTACCAAAGCTTGTCCCCGTGTAGACGGGGACATTTTTTTATAATAAACAGGAATCATAGTAAAGTTTACCTTAACAGTTCATAAAAATAAATTAATATATTAGGAGTTATGATAACTGTTATATAATAAGTTATAATTTAATATTAATTTATACTTTATATAACGCAAATATTTTATATCTTATCATAAATGTTATAAATAATACATTAATTAATTATTTGATGAACCCGCTGAAACCCAGCGTTTATGCGGTTTTTAATGGATTGTCAAAGCTATAGGTATTTGATTTGATATAGGTTATATGAGAAACTGGAGGTTAACTCATATAACCTATATTCTCGATACGCTTTTCGAACGGATAGATTACATAAGCGTATACTTGTTACCTTTGACGTTCGATAAACCGAGCAGACTTGGTCGGGTCATTTGGAGAGTTGTATCGATGAAATCGATTTGTCGGAGAGATGGACGAGTGAAGATTCTGAAAAAGGGCAGTAAGGCAGTATCTGCCTTTGAAAGAAGCTTTATGTGAGGCGGCTTTGCTGCACGCCGTTCAAATGTCGGGTGGCTATGTGAGAATAACGCAAAAAGCGAGATTCGGCCACAACGGCAAATTTGCCTCTTTGTCTTTCGGTATAACAAACGGCTTTTCTCGCTTGTTCTGCGGGAGAGACAATGAATAAATCGTTTGGAGTTTTTGCTCCGAAAAGATTTGATGTTCCGACAAGATTATGGCTGTAAGGCTGTATGATTGGCGGATGATTTGAAAGCTGCTATTATTTGATTACGTCCTTTCTTTTTCGCATCGGGGACGGGAATTGATAAACCCGTCCCATCAATGCGAGAACGGACATCAAATAATAGATTACATATATTTATTAAACGTGTGTATAACTGCTGATAAATCTAAGTAGCCGACTCAGAAAGGATTGGATATCTATGAGCAGTTGTACACAAAGCATACATTTTCCGACACTATATACTCTATTAAATCAATCAATAAACAAGAAATCGTGCGCCCCAAGCGCGCGATTTCGTCTACCCATCGCTCGTGCGCACGCAGTGCGCTACTGAGCGGGGACTATAAATTGTTTTTATTTGACAGATGTTACCGCAATAATACAACTTGTATAATTTATATTCATTAATAATAAATTATACAGTTTGTTGTAATTTCCTGTCAAAAAATAAACGCCCGCGGTTTATTCCGCGGGCAGAAAGGAACCCATTTATGATTATAAAAATTCATTACAATAATATGTCATCTATTAAAAACGAAAAACTGAGGCAGGCAACGCTCAATACGCACGCGCTGCTGTATCGCCAGGCACTGGAACAGAAGATATTCCCGAATAAACCGGTAGCGTGCGCGTACTTCAACGACGGCCTGTACCATGTTAACTTGATGGGCGAACGGTCGGAGTTACTTCAACTGCTTTTCGGCACAATCACGGCAATTTTGAAAGATTTGCCTCCAAACGTCGCATTGAGCTATTATGAGTACTTGCTCAATGCGGTATCGCAGGTCAACGCCGAAAAGTGCTGTGAGACGCTCTTCGGCAACACGGAAGCCGAGGCAATTAACGTCAAGTTTGCCGACGAGCTGATTGATTATCTAGATAAGAATTTTCAAGTCAAGGAGGAACAAGATGGAAAAAATACCGTATCAAACACAGATTGATTCTGCTGCAAATAATCTATATTTGACCTCGGAGTTCTGTCAAAAGGTGCTTCGGGGTCTTTCTGAGACTAAAATGCAGAGCTTATACTATGAAAGTTTCCCGACAGACCTGCATGATGCGGGTCTGTTCAAGTATACCGACGAAGATGAGCTGTTTGACACGCTTACCTTCGGCGAGCTGTGCTCCGAGGTGTATAAGCTGATAAAAACCGGCAGAAAAAGAAAAGATAATGCCGAAATGCTGGCGGCATATCCGTTTATCAAAGCATCTGCCGCAGACGGCCGTTTTGTTATAAATGACAAAAAACGGTTTGAATTACAGCCCCACAACGGTTCGTCCGACATAAGCCTCTTTGACCCTGAATATCTGAACAGTATGTATCGGCTGTGCGAAAACAGCACCGATGCACGATACTTTTACTGGACGCGCTGGATGACGGAAGAACAGTTTTTCAGCGCTGCTTACGCGCTGACCTCAAGCGAAAAAATCAGCAAAATCATAGACGATTATCACGCCGACGGACGGTCATTTGCAGACCGTATTCAGTATATAGGCGAGTATCTCGGAAAATATGAAGAGGTGATGAACAGATATGACCCGCCGTATGATTCTTATGGGCGTGTGACTTTTCAGAACCTCAATCGCGCCGAAAATGAGAAAAAATTTTTCAGGCTCACAGAAAACTTTATCATTATACCTATCGCCAATATTTATAAATTAAATCAAAAAGGAGAGATTTATCATGATTAATAACAATAAGAAAAATACCGACAACCGCTCCGCATACGATACCGTTAATATTCTCGCTTCCGACGTTTTTGTAAATCAGGATACCCGAAAAAGCGGAATCAATAACAATGTTCTCGTTATCGGACCTCCGGGGTCCGGCAAGACACGAAATTATGTAAAGCCGAATATCATGCAGGCAAATACCAGCATGATAGTATCCGACGCAAAAGGATCGCTTTACGGCGAATGTGCCGATTTTCTCAGAGCCAAAGGTTATACCGTTTATCTGCTGGATTTCGTCAACATGAAGAGCAATATCGGGTATAACCCGCTCGATTACATACGCTTTGACGACACCGGTTTTCCAAAAGAACAGGATATCGTCAAAATCTCTGAGATAGTAATTGATAGCTTATCCAAAAACGACCCGTTTTGGGATATGGCTGCTCGTATGTATCTGCAAAGCGGAATCGCGTATGTTATGGAAACATTCCCCGATGAAGAGAAAACACTTTATCACGTCGGCAAACTGATGGAAAAAGACGGCGGTAAGGCGTTCAAATCATTGATGTTCCAGTACAAGGAGCTGTATCCCGACAGCCTTGCCTCACGTCGCTATGACGCTTTCTTAAGCATCGGCGCCGCTGACAAAATGATGGGAAGCATCCTCGGCATTGTGAGTACCAACCTCTCGAGCTTTGAGCTCAGGGAATTGCGCGAGATCTATAATATGCCTGAGAGAATCGACTTCACACTCTTTGGCAGACAGAAGACCGCGCTGTTCCTCAGCGTCAGCGATACCGACCGCTCATTGGACAGACCAATCAACCTTTTCTGGACGCAGACATTGCAGTCACTATGTCTGAGCGCGGATACCGAGTACGAGAATCACTGTCTGGATATTCCCGTAAGACTGTATCTCGATGATTTCGCTACCAATGTTTATATCCCCGACTTCGATAAGATCTCAAGCAATATCCGAAGCAGGGAGATATACTGCAGCATCATCCTGCAGTCGCTCTCACAGCTCGAGGCCCTTTACGATACGGCTAAGGCGGATACAATCGTCGGCAACTGTGACCAGCAGCTGGTGCTGGGTATCCAGGATATCAAGACTGCTTCGCATTTTGCCCATCGCGCCGATGTTCCCGCTTCTTCGCTGCTGAATATGCCGCTCGACCGTTGTATCGTTTTCCTGCGCGGACAAAGAGCGAAATATACTACAAAGTTTGAGTTCGATGAACACGGCGTTTTTGCTATGTCGGTCGACCGCAAGATTGCTGAGCCCCAAGCCGCGGGGCTGAATATCAATTCGGAACACGCGTATCCGAAGTACAAAGAAAAAAATATAGCATAAAGGAGAAATATATCATGACAAATATCTACAAATATTCATCCAACGGACTTAACCTCTGTCCTATCGACGACGAAATGCTCCATCAGCGCAAGATATTCCTGACCGAAGACGTCAACGCGCAGACCATGGACGAACTGATGAAGAAGCTGATGTATCTCGAAAACTCAGAACCCGGAGAAGAGATCACATTGTACATCAACTCGCCGGGCGGCGAGTGCCTTAGCGGACTGGCGGTTCTCGACTACATCAAGAATATGTCGTCGCCCCTGCGCACCGTCTGTACAGGCTGTGCCGCCAGCATGGGAGCGATCCTCTTCCTTGCAGGCGACAAACGCGAAATGTTCCGCCATACAAGACTGATGATTCACGACCCCTCAACGGGCGGCAATCTCGCCGGAATGAAACCGCATGAGGTAGAGAATACCCTCGAGATGCTCCGCGAGATGCAATCGCTGCTGATTGATATCATAGCCGAAGCGTCCGGCAAGCCAAAGGAAGAGATCGCAGAAATCACAAAAACCGATTCTTTCTTCAATTTGAAAGAAGCTTTGGATTTCGGCCTTGCGACAGGCGAATATATGGGGAGGTGAGTAATGATGTATACAGTTAAGCCCTGCTTATCCGAAATAGGATAGGCAGGGCTTTTTTCTTTTGAAGTACCTTATTATTCAAGCGTCCGTTTTGTGATACAAAATGAACCTTCCTATAACATAGGTACTGGTATTGATGCTTATTGTATTGTAGGGGCAAACATATCAATAGAGTGGGATGACGGAATCTATCACGAACTGCTTAGAGGATACTAATATGAAATCAACAACAAAAAATATAATACTGCTCAATATGAATGTGCTATATGAGCATATTTCAAACGAGTATTATAAACAAAGCATCATATTATGTATGCATAATAAAATCTCCTTCATAGAACAATTGTAAACGATATCGACTATTTTAGGTTCAAATGTTGATATTTTCTAAAATTGACAGTACTTTTTCTTTTGCAATGTCTTATTTGTTTAGGTATTAAGCGAAAATCGACAGTAAAGTTGACAGTAATTGATAGCAAAAATGACAGTAATTCAACTTTCTTTATCTTGATCCAACTAAACTCAACTTGATTTTTAAAACCTTCATAAATCCACTGTTTAAGCCATTTTAGAGCATTTTGAGTAAAGATGGCAAAAAGAAAAGAGACAGTCGAAAAACTGTCTCTTTGGTGCCGGTGACCGGACTTGAACCGGTACGGATTTTACTCCGAGGGATTTTAAGTCCCTTGTGTCTGCCTATTCCACCACACCGGCGGATAATCACCGATCGCAGACACGCTGATCGGCAAGCGCTTTATTTCTAAAGCAAAGCCCCTGCCAAGCGACAGGGGTGTGGTGACCCGGACGAGAATCGAACTCGTGTTACCGCCGTGAAAGGGCGGTGTCTTAACCGCTTGACCACCGGGCCGTTGGTAGCGGAAATAGGACTTGAACCTACGACACTTCGGGTATGAACCGAATGCTCTAGCCAGCTGAGCTATTCCGCCATATATGCAGGTCGAGGTCCGGTAATCTCGACCTAAAGCAGAGATTATTATATTATAAAAGAATTAATTTGTCAAGTGTTTTTGAGGATTTATGCGCTAAAAAGCCGATTATTTTTCAAAGAACTTTCTGAGCTTCAATCTGTCCTTGAAATCAAAGAATTTATCCTCTATCTTACACATCCACCCGATGATCACACCGTTGATCAGAGCGCACAGAACCGTGCCCCATTTAACTCCGACAAAATTGCCGAAACCGAAGAAGATAAACGACAAGGCAACGGCAACGATACAGCTTGTGATATCATAGATCCATTTTACCATGCCTGTCGGCTTGCCGCTTTTCTTAGATATCTCAGACACAAAGAGCTCATATGCTTCGGGCGGGATATAGGTATGGAACACCAGCGAAACGCCTAAGGTACAAAATAACTCGCCCGCGATGAAGAATACTATCCTCAGTCCCCACGCGTCGGCAGCGAGCGGAGGTATCAGCCACATGATAAGGTCGAGCAGATATCCGTACCACACCGCTGTAATGAACGAGAACAGATAAGATATCCTGAATTTTCTCATTATTATCATCAGCACGATCACCAGCGCCAGCTGCAGAGTATATTCGGCTACGCCGAAGGTGAACCACTCCATACCCGGCAGCAAAGAGATATATCTGTGCAGTACATAAGCCGGAGCGACCACCATACTGAGTCCGAAATCCGCTCTCTCCATGAACGTTACTCCGAAGGTCAGCGAAATAATCCCGAACAGATACGCGAGCTCGGTGTAAAAAACGTGTTTTTTCATATCATCTCTCCCGATTTATATATATCATGCTTCGCTTCAAAATGGTTTCAAGACAAAACAAAGCTCTCTGTGTTTGATACAGAAACACAGAAAGCTGCTTCAAATAGTATACACTAAATATTTACATTTTTCAAGTTGATTATAACCTTTTCTTATGTTATAATGAATTATATTGAAGAAGGAGGGTTTTTATGCTTGATATCCACAGCCACTTTTTGCCCAAGATGGACGACGGAAGCAAATCTGTCGAGATGTCCATGGAAATGCTGCGCTCCTCAAAACAGCAGGGTGTGTCTACGATAGTATCTACTTCTCACTTTTACGGTTATGAAGACGACCCCGATAACTTTTTAAAAAGGCGCGATCACGCTTTTAATAAATTAAAGCCTCTGTTAGGTGATGATGTTCCCGAGATAATGTTCGGCGCCGAGATACTTTATTATCCCGGTATCTCTCACAGCGAGGTCATCCAGAAGCTCGCGATACAAGGCACCGACCTTATGCTTATAGAGATGCCGTTCGTAGAATGGTCGGATAAGATTTTTGAAGAGCTTATCGCTCTGCAGTATTACAGCAGCCTGCGTATCATCTTAGCTCACGTTGAGCGTTACCAGAGCATACAGAAGAAGCGTGTGTTCGAAAGCTTATTTGACCAGCCCTTCTATTTCCAGTGCAATGCTGAGGCGTTCACCTCGTCGAAATCGCGTAAGCTCGCGCTCAAGATGATAGATAACGACCGTCTGCACTTTCTCGGAACCGACTGTCATAATATGTCAAGCCGTCAGCCAAATATGAATGAGGCTAAAAAAGTGATCGAGAAGAAGCTTTCTCCCGCCGCGTGGAGAAGTCTGAACGCGGATTTTGAACATCGCTTCAATCGTCACAGAACAAAATGATCCTGCTATAGCATATCTCCCGCTGTCTTTTTTACAGCGGGAGTTTTTTTAATGTATATTATGCTGTTGCAGGCTGAGGTTCTTTATCCTTCTCGGGGTCCTTTTTATTCCCCGCCTTCTTTATCAGATTTGTGATCAAAGCTATCAACTCGTGCAGCAATGCCGCCAGAGCGACGGTCGCGAGAGCGATAAGAAAATAATATCCGCCCAAGCCCAGTTTATTTATTATGCCGTTTCTGAGCTGTGCAGCCGATTCGCCGTTAACTATATTCATCAGCCTCTGGTGTATCAGATATATCTCAAGACTGTATCTGCCGCAGATATAGAACGGAAAAGCTATGATCTTGCCCACTATCTTCAGATACTTCTCAGAGTATTTTATAAACAAAGCGACAAGTATAGATAATCCGGCGGCAGTCAGTGTAGCCGGATAGGCGTTAATGCCCCAGTTGGTCGTAGGCAGCGCCTGAATGATATAAGCTCTGAAATAATAACCAAGTATCAATCCGACAACCAACAGCGGAATAAATACCATCCAACTTCCCTTTTGTTCCTCTTTCTTCTCATACAGAAACCATCCGATGCAATAACCGATAAGAAATATCGGGATACGGACGACACTTCCGTACAGAGGGTGCATATGTGTGTGATAAATCACTATACACAGCACCGGAGATATCAAACACGCAAGGCAGGTAAACTTCCACTTTACCGTTGCTTTCTGAAACAACTTGTCATACAACGGCACCAGCAGATAAAACAGTAACAGAGTAGGTATGAACCAATCAAACCTCTCGGGTACCGAATATACCGTACCTCTGAAATAGTTTATGCCCAGTATAGAGAGTATCTTGTCGCCCGTGCTGACGTCTGTCTTAAAAAACAGGTACCACGCCAAGACTACGATAAGGTAAGCGGGTAAAATACGTACAGCGCGTTTTTTATAGAAGTCAAGAATGTTCTTTGACTTTCTCATTGAGAAGTACAGACCCATTCCCGATACCATCAGGAACATATCTACTCCGTAAAAGCCGATGTCATGTATAAAGTGCATTACGCCGTTCTGTTGTCCCGTAAACAAAGAATGGAACCACATGACCCATATCATTGCAGCTCCCATGATATGGGTACGGTATTGGCTGAGTAAACTGAGCTTCATAGTTATCCTCTTTCAAATAGTAGTAATCAGCAGTAATGGATTTATTTAGCCTCGATCTTCTCAATTCCGCCCATATAGGGTCTGAGAGCCTCGGGGATATTCACGCTGCCGTCGGCATTGAGGTTGTTCTCAAGGAAAGCGATGAGCATACGGGGCGGAGCTACACAAGTATTGTTGAGGGTATGAGCGAAGTACTTTCCGTCCTTGCCGGTAACTCTGATCTTGAGGCGGCGAGCCTGAGCATCGCTGAGGTTAGAGCATGAGCCTACCTCAAAATACTTCTTCTGTCTGGGGCTCCATGCCTCAACATCTATAGACTTTACCTTCAGGTCGGCGAGATCTCCGGAGCAGCACTCGAGGGTGCGTACCGGGATATCGAGAGTGCGGAAGAACTCGACCGTGTTCTGCCACAACTTATCGAACCACATCTTACTCTCGTCGGGCTTGCAGACAACGATCATCTCCTGCTTCTCAAACTGGTGGATACGGTATACGCCGCGTTCCTCGATACCGTGAGCGCCCTTCTCTTTTCTGAAGCAGGGGCTGTAGGAGGTCAAAGTATAAGGCAGATCCTCTTCCTTGAGGATAGTGTCGATAAACTTGCCGATCATGCTGTGCTCAGAGGTACCGATGAGGAACAGATCCTCGCCCTCTACCTTATACATCATGGCGTCCATCTCGGCAAAAGACATTACGCCCGATACAACGTTTGAGCGAATCATATAGGGCGGGATGCAGTATGTAAAGCCCTTGTTTATCATAAAATCGCGGGCGTAAGAGATAACAGCGGAATGAAGTCTCGCGATATCGCCCATCAGATAATAGAAGCCGTTGCCGGCTACCTTACGCGCAGCGTCAAGGTCGATACCGTTGAGCTTCTCCATTATCTCGGTATGGTAAGGGATCTCGAAATCGGGAACCACGGGCTCGCCGAAGCGCTCGATCTCAACATTCTCAGTATCATCCTTACCTATCGGAACGCTCGGGTCGATGATATTGGGGATGATCATCATTATCTCGGTAACTTTCTCATTGAGCTCCGCTTCTTTCTTCTCAAGCTCTTCGAGCTGAGCTCCCTGAGCGGCAACCTGAGCCTTGAGCTCCTCTGCCTTCTCCTTCTCACCGCGAGCGAAGCAACCGCCTATTTCCTTGGAAATCTTGTTGCGGTTAGCGCGGAGGTTATCCGCCTCGCCCTTTACCTGTCTTGCCTGTTTATCGAGCTCGATGACCTCGTCTACAAGCGGCAGTTTTTTGTCCTGAAATTTGTTTTTGATGTTCTGTTTAACGATCTCAGGATTTTCTCTTAAAAATTTAATGTCGATCATTGTTAATCATTCCTTCCAAAAATTGCTCAGATTCTTCTATAACTTCAGGGTTTACCAAATTGGTATTCCACAGCTTTTCTATTTTATTTGAGAGCATGAACAGCTCCGCGGGGTTATAGAACTCTATCGTCAGCTCCCCTATCCCTTTAGACGGATTGTCTTCAACGTGTACCTTAGTTCCTAAGTGCTCGCTGAGCGAGAGCTCGACCTCGGTATACAGAGCGGGCTTTGATGCTTTTTTCTTTTTGCTTTTTTGGGGCTTTGATACTTCGCTGTCACTGTTCAGCTTCTTGACCAAAGCCTCTGTCTCACGGACGGACAAGCCCTCTCTCACGATCTTCTCGGCTGTTTGCTTTATGCTTTTCTTATCATCCAAAGCAAGCAGAGACCGCGCGTGACCCGCGCTCAAACTGCCGTCATCGAGCATTGGCATGATATTCTCAGGCAGAGACAGCAGCCTGAGCGTATTCGCAACTGCCGAGCGCGACTTGCCGACCGTGCGCGCTACATCCTCTTGACTGAAATCGTAATCGTCGATGAGTGTTTTATAGCCTCTCGCCTCTTCGAGCACGCTCAGATCGCGGCGCTGCAGATTTTCTATCAAGGCTATCTGCATTGTCTCGCTGTCGCTGAGCTCTCTGACGATAGCGGGTATCTCGGTCAGCCCCGCTTTTCGTGACGCGCGGTATCTGCGCTCGCCAGCGACGATCTGATATCCGCCGTATATCTGCGGACGCACCAGAATAGGCTGCAAAACTCCATGCTCTCTGATACTCTCGGCGAGCTCCTCGAGCGCCTCTTCGTCAAAGCTGCGTCGAGGCTGATTACGGTTTGGCTCTATCTGAGATATCTTCAAGCTTATTATTTCGTTGTTATCCTCGGTATCGTTCTCGCTGAATATCATCGAGAGACCTTTGCCGAGGCCGCCTATCTTCTTAGCCATTCTTCTTCTCCTTATAAATAAGCTCCTGCGCGAGGTTCAAATAAGCCTCAGAGCCCTTACAGCTCTTGTCATAGTACATTATCGGCATACCGAAGGACGGAGCCTCGCTCAGCCTTACGCCTCTTGGTATGACAGTCCCGAAGACCTTCTTCGGGAAATACTGCTTGACCTCGCTTACAACCTGCTGAGTAAGGTTCAGTCTGCCGTCGTACATCGTAAGCAGAACGCCCTCGATATATATGTGCTCATTGAGTTTTCTCTTTACATATCTTACAGAGTTCATCAGCTGGGATAAGCCCTCAAGAGCGTAATATTCGCACTGTATCGGTACGAGCACGCTGTCGCAAGCTGTGAGCGCGTTCGTTGTGATGATGCCCAGCGACGGAGGACAGTCGATGATGATGTAATCATAATTCTGTTTAATGGGCAAAAGCGCTTTTTTGAGCCTTTGCAGGCGATCTGACGCCTCCATGATCTCAAATTCCGCCGCGGCAAGGTCTATGCCTGCCGGCATAACGTCAAGATTTTTATACTTTGTATGTCTGATGACCTCTTCTGCCTTCGCTTCTGCTAAGAGTATCTCATAGGTGCTCTTGTCTATGCTGCGCTTATCAAAACCTACGCCGCTTGTCGCGTTGCCCTGAGGGTCGATATCAACAAGCAGAGTGCGCCTGTCATAATAACCCAGACCCGCGGCGATATTTACGGCAGAGGTGGTCTTGCCTACTCCGCCCTTCTGGTTAGCTACGGCAATGATTTTTGTCATACCTTCACCTTCCTTTTGCTTTTCCGGTATTCGTTCTTTGTTTTTTCATACTTCGTCTATTGTAGCACAAAAACGTATACAATAAAAGTCTTTTTATTAATTTTTTATACCTTGATGTTTCACGTGAAACATTTTTTGCTTTGATACTAAGTTTCCATTAAACGCTTTAACAAATTTATTAACGGAAAATTTCGTAGAACAAGGCGGACGACGCAGGCAGGCTGGCGCCTGTCAAGGAGGACAACGAAGTTATGTGTTATAGGGGTCCCCGACGCGCCCCTGCGCGGTGGGGAAAGGAGGAGCCGCCACTCGAGGTCAAAGCGTACCTACCGGATACGCTTACCGAGAACGGCGAGCGACGACGCAACGCAATAAATGTTAAAGTGTTTTAATGAAACTTAGTATGAACTGTTTTTCTAACGGAAAATGCCGACAACCGCACGCTGTTAAACGCACGGTTGTCGGCAAGGGGTTCAGATAAGGAAATGGGTATGAGTGGATAGGTACATAAGTTTGCGATAATTTGAGGTTTACAAACAGATATACCCTATCGGGAAAGAAAATATATCTAAAGCTTTCGCTTTGATACCTTATGTATTTGCGCGGCTTGTGATGAAGAAAAGTCAAATTCTTACCCTGTAAACCTATCGGGCTTTATATTTCTTCGTCCAATATAATACGCGTAGCTAACGTGAGCCTGCGGATTTTGGGATCTTGACGGTATATTCTATGTAATCGTCGGTCTCTGAGCGGCGTGATATAGCGTTTATCCCCGACAGTCGCATGGTGTCTACCGCTTTGTTGATAGTATTCACAAAGATACGCACGTCTTTTATAGCCATCTTACGCTCAGGTTTCCTCTCGGGCTGAGTATCGGGCTTTTTCAACAGAGCGTCCGCGACCAACTCTTCTGCCGCTGTAACTCCGAGCTTATCGGATATTATCCTGCTGAGCACCTCTTTTCGCAAGCCCTCGTCGTTTATCCTCAATAGGGCTCTGGCGTGACGTTCAGAGAGGTCGGCTGTAAGTATCCATTCCTGCTCTTCAAAGGTCAGGCGCAGCAATCTAAGCTTATTTGCGATGGTGCTCTGCTTTTTACCGAGCTTTACTGCCGCTTGCTCCTGAGTAAGTCCGTATTTGCGTATCAGTCTGGCTATGCCGCGCGCCTCTTCAAACATACTGAGGTCCGCTCTCTGCAGATTTTCTATCAGCGCCAACAGAGCGCTGTCTTTATCACCGCATTTATGTACTACGCAGGGTACCTTATTCAGTCCCGCCATTATTGCGGCGCGCAGTCTGCGTTCGCCGGCTATCAGCTCGAACTCGGTATTATTGATCCTTCTTACTACGAGCGGCTGCAGGATACCGTTCTCGACGATAGACCTTGACAGGCTCCTGAGCTCTTCTTCGTCAAAGTTCCTTCGCGGTTGGGTGCGGTTAGGACGTATCTGGATAGTGGCGATATTAAGCACCTTATTGTCTCTTGTCAGTAAGCTGCTCAACGTCCTTCACCCCACCTCCGTTTTCGGGACAGCCTCGCGGCTTGTCCTTACAGCTATTATAATATCACCCTTGATGTATAAAAACTGTCGTATTATAGATGATTATTATATAACTTTATGCCGATCAATATAACAAAAACGGAGCTTTTGTCGAAGCTGAGTTCATACTATAATGGTTTATTTTTTATAGCCTTGCTCTTTCTGGGATAAGTATCTGGGGTCGGCGCCGTCTTTTGTATCTCGATGATGCACCTCTCGCCCGCGTCGCCGAGCTCAAACCGATCGACGGCTTTTACGGTACCGCAAAGCTTTTCTATCGCGTTCTCAGCCTCTTTGAGCTCTATCTCCGCGCCCTTGCCTTTCATTGCTATGAAGCTGCCGCCGACCTTTACATACGGCATATCGTATTCACACAGCGTGTTCAATGAGGCTACCGCCCTTGATACGGCATGATCGAAGCTGTCCCTGAGTTTGGTCCTTGAACCGTCCTCAGCACGGCTGTGAACTAAGCTGACGCCGTCTATCACAAGTTCATCGCAAACTTCATCCAAAAACACAAGCCGCTTGTTAAGACTATCGAGAAGCGTAAGTCGGATATCGGGTCTCGCGATCTTAATCACAAGTCCCGGGAAGCCCGCGCCGGTACCGACGTCTATCACGCTCGCTCCGTGGGGAATATCGGCATATCTGAGAAGCATAAGACAATCGGCGAAATGTTTAAGCGCTACATCCTCGGGTTCGGTCAGAGCTGTCAGATTTATCTTTTCATTCCATTCAATAAGAAGCTCATAATACTTGCAAAGCTGATCTATAGCTTTATCGTTGAGTTCGATTTCAAATTCAGCCAAGGTTCTGAGCAGTATGCTTTTGAAATTACTCATCCTTATCACCTCTGCCCTTAAGCTTCATAAGATAGATCATCAATACGTTTATGTCGGCGGGAGATACTCCGCTGATACGGCTCGCCTGACCGATATTCAGAGGCTTTATGCGGCTTAACTTCTCCTGCGCTTCAAGTCTGAGCCCTGTCACTGCCTTATAATCGATATCATCGGGGAGCAGTTTGTTTTCAAGCTTTCGCATATTTTCTACCGCTGAGATCTGCTTTTTTATGTAGCCCTCATATTTTACGGCGATCTCGACCTGTTCAAAGATCGCACCGTCAAGCTCAGGTCTGTCTTTATCTACGGGCGTAAGGACTTCGTAGTTCAGCTCGGGACGTTTAAGCAGTTCTATCAGACGGATACCTGTTTTTACGTCGGATGTTTCACGTGAAACAAGTATCTCGCTCAGCTCCTTTGAGGGTGAGATAACAGTCTCGGCTACGCGCTTTCTCTCAGTTTTTATGAGCTCCTGCTTTTTAAGAAAACGACTGAAGCGTTCTTCGCTGATAAGACCTAATCCGTGACCGATAGGAGTAAGACGCTCGTCGGCGTTGTCCTGTCTCAGTATCAGACGATATTCGCTGCGGCTGGTCATCATGCGATAAGGCTCGTTAGCGCCTTTGGTGACGAGATCGTCTATCAGAGTACCGATATATGATGAGGCTCTGTCAAGCACGAGAGGCGCCTTGCCCTGTATTTTTAAAGCGGCGTTTATACCCGCGATAAGGCCCTGAGCGGCGGCTTCTTCGTAGCCCGAAGAGCCATTAAACTGACCCGCGCCGTATAAGCCTTCAAAATTCTTGAACTCAAGTGTAGCAAGCATAGAGGTCGGGTCGATGCAATCATATTCTATCGCGTAAGCGGGGCGCATGATCATAGCGTTCTCCAAGCCCTTGATGGTATGATAAAAGGCTACCTGGACCTCCTCCGGCAGGGATGATGACATACCCTGCAGATACATTTCTTCGGTATCCTCGCCGCAGGGCTCTATGAAAAGCTGATGGCGCTTCTTGTCCGAAAAGCGAACAATCTTATCCTCTAAGCTGGGACAATACCTCGGACCCACTCCCTCGATCTTTCCTCCGTAAAGGGGACTGCGATGGATGTTATCGAGGATGATCTGCTTGGTGTTTTCATTAGTCCAGCTGACATGACAAACAACCTTGTTCTCGGGCGGGATAAGTGTATCATATGAAAACGGTATGACGGGCTCGTCGCCTTCCTGTACCTCAAGCTCACTGAAATCTATTGATGAGCGCTTTACGCGCGCCGGCGTGCCTGTCTTAAAGCGGCGTGTCTTTACACCGAGCCTACGCAGGCTCTCACCAAGGAACGCTGATGGGAATATGCCGTCGGGACCGCTTTCGTAACTTACCTCGCCAATAAATATTCTGCCGCCGAGGTAGGTGCCTGTGGCAATGATGACAGCCTTTGCAGAGAACACTCCCAGCATACGGGTTGTGAGCAGCCATATACCGTTTTCATCTCTGTCTATATAGGTTATCTCAGCCTGTCTGAGATCGAGACCGTCCTGCAATTCAAGCTTATGCTTCATCACAGCCGAGTATTTGCGGCGGTCTATCTGAGCGCGCAGTGAGTGGACGGCGGGACCCTTGCCGCGGTTGAGCATACGGCTTTGCAGAGTACATTCGTCCGCTGTCTTGCCCATCTCTCCGCCTAAGGCGTCTATCTCGCGCACAAGGTGACCTTTAGCCGTGCCGCCGATAGAAGGATTGCATGGGCAATTACCTACGGCGTCCATATTAATGGTGAACACGGCGGTTTTACATCCAAGTCTTGCCGCCGCTAAAGCTGCCTCTATACCCGCGTGACCCGCGCCTATTACAGCAACGTCATAGCTGCCCGCAAAGTAAGTTGACATAGCTTCACCTCCGAAAATGATTGTTTAAATATTAATTGTTTCACGTGAAACATTATTTACCTACACAGAAATTATGGAATACTCTGTCGACGACCTCATCGGTGACGCGTTCGCCCGTAAGCTCACAGAGATAGTTTA
Organism: uncultured Clostridia bacterium; assembly: GCA_946183365.1. GTDB lineage: Bacteria > Bacillota > Clostridia > Oscillospirales > Acutalibacteraceae > Ruminococcoides. The sequence continues at coordinate 39,802 of CAMHAH010000013.1, forward strand.
TCGCTTCTTCGATACTTACGGTAACAGCGTCAAAGGTCATTCCAATATGTAGTGCTTCTATAGCGTCATGAACACAATTCCTTGCTTTTATTGTAAGTGAACGCTGGCGCTCGTTATATATCAGCGCGTGGGTCGTATCTATATCACCGACAGCGTATACTCTTTTTATAGCGTTGATAAGGTCGTTTATGCCGGCAGAATTCTTAGCGGACATACGGATGACCTCTTTGAAGTTTGATTTTATTTTTTCTTCATCGAGCTTCTGCGGCAGATCGGATTTATTTATAATTGCTATCGATGGGATATTCTTGACCGAGCCGATGATATCGAGATCGTCTTTTTCAAGCTCATTTGAGCTGTCGAACACACAGAGTATCAAAGAGGCGGAGCTGAGCTTCTTCTTCGCCTTTTCTACGCCTATACTCTCTATCTCGTCACCGGCTTCATGTATGCCCGCCGTATCGCTCAGATTAAGGATGATGTCGTTAAGACTTACGCTCTCTTCGACTATATCTCTCGTAGTGCCCGCGACCGATGTGACTATGCTTTTATCATAGCCCGCGAGCAGGTTCATCAAGGTGCTTTTACCTACGTTCGGCTTGCCGACTATAGCGGAATCTATACCGTCCTTAAGGATACGGCCGTTATCATAGCTTTTTATTATATCTTTGAGCTTTGTCTCGGCAACAGTAAGAGCTGATAAAAGCTCTCCGCCCTCGACCTCGGGGATATCCTCTTCGGGATAATCCGCCCAGGCGTTGAGGTGAGCGGCTTTATTGAGCAGAGCGGCTTTGATCTCGTCTATCTGTTTTGAAAGAGCTCCGTCTTTTACTTCGAGCGCCGCTCTGACTGACGCCTTTGAGCGCGAACTGATGATATCCATTACGGCTTCTGCCTCGATAAGATCGAGCTTACCGTTGAAAAAGGCTCTCTTTGTGAATTCGCCTGCCTGAGCGGCGATAGCCCCCGCGTCATAGACCGCTCTGAGTACCCGAGCGGTCACATATACTCCGCCGTGACACGACAGCTCTACTACATTCTCGCCCGTGTAGCTGTGCGGAGCTCTGAACACGGTCGCTATGCACTCGTCTATCTTCTCTCCATCGGTGTAGATATCTCCGAGCGCACAGGTATAACCCTTCATATCACAGAGCTTTGTATTTGATCTTGCTTTGAATATCCTGTCCGCGATCGTTATCGCGTCTTCTCCCGATACTCTTATCACAGAGATACCGGCGCTCGATTTAGCTGTAGATATCGCGGCTATGGTAGTATTTATATCCATATGGTTTCCTTTTTTCATAAGAAAAACGGGCGGTGATCCGCCCGTTTGTAAATGTGTGAGATCTCACGGGCAAATACCCGGATTATTTAGTATCTATTCTGCCGTAAAGTCCGACCTCTCCGCCCTCGTTAAGAGGTTTGCGGTCGGGATTGGGAGCGGGAGCGGACTGCCTGGGTCTTGACGACCTGCGGTTATAATTTGACCTTCTGCCGCCTCTGCCTCTGTTGTTATACTCCTTGCTCTTTCCGTCGGGACCGATAACAACGTGGCGATTCATGTTCTCGCCTTCGCTCCAGGATGTAGCTCCGTTGACCTTCTGAACTGCGGTATGGATGATACGGCGCTCATAAGGGTTCATGGGCTCCAGAGAGCTCTTTCGGCCGGTCTTAGCAGCCTTGATGGCAAGTCTGCGGCCTAAGGACTCGAGGGTCTTTTCTCTCTTCTCGCGGTAATCGCCTGTATTGATAACAACTCTCTTATAAGAGTTATCGATACGGTTAGCGGCGAGACATGCGAGATACTGCAAAGCGTCGAGGGTCTCTCCTCTGCGTCCGATGATAAAGCCTACGTCCTCACCCTCGATATCGATGGTGATAACGTTATCTTCTTCCTTTGATGTCACCGTAATATCGGAAAGCTCCATATTACTGATGATATTTTTGATATAGTCCTCGGCAGCCTGCATAGCGTTCTTCTTAATAGTGACCTTTACTCTCGCGGGACGTCCGCCGAATAAACCGAGAACCTTTTTGCTCTGCATTTCCAGTATTTCAAACTCAATGCTGTCGTCATAAGTCTCAACGCCGAGTTCTTTACAGGCGGCTTCTTTAGCCTCTTCTACGGTAGCGCCTGTTCCGATTGCTTCTCTTAACAAATTGACACCTTCTTATAACTGTATCTGTAAATTATTTTTTCTTCTTATTATTGTTTTGCTGAGGCGATGAAATCGGCTGATAATCATATTGGACCTTAGCCTCTTTCAACTCCAGCAGAGCCACGTGCTCCGCTTCGGATTTAGCCGTCATATGCGCCGCTGAATAGAATTTGCTGATGATGACCGTCTGGATAAATCCGAAAATAGTTGACCATATCCAATAGAAACCTACGGCACCGGGAACGATATAAGAGATATATACGGTGATCAGAGGAAGCAGATAAAGCATATACTTTGTGCATCCCTGCTGATTTTGCATGGGGTTGCCGTTAAGTCTTGTGGTGAGTATCTGTGAGCCTAAGGAGGTCACCAGACACAGGATGGGTATGATTATTATAGCTGATTTAAAACCCTCTGCCTGAGGGATGGAAAGAAGATCCAGACCGAGGAAATTAAAGCCGCCCGCGAGATTATGTATCTCTGTAAGCTCTTTAGCGGGGAGACCCTGCTGAGTGAGCAGAGAGATATTATCGGGGTTGGTAAACAGCTTTAACGCGTTCATCTCAGAATAAATGTTGTTCTGAGTGAGATATACGCCGGGGATCATATTGAGCTGGCTTATAGCCTGTGCCGAAAGATGGATAACGTTCGACAGAGGACGTACGACCGCATAATAGATACCCAGCATTATGATCATAGGAAAGAGAGAAGTAGCGCATCCGGAAAAAGGAGAAACTCCCTCTTTATCATAAAGCTTCTGGATCTCTTCGTTATACTTAGCTTTATTGTTGCCGTATTTTTCTTTTATCTCCCTCTGTTTAGCCTGCAGGCTCGCGTTAGCCGCCATGCTCTTTTGCTGTTTAACGGATGAGGGAAATAATATTGCCCTGAATATAAGGGTAAAAACGATGATGGCGATACCGAAATTCTGGAACACCCAGAATACCGCCCATAAGATGTAGCCGAATATGCTACCAATAAAATTAAAAACTGCAAACATACTCAAAAAGCCTTTCTTAAAGCTTTACATTCCGCACGGATCATTTACCGAGCTTATGTTCTTTTTCAGGTACGGGATCATATCCGCCTCTTGACCACGGATTACATCTGAGTATCCTCCACAGACCCATAAAGCCCCCTTTAAAAGCGCCGAAACGCTCTATAGCTTCATATGTATACTGGGAGCAGGTCGGAAAATACTTACACTTAGGCGAAGTGTGAGGTGAGATGGCAGTCTGATAAAATCTGATCAGTTTCAAAAATAACTTCTTCATAGTTATCTCAATATTCCGAGTTGTGTCAGATGTTCACGCATATATTTCTCTACCTCATAGCTCTTGACAAACGAGGTACGGGTACGCGCTACGAATATGATATCATAGGGCGCCGACTGATCAGCGCCGATATTATATAAAGCCGCTCTTATAACTCTGCGGCTGCGGTTGCGTCTGACTGCCTTGCCTACCTTTTTTGAGGTGGTTATTCCTATTCTAAGGTTATTTTTTTTATTTTTGAGCGCATAGGTAACGAGTACCGGAGATACGAGCGATCTGCCTCTATGGTATATTCGCTGATAATCTCTGTTGCTGGTAATAGTAGTAAACTTCATCAAACCACCGATATTGATCTTAAAACAGCAAGCTGCTGTGCCGATATACTATAGGCTCTACTTGATCTGATAATATACTTGATTATAAAAAATAATGAGCCGATCTATAGTAAAAAAGGCTGTTTACAGGCAAAATCTAAAAAACCTGTAAATGAAAAGAAAGACCACTGCCCTCAGTGGCCTTATGATTTAGTATGACAGCTGCTTTCTGCCCTTGGCTCTTCTTCTGGCGAGAACCTTGCGGCCGTTGCTTGTAGACATTCTCTTTCTGAAGCCGTGCTCCTTCTTGCGGTGGATCTTTTTAGGCTGATATGTTCTGAGCATTTATACTCCTCCTTTCGGGTACATAACCTTACAAGTTAGCATTATAGCTTAGTTTTTCCTTTTAGTCAATATAAATTTTTGCTTATTTACAATGTTTTTTTAAAAAGATATAAGACAAAAAATAATCAAACACAATATATAGTATATGGCTTAAAATCTGACACAATCTAAAAAAATCATCTCTGTCATAGTGCACATTTATATGTATATATATAATACTTATATATGTGTATTATTTTTCAACATTATCGGTTGCTTTTATGTGGAAAATTTGATATAATTATTTACGATTATGGGCTTGTATGTTTTTGACAAGATAAAACCTTGATAATCTTAAATTCTTCATATGAGCAAAGGGGATTTGTATGGAAAACTTTAACGAAGGATGGAGTATAATCTGCGATTATTTAAGACAGGAGAAGAAGATAGCCGAGGTAGCTTATAAAACCTGGATCTCACGCATTACTCCGGTAGGTATCGATTTTGAAAAGGGGACCATAACTCTTATGGTGCCTAACGAATTTCACAGACAAACTCTTATAAAGGGTTATCTCTCTAAATTTGAAGAAGCGTATGAGGCTGTATTAGGTACCGGCTTTGAGACGATATTCATCCTTCCGGAGGAAAACGAAAAGCAAAAGGTAAAGCTGCTCGGAGACGAGACATCAGCCGACGCCGGATATGAATTTACCTTTGATACGTTCATAGTAGGCTCATCAAATAAATTCGCTCACGCCGCCTCTTTAGCGGTAGCTCAAAATCCGTCTAGCGCCTATAACCCTCTGTTTTTATACGGTAACTCGGGACTTGGTAAAACTCACCTATTGTATGCTATCGGAAATGAGATAAGGAAATCTCATCCCGAATATAAGGTAATCTATATCAAAGGCGAGGATTTCGCCAACGAGATAATTCAGTCGATACTCAAAAAGACAACCGCTCAGTTCAGACAGAAATACCGTCAGACAGACGTACTGCTCGTTGATGACGTACAGTTCATCGGCGGTAAGGACAGCACTCAGGAAGAATTCTTCCATACCTTTGACGCTCTTTATGACGCAAAGAAGCAGATAGTGCTGACATCGGACAGACCTCCCAAGGAGATCAAGGTACTTACAGACAGACTGAGAAGCAGATTTGAGATGGGACTGCTCGCGGATATCCAGGCTCCCGACTTTGAGACCCGAATGGCTATCATAAAGAGAAAGGCTGAGATAATCGGTCTGGATCTGAGCGACGATCTGTGCGAGTATATCGCAAATAAATTAAAGACGAATATCAGACAGCTCGAGGGCGTGGTCAAAAAGCTGATGGCGAGATATAATCTCACCAAGGAGAAGCCCACTCTATCTATAGTCAACGAAAGCATATCGGATATCTTGAATGACGATACACCGCCCGAGATGACGGTAGAAAAAATAGTTGACGAAGTCAGCCGTACCTTCGGTGTTGACAGCGACGACCTCCGCTCTCAAAAATCACGCCGCGCCAATATCAATAAACCAAGACAGATAGCGATCTATATCGTAAGAGAGCTGACTACTCTGTCTATGGAAAGTATTGGTAAGGAATTCGGCAACAGACATTATTCAACCATAGTCTATACCGTTCAGCAGGTCGAAAAGGATATAAAGAACGATCCTTCTCTCAGAGATACCGTTGAGGATATCATCAAAAATATAAGAGAAAGATGATAATTATATTATACTAAGTTTCATTAAAACACTTTAACATTTATTGCGTTAAATTCCGTATTACTTCGTTGTCCTCCTTGACAGGCGCCAGCCTGCCTGCGTCGTCCGCCTCGTTCTACGAAATTTTCCGTTAATAAATTTGTTAAAGCGTTTAATGGAAACTTAGTATTAAAAAATGATGTGAGTTTTCATAGTTTTCCATGATTTTCCACTCAACATATTTCAACAGAATGTTGATTAAAAGATATTACAAAAATATCTGAGTAGTTTTTCAATAATGTTTTGAGAGAAGTAAAGAATAAAAGTTGAGTATTGACGAGAAAAATTTATGTTTTCCTCATTTCAACAGCGCCTACTACTATTACTATTTATTATAATTATCATATCATTTCATATCATTACAGTTGACAGAAATCAGATTAAAATATTCTTTCAAAGAGAGGTAAATAAAATGAGATTCAGATGTATGAGATCAGATCTTTCAAACGCGGTTTCAAATGTTTCGAGAGCTGTATCGGCTAAAGCTACCATCCCCGCGCTTGAGGGCGTATTGATAAAGGCATATAACGGTAATCTTGAGATATCAGGCTATGACCTTGAGATAGGCATAGTCACGGTCATTGAAGCTACGGTCATTGAAGAGGGAGAGATAGTAGTATCGGCAAGACTGTTCAATGATATCATCCGTAAACTGCCTGAGGAGATAGTAAATATCGAGACAGACGAGAGGATGATAACCTATATCAATTCCGGAGCAGCTGATTATCAGATAGTCGGTATCAATTCTACCGAATATCCGGATCTGCCGAATGTTGATGAGATCAGCGGTATCACCGTTAACGCTGAGATACTTAAAAATATGATAAGACAGACGGTATTCGCAACATCGGATAATATGGCTAAGCCTATCTATACGGGTTCTCTGTTCGAGATAAAGGGCGGAATATTCAGGATAGTAGCGGTCGACGGTTTCAGAATGGCGATCAGAGTAGAGAATGTCGACAGCGATATCGAAGCGAAGTTCGTCGTACCGTCAAAAACTCAGAACGAGATTTTGAAGCTTATTACCGATCCTAAGAAGGATGTAAATATAATCGTAGGTCAGCGTCATATCATCTTTAAGATAGAGAATTACAGCATCGTTTCGAGACTGCTCGAGGGCAACTTCCTTGATTATAAGATGCCGGAGAGTTCATCTACCGAATTTGTTATCAACACAAGGATACTGGCTTCGTCGGTTGAGAGAATGGCGCTGCTCACTAACGAGAAAATTCAGTCTCCGGTCCGCTGTTCAATAACAGCCGACGAGATAAAGCTCTCTTGCTCGACAACGGTAGGCAGAGCTAACGATATGATAAGCGCGTCTGTAGTCGGTAAGGATGTAGAGATCGGCTTCAATAACAGATATCTGCTTGACGCTCTTAAGAACGCCGAGACCGATGAGGTAAAGATCATGCTCAACGGCAGTCTGCAGCCGATGATAATCAGACCCGTGAACGGCGACAGCTTCACCTTCCTTGTAGTACCTATGAGACTGGCGGCTGAATAATAGTTGGTAGTTAAATATCTTATACAAAGTAATTGGTATTATGGAAACAGTAAAAATAAATGAAGAATATATCAGGCTTGACAGTTTGATGAAGTTTTCGGGTATGTGTAACTCAGGCGGCAGAGCTAAATATCTTATCCAGAACGGAGAGGTAAAGCTCAACGGTGAGGTATGCACCATGAGAGGAAAGAAGATCAGACCCGGAGACAAAGTAGAGTATAACGACAGTATTATAGAGGTTGCCGTTGATAGTTAATGAACTGCGTTTTGAAAATTACCGTAATTTAACGGATAACAGCATAGCCCCTTCGGATAAGGTCAATGTGATCTACGGAGAGAACGCTAACGGAAAAACCAATCTTCTTGAGGCGGTCTGGCTGTTCTGCGGCGGTCACTCGTTCAGAGGTTCAAAAGAGAACGAGATGATCAAATTTGATAATAACTTCTTTAAGCTGTATATGAAGTTTTTTTCGGGCGGCAGAGATCAGGACGCTGAGATCATATATGATAAGGGCAAGAAGCTGATAAGAATAAACGGTGTGGATAAGACGTCGTCGTCCTATCTTACAGAAGTATTCTCGGCGGTCGTTTTCTCTCCCGAGCATTTGAGCCTTATAAAAAGAGGCCCCAATATCAGAAGAAAATTTCTGGACGCGGCGATATGCCAGCACAGGATAAGATTTGCCTCTACTCTTTCAAGATATAATCAGATAATCAATCAGAGAAACGCTCTTTTGAAGGATATATATAAGCATAAGGAACTAAAAGATACCTTATCGATATGGGATGATTCTTTAGCGGCGGTAGGAGCTCAGATATTGAAAGAGCGCTTTGATTATATGAAAAAGCTCAAAGAGCCCGCTCAAAAGTATCACAAGGGCATATCGTGCGATAAGGAAGAGCTGGATATACAGTATATTTCTTCTGTCGGAGCTGATGAAAATGATGATATAAGCGAGCTCAGAGATAAGCTGAGCAAGGCTTTTATCAAATCAAGGCATGAGGATTATCATACGGGAAATACTTCGGTAGGTCCTCACAGAGACGATCTTGATTTTAAGATAAACGGTATATCGGCGAGAAGGTTCGGTTCTCAGGGACAGCAGCGCTCGGCTGTATTATCGCTTAAATTATCCGAAGCCGAGCTATTATATCAAAAGAATGATGAAAGACCCGTCATTTTGCTTGACGACGTCCTTTCTGAGCTTGACAACAGCAGACAGGATTTTCTGTTGAATAAGGTAGAGGATTATCAGGTATTCGTTACCTGCTGTGAAGAGAGCAATAAGGAACAGCTCAAAAAGGGTAAAGTCTTTTATATCGAGAACGGGGTGGTCAGAGAATGAAATATCTGCATCTCGGTAAAGATACGTCTATAGAGATCGAGAATATCGTAGGTATATTCGATCTTGATACCAGCACGGTAAGCAAGCATACCAGAGAATTTCTCAGTATATGTGAAAAAGAAAACAGGATAGTAAACGTCAGCTATGAGCTGCCTAAGTCTTATATCCTGTATGATTTCAGCGGCGAATACTCTGTATACCTTTCGCCGCTCAATACAGCTACTCTGATAAAGAGAATGTCCGAACAGAAAGGAACAGTACAAGAATTATGATCAATTGTAGATGTCCGTACTGCGGAAAAGAAATATCTTATTTTACCGGTTTAGGTATTCGCAGAAGGGGAGAATATTACTGCAAAAAATGTAAGAAAGAATCCAATATAAGCATAAATAAATCTATATGGATTTTGTTCTTTGTCATGTTGGTATTTTCTCTGGTCATAATGGGTTATTATCTGTTTATGACCAACAGAGAGAACGCGTGGTTCGTTTTGTTTGTAGCGATACCGTTCATTATATTTTATTTATTCTCGCCTTTGTTCATAAGATTGAAGCCTAAGAAGAAATTTCAGGATTCTCTTTATGATACTGAGATGGTTAATACTCCGATCGCCGATCCCGATCCTACCATGGCAAGCTCGGCTAAGGTAGCTCCGGCGTTCGTTGACGACGACGATTATAAGCCGGTCATCAACGCCGATGTATTCAACGCCATAAAGGGTGAGAGAAAGATAGTTGAGGAGACCGACGGCGGTACAAAGAGCTTTGACAGATTTGAAAATATATCGAGCTCGGCGGATATTAGTTCTACAAGACCCGTAGAGAATCTGAAAAGTATCAGCGGCAATACCGATACAGGTATCGGTAAGCATGACTTTTCGAGATTTAAATAAGAGCTATGTTCAAACTGCCGGTATGTCCGCATTGCGGAACGATATACAGATATAAGGATACAAAAGAAGCGATAAAGAAAAAGAATAATATCTGCTATCACTGTAATAAAAAATTCAGAGCAGGGATATTCCCGGGAATGATAGTCGGAGCGATATTACCGCTTATCGCTTGTGTCGCGATAAATATATTTTTGCTTACTCGCATGAAAGAATTTCAGATACTGCCGCTTATCGCGGTCACTCTGATATTTGTTCTTATAATATATTTAATAATCCCGTTTTTCACAAAATTCAGAAAAACAGATGATATAAAAGAAAACAAAGACAGCAGCAAAAAACGGAGGAATAAACTTGGATAATAAGAATGATGAGATAAGAACTGTAGGAGAGGTAGTCGAGGATCTTATGGAAAGAGCCGAAACACCTATTGAGACAGTCGATATAACGGATGACGAAAAGATGACTAAGGTCGAGGGAGAGTACGGCGCTGATGAGATCCAGGTGCTTGAGGGTCTTGAGGCGGTCCGTAAGCGTCCCGGTATGTATATAGGCTCGACAGGCGAGAGAGGTCTGCATCACCTTGTATATGAGATCGTTGATAACTCGATAGACGAGGCTTTGGCGGGTTATTGCGATAAGATAGAGGTCAGCATCCTGCCCGGCAATATCATCAGAGTTAAGGACGACGGCAGAGGTATACCGGTAGGTATCAACTCAAAAATGGGTCTGCCGGCTGTTACGGTAGTATTCACAGTGCTCCATGCCGGCGGTAAATTCGGCGGCGGCGGATACAAGGTATCGGGCGGTCTGCACGGCGTAGGCGCTTCGGTAGTAAACGCGCTGTCCGAATGGCTCGAGGTAAGAGTATGCGACGGACAGGATATATACTTCCAGCGTTATGAGCGCGGTAAGATAATGAATGACCTTGAAAAGGTCGGTAAATCAGATAAACGCGGTACAGAGGTCACCTTTAAGGCTGACGCCGAGGTATTTAAGGATACCGATGTTTATGATTACGATATCCTCGCCCGCAGATTAAGAGAGCAGGCGTTTTTGAACGCGGGCGTAAATATAGAGCTCAAGGACGAGAGAGACCCTGAGCATATAAAGGACAAGACCTTCTTCTTTGAGGGAGGTATAAGAGAATTCGTCAACTATATTCATAAGAAAAAGGGTTATACTCCCATCCATGACGAGGTAATCTATCTGCGTACCGCTAATATCGAGAATACCTGCGAGGTCGAGATAGCTATGCAGTATAACGACAGCTATAACTCTGATATCCGATCCTTCGCAAATAATATACATACAACCGACGGCGGTACTCATGAAGAGGGCTTCAGAAGAGCTATCCCGCGTGTTATGAACAACTACGCGACCAAGTTCAATAAGATAAAAGAAAAAGATAAAGACTTAAAGCTTGAATTTGACGATTATAAAGAGGGTCTGACGGCTATCATCTCGGTAAAGATAACCGAGGCTCAGTTCGAGGGTCAGACCAAAGCAAAGCTCGGTAATACCATTGTCCGCTCTATGGTCAGCAAGCTGATAAATGATAAGCTCAGCGAGTTTCTTGAGGAAAATCCCGCTTCGGCTTCAGCTATCCTTGAGAAAGCTCTCGCTTCGGCAAAGGCGAGAGAGGCGGCGCGAAAAGCGAGAGAGAATGTCCGCAGAAAGACGGGTCTCGAATCCGCTTCGCTGCCCGGTAAGCTTGCCGACTGTCAGTCTAAGGACAGAAGCGAGACCGAGATATATATAGTAGAGGGTGACTCCGCGGGCGGCTCCGCAAAGCAGGGCAGAGACAGAAAGTTTCAGGCTATCCTGCCGCTGTGGGGCAAGATGCTGAACGTTGAAAAGGCGCGTCTCGATAAGGTATACGGCAACGATAAGCTGACCCCTGTCATCACCGCTCTCGGCGCGGGTATCGGCGAGGAGTTCGATATCGAAAAGCTGAGATATGATAAGATCATCATCATGGCTGATGCGGACGTCGACGGCTCTCACATCAGAACACTGCTGCTGACATTCTTCTTCCGTTATATGCGTCCTCTGATTGAGGAGGGTCACGTATATATAGCACAGCCGCCTCTTTACAGGATATCTAAGGGTAAGGATAATCACCGTTACGCTTATACCGATCAGGAGAGAGACGAGATACTGGCTTCTATAGAGGGCAAGACTACGATACAGCGCTATAAGGGTCTCGGTGAGATGGATCCCGAACAGCTGTGGGAGACTACAATGAACCCCGAAACTCGTACTATGCTGAGAGTTGAGCTCAATGACGCTCAGGAGGCTGACGAGACCTTCTCTATCCTTATGGGTGACCAGGTCGAGCCGAGAAGAGAATTTATCGAGACCAACGCTAAGTATGTACAAAACCTCGATATCTGATCAGAAATCAAGAATGAGGAATTACAGTTAATGAGGTGAACCCTTTTGGATAACGAGAACAAGAATTTGAATAACAGTGAGAATAATGAGGATTTTGAGGCTGAATATGCCGATATGATGAATCATACCGAATACAGCTCGGGCAAGATAATCGACGTAGATATCAACCGCGAAATGAGAAAGTCGTTCCTTGACTACTCGATGAGCGTTATCGTTGCGAGAGCTCTGCCCGATGTACGCGACGGCTTGAAACCTGTACACCGACGTATCCTATATAATATGTATGAGAACGGTATCACGGCTTCTAAGCCGCACCGTAAGTGCGCTTATACCGTCGGCGAAGTGCTGGGTAAATATCATCCTCACGGCGACGCTTCGGTTTATGACGCTATGGTAAGACTGGCTCAGGATTTCTCTATGCGCTATATGCTGGTCGACGGTCACGGTAACTTCGGTTCCGTAGACGGAGACCCGCCCGCGGCGTATCGTTATACCGAGAGCCGTATGAGCAAGATAGCGTCAGAGATGCTCGCTGATATAGATAAAGAGACCGTTGATTTCATGCCGACATTTGACGATGTGCTCACAGAGCCCACCGTCCTGCCGTCTCGCTTCCCGAATCTGCTGGTAAACGGCAGTAACGGTATTGCGGTAGGTATGGCGACGAATATCCCTCCGCATAATCTCGGAGAGACTATCGACGCTATGTGTCTGCTCATAGATAATCCCGACGCGGAGCTCGCCGATCTTATGGAGTGTATGCCCGGTCCGGACTTCCCGACAGGCGGTCTTATAATGGGTCGCTCGGGTATAAGAGCCGCTTACGCTACAGGCAGAGGCAGGATCGTAGTACGCGCTAAGACCGAGATAGTCGAGGCTAAGAACGGCCGCTTCAAGATAATCGTTACCGAGATACCCTACGGCGTAAATAAGGCGAGACTTATCGAGAATATTGCGAACCTCGTAAAGGACAAAAGACTCGAGGGCATATCGAATATAGAGGATCACTCCGACAGAAACGGTATGCATATCGAGATAGATATAAAGAGAGAGGCGTCAGCTCAGGTAGTGCTGAACCATCTGTTCATGATGACACAGATGCAGACCACTTTCGGCGCAATAATGCTGTCTATCGTAGACGGTCAGCCTAAAGTGCTCACCCTCAAAGAGATGCTGCAGTGCTACATAGAGCACCAGGCTCAGGTAATAGAGCGCCGTACTATATACGACCTCAAAAAAGCTAAAGAGCGTATGCATATCTTAGAGGGCTTGAAGATAGCTATCGACTTCATCGACGAGGTCATCGCCATCATCAGAAAGTCAAAGGATCAGGCTCAGGCAAAGCTTGCGCTGTGTGAGCGCTTCGGTCTTGATGATATCCAGGCTCAGGCTATCGTATCTATGCGTTTAGGTCAGCTGACCAATATGGAGAGAGCTAAGATCGAGGATGAGATCGCATCTCTCGCCGATAAGATAAAAGAGTATAACGAGATCATCGAGAGTGAGACAAAGCGTCTTTCTATCGTTAAGGAAGAGGCTATCGAGATCAGAAGTAAATATTCCGATCCAAGACGTACCGAGATATGCGCTATCACGGGCGAGGTCGATATAGAGGATCTTATCCCGCAGGAGGACTGCGTCGTAACTATGACCAAGTTCGGTTATATCAAGCGTCTGCCTCACGATACATATAAGACCCAGCGCCGCGGCGGAAGAGGTATTTCGGGTATGACCAGAAGGGATGAGGACGTAGCGACAGAGATGTTCCTGTCCAATACTCACGATTATAACCTGTTCTTTACCAATAAGGGCAGAGTATACCGCATAAAGTGTTATGAGATACCCGAGAGCACAAGACAGAGCAAGGGTATAAATATAGCTAATATCCTGCCGCTCGCAGCGGATGAAAAGGTCACCTCGATGATACGCATACCCTCTTTTGAGGATGATAAGTACCTTATCATGGTCACAAAGCAGGGCATAATAAAGCGTATCGCGCTCAACGCCTATAATACCGCGCGTAAGGGCGGTCTGATTGCTCTTGACCTTAACGAAGGTGACGAGCTGGCTTGGGTACGCATGACCGACGGCAATAATGAGGTCATCATAGCTACCAAGAAGGGTATGGCTATACGTTTCAGAGAGACCGACGTACGTCCGATGGGCAGACAGGCACGCGGCGTCAAGGCTATGAAGCTCAAAGAAGGCGACAGCATAGTCGGTATGAGCATCATCGAAGAGGGCAAGCTGATACTGACGGTATCAGAAACGGGTTACGGACGTTTGTCTTCACCCGATGATTATCGCTTACAGTCAAGAGGCGGTAAGGGTCTTACCAACTATCATGTAGATAAGTACGGAGAGGTCGCCGCTCTGACAGTCGTACCGCTCGAGGATGATGTTATCATCATATCCGAGAACGGAGTTATCATCAGGATCCTCGCTTCTACTATCCGGGTATGCTCACGTCCGAGCAAGGGCGTAACCATTATGAAGATCAAGGGCGACAATAGGGTAGTATCGGTATCCGGTGCTCCGCACGAAGATGACGCTCAGGCAGCGGAGAACGATGAGAACGCCGAAGATCCCGAGGATATTGAGATCACAGAGACAGAAGAAACCGAAACAGAAGAAGCACCCGCAGAGGAATAACAGATGGAAAACAACAAAAATAAAGTCAGCGTTTTAGTCGCAGGTCAGCGCTTCAATATCATCACGGATAAAAGCGAGAAGTATGTTATAGATATCGCGTCTGAGATAGACGCGCGTATCAATTCAATGTGTATATCCGGAGAGATGACAAGAGAGAGAGCGGCGGTTCTCACCGCTCTCGATTATGCTGACGACAGTCAGATCGATAAAGAGAATATCGCCGCTGTCAAAGAGCAGATAAAGGATTATCTCAGCGAGATAGATAGGCTGAAAAGCAATAACGCAAAGCTGCATGACGATTATACCAAGCTTAAGGCTGAGTATGAGCGAATAGTAGCCGATAATAAAAATATCGAAGAATATGAAAAAGCCGCTCAGGAAGATAAGGCGAGGATAAAGGAGCTTGAAGCTCAGGTAAAAAGCCTTAATGATGATATCGAGCGGATGAAGAAGCAGGCTGAGGAACAGGCGGCAGAGAGTATAGAGGAAAGAGAAGCTCCGCCTGAGAAAGAGCCTGTCATCACGGCTGATGACGACTTGTTCTTTGATACGGAAGAGGAGGAGCCCGTAAAGCCCCTGCCTCAGAAAAAGAAAAACCGTCATGAGCATAATCATGTAAATCCTTATAAGCAGAAGGCGGAGAAGGATAAAGAACAAAAGGGATATACTCAGCAAAGACAGTATTCTTTCTTTGATATCAATGAAGAATAAGATCGAGATACTCGCGCCTGCCGGAGGTTTTGACAGCGTTATCGCCGCTGTACGCTCAGGCGCGGACGCGGTATATATAGGCTCAAAGAGCTTTTCAGCCCGAGCTTCCGCCCATAATTTTGACGATGATGAGCTCATAGAATGTGTTCGCTATTGTCACAGAAGGGGAGTAAAGGTTCATCTCGCGTTAAATACTTTGATCTTTGACGATGAGATGGAGGCGGCTCTGGAGTTGGTAAAAAAAGCCGCGAAGGCGGATGTCGACGCGCTCATCATCCAGGATCTCGGATTGGTATCTCTGATAAAAGAGATAGTTCCCGAGCTGCCGCTGCACGCGTCCACACAGCTCTCGGTACACACTCCTTACGGAGCGAGGGCTCTTTATGAGATGGGCTTTGAAAGAGTGGTACTGTCGCGTGAGTTATCTCTGGTTGAGATCAGAGAGATACATGATTTCTGTCCCGAGGTCGAGATAGAGGTCTTTGTACACGGCGCTCTGTGTATGTGCGTATCGGGACAATGTTATTTTTCGGCTATGCTCGGCGGCCGCTCCGCGAACCGCGGGATGTGCGCTCAGCCGTGCCGTCTGCCGATGAAATATAAAGGCAACGATCACGCTCTGAGCCTCAAGGATAACGGCTCGCTCAATTATCTGAGGGAGCTTGAGGATATGGGTATAGCCAGCGCGAAGATTGAGGGCAGGATGAAGCGCCCCGAGTATGTAGCGGCGGCTGTCACCGCGGCGAGAGAAGCGAGGGATCTCGGTTTTGTGACCGATATCACGGCTGAAAGACTGAGGTCGGTATTCTCACGCACGGGCTTTACAGACGGATATTTCAAGGGCGAGATCGGCAGAGATATGTTTGGTTATCGTCAGAAAAGCGACGTTGTCTCAGCCGACAGCAAGCTGATGAAAGAGATCAGAAACCTGTATAAGGATGAGTATCAGAGCGTTGAGGTCAGCTTTAAGCTGACAGCGAAGATGGATGAAAAGCTGAAGCTCAGCGCCGCGGACGGCAGTCACACCGTCGAGGTCGAGAGCGAAAGTCCTGTAGAAAAGGCGGTCAATGTTCCGCTGACAGAGGAAAAAGCCGTTGCCTGTCTTAGCAAGACCGGCAATACTCAATATAAGGTCAAAGAGATCGTAACGGATATATCGCCTGAGGTCTCTGTGCCTGTGTCTGTGCTGAATGCGTTGAGGCGTTCGGCGCTGGAGCAGCTCGACAATAAACGCGAAATTTGTCATAACTACAGGATAAATGATATAAACATAAAAGAAAAGCTCAGCGGCGAAGAGAAGTATTCAAACGAGACCTATACCGTCGTTCAAGATATCGAACTTATCTCGGAAATGAGGGATATAGACAAGATATTCGTCGACCTGTACGGTCTTTCGGATACCGACAGGCTGACTGAACTTAAGAACAGCGGTTATAATATTTGTGTTGAAGCTCCGAGAGTGACTTTCGGTAATGAAAAGAAAGTGTTTGAAAGGCTGAAAGAGCTCAGAGAGCTCGGCGTTAATGAGCTGCTCGCGCACAATATAGCCTCTGTATATATGGGCAAGCTGCTCGGATATACCGTCCACGCGGGCTTCGGCATGAATATAGCAAATTCCTATACCCTTATGTGGGCTGAGAATTACGGTATATCAAGCGCCGAGCTGAGTATCGAGCTCGATATAAAACATATTGAAAGGCTGCATAAATGTATCCCCGTGGGTATCGTCAGATACGGTTATCTGCCGCTGATGATAACCCGCAACGCTCCCGCGGGAGCGGATATATCCTGCAAAAACGACGGTTATTTGCAGGATAGGAAGGGCGAGAAGTTCATCATTCGCAAGCGTGAGGGATACTGTGAGATATACAATTGCGTACCTGTTTTAATGCCCCAAAAGGATTATAATCTCAACGGAGAGGTTTTCAACGTTTTTCACTTCACTGTGGAAAACTCTGTGGAAAAGATGAAAAATTCACTTAGAAAATTGAGGAAAAACCTTGATTTTGAGCGTAAGACCCACGGGTTGTATATCAGGGGTGTTAAAAAATTAACAATCTATTAAAGAATTATTTAAAAGAAATTTTCTATTATTCTTTATAATAAAATTGTATAATTATACCTTGTTTCAAAAATAGATAAACCATGTGAATTTTGCAGTTGAACTGTGATTTTTGCAGGAAGGACAGCTATGAGCGTATTGAAGATTAAAAAACTGCGTGAAAAAGCAAAGGTACCGTTCAGGGCTACGGCGGGATCCGCGGGAACGGATCTGTACGCCTGTATAGACGAGGCGGTCACCGTAAAGCCTCATGAGATAGTCATGATACCCACGGGTATCGCGATCGAGCTCGAGAGCGCCGATTATGTCGCGTATATATTCGCGAGATCGGGCTTGGCTATCAAGCACGGTATCGCTCCCGCGAACTGTGTGGGAGTTATAGACAGCGATTATCGCGGCGAGGTCTGTGTAGGTCTTGTAAATCAGACCGAGAAGGAGTATACCGTGGCGCCTGAGGAGAGGATAGCTCAGCTGGTCATCTCTCCGGTCATCCTGCCTGAGATCGAGGTCGTTGACGAGCTCAGCGATACCGACAGGGCAGAGGGCGGCTTTGGCTCTACCGGTCAGAAATAATAGCCCGAAATAAATAATCAAGGCAAAAAAACCGACAATATATAGAAACAGATCAAACAGAAGCCACAGTGCGGAAAGGGGACAGGTATGTTTTCAAAGGATATAGGTATCGATCTCGGTACCGCGAACACACTTGTATATATGAAAGGCAAGGGCGTCGTTATGCGCGAGCCCTCTGTCGTCGCGGTTGACGTAAAGCGCGATATGGTGCTTGCTGTCGGTCATGAGGCTAAAGAGATGATAGGACGTACCCCGGGCTCTATCGTAGCTATCAGACCGCTCAAGGACGGCGTTATAGCTGACTTTGAGATCACGGCGACCATGCTCAAATATTTTATAAAGAGCGTCGTAAGAGGCGGCTTGTTCAGTAAGCCGAGGATCATTATTTGTATACCCTCGGGTGTTACCGAGGTCGAGCGCAACGCTGTTGAGGACGCGGCCCGTCAGGCGGGAGGTAAGTATGTTGAGCTTATTGAGGAGCCTATGGCGGCGGCCATCGGCGCGGGGCTGCCCGTGGATTCACCCATCGGCAGTATGGTAGTGGATATCGGCGGCGGCACAAGCGAGGTCGGTATCGTATCGCTCGGCGATATAGTCGCTTCATGCTCGGTAAGGGTAGCAGGCGATAAATTTGACGAGGCTATCGTGACCTATATAAAGAAAAAATATAATCTTCTCATTGGTGAGCGCACGGCTGAGGATATCAAGGTGACCATCGGCTCGGCGTATCCGTATGAGGGTGAAGGCGCTATGATGGTAAAGGGCCGCAATCTTGTGGACGGTCTGCCTAAGAATATCCGCATAACGGCGGCTGAGGTAAGAGAGGCGCTTAAGGACCCGCTGATGACCATTATCGACGCTATTCTCAATACGTTGGAGAAATCTCCGCCCGAGCTCTCGGCGGATATCATAGATAACGGCATCATGCTCACAGGCGGCGGAGCTCTGCTCAGAGGCATGGATAAGCTGGTTGAGGAAGAGACGGGTATGCCCGTAAAGGTCGCCGAAAGACCGCTTGACTGTGTTGTCGACGGCGCCGGTATGAGGCTCGACCCGAATTTCAGAGCACAGAGAAGAACAAAACAGCAGTGATGATCGGAGCATAATTCAGCGATCGTACGGACAAGGATAAAACAGATGAAAGAGTTTTTTCAGTCACCTAAAATCAAAATATTTTTATCGGTACTGCTTGTCCTGATAATGCTCTCGGTATTCACGCGCAATGTTGAGAACAACATCGTGTCGGCTACGCTGAATACCGTCACCTACGGTTTGTCTAAGGTGACCGCGGCGGTGGCTGAGGATAAGAGCGGAGAAAAAAGCTATGACGAGCTCAAGGAAGAAAATGAGCTTTTGTCTCAGGCTAATCGTGAGCTGAGAGCAAGACTGATAGATTATTACAGCGTCAAAGAAGAAAACACGAGGTTATGGAAGTTCTATGAGCTTAAAAAGGAGCACGAGGACTTTTCTCTGATACCGGCGACGGTATTGAGGCGCGACAGCAACGATGAGTTCGGTTCCTTTACGATAGATAAGGGAACATCATCAAATATAGGCGTGGGCGATCCCGTGATAAGCGACAACGGACTGATCGGATGGATATCAGAGGCGGACCTGTATACAGCTAAGGTCGTGACCGTGCTCTCGCCTCAGACAAGTATCGGCGCGGTGGATAAAGCTACCGGAGATACGGGCATTATAACGGGTTCGTCAAAATATGCCGAAGATAACAGAACTATGCTGTCTAAGCTCGACGCCGATAATAAAATAGAAAAGGGAGATATCATCTCTTCGTCCGGATCGGCGGGAATTTATCCCAAGGGTTTGGTGCTCGGAGAGGTCATCGATATCGGCTACGATACATACGATACCTCTCACTATGCGGTCATAGAACCGTATGACGATATAAGCAAGATCATCGATGTAGCCGTTATATCCGGCTATGAGGGTCAGGGAGAGATACTTGTACCCGACTGATATCATATATCAAAGCAGTGTCAGACAAAGGAGAGAGGTTCGTGTCGGAAAAAGCTAATTCTTTTTTCAGATATCTTGCGTATACCATTGAACTGATACTGATGTTCGCGTTATCAACTACGCCGGGACTGCTGCCTGAGATCTTCGGCGCGAAGCCTGTGTTGCTGATATGTGTGGCGCTGACCGTAGCGGTTTATGAAAGGGAGATACCGTCTATGCTGTTCGGTATGGCGGCGGGAATACTGACCGACCTTGCCTATACCGATAACATAGGTATATTCGCGATATCTCTCACTATAATCTGTTTCATTGTTGGGTACGCGGCTAATAACCTTATCGTAGCGACTTTTATGAATTTTTTGCTATACGCGGCGGTGGCGGTGAGCGCTCTGTTCATGCTGTACTTCCTGATAAGGTTCATTATCGGAGGAATTCCAGATCCGTGGAGTTATTTTACCGCGCATATTCTCTCACGCATGATACAGACGTTCATATTCTCGATACCTATGTATTTTTTAAACAAATTCATTTATTCTTCCCTCAGTCCCGAGATCTGAGGGACTACTTTATTGCAGATATATTCTTTATGAAAGGAGGATCGCCGTGAGACAGAATGACAAAAATGACAGCTTTGACAGGATAATCAGCGCGAACAGCCGAAGCGTACTGAGAAACACAAATTCATCCGCGAAGGATGAAAAGAAGGATAACACAAAGCTCAGGATAATCATCTGCGTGGTGATCCTCGCGGTGATCTTCGGCAGTTTCGCTTTAAGGCTCTTTGACTGGCAGATAGTCCACGGAAAAGAGTATAAGGAGCTGTCGGCGGCTTCTACCTCATATACGGTGGTCTCGGACGCTACAAGAGGAGAGATATTGGATGTAAACGGTAAGGCTCTCGCTGTCAATGAGACGGCTTATAACGTGGTGCTTAATAAGATATATGCACCCGAGCGTGAGCTGAACGGAATAATCATCAACCTCATCAATATCCTGAACGAGTGCGGCAAGGAATACACGGACGCGCTGCCTATCTCGATGATGAACGGCAGCTTTGTATTTGATGAGGGCAGCGACGGCGACGTAGAGTATATCGAGTCGTCTGCAATGCTGAATAAAGAGGGTTTGACGGCGGACGAGATAGTGGACGGTCTTGCCGAGAGATACCACGCAGATAATATAAACGATCCGTTCACAAAGCGGTCGGTGGTATCTGTACGATATAATATGGAGAAACTCGGCTTCTCTTATGAGCAGGTATATGTGTTCGCGGCGGACGTCGGCGCAGACGCAGCGGCGATAGTTTCCGAACGCACTCAGGCTGTGCCCGCTGTAGAGATACGCACGGTAAACGAGAGGGCTATCAAAAACGGAACGCTGATACCGCATATTTTAGGAGTAGTCGGAAAGCTCAATGAAGAAGAATACGAGGAGCATAAGGACGACGGATATCAGCTGAACGACAGTATCGGCAAATTCGGCATAGAATCGGCGCTTGAGAGTTATCTCAGAGGTGAGGCGGGAGTTAAGACGATAATCACCAGCGCCGACGGAAAAATAGTCGGAGAAGAAGAGACCGTCAAGGCTAAGCCCGGCGATACCGTATATCTTACGATAGATTCGAACGTCCAGGAGGTAACCGCGTATACCCTTGAAAAAAACATAAAGGAAGCCCACAGGCTGGGTATAGAGGAACAGAAAAAAGCCAAAGCGGCAAACGCGAAGCAGCAATCTAAATTCGGTGAGGACTGTATAGCCGGCGCCGCTGTAATGCTCGATGTAAGAGATAATTCGGTCATAGCATCGGCGTCATATCCGAATTATGATATCTCAAAGTATTATGACCCCGATTATTCGGAGTACCTCTTTGATAATGAGGATATACCGATGTATAACAGAGCCTTTGACGGCGCGTTCGCACCCGGATCCACCTTCAAGCCGTGCGTAGCTACCGCCGCTCTGCAGGAGGGGATCATAGATACCGATACCACCATAAACTGCTCGGGCGTATATGACTATTATAAGGATGATGTAGTAAAGTGCTTAGGCACCCACGGCGACCAGAAGCTCGAGAGCGCTATGGCTCATTCCTGTAACTGTTATTTCGCTGAGGTCGGCAGAAGGACCGGCATCACCACCATGTATATGTATGCCGAAAAGTTAGGTTTGGGCGCTAAAACAGGGCTTGAGGTTTATGAGAGTACAGGCTTCCTCGCAGGAAGAGACTCTACTACCTGGTTTGAGGGCAATACCGTGCAGGCGGCTATCGGTCAGAGCGACAACACCTTTACGCCTGTACAGCTCGCTACCTATGTTTCGACTATCGCGAACAACGGCACGAGATACCGCACTCACCTTGTGAGGAAGATCGTGAATTATGAGAGGAACGAGACCGTGCTCTATAACGATCCAGAAAAGCCCGAGATCATGGCTGAGACCGGCGTTTCTCAGGAAAATATCGACCATGTCAAAGAGGCTATGAACGCGGTGCTGAAAACTCCGACCGGCGCAAGTCAGGCGGGTAAGTATCCCATAGAGCTGGGAGCAAAAACAGGTACCGCAGAGAACGCGGGCTCAGACCACAATGTATTCATATGCTTCGCGCCTTATGATAAGCCCGAGATAGCTGTGGCAGTGGTTTTTGAGCATGGAGCTCACAGTTATCTGCCTCAGCAGGCGGCTTGCGATATGATGGACGCGTACTTCTATAACAAAACACTCGAGGAAGTTAAGAAAGATCCGTGGGAGTTTTAAGAAAAACACTCATTGATAAAGCAAATATACATGAAAACAATGACGTTAATGCGCTTTTGTTGTTTAAAATAACTAATTTTCTTATTTAGAATTCTACAAAAAGAGCAGCTCATTTGAGTTGCTCTTTTTTGCTTTTTGTGATAGAATTAACATGAGGTATAGCTTTATGTGTGAAGTAATAGTTATAGCGTCCGGAAAGGGCGGAACAGGCAAAACCACGGTTTGTGCCGGTCTTGCCGCGGCGCTTGCTAAAGACAATAAAAGAGTTCTTATCATTGACTGTGACAGCGGTATGCGCGGTGTGGATATGGCGCTGGGCATATCGGACAGGCTGGTCTATGATATCGCCGACGTCATCAGCGGCGAGTGTGAGTATTCAGAGGCGATGTATCAAGTCGACGGCGTACCGCAATTATACTGCATAGCGGCCCCGTTGCGCGCGGACGACGAGGTGAGCCCGTCTCTTATCAAAAACTTTGTGGATGAGGTCAGAGATAACTTTGACTATATCCTTATCGATTCTCCGGCGGGTACGGGCTCGGGCTTTACGGCGGCTGCTAAAAGCGCCGACAGAGCGCTTGTGGTGATCAATACCGAACCGATAAGCCTGAGAGGATGCAGGAATATAGTCGGTCGTCTTGATGAGCTCGGCGTTTCAGACAGAAGATTGATAATCAATCGCTTTGATAAAGACAAATTCTTTAAGATGGATCTGTATAAGGATCTTGACGAGGTCATAGACGAGGCGGGGATACGGCTGATAGGTCTGATACCCGACGATATCAGGATCATCGCTCTCTCTCAGAGAGGGGCTATTACCGCCAACTGGTCTCAGACTTCAGTCATCTTTGACAGTATCGTCAAACGTCTGCAGGGCAACGATGTACCTGTATTATTAAAATAATTAGACCGTTAAGTTTATATCCCTATGGCAAATAAAAACGGAGGTATGTATGAATATTGCGATAATTGCACATGACGAAAAGAAAGAACTGATGGTACAGTTTTGTATTGCTTACTGCGGTATTTTAAGCAGAAACAAAATGTGCGCTACAGGCACGACGGGTAAGATGGTCGCTGAGGCTACGGGACTGGAGATACAGACCTTCCTCGGGGGCTCTCAGGGCGGTGACCAGCAGATCGCCGCGCGTATAGCCTGCAACGAGATAGATATGCTTATCTTCTTCCGTGATCCGCTTACTCCCAAACCTCACGAGCCTAATGATATGAACCTTCTGCGTCTGTGTGATATGCACAATATCCCTGTCGCTACAAATATCGCTACCGCCGAGGTGCTTATCCACGGTCTCGAGCGCGGAGACCTCGACTGGCGTAATATCGTCAGATAAGTTTTTTACAAATAATCAGCCCGCAGCTTTGTTTGCTGCGGGCTTTTTGCGTTTATATAGAGGTTTTATTCATCATCGGTCGGGATGATAGGTATGGAGAAATAGAAATCCGAGCCCTCGCCCAAAACAGATGATACTCCGAATTCAGCGTTATGGGCGATAAGTATGTTCTTGACTATACTCAAGCCGAGACCCGTGCCGATCTTGGCGCGGCGGTGTTCCTTATCTACTCTGTAGTAGCGATCCCAGATATAATCGAGCTTCTCCTGAGGGATGCCCTCGCCGTGATCAATGACGTCAATACGGGCGGTGTCACCGGTAACGGTCTGGCGAACCACTACCGTCTTATCCTCGCCGATATAATTTATGGCGTTATTGATAAGGTTATACAGGACCTGGGTCATCCTGAGCTCATCACCCATGATGAACACTTCTCTGTCATGCTCGAATATTATATTCAGACCGTCGTTCTCTATGAGCTTGGTGTAGCGAGAGAAGATACTCTCGATACATTTAGTGAGAGAGAACGGAGCGAGCTTGATATCCGCCGTACCGCTCTGCAGGCGAGATATATCAAGGAGATCGGTGACAAGAGAGTTCAGACGGGTCGCCTCGTCGATGATTATCTGGATATTTTCGGGGGTCATCTCACCGGGGATATCCCGCATGACCTCGCTGTAGCCGGTTATCATCGTCAGCGGAGTACGAAGGTCGTGAGAGATATTTGCGATCAGTTCCTTTTGAAGGGCGTCGACCTTCTTGAGCTCTGAGGCGGCAAAATTCAGCGTGGAATTAAGCTCGGTGATCTCGCGGTAGCGGCCGCCGGAGAATTTTACGTCATAATCCTGTCTGGCAAGAGATTTCGCCTTTTCTGTAGCGTCGGCAATGGGTTTTGATATCAGCTTAGCCACCGCGATAGCGATGATGATGCTCAGCAGAACGATAATCACGGTCATGATGATAAGCTGATATCGGAGGGTCTCTACGACGCTCGCGACCGGGGTAATGGTGCTCTCAACAATAACGAGCCGCTCGCCGCTGCTTGTATGGGTGACCTTAGCGTAAGCCAAATTCTCTGCGGTCATACGCTCAAGAGCGGGCTCGTGCATCTGATTATCTGACTGAGCCTCCATGTTTGTGGCGGTATTGTTTTGGTTGTAGCGGTCGGCGTTGTTATTGTATTCGTTGTTCTCACGACCGTCTGTAAAATCTTCGGTCGCATTATCAAGCTGATTTTGGAGCTTCTTAAGATCGGGCTTGAACATATGCTCATCATGCTTGATACGGGTAATGGTCGAGTTCTCGCCGCCGTTGTTGACAGCCTTTTCATATATGCTGCCGACCGTGAACAAAGAGATATCGGACTGGAACCCGGGGCGTGTAGCGGAGCTGTAGACGCAGTTGAAATTATTATTTTCGGTATCATATATAGATACGAACATTCCGTTCTGATCTTCGATCTGAGTGATGAGTTCTTCGAGCGTGTCGGTCTCAAGATTATCGGAAAGCGAATAGGCGCATGATTTGACCTGGGTAGTCTTGATGCTTTTATAGAAGGACTCGAGAAATACCGTCTGGAACAGCCAGAGCACTATAAGGAGCAAAGCTGAAAAGACCAGAAAACCGATCGAAAGGTGAGCCATAAGCGGCAAGGGTTTTTTCTCAGGTTTCAAAGCGGTAACCAACTCCTCTCAGAGTGACTATGAGTGATGCGTACTCTCCGAGGCTTTTTCTGAGCAGTTTTATATGAGTGTCGAGAGTTCTGTCGTCACCGAAGAAGTCATAGCCCCAGACCTTGGAGATAAGCTGCTCTCGGGTGAGGGCAATGCCCTTGTTGTTGACCATATAGAACAGCAGTTCATATTCGCGAGGGGTGAGCTGTACGCGCTCGCCGTCAACGGTGACAACGCGGGCGGCAAAGTCGATAGACAGACCCTTGTAGACGAAGCGGCTCTTTGAGTCATCCTTCTTATCGCTGCCCGATCTGCGTAGAACAGCGCCTACGCGCATCATGAGCTCTTTGGGTGAGAAGGGCTTTACAACATAATCGTCAACGCCCGATTCAAAGCCCGACAGACGGTCGTATTCCTCGCCTCTGGCAGAGAGCATGATTATCGGTGTATTGCAGAAACGGCGGATCTGCTCGGTAGCGCCGAAGCCGTCGAGCTTGGGCATCATGATATCCATGATGATTATATCATAGGTATTGTTGCGGCATTTTAAGACCGCTTGCTCGCCGTCCTCAGCCTCGTCGACCTCATGACCCTCATAAAGGGCATATTTCTTGATTAGCTCGCGGATGCGAAACTCGTCGTCAACTATCAGTAACTTGCTCATACTACCACTCCGTTTTAGTCTTTATATATATCTTAAACTGTCAATGTGACGGTTATATGATGAAATGGTTACAGGTTTATTATACAGAAGAATATGTAAAGAGGCAAGGGAGAATTGTTATATCTATTGTAAAATATATTGCCTGAAACATAAAAACGGCGCCCTCAGAGAGAGCGCCGAATAAAGCATTAAAACACGATTACAGTTTATTTCCGTAAATATCACAGATACCTGCAACGGTTCTCTGGATACGGGTAGCGTCGATGATAGATACATAAGTATCCTCGTCAACGTCAGCAATCTTTAACTGAGTGCTTGTGAGCGGCTGTGTCTCAGGTGTCTCGCCATCAAGAAGACCAACGAGGTGCATCTGAATAAGCTCAGCGTCTGATACGTTTGTCTCACCGTCCTGATTTACATCACCGGGGTTGGGATGATACTTCTGAGGATCAGCAAGATGCTCGGGGTTTAAGCAGCAGTCATGTTTGTTTGTGAAATTCTTGGATTCTGTGGAATACTTTCCGTAGCAGCCGTCGCCGTAGTAAACATACCACTCGGCGCCGAAGTTATCAAAACCTGTAAGGCTGTTGGTGACCTTACGGCTGTAGTCGATGATGGTGATGCAGCCGTCGCAGTTATCGGGATCGGGAGTACCCTCGGGCAGGTTGGAATAACCAACATCGCTGTCGTCCTCTGCGCCCTCGATGTTAGCGTCCATCAGCTGACGGGCGTAATTGAATATCTCAGCATTGGGATCCATACCGCCGTTAACGCCGTTGTTCCAGATGATCGCGGCAGAACCGCCGTCAGCGGGAACTACAGCTCTGTAGATACGGTTCTCTTCGTCAATAAGAGTAGCCTTGTAGCCGACCCACTTCTGCTCAGCGCCGTTGGGCCACTTAACGCCTACGCCGTTGCCGAACCAGTATACGCAAACCTGGCAATAATCAAGACCGAGGTCGGTACTGTTGAAGCGGTTGGTCCAATTGTTCTCGGGATGAGCGGGATCTTCAGCGGGAAGCTGGAAATATACGGTCTGTGTATCGCCGCCGCCGCATTCTTTGATAGCTTCTTCACATGTGGGGGTATCTTTACTTACAGTGTAAGAATCGTCGGGATTGTATGAAACAGCGCCGAAGGATACTGCAGTTGCAGATACTACCAGCATTACAGCAAGCACAATGCTAATAATTTTTTTCATGAGAAATCCTCCTATAATATTGGTGAATACATTATAGCATAATAGTATCACAGAATACAAGCCCTATTTGAACACAAATTCGTTAAAATTTTATAAAAAAATTAAATTTCTGTAATTTTGCATAAATTCTGTGGCAGAAATATAATACAATCGACGAAAAAAATTACATATTTACCCATAATATATAACTACTTTGCGGGTAGGTTATATTGACAACAGACGTTTTAGGTGTAAAATAGAACGTGAATTACGTTAACAGATGGTGCGCTATGACTGAGAATTTAGTTGAAAAGTTAAGAAACGACCGTGACCTGAGCGATAAGGAGCTTAAAGAGCTCATCGAGAGCGACGCTTATGACAAGGAGCTGTATAAAGCCGCCGACGAGGTGCGCCGTGAGAATTACGGCGACGCGGTATACCTGCGCGGGCTGATAGAATTCACCTCATACTGCAAGAACAACTGTCTGTACTGCGGGCTGAGAGCCGGAAATAACAAGGCTGAGAGATACAGGCTGACCAAGGCAGAGATATTGGATTGCTGTGAAGAGGGATACAGGCTCGGTTACCGAACCTTTGTACTTCAGGGCGGAGAGGACCCGTATTTTACTGATGATATCATCTGTGACACAGTGTCCGAGATAAGGAAGAGGTATCCCGACTGCGCCATCACGCTGTCTATCGGTGAGAAGCCGAGAGAGAGCTACGAAAGATACTTCAAGGCGGGAGCCGACAGATATCTGTTGAGGCATGAGACCGCCGATAAAGAGCATTATTCTAAGCTGCACCCCGATAATATGAGCGCCGATAACCGCAGAAGGTGTTTGTATGACCTCAAAGATATCGGTTATCAGGTGGGGTCGGGCTTCATGGTGGGCTCGCCTTATCAGACTACCGAGAATTTGATAGCGGATCTGAGGTTTTTGCAGGAGCTCGGTCCCGATATGATAGGCATAGGCCCGTATATCACGCATAAGGATACGCCGTTCAAGGACGAAGAGGGCGGAACCTTAGAGCTGAGCCTGAGAATGCTCGCTATCCTCAGACTAATGTTCCCGTACGCGCTGCTGCCTTCCACCACAGCGCTGGGCACGATAGCTTCCAACGGCAGAGAGCTCGGACTGCAGGCGGGCGGAAATGTAGTTATGCCGAACCTTTCTCCCGTAAGAGTGCGTAAAAAATACGCGATCTATGATAACAAGATATGTACGGGTGAAGAAAGCGCTCAGTGCAGAGGATGCCTTGAGCGGAGGATAGAGAGCGCGGGTTACAGGGCTGTGACCGACAGAGGCGACGTTAAGAGAATGAGGAACCGTGATG
Organism: uncultured Clostridia bacterium; assembly: GCA_946183365.1. GTDB lineage: Bacteria > Bacillota > Clostridia > Oscillospirales > Acutalibacteraceae > Ruminococcoides. The sequence goes on from CAMHAH010000013.1 coordinate 68,702, forward strand.
ATAAATGAATATTCACGCTCAGCGCTGCTGCTGGGCGATGACAGCATAGAAAAACTGAAAAAAGCGCGCGTGGCTGTATTCGGTGTAGGCGGAGTAGGCAGCTACGCCGTGGAGGCTCTCGCGAGGTCGGGAGTAGGGGCTCTCGACCTTATCGACGATGATGTCGTCAGTCTTACGAATATAAACCGCCAGCTGATAGCTCTTCACTCAACGATCGGCAGAGCTAAGACGGATGTCGCGGCTGAGAGGATAGCGGATATCAACCCGGAGTGCAGGGTAAAGACCTACAGGACCTTTTTTACTCCCGAGACAGCCGCGGAATTTGATTTTTCCGAATACGATTACATAATCGATGCGATCGACACGGTGTCGGGCAAGATAGCTCTCGCTGTGCAGGCTCAGGAAGCGGGCGTGCCGATAATATCGGCTATGGGCGCGGGGAATAAGCTCGACCCCACCGCTTTTGAAGTAGCTGACATATATAAAACGAGCGTATGTCCGTTGGCTCGTGTCATGCGCCGTGAGCTGAAAAAACGCGGAGTAAAAAAGCTTAAGGCAGTATATTCAAGAGAAGAAGCGATTACGCCGAAGGGTGAAGCTCAAGAAGAGGGAGCCGCGCATAAGAAGCGGCAGACCCCGGGCTCGGTGGCGTTCGTGCCGTCGGTCGCGGGGCTGATAATCGCCTCAGAAGTGATAAAAGATTTGATAAATTGAGAAAACGCGTCTGAAAAGGCGCGTTTTAGTTTATGCTCATCTTTGTTTTCATAATCGGTCTTTGGTAATGCAAACCAAAAATATGTGTTAGTATTTATGCAAAATACATAATAATATTTCGTTTCAAAATCCAACGCTGTTGACTTTATTTACTTGCAGTTTATGGCATTTTATGTTATTATACAGATAATAATGCGTTGGTATATCCGCTATGAGGACAGGCGCGTTATAAATGCAGGCTTGAAAGGAGTTTTGCAATATGTGTGGTATTTGCGGCTTTACAGGTGAGTCAGAGCAAAGAGAAAACACGATACGGCGAATGACTGAGGTCATCACCCACCGCGGCCCCGATTCGGACGGCTATTATGTGGATGATTACATCGCAATGGGCTTTCGCAGACTTTCTATCATAGATATTGAAAAAGGCGATCAGCCTATCACTAATGAAAAGGGTAACCTGATACTCACCTATAACGGCGAGATCTACAATTATAAAGAATTAAAAAAGGAGCTCGAGGAGCAGGGACATAATTTCTCGACGACCTCAGACAGCGAGGTAGTAGTACACGCGTTTGAGGAGTGGGGCGAGGATATGCTGCCCAAGCTGCGCGGTATGTTCGCCTTCGCTATCTATAACAAGGATAATAAGTCTATATTCCTTGCGAGGGATTACTTCGGTATCAAGCCCCTGCACTATACGATGATCGGCGACGAGCTGTGCTACGCCTCTGAGATAAAGAGCATATTGGAGCATCCCGACTTTGTAAAGGTATTCAACGAGAAGGCTCTGGACGCCTATCTTTCTTTCCAGTACTGCCCTCAGCCGATGACCTTCTTCAAGGATGTTTACTGCCTGATGCCGGGTCACTTCATGTGGTTCAAAGATGGCATGATCGAGACCCAGAGATACTTTGAGCCTAAGTTCAAGCCCGATAATCAGATGACCGAGGAAGAGGCTGTCGATAAGATAGAAAAGGTATTTGAGGACAGCATAAACGCTCACAAGATAGCCGATGTTGAGGTCGGTTGCTTCTTGAGCTCGGGCGTAGATTCCTCTTATGTTTCAACTTTCTTTGAGGGACAAAAGACCTTTACCGTAGGCTTTGATTTCGGAGAGAAATACAACGAGATATCATGGGCAAAGGATCTGTCTGAGAAGATAAATGTCGAGCATCACTCAAAGCTGATATCTTCTGAGGAATTCTGGGCTGCCGTGCCTAAGGTACAGTATCATATGGATCAGCCCTTGGCAGACCCCTCATGCGTAGCCTTGTATTTTGTAGCTAAGCTCGCGAGCGAGCACGTAAAGGTTGTTCTCTCGGGAGAGGGCGCCGACGAGCTTTTCGGCGGCTATACCTGTTACAATGATCCGCGAGTATTCAAGGTCTATCAGAAGGTTGTACCGTATTTCCTCAGACGCGGTATAGGCTGGATATGCAAGCGACTGCCCGATATCAAAGGCAGAGATTATCTGATAAGAGCTATACATCCGCTTGAGAAGCGCTATATCGGCAACGCCTATATGTATGATGAAAAAGAGAAGAAGGCTATATTGAAGGACGCTTCTATCTCTACCGACCCCTCAAAGATGACCCGCAGACTGTATACTCGCGCCCGCCGCTATGACGACGTGACCAAGATGCAGTATCTGGATATAAATATGTGGATGGTCGGCGATATCCTGCTCAAGGCTGACCGCATGAGCATGGCTAACTCTCTTGAGCTGCGCGTTCCCTTCCTTGACAAAGAGGTATTCGACGTCGCTTCAAAGCTGCCTACTTCGCTGAGGGTCAATAAGTTCAACACCAAGTACGCTATGCGCAAGGCGGCTGCTCGCCGTCTGCCCGAGGATGTAGCCGAGAAGCCTAAGCTGGGCTTCCCCGTTCCTACGCGCGTATGGCTCAGGGATGAGCATTATTATAATGTCGTCAAGGCTATGTTCCAATCTCCGACAGCTGAGAAGTTCTTCAACACCGATATCCTGCTCGATTATCTTGACGAGCATTATGATGAAAAAGAGGACAACTCACGCAAGATCTGGACGATCTATGTGTTCTTGGTATGGTATCAGATCTATTTCGGCGCTGTAGAGCCCGAGGAGATCGCTCCCGAGACTGAACCCGCAGAGGGTGAGACAGCAGAGGCTGAAACCGAGACTGAGACTGCTGCTGAGGAGGATGTACCCTCAGAGGGCACCAAGATATTCACCCCTGTTAAGGATACGGATGTTCCCGCTGAGGCTGAGGCCGAAGAAAAGGCCGAGGAACCCGAACAGAGTTCTATGGAGGATATCGCCTCTTCATCCGGCAAGCCCGCTGAGAGACGCCGCATGACCTTTGTGGACGGTGAGGCTGAGGAAGAAGAGGACCAGCCTCCGATCGTCTTTACCGACGATATCGATCCCGAGGATTTCTTCGCCGGTCTTAAGAGCAAGCTCAGAGAGAATATCGAGGTCGAAGAGGACGTCAAAGAAGAAACAAAAGAATAATTACATTAATAATATCGCGCGCCGCTCGGTTGAGCGACGCGCTTTTTCTTTATAGGAATTGCTTGTTTCAATAAAGTAAAAATTATATGCTCTCCCGGTTTGCTGCCGTTCAGCAACGGGAGATAGCTGAATGAAACGCGCGAACAAAGCGCGATTTATCGGAAAGTGATAATATGGCTGTTTATTATGATTTAGCAGAATATCCGACAAAGTCTCGCGGTACTGCCGTGGCTCTGGGGTTCTTTGACGGCGTTCATCTCGGTCACCGCGCGGTGATAAAGGGCTGTGAAGATATGGGGCTCGATACAGTCGCGCTCACATTTGATAAAAACCCCGCCGGGGTCTTAGGCAGGAACGATCCCCCGAAGCTGACCGATAACCTGCGTAAGGCTGAGCTGCTGTCGGAGATCGGCGCGGATGATATCATCTTCGCTGATTTTGAAAGTATAAAAGATATGAGCGCTGAGAATTTTGTCACCGAGATCCTGTGTAAGAAGCTGAACGCAAGGGCAGTGAGCTGCGGCTACAATTACCGTTTCGGAAAAGGCGGCAGCGGAGATACCGCGCTTCTTATGAGGCTGTGCGGCAAATTCGGGATAAAGGTGAATGTCATTGACGCAGTGACCTTGAATGGTGAGAAGATATCTTCGTCGAGGATAAGGGAGCTTATCGCCGGCGGAGATACAGAGAAGGCGTCACATATGCTCGGTTACCCGTACTCGATAATGGGAGATATAAGCTCCGGCAATCATATAGGTCGCATGATGGGGTTCCCGACGGTGAATATACCGATAGGTGAGGGTATGGTCGTACCGAGATACGGAGTATACGCCTCAAAGGTGATGATCGACGGCGTCGGATATATCGGCGCTACCAATATCGGAGTACACCCTACGGCGGGAGTCAATGATAAACCGCTGTGCGAGACGTTCATTATAGATTTCGGCGGCGGCGATCTCTACGGCAAATACGCGGTATGCGAGCTGTATGATCATATCCGTCCCGAAAAGAGGTTCAGCTCCCTCGATGAGCTTCAGGAGCAGATAGCTCGGGATTGTGAAAAGATAAAAGACATGATGAAAGGCGGCGTTTGATACGCCGCCTTTATTACTTTACAGGAAACTGTTCGTTTCCGTAAAGCGAAAAAAGATTTGTATGACCGCTCAGTTTGCCGCTGTGCGGCAACGAGCGATGGCTATGCGCAAAGCGCGCTTTCTATTGTATATCGGTTATTTTGTTTCTATCTTCGAGGCTTCGGTGGGCTTTGCGGAGGAAGCGTTTTTATCTGACTGTTCGGCGATATTCTTATCCTCTTTTATCGTCTTGTCGGTCGGATTCTCTTCGCTTGTTGTTCTTGCCGCTTTAGCCGCCTCGCGTTTGCTGTTGTCGCTGAAGAAAGCGGCGACTTTGCCGACAGCGGGGACCTTTGCGTAGATCTTCTCTTTGAATTTAGCGGCTAAAATAAGCGCTATGAACATCAGAACCGCGAATATGGTTATAAGCAGACCGGGGATGAAGCCCTCGGGGATATACTTGAGCTCGATATGGTGATTGCCCTGACTGAGCGGGAACGCAAGCTCAGAGTCGCCTAAGGGAGTGATCTCGACCTCTTTACCGTCTACAAATGCCCTCCAGCCCGGATTATAGCTGATGGATGTATAGAACAGACCGTCCTGAACTACGTTGATATCGCCGACGATGCGGGTGTCGGTGCGCTCGGTAGTCGTGAGAGTGGACTGCGCGAGCTTGTTATAGCCCTGTTCAAAGAGGCTGTCGTTGAACATCGCGCAATAAGAGGTGATCGTGCCTGATTTGCTGTCTTTGATGTTGGTGTGCAGAGTGATAACATCGCCCGCGTTCACGTTGCCTATCATCATGATGAACGGACGCTTGATATAGTAACCTACCCTCTCGGCGCCGTTGACGCGTATAGACATACTGTCGGTGTTGTTGCTCGAGGTGAAATACGCGCAGGCTACGCCGCTCCTCGGAGCGGTGTAGGATACATCATAAGAATCGTTGCCCGCGGCGTTATAGTTGTATATTCCGGTTTTGCCGTTGCGGGTGATTGTAGAGGTGTTGTTGCCTGCCGTAGCGGTAGAATCCTCGATATACTCATAAATATTGCCTTCAAGCCCCGTCGCCGACCTGAACATCGAGTTCTGGTTATCCATGGGATTGACAGGAGCGCTCTTAACGGAATAATTCTGCAGGGCGATATCCGTCATAAATCCGTTGGGCAGATAATATTTGTTCTGCATCAGCTTGACGTTCTCTGATGAATAAACAAAATCGTTGTGGGTGGTATCGAGATGTCCGCCGTACGGAGCGATGATATATTTTATGTTGAGCATAAGGTTGGTGAACGGCGAGCTCTCCTGATATGTGAAGCGGTTTGAAGCCTCCCATCCGCATATACCGAACTTCTCCATATATACGGTGGTGTTCTTGTTGACCATTGAGTTGAACATCGAGATACCGTTCACACCTATCAGCGCGTTATCGTTGAGGGTGTGGTATTTGTTTACTTCTGCATGGAAGAGATCGTGGTTATCCTTCTCGACCTGGTTGATATGAGCAACACAGTTCGCGGTATTGTAGGTTCCTAAGGGATAAGTAGTATTGTCGGTGACGGATACGGTTTTTACGCCCGAAGCGGCTGAGAACATACCCTCTGTCATAGCGAGGAACAAAAGAACTACAGATAAGACGACCTTGGTCATCCTGTGATCTTTGTTTATCTCCTTTGATGAGAGCAACAGACCCGCAGCAGCGGTCAGCAATAGAACGACTATAGCTATAAAGATATAGAAAGCGCTCTTGTCGTCGAGACCGACGGTAGAATTGAGCAGCTTGCCGTTGACGAGCACCATTACGGCGACGCCTATCCCGATGACCGAAGAGCCGATTATCAAACCGATACGGGGCAGGCGGTCTCTGAGACAGTACAACAGTACCCACGCTGCGATGACAGCTCCGATCAGTCCCGATAACAGTACGGGATCGATCTTTGAATTCGAGTTGAATACGGGTGTTATCTTGACCTTATCGTTGTCAAAGCTGCCCGCGGCGATACCGAGGTATACGAGGAAGCAGAGTATCGCGGCGATCACGCTCTTGAGTTTTATGCTGTCGATATTCATGAACACCCTGAACGCCATATATATCAGCACAAAGCAATACAAAAAGGCGAAGCGGTGGGGCAGCATATTCGGGAAGTGAAAGCCGTGCCAGATAAAGTCGAGCTGACGGATAATGAAGCTGAGTATGAAGAATATAAGCAGACCGAAGCAGAAAAACCTCTCGCGCTTCTTTATCTTTGAGCAGAACATGAACAGTATAGCTAAGAAGATAAAGATAACGCCGCAGTAGATGTTCGGCAGTCCTTCTTTTGAGGTCGGTTCGGTGAACGCCACCGAGTTCGCGATTATCTTGCCGACAGCGCTCAGCACGCCCGACAGATCGGCAGGAGTACCGATATTTATCGCGAAGGCTGTGGGGAAGTGGTTGTCCGACGCGTAGGCGTTGCCCAGAGCAAAGTATGCGGGCAGTACCAGAACAGCGGATATCATCAGCGATATCACCGAGCATACGAACATCTTTAAGAACTGTCGCAGAAGATCCTTTATGCCGTTATACTGTACTATGATATAACCGAGCGATACCAGAAGAACGAAAATACAGGTGAACAGACCGATATAGTAGTTTGCGAGTACCGAAAGCGCCAGAGATATAATATACAGCTTGAACTTGCCGTGTTTGAGAAGGGCAAAGGTGCCCGCTATGACCAGCGGCAAAAGGGCTATGGTATCGAGCCAGATGATATTCCAGTAATAACCCATGATAAATGAGCACAGGGCGTACATAATACCGAAGGCTGTTATGGTCATATCCTTGCGGTTGAAGGTTATTTTGAGGAACAAGGCGTAGAAGAAGCCCGCGAGACCTATCTTGACGCAGGTGATGATATACAGGAACTCTCTCAGACTTTCGTGGGGTACCAGTATGGAGAAGAAGTTCAGCGGGCTCGCGAGATAATAAGCGAACAAGGCAACATAGTTGGTGCCGCCGCCGCTTTTCCATGTCCAGAGAAGCGATCCGCCGTGCTGCAGCTTATCATGGAAGTCTACAAAGAACGGGTAATACTGGTGCCACAGGTCGGTAACGAGTATCTGTTTTGTGCCGAAGGGCGATACCCCCGCGACCTTGAACGCCATGAACATGAGCAGGAAGGGGATCAAAAACGCTAAGAAAAGGTAAATGTACACTCCCCGCTTATCAAGGAAAGATCCTTTCGCGAGGGTAGTTTGTCCGCTCAAAGGAGCCGAGCCGGATATCTTTTTAGCTTTAGCTACCATGGTATTCTCCTATCTATATATAAACATACATATTTATAATAGCATTATTTTATCTTGTCGTAAACATCAAAATATAAAAAATCGAAAATTTTTTATTTATCATTTACTTTATGTCCTGTTTTTGATATAGTAAATATATATGGGCTATCAAATCCCTGTGGAGGTGTATGAAGTGAAGCTGATCGACATCGTCGTTCCCTGTTATAATGAAGAAGAGGTTTTGCCTCTGTTTGTCGAGGAGACCGATAAGGTAATAGCGACCATACCCGATTACCGCTTCAGATATATATTTATCAACGACGGCTCCAAGGACCGTACTCTCGAAGTGCTCAGAGAGCTCGCCGCGAAGGCGGATAATATAAAGTATATATCATTCTCCCGCAATTTCGGTAAGGAGAGCGCAATGTACGCCGGGCTTGAGAACTCGACCGGCGACTACGTTATAATAATGGACGCCGACCTGCAGCATCCGCCGGCTATGTTCCCTCAGATGATACAGGGCGTAGAAGAGGGCAACGACTGCTGCGCGCTGTACAGAGCGAAGCAGAAGGGTGAAAACCCCGTAAGACAGCTGATATCCAAAATGTTCTTCGGTTTTCAGAATAAGATATCCGACGTCAAAATGCCCGACGGCGCCGTCGACTACCGTATCATGTCGCGCCAAATGGTCAACAGCATAGTAAAACTGTGTGAGAAGCAGAGGTTCTCTAAGGGTCTTTTCTGTTGGGTAGGCTATCAGACAAAGTGGATAGAGTATCAGAACGTAGAGCGTACCGTGGGAACCACCAAATGGAGCTTCTGGGGACTGTTCAAATACGCGCTCGACGGAATAACCAGCTTCTCGGTAACGCCGCTGAGGTTTATCGCGGTGTTGGGCTTCATCATTTCTCTGCTCGCGTTCATATGGATCATCATTACCCTGATACAGACGCTTATTATAGGTATAGATGTTCCCGGATATGTCACCACTCTCTGCGCGGTACTGTTCATGGGAGGTATTATCGAGATATCCGTCGGCGTACTGGGCGAGTATATCGGCAGGATATATATAGAGAGCAAGGACAGACCTATATATATCACCAAAGAGACTAATTTAGAGGACAAGGAACAAGACTGATATGGAAAAGATAAAGTCTCTTTTTATAAAATATAAAGAAATAATAATGTATATCATCTTCGGTGTGCTGACGACGCTGGTAAACTGGGTGGTGTACACGGTACTAATAAAGATATTCGGCAGCGCTGCCGAAAGTCAGACCGTGTTGTTTACCTTGTTCGGCAGAAATATCACGACGAAGGTATTCTATATCTTTATCGCGAATTTTGTCGCGTGGGTAGCGGGTGTGCTCTTTGCCTTTGTCACCAACAAGTTATGGGTTTTTGAGTCAAAGTCGTGGCGTTTCGGACTGGTTATGAAAGAGCTGTGGCTGTTTGTGCTCGCAAGACTGATAACGGGCGTGCTGGAATGGTTCGGAGTTCCGCTTCTGTGGGCGATCGGCTTGGATCAGGATCTGTTCGGTATCGACGGTTTCCTCGCTAAGATCGTAGTCAGCGTAGTTGTTGTTATCCTGAATTATGTTTTTTCAAAGCTTATCATATTCAGGAAGAAGGATAAAACGGATAACACATCTGAGAAATAAAACCGATTTGGGGTCGTCCTTAAGGGCGATCCCTTTTATCATGGTGATTTTGCACAACGAAGGATGTTTTTTTTCTACATCTAATTATGAAAAAACGCTTTTTTATCACTTTTTCATATGCTATACTAATTATATATAGCGCGAAAGCGTGAATTTGTAATAACACGGAGGTCATTATGAGTTATAGAGTTGGTATTGATTTAGGCGGCACAAATATCGTTGCGGGCGTTGTTGATAATGATTATAATATCATCGCCAAGGCCGAGTGCAAGACTAACGTTCCACGTCCCGAAGCGGATGTTTGCGATTCGATGGCGGCAGTCGTCAAAGAGGCTGTCAAGAAAGCTAAGCTGAAGATGGAAGATATCGACTATATAGGTATTGGCGTACCCGGAGCGGTCAACCCCGAGACCCGTATCATCGAGACCTCGCCCAACCTTTTCTTCAAGAATTGGGAGATAGCTAAGATGATGGAGGAGCGTCTCAATAAATATACCAAGGTCGAGAACGACGCTAACGCCGCGGCTCTGGGCGAGTTCCTCGCCGGCTCGGCTAAGGGCTCTAAGAACGCAATCGCCATCACCCTCGGTACGGGCGTCGGCGGCGGTATCATTATCGACGGCAAGATCTATTCGGGCTCTAACTACGCGGGCGCTGAGCTGGGTCACATGGTAATCGTCAAGGACGGCAGAGAGTGCGGCTGCGGCAGAAAGGGCTGCTGGGAGGCGTACGCTTCGGCTACCGCTCTTATCAATATGACCAAAGAGGCTATCCGTAACGAAAAAGCTGAGTTCTCTTATATGCTCAATTCCGTTGGCGACGATATAGATAACGTAAATGGCAAGACCGCCTTTGACGCTCAGCAAGCGGGCGATAACACCGGCGCTGAGGTTATCAATCAGTACATCGGTTATCTGGCTACCGGTCTTGTAAATGTCATCAATATCTTCCAGCCCGACGTTCTGTGCATAGGCGGCGGAATCGCCAATCAGGGCGAGAACCTGCTCGGACCCCTGCGCACGATCATCGAGCAGGAGCGCTTCACAAAGTATAATGATAAGCAGACAAAGGTTTGTATCGCGTCCCTCGGAAATGACGCGGGTATCATCGGCGCGGCTTGTCTGTGATATATACCTATTTATATATACTTATTGCCCTCCTAAAACGGAGGGCAATTGTTTTTTGATATTATAAATAATCCGTAAATCAGTGTCGATTTATAGGACTTTATTGCTGTGATGTGCAAAATGACCAACAAGATATTGTGATTAAAGAGCGAAAAAATACCTATAAATTGGGATTTAAACTTTTTTTGGATTTTTTTAAAAAAAGGCTTGACTTTTGAGTACTCACGCAGTATAATCTAAATGTTCGCTAATCAAGAGAGCGACACAAAAAATCTCTGTTTTGAACAAGGATTTAAGTCGTTTTTCGTGATAAGTGACAAAGGACCTTGAAAATTAAACAACGAAGAAAAGAGACCCGTAATTACTT
>CAMHAH010000014.1 GCA_946183365.1 uncultured Clostridia bacterium
TATGCGGAATTCTCCGCAATAGATATTAAAGTGTTTTATTGCTACTTAGTATAAAAAGTATAAAAAGAAAAGAGCCGTTGAAAACGACCCTCAGACAAAGCGCGGTATTGCTCCGCGTACAGCCTATGCTGCGTCTCCGTCCTTTTGCCTGAGAGATTGACGTGAAAATCACGCTTGCACCTTCGGCATCCGTCAGTCAACAGACCACGGAATTCTCCGGAGTGCCGTCGGCATACGGTCAACCGTCCTGTACAATAGATATGAAAAGGCGGTTTTCTGTATGCTTCTACCGACACATATTCTTTTATCGAAATATATTATAGCACTTCTGTTCAAAAATGCAATAGTTTTTGTTGACTTTACATTATTTTTGACGGATAATCAACTTATATGATCGAAAGGAACCTGTCATGGAGCGTTTTTATCCCGAGTATTATCACAAATTCCGCTGTATCGCCGCCGACTGTCCCGATAGCTGCTGTCAGGGCTGGGATGTGGTGATAGACAGCGACACAGAGAGCTTTTATAATTCCGTTCAGGGCGAGTTCGGCGATAAGCTCAGAGAAGCAATTTACACCGACCCAGACGGCGACCGCGTGTTCCGCCTTAAAGAGGGGCAGAAATGTCCGTTCTGGGGCGACGACAAGCTGTGCGACATATACAAAGAGCTCGGCGAAGAGCGCCTGTGTGTGACCTGCGCGCGGTTCCCGCGGCTCAAGATGGACTATACCGTGTTCACCGAGTACTCCTTAGCCCTTGCCTGTCCCGAAGCGGCTCGGCTGATAACCGAGACCGACGGCGCTTATGACGGCTTCAGACTTACCGATATAAAGGCCTGCGGCGAATACAGCCCCGAGCTCATGAGCCTTCTGCTAAAATCAAGAAAGCGCTGCGCGGATATCCTCAGCGCCGATAAACCTCTCTCGGATAAACTGATCGGGCTGATAAGCTTCAACTCAGAAGTCCAGAAGAGGCTTACGGGTGAGCCGCCAAAGACCAATGATAAAGCGGCAGACTGTAAATACATATTCGACCTTTACTCACAGCTCGAATATATCGAGCCCGGGCACAGGGATATGATACTCAACAGCGCCGTCGATAAACCCGACCTGAGCGCTCATGAGGCTGAGTATACCCGCCTTGCGCTGTATTGGCTGTACCGCGGATATCTGACGGCAGTAGACACCCTCGACGTGCTCTCGCCGACAGCTATGATCGTGTGCTCGCTTACGGTGACCTCTGCGCTGTGCGACAGATACGGACTGAGCGCCGACAAAGCGGCTCAGATATATTCAAAGGAATTTGAACAGAGCTATGAGAACACCGAACGGCTGAATGACGAATTCGCGTATGACCCCATGTTCTCGGCTGAGAGCCTGATCGGCATACTGTCGTGAACTGTTTACAGACAGGGGCGACTGTGATATAATAGATTGGAAAAAGGAGGGATATCATGCGAGCCGAACCGCTGGGCAACGGCGTACAGGTGTACGTCAGCGACGCCCATCATTTCACAACAGATACCATACTGTTAGCGAACTTTGCCGCCGCCAAAAACGGCGAGAGGATAGTTGAGCTCGGCACGGGCTGCGGCACGATACCCCTGTTGATGATAAGGGATATTGCCCCTAAACGGATAAACGCGGTCGAGATACAAAGCGAGGCGCTAAAGCTATTGAAAAGCAGCATAGAGCTGAACAGGGAGAACGGTATCGACCGAGCAACTCTGATCGACCCGATCCTCGCCGACCTCAGAGATATAAAGAGCGTCCTGCCCGCGGGCGAATTTGACCTCGTGGTATGCAACCCGCCGTATAAGCTGAGCGGCTCGGGGCTGACCAACCCCAATAAAGCAAAAAAGACCGCCCGGCATGAGAGCGAATGTACCCTTGACGATATATGCGAGGCGGCAAAGTGGCTGCTGCGCTGCGGCGGCAGGTTCGCCCTTTGTCAGCGCCCCGAGAGACTGACCGACGTCCTCTCGTGCATGAGAGCGCACGATATGGAGCCAAAGAAGCTGAGATTTGTACAGGGCAGAGCCGACAAAGCGCCAAAGCTCTTTTTATGCGAGGCTAAACGCGGCTCAAAACCCGGCTATATGGACGTACTGCCCGCGCTGATAGTAGAGGACAAAGACGGCTTCACCGCCGAGATGCGGCAGATATACTCAAGCTATAAGGACGGATATGATGGATAATATACTGTATGTAGTTGGCACGCCGATAGGCAACCTCGGCGATATGTCCGAGAGAGCGATAGAAACGCTCTCTGCGGTGGACTTCATCGCCGCCGAGGATACCCGCGTGACCGTAAAGCTGCTCAACCACTTCAACATAAAGAAGCCGATGGTCAGCTACTTTGAACACAACAAGCATGATAAGGGCGAGAAGATAATCGACCGTATACTCGCGGGCGAGAGCTGCGCCATAGTCACCGACGCGGGTATGCCGTGTATCTCAGACCCGGGTGAAGATCTGATACGTCAATGTGAGGCGGCGGGCATAAGGACCGTTGTGGTCCCCGGCCCGAGCGCGGTCATCTCGGCTCTTGCGGTATCGGGGCTCGAGACGGGCAGGTTCACCTTTGAGGGCTTTTTATCGGTCAACAAAAAGAGCCGATCAGAGCACCTCGAGAGCCTTAAGGACGAGAGGCGCACCATGATATTCTATGAAGCTCCTCACAAGCTGCCCAATACCCTTAAAGACCTGTACTCGACCTTCGGCGACAGAAAACTGACCATAGCAAGAGAGCTGACCAAGCTGCATGAGGAGATAATCCGCACCACCACAAAGAAAGCGGCTGAGACTTACATCGACGACCCCTTAAAGGGCGAGATAGTGCTGATACTCGAGGGCAAAAAGGAAACCGAGACCTCTGAGATCACTATGGAAGAAGCCGTCGCCTACGCAAAAAAACTGATCGAAAACGGGATGAGACCCACCGACGCCGCTAAGGAAGCGGCGGCTATGGCTGGTCTCAAGAAAAATGATATTTATAAGGAACTGATATGAATTATACCGAAAGCTTAGAGTTCATCCACTCGCTCGACAAATTCGGCTCACGCCCGGGGCTCGACAGGGTGAAGCGGCTGTTTGACGAGGTACCCGAGGTACTCGACCAAAGGTTCATCCACGTCGCGGGCACCAACGGCAAGGGCTCCGTTTGCGCCGTATTAAGCGCCGTCTTACAGCAGGCGGGCTATAAGACGGGGCTGTTCATCTCGCCGTATATCACCGACTTTCGCGAGAGGATACAGATAAATAACGAGATGATATCAAAGAGCGAGCTCAGCGAGGCGGTGACCTTTTTCAAGCCCATCCTCGAAAGGCTCAATAATGAGGGTATCATCATCACGGAATTTGAGTTCCTGACCGTGCTGAGCTTCTGGATTTACAAGAAAAACGGCTGTGACGTCGTGGTATGCGAGGTAGGCATGGGCGGACTGCTCGACTCCACCAACCTCATAAAAAGCCCCCTGTGCTCTGTGATAACGAGAATAGACCTCGACCACACCGCGATACTCGGCGATACCATAGAGGAGATAGCGCGCCAGAAGGCGGGCATAATAAAGCCCGGCTGTCCTGTCGCTGTCGCCGCTCAAACCGCACAGGCGTACAGGGTGATCGAGAACACCGCGAGAGAGAACGACAGCGCTCTTTACCGCGCCGAGGAGATTAAGCTCACCGTAACCGACAAGGATAAAGACGGCACACGCTTCATTTACCGCGACACCGAGATGCTCCTGCCGCTGCTGGGCGCTCACCAGACAGACAACCTGCGCTGTGCCTTGGCGGCGGTCGAAGCCCTCAGCAAAGAGAGCGACATACACATATCCGCGGTGGATATCCGCAAGGGTCTGATGAATATAAAGCACCCCGCGCGTTTTGAGCGGCTGAGCGCTGAGCCCGAGGTCATCCTTGACGGAGCTCACAACCCCAACGGACTGACGGCGTTCGCCGAGGCGGTGCGAGCCTATTATCCAAAGGGTGACAAAACGCTTATCATCGGTATGCTCGCCGATAAGGACAGCACCTCTCTGTATATACTCAAGGGGCTGTTCAAAAGGATAATAGCGACCGACATAGATAACCCCAGAGCGCTTTCTGCCGAGAAGCTCGCCGAAAGGCTGAGCGGCATAGCAGAGAGCGTAGAGGTGGTCAACAAGCCCTCTGCCGCCTTTGACAGGGCTATGGAGCACGGCGGCGATATATTTATCTGCGGCTCGCTGTATCTCGCGTCTGAGATACGACCGTATATACTCTCAAAAACAGCAAAAAGCGAATAAACCTCATTATACTGTTTTTACCGACAACCGAATAAAACATGATTTTCATGCCTATCCTATTAGTATTAGGGTAGGCTTTTTGATTGCATAATAAACGCCTTTTTATAAACAGGAGGAACAAATGGTAGATATGACATATCAGAACGGCGTGGTCACCGCGAGGCTCTGCGGAGAGATAGACCACCATATCGCGCCAAAGCTGCGCGGAGAGATAGACGCCTGCTGTGAGAGCTGCCGACCCTCGCGGCTGGTGCTCGATTACGGCTCGGTGAGCTTCATGGACTCGTCGGGCATAGGGCTGGTGATGGGAAGATACCGAATGATATCTCTGCTCGGAGGCAGGCTCGAGGTAGTGAACGTCCCCAAGGGACTGAAGAAGATATTTACCCTTTCGGGACTTGAGAATTTAGGGGTGATGAAATGAATATCATAAACAATATGAAGCTGAGCTTTATCTCAAAGAGCGTGAACGAGAGCTTTGCTCGATCGGCTGTGGCGGCGTTTCTGCTGCCGCTCGACCCTACCGTCGCCGAGATAGCGGACATAAAGACCGCGGTATCAGAGGCGGTCACCAACGCTATAGTACACGCCTATCCCGAACAGTTCGGCACAGTATACATAGATATGCGCCTGACCGATACGGGCAGGGCGATAATCAAGATACGCGACAAGGGTATCGGCATACCCGATATCGAGAAGGCCATGGAGCCGCTGTATACCACCTCGACCGACGAGAGGGCAGGGCTGGGCTTCGCTGTCATGCAGAGCTTCACAGACAGGGTGAGGGTGCGCTCGACAGTCGGCAAAGGCACCACCGTGACCTTAGAGAAGAACATAATCCGCTCGGCACATGGAAAGAAATGAGCTGATAGAACAGAACCTCAATCTCGTCCACTCCTGCGCTCACCGCTTCAGAGGCAAGGGCGTCGAGTATGACGAATTATACTCGGCGGGGTGTGTGGGACTGGTCAAAGCGGCTGATAAATTCGACCCGTCGCTCGGCTACCGCTTCTCGACCTACGCCGTGCCGGTGATACTGGGTGAGATACGACAGCTGTTCAGAGACGGCGGCACTGTCAAGCTCTCGCGCTCACTAAAGGAGCTGAGCATGAAGGCTAAGGCAGTCTGTGAACGGTATCAGAACGAGCACGGCGAGGATATACCGATATCAAGGCTGTCAAGCGAGCTCGGGGTCGACGAATACACCGCGGCTCAGGCGCTGAACGCCTCTTTGTCGGTGCTGTCGCTGTCGGGCGACAACGACGAGGGCGGCATAGATATCCCCGTGCCCTCAGCCGAAGAGAGCCTGACGGACAGGCTCTCTCTCAGACAGGCGATAGCGACCCTCAGCGAGAGCGACCGGGGGCTGATAACCATGCGGTATTTCAAGCACAAGACCCAGTCTGAGACAGCCAAAGCCTTGGGCACAACTCAGGTGCAGATATCCCGCAGAGAGAAGAAGATACTGCTGAGGATGAGAGCCATGCTGATATGATATCGGTCGATATAAAGAATAAAAAGCGAAAGGGCGGAGCAAAAACTCCGTCCTTTTCTCATACAATCGGGGACTGTATCTCAACAGTCCCCTGAATTATCATAGATTATATTTACCGCGGGCTATATATCTGCCGCTGTGCTCGAGGACTACCTCGCCGCCGCTGTATACCAGCCTGCCGCGCAGGAACACCTTATCTATCCTGCCGACGGTCTTGACGCCCTCATACGGGTCATAGCCGCAGGCCGAGTGACTTTTGGCGGCGGATATCACTCCGCTTTGCTTTGGGTCAAAGATGACTATGTCGGCGTCTGAGCCAGCCTTGACGGCGCCCTTTTTAGGATACATACCGTAGAGGCGGGCAGGGTTCTCGCTGAGATAAGCGCACATCTGCTGCAGAGAGATACGCCTTTTCTTAACGCCGTAGGTATACATCAGCACAGCTCTCGTCTCAACGCCGGGCATACCGTTGGGTATCTTGGTGAAATAGTCCTTGCCGGCTCTCTTCTGCTCCAATGTAAATGAGCAGTGGTCGGTGCTTATCGTATTCAGCTGATTGTGCTTTAAAGCCTCCCACAGAGCGCGGTTGTCCTCAGACTTCCTCAGCGGCGGAGAACAGATATACTTAGAGCTTTTGTCAAACGGAGCGCTGTAGACGCTGTCGTCAAGCAAAAGGTACTGAGGACAGGTCTCGGCATATACCTTAACGCCGTTTTTGCGGGCGCGGATGACCTCCTGATAACCCTCGGCAGTACTCAGATGTACTACGATACACGGAGCGTCGGCGGCTTTCGCTATGGTCAGAAAACGTCTGACAGCCTCTGCCTCGGTGTAATCGGGACGGGTCTTCGGGTGGTTGGCGGGCGCGGTATCGCCCCTTGAGATCGCCTCTTCTCTCAATTTGCCGATGATACCCGAGTTCTCACAGTGACAGCCCACTATACCGCCGTACTTCTTGAGCTCGGCCATGATCTCATATATTTCGCGGTCGTTGAGCTCCATAGCGTCATAGATCATATAGACCTTGAACGAGGTCACTCCCTGTTCAAACATAGCGGGCAGCTCGGCTCTGATATCCTCGCGCCAATCCGACACAGCCATATGGAAGGCGTAGTCGCAGGATGAATTCGCGAACGCCTTTATATGCCAGTTATTTAGCGCGTCAGAGAGGGTCTCTCCCTTGTTCTGGGTGGCGAAGTCGACTATCGTCGTAACTCCGCCGGCTACCGCGCTCTTTGAGCCTGTATCAAAGTTATCGGCGGTCACGGTATCGCTGACCTCGAGGTCAAAATGAGTATGGGCGTCAATGAAACCGGGGAAGATCAGCTTACCGCTGACGTCTACCTCCTGAGCGTCGGCAGCGAGCCGGCGCCCTACGGCGACTATCTTCTCGCCCGATACCAGCACGTCGGCGTGCCTGATACCCTTAGACGATACCACCGTACCGCCCTTGAACAAAATCTTTTTCATATAATCACTTTCTCTATACCTCTCAAATAAATGAGAGACTTATCATATATACAGCTCTTTATCCTTCATTAC
Organism: uncultured Clostridia bacterium; assembly: GCA_946183365.1. Classification (GTDB taxonomy): domain Bacteria; phylum Bacillota; class Clostridia; order Oscillospirales; family Acutalibacteraceae; genus Ruminococcoides. The sequence continues at coordinate 7,323 of CAMHAH010000014.1, forward strand.
CGTAAGGATCAGCGCCTCGATATCCTTATCAAGGCTGTTGGGTACATCAAGGTCGATATCCTCGACCTTATCGAGCCTTACCCTGACCCTGCTGCCGCCGAGGAACATAAAGCCCTTTTGCTCGCTTACATCAAAGCTCTCTTCATTCTCAAAGAAGGTAAGCTTGTCGAGATACGGAGCTGAGTTATAGGGGCAGAAGCTCCTGCAGTTGCCGCACTCGTTGCACAGGCGGTCGATATGCAGTATCTCGCGCCTGCCGTCGGGCATGACGACCACGGTATTGGCACGGTTGGGACAAACGCTGACGCAGTTCTCGCACACGGTGTTGCAGCTCAGACAGCTCGAGAGCGTCGGCGAAAGGCTCACGGGGTCTACCGTGCGCTTGTTCTCGATAGCCTCATAGGGTGACGCGAACACCTCGGCGGGGATATCCATAATGTACTTCTTGCCGATGATATCGTCAGCGGCGCGCTGAGCGTCGGCGATACACTCGACCACGGTACACGGACCGCGCAGGCTGTCGCCTATATTATACACCTTTATACCGTCGATTTCGGTCACAAAAGGTACTCTGCCGTTGTCTGCTTCATTAATTCCGCTGTCGTTAAAGAGCGAGTTATCCACAGCCTCGCCTATAGCCGCGATGACGGTATCGGCCGGGACCTCAGTGTATTCTCCTGTCGGCACCGGACTGCGCCTGCCGCTCTTATCGGGCTCGCCGAGCTTCATTATCTCACATCTGAGAACGCCGTCTTTCTGCTCAACAGGAGAGACCAGCTCGACGAATTCTACGCCGTCAGAGAGAGCCTCGGTGAGCTCCTCTTCGTCGGCGGGCATATACTTCTTTGTCCTTCTGTAAACTATACTTACCTTTTCGACCCCGTCTGTACGCTTGGCGGCTCTGGCGGCGTCCATAGCGGTGTTGCCGCCGCCTATGACTGCTACGTTCCTGCCGATTTGTGCCTTGTTCTCGTTGAAATCTCTTAAGAAATCTATGACGTTTATCACGTTGCCGCCGACGCGCGGATCACGCGCCTTATACGCGCCTACACCGCATACAACGGCGCTGTAGCCCCCGGCTGTAAGCTCCTTTATCGACGGAGCGGGGGTATCGAGCATGATATTCGCGCCCATCTTCTCAATAAGGGCGATATCCTTTTTGACGAAATAATCGGCGATGCGGAAGTCGGGGATTATCCTGCGGACTATACCGCCCGCGACGCTGTCCTTCTCATAGACGTCAGCCTGATATCCCGCGCGAGCGAGGAAGTACGCCGCCGAGAGACCCGCCGCTCCTGCTCCGATGACGGCTACCTTTTTGCCGTTTTTCTCGGGAGCCTTCAGCTCTTCCATAAGCTTATCATAGCCCTCGCAGGCAGCGATATACTTGATGTGTCTGATATCCATGGGCAGGAAGTTATAGAAATGGCGCGTACATCTGCCCATACAGCGGTGAGAGCAGATAAGCCCCGTGGTAAACGGCAGGGGGTTCTTCTGAGTTATGACAGAGAGAGCCTCTTTGTGCATTTTCTTATCGACGAGCCTGATGTACTCGGGGATATCCTGATGTATAGGACAGCCGCCGTTGCAGGGCGCCGTGTAACAGTCGAAAAGCGGCACGCTCTCTTCGCTCTTGCGCGAGGGTATAGGCTTTATCGGCTTTGTAAAATTCTTGTGACCTCTTATCATCCTGCCGAGCTTCTCGATACGCTCGGTGTCGGTGCGCTCAAAGGGCTTGTACTCGCACGACATCAGTGAATACGCCATTGGAGCGAAGCGGGAGTAGCCGCCGGGCTTCAATAGTGTCGTAGCCACGGTCAGCGGCCAGATACCCGCCTTGAACAGCTCATGTACGACGGTGTTTGATATGCCGCCAGAGAATGATATACGGAGCTTTCCGTCAAATTCCCGTGAGAAGCGGCGAGCCATCTCTATGGTCAGATGGAAGAGCGAACGACCGCTCATATACATCTCCTCAGACGGCAGCTCGTTCTGCTTTACGTCTACGGGGAAGGTGTTTGAGAGCTTTACGCCGAACTCGAGACCCTTGCACTGAGCGAGAGCCATGAGCCGTCTGAACATATCGACAGCGTCGCTCCACTGCAGATCCTCTATAAAATGGTGCTCGTCAAAGGCGACATAATCAAAGCCCGTCTCGTCGAGTATCCTGCGTGCGTCAGCGTAGCCGAGGATGGTCGGGTTGCACTTGACGAAGGTGTTCAGCCCCTTCTCGGTGATGAGGTAGGTCGCGATGCGCTCTATCTCGTCGGGCGGACAGCCGTGTAAGGTAGAGAGGGTCACGCTGCGGCAAACGCGCGGCGATATACCGTCTATATACTCCGAATATTCGGGGAAATAACTCTTAAGCGCTTTTTTGGTCTCTATGAATATCGGTCTTTCGGACGCGTCCTTAAGCCCCTCGATGAAGTCGTCTATCTTCTGCGACTTTATGCCCTCGAGGTCATAGCCGACGCTCATATTGAAGATGAAGCCGTCGGGCGAGCCGAGACCCCATGCCTGAGATATTACCTTGAGCACACACCACGCCTTGACATATTCCTCAAAAGCCTGAGGAACGGTGAGCTCTGTGGACCACTCGCAGTTATAGCCCTCGTCGTCAGCCTTGATACACGGGCGTGAAATGCACTTGGCGAGATCCTCGCCATCCATTATCTGAACGGTCTTGAGCTCAAAGAAGCGGGCTCCGCCGATATATGCCGAGATTATGTTCTGAGCCATCTGGGTGTGAGGGCCTGCGGCGGGGCCGAGGGGGACCTCGAGCTTCTCGCCGAAGATCTGCAGATACTTATCGGCGCTGTCTGTCTTACTGAGGCTTTCGGCGTTCGCCTTGACCCAGTCTTTATATCTCGAGACCTTAAAGCCCTCATGTATACCGAAGGCGATATTGTTATTGTTATATTCCTTTGTCATTCTGCCGAGCAGCTCGTCTATGCTCAGCGGTACCATTTTTTCACTCATAATATTTACCTCGTCAAAACTGCTTACGAAAATCGATCGTTTATATCTGATAAGCCGAAAGTACTACGCGTTTACTCTTCTCCATAGCTTATCTGCTGTATAGAATATCTCTGCAGAGAGCTTCTCTTCATCTATATCGACAAACTCTCTGTCCTTATACAGCAGCCTGCCGTTCGCTACCGTGGTGCGGCACTGTCTGCCGTTCATGCCGAAAATCATGTGACCGTCAAGGTTATCGGCTGAGAGCGGAGTAAACGGCGTATAATCCATTACGATGACGTCAGCCGCCGCTCCCTCTTTAAGAACGCCGAGCGGGGTATCGAAGTACTTGGCCGCTATGCGCGCGTTATTTTTGAACAGCATGGTGGTGACCTCGTTCCAGGCGACGTTCGGCATACCCGCGTTATGGCGCTGGATAGTCAAAGCGACCTTGAGACTCTCGAGCATATCGTGAGTATAAGCGTCTGTACCCATGCCGAGCAGTATACCCTTTGAGAACATCTTTAATACAGGTGAACAGCCCACGGCGTTTCCCATGTTGCTCTCGGGATTGTTGACGACCATGGTATTCGTGTCGGCTATCATGTCTATCTCGGGGTCGGTGAGGTGGATGCAGTGACCGAGTACGGTCTTATCGCCGAGTATGCCCCATTTCTCGAGCCTTTGAGCGGGCAGCATATGATAGTTATCACGGCTGTCGATAACGTCGTTCAGCCCCTCGCATATATGGATATGATAACCCGTCATGCCGTTGTTGGCGTTCACGCATTTTTCAAAGGTCTTGTCAGAGATAGTGAACAGAGCGTGCATACCGAACATAGCCGCGAGCATCGGGTCGGGGTGTTCTCTCAAATGCTTTATGAAATCGGCGTTCTCCTTTATGGCCTGATCGCATTTCTCCCCGCCGTCGCGGTCAGAGACCTCATAGCACAGGCATGAGCGTATACCCATCTCCTTAGCACAGTCGGCTATAGCGAAGAGCGAACCGGGTATCTCCTTGTAGCTCGCGTGGTGGTCAAAGACTGTGGTAACGCCGTTGCGTATACACTCGAGGTAGGTCGCGTAGGCGCTCGCCTTTGTATCCTCCAAAGTAAGCTCTCGGTCGAGCTTCCACCACATTCCGTCGAGTATCTCATAGAAGTTGGTGGGATCATAGCCTTTTATCGACAGTCCTCGCGCAAGACCGCTGTATATATGGGTGTGCGTGTTTATGAAAGCGGGCATGATGAGCTGAGAGTGAGCGTCAATGAACTCAGCCTGAGGGTACCCGGCTCTAAGCTCAGCCGTAGTGCCGACAGCCTTGATAACGCTGCCGTCCGTGACCACTCCGCCGTCCTCTATATACGGCCGCTCGGGGTCGCGGGTAAAAAGTCTGCTGTTAGCTATCAGATACATAATGATCCCTCCCGATATAATTCTCCGACTATATAATACCATTTGTTTAGGCTATTTGCAATAGTTTTGTCCGATATTCAATGAAGAAATTTGACATTTATCACAAAATTATTATACCAAAAATTAGCCGCCGCTAACCTTTGGTAATTTATCCTCAGATATTGAAAAGACATTTGTTTTGCGGTAAAATAATAAGGATAAACAATGGTACGGAGGGATAAATATGGCTGATAAAGCTATCGACCTCAGCCTGCTCGACGGCGTATTAGATGAATACGCTTCAGTCAAGGGCAGTCTGATCACCATCTTACAGCACACACAGGACATCTACGGCTATCTGCCGAAAGAAGCGATCGAACGTATCTCCGAGCGCACAGGCATCGCGACCTCAGAGATCATGGGAGTAGGCACATTCTACACCCAGTTCCGCTTTGAGCCCGTCGGCAAGTACCTGATCATGCTGTGTCAGGGCACCGCCTGCCATGTCAACGGCTCGGAGCTGATCTTACAGACCATCAAGGACGAGCTGCACATCGAGGACGGACAGACCACCGATGACGGCTTGTTCTCCCTCAAATGCGTGGCGTGTCTGGGCTGTTGCTCACTATCGCCCGTCATGATGATCAACGAGGACACCTACGGCTCCCTCACCCCCGACAAGACCAAGAAGATACTTAAAGAGTTAAGGGAGGCGGCAGTATGAGAGTAGTCATCGGACAGGGCTCCTGCGGTATCGCCGCGGGCGCGGAGAAAGTACGTAAAGCCCTTTTGAATGAAAACATCAGCGTCCCGATCTCCATCACAGGCTGTATCGGTATGTGCTACCTCGAGCCGATCGTGGATATCTATGACGAGGATAAATTGACCCGACTGGTCAAGGTATCCGAGAGCGACGCTCCCGCTATTGCGGAGTATATCCAAACAGGCGACAGAAGCAAGATAGAAAACCTCGTTGTCACCGACGAGGACAGCGAGTTCCTTTCTAAGCAAACTCGTATCGCATTACGCAACTGTGGTATCATCAACCCCGAGATCATCGAAGAATATATCGAAAAAGACGGCTATACGGCACTCAAAAAGGCGCTCGGCATGACCCCCGAAGAGGTCATCGAGATCATCAAAACCTCCGGTCTTGCCGGCCGCGGCGGCGCGGGCTTCCCGACATGGTTCAAGTGGAACGCCGCCCGCAACTCCGAGGGCGAGGAAAAATACCTGATCTGTAACGCCGACGAGGGCGACCCCGGCGCGTTCATGGACAGAGCGGTCATAGAGAGCGACCCGCACAACCTGATCGAGGGTATGCTGATCGGCGCGTATGCCATCGGCGCGAAGCACGCTGTCGTATATGTTCGCGCTGAATATCCGCTCGCCATCAAGCGACTGAAAAACGCTTTGGAACAGGCGCGTGAAAAAGGCATTATCGGCAATAATATTTTTGGTTCTGACTTCTCCTGCGACTTCATGATCAAGGCGGGCGCGGGCGCGTTCGTCTGCGGTGAAGAAACCGCGCTGATCGAGAGCTTAGAGGGTCACAGAGGTATGCCGAGATTGAAGCCCCCCTTCCCCGCTCAGTCGGGCTTTTGGCGCAAGCCGAGTAATATCAACAACGTAGAGACCTTTGCCAACGTTGCGTGGATCATCAACAACGGCGGCGAGGCCTTCGCCGCGATGGGTACCGAGGGCAGTAAGGGCACAAAAGTATTCGCCGTCACCGGTAAGGTCAAGCGTTCGGGTCTCGTTGAGATACCCATGGGCAAGACCCTGCGCGACGTTATCTTCGATATCGGCGGCGGTATGAAGACCGACAAACCGTTCAAGGCTGTCCAGATGGGCGGCCCCTCCGGCGGTTGTATTCCCGCTTCTTTAATAGATACCGTCATCGACTACAAGGCTCTGGGAGCCACAGGCGCGATCATGGGCTCAGGCGGTATGGTCGTCATGGATGAAAGCACCTGCATGGTCGGTATGGCAAAATTCTTTCTCGACTTCACTGCCAAGGAAAGCTGCGGCAAGTGCATCCATTGCCGTATCGGTACCAAGAGAATGCTCGAGATGCTCGAGCGCATCACCAAGGGCGAGGGCAAAGACGGAGATATCGAACTGCTCGAGGAGTTGTGCTACGCCATCAAGGACGGCGCTCTCTGCGGTCTCGGCCAGACGGCTCCGAACCCCGTACTCACCACCATCAAATATTTCCGCGACGAGTATGAAGCCCACATCAAGGACAAAAAGTGTCCCGCGGGCGAATGCTCCGACCTGATTGAATACAGTATCAATAAAGATAAATGCAAGGGCTGTACCCTGTGTGCAAGGAATTGTCCTGTTGAAGCGATCACAGGAAGTGTGAAACAGCCTCATGTAATAGACACAAATAAGTGCATCAAGTGCGGCAAGTGCTACAGCGTATGCCGCTTTGACGCGGTAGTAAAAGCGTAAAGGAGGGGTAAGAATGATCAATTTAACGATAAACGGAAAAGCGATCCAAGCCCCCGAGGGCGCGACGATACTCGAAGCCGCGAGAGCGAACGGCATCGACATCCCCACCCTTTGCTATGACAAGGCAGTAGAGATCTACGGCGCATGCGGTCTGTGCGTGGTAGAAGCAGAGGGGATCCCGAAGCTCCTGCGCTCCTGCTCCGCAAAATGCGCCGAGGGTATGGTCATCAATACAGAGAGCGAACGTGTTGTACAGTCGCGTAAGATCGCGATGGAACTGCTCATGAGCGCACACGACGGCGACTGTGTCGCGCCGTGCCAGCTCAACTGTCCCGCAAGAACCGACTGTCAAGGCTATGTCGGACTGATCGCCAACGGCGAATATGACAGTGCAATAAAGTTAATTAAGAATAAAATTCCGCTCCCCGCGTCGATCGGCAGAGTATGCCCCCATCCGTGCGAGAAGGCCTGCCGCAGGAAGAACGTAGAGGAGCCGATCAATATCGCTCAGCTCAAGGCGTTCGCCGCGGATATCGACCTCAACAAAGAGAGTTATTTACCGGACGTTATGGTGCGAACCGGAAAAACAATCGCGATTGTCGGCGGCGGTCCCGCGGGACTGACTGCCGCGTACTATCTCAACATCATGGGTCACAGTGTGACTGTCTATGACATGATGGATAAGATGGGCGGCATGCTCAGATACGGTATCCCGCAGTACAGGCTGCCGAAAGAAGTACTCGACAAGGAGATCGCTATTATTGAGAAATCGGGTGTGAAGCTCGTCAATAATGTGAAGTTAGGCAAAGACTTCACCATTCAGTCATTGAAAGCTGAGAATGACGCGGTGATCGTGGCGGTCGGCGCGTGGAAATCTTCTTCCATGCGTACACCGGGCGAAGACCTCGAGGGCGTATACGGCGGAATAGATTTCCTCCGTGCCGTTATTCAGGGCAATGCTCCCGCGATCGGCGAAAAGGTCGCTATTTGCGGCGGCGGTAATACCGCGATGGACGCTTGCAGAACCGCGGTAAGACTGGGTGCAAAGGAAGTCTACGTCATCTACCGCAGAACCAGAAACGAAATGCCCGCCGACGCGCTCGAGATCGACGAAGCAGAAGAAGAGGGCGTGATCTACAAGTTCCTCACCAATCCGATCTCATTCAACGGTGAGAACGGCAAGCTCAAATCCGTCACTCTCCAAGTCATGGAGCTGGGAGAGCCCGACGCGTCGGGTCGCCGCAGACCTGTTCCTGTTGAGGGAAAGACCGAGGAGATCCCACTCGACAGCGTGATCCTCGCGATCGGTCAAAAGCTCGTGCAGGGCGACGTCAGCGAATTACAGCTCAACGACCGCGGCAACATCGAAGCCGACCCCGACTTCTTCACCACCAATATTGACGGCGTATTCGCGATCGGTGACGCGACCAACCGCGGCGCGAGTATCGCGATCGAAGCGATCGGCGAGGCCGACCGCTGTGCAAAGGCGGTTGACGCGTATCTTAACGGTCAAGAGCTCGACACACGTGTCCCGTATATCTCCAAGCGTGATGAAGCGACGATAGACTATTCAGATCGTAAGAAAGACGCGAGAAAAACGCCGCGCGTTTTAGACCCCGAGGTAAGAAACAAAAACTTCGACGAGGTCAGCTTAGGCTTCACTGAGGAAGAGGCGCAGGCAGAAGCAAGCCGCTGCTTAGAATGCGGCTGTCGTGAATACTACAAATGCAAGCTGCTCAATGTAGCGCAACGCTACGACATCGACCCGAGCCGCTTCAAGGGTGAAATACCGCAGAAGTATACGCATGACGAAAACGCCTTCATTGAGCGCAACACGGCGAAGTGCATCCTCTGCGGACTGTGCGTGAGAAGCTGCCGCGAGGTCATGGATATCCATGCTTTAGGGCTGATAGGCAGAGGCTTCACCACCGAGCCCTCCCCCGCTTTCGCGCTGCCGCTCGATCAGACCAAGTGCAACAACTGCGGACTCTGCGTTCAGCTCTGTCCCACAGGCGCGCTGACAGAGAAAGCCAACCTCAAAAAGCAGGTGCCGCTTGACGAAAACTATACCGAAGAGAGCATCGATATCAACGGACAAGAGGCAAAGGTGCTCGTGTCGCGCTATAACGGCAAGGTGCTTAGGGTGATCCCGAACGACGAGCTGTCGCGGACCTGCGGATTGAGCAGAGACGAGCTTCTTTCAAAGCTGAACCGATAACGCCGCCGAAAACGGCGACGACTGACAACCTCCTGCAACGACGCATCAACAATATCAAAAGGAGATAATCTCATGAGCATACTTAAAGCAGACAGCAGGATGGATAACGATAAAAAAGAGTTCGACTTACAGGAATATCTGACGCGCGGAGTTGAGCGCGTAGTATCCGAGGCGCTGAGGGCAACTCTCAAGGACCCCAAAGAGAGCGCCTTTATGCTGAAATTCTCCGCCGCAACCAAAGCAGCGGCAAAAAGGAGAAGAAAGCTCGAAGAAAGCGGAGAGCATATCCCTACATTTCTGATCGCGAGCATCACCAGTGAATGTAACCTTCACTGTGCCGGCTGTTATTCACGGTGCAACCACGCGACCGTGGACGCGGTGCCCGTCTGTCAGCTCACAGGCGAAGAATGGCTGCGTATTTTCAACGAGGCGGATGAGCTGGGTATCAGCTTCATACTTCTCGCGGGCGGCGAGCCGATGCTCAGGCGCGATATCATCGAAGCGGCGGCAAAGAAGCCGAATATCCTCTTCCCTATCTTCACGAACGGCACCTATATGGATGAAAAGTACTTTGAGCTGTTCGACAAAAACCGCAACCTCCTGCCCGTGATGAGTATTGAGGGCGAGAGGGAGATCACCGACAAAAGGCGAGGCGAAGGCATCTATGATAAGCTTATCGGCAACATGGATGAGCTGCACCGCAGAGGGCTGATCTTCGGAGCGTCAGTCACCGTGACCAAAGAAAACATCAGAGAGGTCTCATCAGACAGCTTCCTGCAAAAGCTGTCCGACCGCGGATGCAAGGCGGTGATCTTCGTAGAGTTCGTCCCTGTTACCGACGACAGCAAGGAGCTCGCCCCCGGAGATGAAGAGCGCGAGTATCTGCACGCAGAGATCATGAGGCTGAGAGAGGAACGCCCCGAGATGGTATATATCTCATTCCCGGGTGATGAAAAAAGCTCCGGCGGCTGCGTCGCGGCAGGCAGAGGCTTCTTCCATATCAACTCTCACGGCGGCGCCGAGCCGTGTCCGTTCTCGCCGTATTCTGACGTGAATGTTCGCAACACCTCTCTGCGTGAGGCTCTGAGGTCTCCGCTGTTTACCGCCCTGAGGGACGGCGGCGTCCTCATGGACGATCACGAGGGCGGCTGTGTTCTCTACGAAAAGCGCGAACTGGTAGAAGCCCTGCTCACAAGATCCCGTCAATAATACCGATTTGAGGAAAATTGCTATGAAATATTATGATATCGTCAACGGACCTGAGAAGGTATCTTCCGTCATCATGGGCTGTATGCGTATGCCCGCTTTATCGGTGGACGAAGCGGCAACTATGATCGGCACCGCGTTTGAGCTTGGTATAAACTTCTTTGACAACGCGACCTGCTACGGCGAGAACTCAGAGGCTGTGACGCGGCGAAGGCTGAGCTGACCCATAATGAATGGTATAAGCTGTATCTCGCCTCGGGCAAGCATCTTCCGTAACAGGATCGGAACGTGTTTCATACAGAAACGAAAAACACATAATAAACGACCCGCCTCCTATAGCAGAACGACAGAACTGCCGTAGGAGGTTTTGTTATGTTTCGCTGACATATAATACTAATTTCAAATAAAAAGCTTTAATAAGATGTTAACGGAAAATCTTGCAGAACGCGGCGGAAGGCGCGGGCAGGCTGGCGCCTGTCAAGCCTGACAACAAAGTTATGCGAGATTTTCAGCAACAGATGTTAAAGGGTTTTATTTGAAATTAGTATAAGCTCATATTTCCCATACCGAATATTAATGCGTTAAAACGCTGAAATCTTGCAACTGTTTTTATATCGGATTGCAAAAATCAGCCGTTCACCCTCAACAAATTAGCAAAATTATATAAACATTTGAAAATGAGCAAAAAAATCTTGCAAAAAAGCGCTTTATCATATATAATGCTACTTGTGCAAGGTTTTTCTTTGGGTCAATACCCGAAGAGGCAATATAATATGGCATTAAATTAGGAGGTATATTTTATGTCTTATGTTGATGAAGTAATCGCAAAAGTAAAAGAAAAGAACGCTTCCGAGCCTGAATTCTTACAGACAGTAGAAGAGGTACTCACCTCTATCCGTCCCGTAATCGAGGCTGACGAGGCTAAATACCGCAAGCTGGCTCTGCTCGAGCGCATCACCGAGCCCGAGAGACAGATCAAGTTCCGCGTTCCGTGGGTAGACGATAACGGTCAGGTACAGGTAAACATCGGTTACCGCGTACAGTTCAACTCCGCTATCGGCCCGTACAAGGGCGGCTTACGTTTCCATCCGTCCGTATATATCGGTATCATCAAGTTCCTCGGCTTTGAGCAGATCTTCAAGAACAGCCTGACAGGCCTGCCAATCGGCGGCGGCAAGGGCGGCTCTGACTTCGACCCCAACGGCAAGAGCGATATGGAGATCATGCGTTTCTGCCAGAGCTTCATGACTGAGCTGTTCCGTCACATCGGTCCCGACACCGACGTTCCCGCCGGCGACATCGGCGTAGGCGGCAGAGAGATCGGCTACATGATGGGTCAGTACAAGCGCATCCGTGACTGCTATGACGGCACTCTCACCGGTAAGGGCACACAGAACGGCGGTCTCGCAGGCCGTGCAGAGGCTACAGGCTACGGCGTAGTATTCTATGCCCGTGAGATGCTCAAGCACTTCGGCGAGGAGCTCAAGGGCAAGACAGTCGCTCTCTCAGGCTTCGGTAACGTTACATGGGGCACCGCTCTCAAGCTCAACGAGCTGGGCGCTAAGGTCATCACCATCTCAGGTCCCGACGGCTACATCCTCGACGAGGACGGCATCAGCGGCGACAAGGTAGATTATCTGCTCGAGCTGCGCGGCTCAGGCAAGAATATCTGCGAGCCCTATGCACAGAAGTATCCGAACGCTAAGTTCTTCAAGGGTGAGAAGCCCTGGGGCGTTAAGGCTGACCTGTACATCCCCTGCGCTACTCAGAACGAGATCCGCATCGAGGACGCTCAGAAGATGGTCGCTAACGGCTGTAAGTTCCTGTGCGAGGCTGCCAATATGCCTACCACAAACGAGGCTATCGAGTATCTTAAGGAGAACGGCGTAGTCATAGGTCCCTCTAAGGCCGCTAACGCAGGCGGCGTTGCTTGCTCCTGCATCGAGATGAGCCAGAACGCTGCTCACGACATCTTCACTGAAGAAGACGTATTCAACAAGCTCGAGGCTATCATGGTCAACATCTTCAAGCAGTCCATCGCCGCTTGTGAGAAGTACAACCTCGGCGACGACCTCATCGCCGGCGCTAACATCGCGGGCTTTGAGAGAGTTGCTAACGCAATGCTCCTCCAGGGTATCGTCTGATAACCGAGAGATACATTATCCGCTGATTTGACCGGCGGACGCACACAGATCAAATAATAATTTGATAATGTAGCAGATAGTTATGGCTCCCCAACCCGGGGAGCCATATTTTATCTGTTGATGTATTATAAAAACTCTGTTCAGCTCCTTGTATAGAGAGCCATAAAAACGCCCCTCCGTTTGATACGAAGGGGCGTTTGAACTGCAGCTTATATTGAATTTCGTTATTTATTTGAATTGAAGATAGACATGATGTCATAGAAGCTGTCGTCATCATCAGTGCTGTCGACCTCAACAGCTGCGGGAGTAGAGGGAGCGGCAGGAGCCAGCGGGTCGGGAGCAGTAGCGGGATTGGATACGGGAGAAGAATTCGGGAACGCGCCTAAGTTGTCGTTGTTGCCGCCGCAGCCTGTGGCGATAACGGTAACGCTGATCTCGTCCTTCATATCCTCGTCGATGACAGCACCCCAGATGATGTTAGCGTCGGGAGCAGCCTTCTGCTGAACCATGGTAGAAGCCGCGTCGATATCGTCGAGGGTGATATCGGGAGAAGCGGTGATATTGATGATAACGCCTGTAGCGCCGTCGATAGAGGTCTCGAGCAGAGCCGAGGAGATAGCCATATCGGCGGCTACGACCGCCTTATCCTTGCCTGTAGCCTTGCCGATACCCATGTGAGCGAAGCCGGCGTCGCGCATGATTGCGGAAACATCGGCGAAGTCGAGGTTTACAAGACCGGGAACAACGATGAGGTCGGATATACTCTGAACACCCTGACGAAGAACATCGTCAGCGATGAGGAAAGCGTTCTGTAAGGTGATGGTCTGATCCGAAACGTGCTTTAAGCGCTCGTTGGGAACGATGATGAGAGAGTCAACGCAGGCGGAGAGCTCGGCTATACCCTGCTCAGCCTGAGCCATACGCTTCTTTCCCTCAAAGGCAAAGGGCTTGGTAACTACCGCTACGGTCAGGATACCCATATCCTTAGCGATCTTGGCAACGATCGGAGCAGCGCCCGTACCGGTGCCGCCGCCCATACCTGCGGTGATGAATACCATATCCGTATCCTTCAACAGAGCCGCGATCTCTTCACGGTTCTCCTCAGCGGCAGCCTGTCCGACTGAGGGCATAGATCCCGCGCCCTTGCCGCGGGTAGCCTTTTCGCCTATCTGTATCTTCTCCTGAGCCTGAGAATAACGCAGAACGTGCTCGTCCGTATTCACGGCGATGAATTCTACGTTCTTAACATCCATTTTGATCATGCGGTTGACTGCGTTGCCGCCGCCGCCGCCTACACCGATTACTTTGATTACCGGTAAACCGCTCGCGGGGTTCTTTTCAACTTCAAATGCCATTTTTATCCTCCTTGTTTTTATACCGCTATCCTTTTGATAGGGTACAGACAGGTTTCTGTTTTTATCTGAAAAAATTAAAATTCTTTTCTGTCATATTATAATTTAACACATCGGTGTGATAAATTCAATCTTTTTCTAAAACTTTTTCAAAAAATTGATAAAAATACACAGCGAAAATGCCGTAACACCCATTCAAGATGTCTACGATAACGAAATCTGCGCTAATTCATCACCAATAATGGCCGTAGCCGTCCTCGTCATAGTAGTCATAGCCGAGATCTATCTCATCGCCGCCGGTGTTATAATCGTCGTTACCCGTCCATGTATAGTTGTCGGTCGTGACCGCGGGCTCTGTGGACGGCTGAGAGGGATCCTGAGTAGGAGCCTCGGTCGGGTGGAGCTGCTGCTCGTTGAAGTATGAGCGGCGGGTAGAATTGCAGCGCGATACATCCAGTACGCCCTGGATCGAACCCGTCTTGTTCTTATCTATGTTCTCGTTGATTATGGTCATGGCGGTGCGCACCTTATAGTCGAGTTCCTCGGGTATGCCGAGCTTGACCTTGATACGGTCGTCATATGTGAATGAGATATCGCCGGTATCCGTAGCGTCTATCTCCGTAATGCCCTGATAGCCGTTGTCGGCGAAGGTCTGGGTTATGCTGTCTATCATATCGAGCACGGTGTCGTCCTCATAGCTGACGTAGTCGCCGGGCTCGCCCGTGACGGGCTTGGGACCTATGAAAATAGGCAGGTTGTAGCCGCCCTTATCGGCAGCCTTCTCGAGTATACGCCCCCTGGTGCTGATGACGAGGTACTCGGTGTCGCTCACCTTCACGAGATAGCCCTCGACCGCCTCGACTATACCTATCTTGATGGTATCGGGGATCTTGAAGCTGACATGAGCCTCTTCGACATATGGGAACTTGCTCACTATCTTCTTTTCAGCGGGGCGTTTAGGCGCGAGGAAGATATTCTGACCCTTGCCTATGCCGCACGCCTCGATGATCTCGGTCTCGGAGTACTTTGTACTGCCCGTGACCTCATAAGCCTGGGTCTTGAACAATACCGTAAGAGAGAGTATTATGCCCACCGCGAGTATTACGGTGGTGATGACCGCGTAGCTCATGATGCGTATCAGCTTGCGCTGTGTCGGAGAGAGCGGCTTGCGCTTCTCCTTCTTCTTACGCTCCCTCTTCTCGGCGGCGTACTGCTTTCTGCGTACCTTGCGCTCCTTGCGTTCGTCAACATAGAAGTTGTTTGTGTCGTCTGAGAACTCAGAGAGCATCTCCTGATCATCGCGCCCGATATCGAGACCGAGCATACGGCGGTTCGATCTCTCGTCAGCGGGGGACTTTGACTGCCGTCTGCCGCGCGGCTGCTTCTTGCGCGTTGAGCCGAACAAGCCCCGTTTCTTTTTCTTAGCCATTATCTATTTTCACCCTTTCCGTATCGGGAAGAGAATTCCTTTATTTTAGTATCAGATTTTCTTGATATCCGCGCCGAGCGAGGAGAGCACAAGCTCCATATCCTCATAGCCCCTCTCGAGGTACTCTATACCGCGTATCCTGCTCTCGCCGTCAGCGCACAGGGCGGCTACCACAAGAGCGGCAGCCCCGCGAAGGTCGTGAGCCGTGACCTCGGCGCTGAGCAAGCGCCTTACGCCGTCTACCACGGCGACCTTGCCCTCTACGCGGATATTGGCGCCCAGCCTGCACAGCTCGCTTACATGGCTGTATCGGCTGAGGAACATATTCTCGACGAATACCGTCATGCCGTCGGCTACAGCCGCCATGCTCATGATGGGAGCCTGAGCGTCGGTCGGAAAGCCGGGATACGGCATAGTGCGTATAAGCTTAGGAGCGGTGAGACGGTAAGGCGCGCTCAGGCGCAGACCGTCGCCGCTGATATCTATATAACAGCCGCTGTCCCTGAACACAGGGAGCACCGACTCAAGATGCGATGGTACAACGCCCGTAAAGCGGACGTCTGAGCCCGTGACCGCCGCCGCCGACATCAAGGTCGCCGCAACGATACGGTCGGGGATTATCGAGTGAGAGGCGGGGTGAAGATCACTCGTGCCCTCAATAACTACGGTACTGCCGCCCGCTCCGCTTATCCTCGCGCCGCAGGCGTTGAGGAAGTCGGCGAGATCAACTATCTCGGGTTCTCTGGCGGCGTTTGAGACGGTAGTGGTGCCGCGCGCCGTCGCCGCGGCTATCATGATATTCTCGGTAGCGCCGACCGAGGGTATCGGCAGAGAGATATCTGCGCCGTGCAGACAGTCGTCTATAGAGCAGTCAAGCACGCCGTGCTCCTCGTTTATATCCACGCCCATCTGACGAAGGGCGCTCAGATGCAGGTCGATGGGTCTCGGACCGAGCTCACATCCGCCGGGGAAGGTCATCCTTACCCGATCGAAGCGCGCCACCATAGCGCCGAGGAAGATTATCGACGAGCGCATACGGTGCATGAGCTGTGAGGGTATCTCAGAGCGGCTCAGAGAGCCTGTATCGACGATGACGGTGCCGTCCTCGCGCTTAGCCTTGCAGCCTATGTATCTGAGAATATCCAGCGAAGCCTCAACGTCGCTGAGCCTCGGGCAATTGAACAAAACGCTCTCGCCGCCGCACAGCAAGGTAGCCGCGAGTATAGGCAGGGTACTGTTCTTTGAGCCTTGCACCTTCACCTCGCCCGAAAGTCTCTTTCCACCGTCTACAACGAATACCGACATACTGACACCCTCTCCAAAAGCTCTTGCTCTTTATTCTATGCAAGAGATACGGGAAAGGTGTTTTTTAATTAGGAATTAGGAATTAGGAATGAGGAGTTAGGAGTGAGGAATTAGGAGTGAGGAGTTAGGAGTTAAGGGAACATAACGCCTCCCTTTTCTAAGGGAGGGGGACCGCGTCAGCGGTGGAAGGTTCAAACCCCCAGTCGCTTCGCGACAGCCCCCTTAGGAAAGGGGGCCTATATCGGGTGTGGGCAACGCCCACCATAAACTCCTCACTCCTACCTGATTATTACCCTTCTTTCAAGACCTCTTTTACGGTCTTGTAGATACGCTCGTTGGCGTCGGTTATCGCCATGCTCTGGGCGTTGCGGCGATACTCAGCGAGCACCGAGGGGTCAGCCATCATGCTGTCTACGGTCTCGATGAGCTTCTCGCCCGTGAGGTCCTTTTCTTCTATACACATAGCCGCCTTCTGTCTTACCATCGACATGGCGTTGTGGTACTGGTGGTTCTCGGCGACGAACGGCGAGGGTATCAGCACCGCGGGTCTGCCCTTAGCCTGTATCTCAGAGAGCGTGATAGCTCCCGCTCTGGCTATGACCAGATCACAGGCGGCGAGGCAGTCCTCCATATTGTCGATGTATTGGCGGACGTCAAGGTTGTCGCATTTATCGAGGTCAACGCCTTTTTCCTTTAATAGGTCGGGCATCCACTTCGCGTTCTGACCGTAGGCGTGGATATGATAATATCTCTTGTCCTTGGCTGAACGCGCCAAAAGCTCGGCGACGGATCTGTTAATACAGTCAGCGCCGAGAGAGCCGCCGAAGCTGAGGATAACGGGTTTAGAGCCGTCCAGACCCAGCCGCTTTACAGCGTCGGGGTGCTTTGAAGCGAGGATCGCGGGACGGATGGGGTTGCCTGTCAGCACGAACTTCGCCTTATCGGTAAATCGCGGCTGAGCGTCGGCGTTCGCGAGCATAACTCTGCTCACGCGTGAAGCGAGCATTTTATTGGTCACGCCGGGATAGGCGTTCTGTTCATGTACCACAGCCTTATAGCCGAGGTCGCAGGCAGCCATGATGACAGGCCCGCTGACATAGCCGCCGGTACCGATACAGATATCGGGGTCGAACTCCCTGATGATCTTCTTAGCGGCTCCGCGTGAAGCGAACGAGTAATAGACGGTCTTGATATTGTGGACGATGTCAGAGGGCTTGAAGCCCCTGTAAAAGCCCGATATAACGACGGACTTTATCGGGAAACCCGCCTGCTTGACCAGCCTCTGCTCCATACCGTCGCGGTTGCCGATAAACAGGAACTCGGAGTCGGGCTCCATCGCCTTTATATATCCCGCGATAGCGATAGCGGGGTTGATATGTCCGGCAGTACCGCCGCCGGCAAGTAATACTTTCATATGGTCACCTTTTTTCAGTGAGGAGTTAGGAGTGAGGAGTTGAGGTGCTGTCCAAATCTATGATTTGGCTAACAGCACCCATGCAACAGCGCTCCAAGAGCGTAGCGATTGGCTTAGCGCCACTGCGAGGAGTTTATGGTGGGCGCTGCCCACACCCGATATAGGCCCCCTTCCCTAAGGGGGCTGTCGCGAAGCGACTGGGGGTTTGAACCTTCCACCGCTGACGCGGTCCCCCTCCCTTAGAAAAGGGAGGCGTTATGTTCCCTTAACTCCTCACTCCTAACTCCTCACTCCTAACTCACCTAAGCTTTCTCTATATTTGAGGTTCTGGATACCGAGAGGATTACTCCCATCTCGAACATCAGCGTCAGCAGCGACGAGCCGCCGTAGCTGAAGAACGGCAGAGAGATACCGGTGTTCGGCAGCCAGTCGGTTATGACAAGGATATTCAATATGACCTGTAAGCCTATGTGACTTATCAGACCAATTCCCAATAGCTTGCCAAAGCGGTCGCGCGCTCTGAGCGATATGATAACGCCTCGCCATACCAGCAGGGCGAATATAAGCAGGATGATTACCGCGCCGACCAGACCCAGCTCCTCGCAAACGATAGCGAAGATAAAGTCGTTCTGCGGTTCGGGCAGGTAGAGGTATTTTTGACGGCTCTGACCCAGACCCAAACCGAACAGACCGCCCGAGCCGATAGCGTAAAGGCTGTTACGGGTCTGCCATGTGCTGTTCCACATATCGCGGTCAAGGTCCTCGTTGAGCGCCTGACCCCAGCCGTCCATACGCTGCATGGCGTATGTAAGACCGCCTGTGACCCACAAAAGCACGATTATCACCGCTAAAGCGGCGGCGCCTATAGCCAGCCACTTGATCTTGATACCCGATACGAACATCATGATGACCGTGAGCAGAGCGCAGATAACGATACATGAGTAGTGGGGCTCGAGCAGCAGCAGAGCCGCCGTAGAGATGAATACCGCCGCGCCGGGCAGAACGCCGTATTTGACAGTATCCATTTTATCGTAATATCGGCTGCCCCAGTGAGCCATGAACAGGATGATAGCGAATTTACTGATCTCAGAAGCCTGGATACCGAACATACCTACGCCTATCCATCGGTGGACGCCGCCCGCCTGAGACGGAAGCACCAGTACCAGCATGAGCGCAAAGTAGCTCAGTCCCAGTATGATCGCGGCGAAACGGTGGTAATAGTGGTAATCGACGAAGGATACCGCTATCATGATGACGAGACCGATACCCGCGAATATGAGCTGTCGCTTCAAATAATAGTAGCTGTCGCCTATCTCATAAAAGGCGACGGGGTAGCTCGCCGAGAACATCATCGTGATGCCTATGGCGAGCAGTACGAATATGATGAGGATGAAGGGCATATCTATACCCTTACCGATATTCAGCAGAGAGAAATTTATCTTTCGCCTGCCTCTTTTGGACGAGGCACGGCGCTCGCGCTCATAGTCCTCTACACGGCGGCGCGAGGTTTCTTCGATTGTAGACATATGCCTCTTCCTTTCTGTATAAGAGTTGAAAGCATTTGAAATAAGGAGCAAAAACCGTGATCAGCAACATAAGTTATACTGATCAAAACGCCTCGGCGTTTCCCTTAATTCCTCATTCCTAATTCCTAATTCCTATCTTTCACTTACCCGAATATGACCAGCAGCAGGGCTATGATACCGCATACCGCCGTGAACGCCGAGAACACACAGACGATCTTCATCTCAGACCAGCCGCACATCTCGAAGTGGTGGTGGATGGGAGCCATCTTGAATATACGCTTGCCGTGGGTGAGCTTGAAGTAGCTGACCTGCAACACAACGCTCAGCTCCTCTAAAATATAGATCAGACCGACCAGCAGCAGCATGAGCTGCATATCCATAGCGAACGCCAGCGAGCATACCATGCCGCCGAGGAACAGCGAGCCCGTATCGCCCATGAAGCACTTAGCGGGGTGGAAGTTCCAGATAAGGAAGCCCAGACAGCCGCCCGCGGCAGCAGCCGCGTAGATAACGACGGGCTGAAAAGCTCCGAGGACATTCGCGATAAGCATCAAAAACAGACATACGAAGAAGGTGATCGAGCCGTCAAGTCCGTCGATACCGTCGGTGATGTTTACCGAGTTGACGATGCCGACTATGCCTACGCCCATGAGGATGTAGTAGAATAACCCGAGGTCGACAGAGCCGACGAAGGGCACGAATATGCTTGTGTCGTCCTTGCACAGATACATCAAAAAGAGGTATATAGCCGCGGCGGAGAACTGCAAAACGAGCTTCTGGATCGCCGTCAGACCTAAATTGCGCTTCTTGACGACCTTGATATAGTCGTCGATGAAGCCGATACCGCCGTTCATCAGCGCGTAAAATAAGCCGACGAACACGAACTTGCCGACAGTATCTACGCCGCCGTGACCTATGGCATAGAGCAGTACGCCCGCCGAGGTAGCGATAACGATACCGATGATGAACATGATACCGCCCATTGTGGGAGTGCCCTGTTTGTTCTTGTGCCAGTTAGGGCCGATATCAAGTATCGTCTGGCCGAAATTCAGCTTATGCAGGAAGGGGATCAGAAATCTTCCTATTATCGCGGTTACGGCAAACGCGACTACCGCCGCGCCGAACGCCCATAAACCTGTCTCCATTTTTACACCTCATTTTTTACAGTCGTTTCAAGGCTTTACACCTGAATTTTATCATTGATAACAGAACAGCGCTTAGTCGTTGATACCGCCCGAAGCGAATGTCACGGTGATGACCGAGCCGGGGTCTACCTGCTCGCCCTCGGCTACGCTCTGGGCTATAGCCGTGCTGTCTGAGGACGAAGCCGTACCGGTAACGCTGACGTTCAGTCCGTACTGAGCCGCTACGTAGTTGCAGTCTGATACTCCGAAGCCGATGAAGTTCGGTACGGTGACCTTCTCTGCGTCGGCGGAGTTGTCGGTATACAGCACTATCGTGCCGCCTGTCGGTATTACCGCGCCTGTGGGCGGGTTCTGTTTGATTACGGTAGCGCCCTCGCCCTTGACGGTGACGTTGAAGCCGTCGCCCTGAGCCTCTTTGGTAGCGTCCTCTACGCTCATGCCTGTATAAGCGCCCGCCGAGGTATCTATGTTGGACATCTCGTCCTCGGTATACTGGGCTACTACGTCGAGATACGGCAGTACCTCGCTCATTATGCTTGCGAACACGGGAGCCGCTACAGCCGAGCCGTAGTAGTTGCCGCCCGTGGGAGCGTCAAAGAACACCAGAGCCGCGTACTGGGGATTGTTAGCGGGAGCGAAGCCGCAGAACGAAGCGATATAGTCGTCTGCGCCGTCGCCGTTGACGTCGATCAGCTTCTCGGAGGTACCGGTCTTGCCGCCTACTCTGTAGCCCGCTACATAACCGTTCTTGCCCGAGCCCGAGATACAGTTCTCTTCCATTATACCGCGCATCTCTTCGGATACGGAGTTTGAGATGACCTGTCGCTTTGTCTCAGAGGTGACGTTCTTGACTACGTTGCCCTCGGCGTCGATTATCTGCTTTACGACGTGGGGCTGTACTATGTATCCGCCGTTGGCTACAGCGCTGGCGGCGGTTATCATCTGGATGGGGGTGATAGAGAAGTTCTGACCGAAGGACGCGACCGCGAGGTCGGTATCGTACATATTGCCCTCTATACCGTCGTGGATGAAGAACTGGTCGTCGGACTCGCCGGGCAGGTCTATGCCTGTTTTATCCGAGAAGCCGAACGCCTGGTAATACTGCCAGAACTTTTCTTTGCCGACCAGCTGGCCGATCTGGATGAAGCCCGGGTTGCAGGAGTTCCACAGACATTGCTGATAGGTCTGGCTGCCGTGACCCGCGGTGTTGTGGCAGTGGATGGTGTCATCATACAGCTGATAAGCGCCCGAACAGCCGAAGCGGCTGTCCTTGTTGACTACGCCCTCCTGCAAAGCCATAGACAGGGTGACCATCTTGAATACCGAGCCGGGGTAGTAGGTATCAGAGATAGCCTTGTTACGCCAGTTGCGTGAGAGAGCCGCGCTCTCAGCCTCAGCCTTTGCTTTGCTGATGAGCTTGTCGCGCTCTTCGGTAGAGAGGGTCGAGGGATCCTCGGTATATTTATTCTTGATGAGGTACTCGTTGTTTATGCCCTCGATTTCTTTCTTCTGCTCGTCGCTGATGGCATAGGGGTTGTTGAGGTCAAAGCCCTCGACCGAAGCCATCGCGAGTATCTCGCCTGTGTTCACGTTCATAACGATACATACACCGCGCTCGAGCACCTGATTATCCTTGACGCCCTGCTTCATATACTTCTCGACTATGCTCTGGACGGTCTCGTCGATGGTGAGCACCAGAGAGCTGCCGTCTATAGCGCCGATGTTCTGGCTGAAGTCAAAGGGCATCTCGGTCTGGATACCGTTCTGAGCCGAGACTATACGTCCGGGAGTACCCGCGAGGTAATCCTCATACTGGTACTCTACACCCCACAGACCCTGATCCTCAGAGCCCGTGAAGCCGATAACGGATGACGCGAGGTCGCTGTATGGGTAATAGCGCTTGTAGTCGTCGAGCAGAGAGATAAGCCCCGATTTCTGGTACTTCTCAGAGAGCTCCTTTTGCAGCTCGATTATCTGCTCCTTCTCGGTGCTCTCTATCCTGCGTTTTACAGAGACGTAGTAGGTGTTCTGCTTTGTGTCCTCAAGCAGTTCGGCCTTATCGAGACCGAGTATCTCTGAAAGGCGGGTCGCGACGAACTCTCTCTGAGCGTCGCCGTCAGCTCCGTCGTCAAAGTAAGCGGGAGCCATAACAACGCGCCATACAGACGCGGACTGGGCGAGTATCTTGCCGTTGGTGTCATAGATAGTGCCGCGCTTGGCGGAGATAGGAGTATCGGATAGCTGCTGCTCGATAGCCCTGCGCTGGAGCTCTTCGCCCTGTACAAGCTGCAAAAACGCGAGTCGGGTTATGACCGCGCCGAAGCCGACCGCCAATATGATTATCAGCAGCCAGACCGTTCTTCTTCTGAGCCTTTGGTTAGCGCCCATCAGCTATTACTCCTTTCATATTAATGAGGAATAAGAAAATGTTTAATTCGTTCAACCGACGAACGGATGAAGCCTTTTTCGGGAGGAGCAAGCCCCTCCCCTACAAATTTGTTTTCTCATTCCTAATTCTATAAAAATACGAATAAGAGTTAAGACTGATCTCAACTCTTATCTCATAGTTATTGTATTAATCCCCTGTAAAATTTATGACCATCATGACCACAGCGAAGCAAATGCGTCGGCGATCGCCTCAAAAATACTCTTATCAGAGGTCATGCTGACCTCAGCCTTGTCGCCCTCAGAGAGGTTCACGAATTCCTTCTGCGAGTTAGCCGCCTTGCTCATCTTGAGCTTGTCCTTGGCGTACTCCTCGACTACCGCGGTCGAGATAGACGAGTCTACCTTCATCTCGAGCTGAGTATAAACGCTCTGCTGCTCGGCGAGCTCAGACTTAGCGTTCGCTATCTGCTGATTGAGCTCGGTAAGCTGTACCTGACCGTGGATGATAGAAACTACGACAAAGGCTATAGCCAAGCCGAATACCACCGCCGCGATGATGCGTCCGATATTGGACTTCCTGCGGCTGAGCTTCTTTACGCCTCTCCTGCCCCTTACACTCTCGCCGTTATTCTGTTTTAGGTCGCTTTCGCCTTGTGCAGCCTTTTCCTCAGCCCTTTTCTCGGCTCTCTTCTCAGCCTTGATACGGCTCTCTTCATCCTCTTCGAAGATGGTGAAGTCATAGGCGAGGCTGCTGCGTGAGTAGTAATTCATGCTAAGCCCCAAATCTTTATATACCTTAACAGCGTACACAGAGCGCTCCAAGCATTTCGGTCTCTGTTTTTAGTAACAATTATGTAATCGACGCGCGATCAAATAAGTGTCGGAGCGCTGTGAACAATCACATTATCCTGTGTATTTACGCAGAAATAATCACAATTTGTTGTATTTTTAACAATTATTACAATCTTGTTATCATTTTACTATATACAGGGCGCTGTGTCCATAGGTAAACTATACAAATATGCCCTGTAATCTCGGCGAATTTGCGCACTATGTCAAAATATCGCCTATAATTATTCCGCCTCGGAATATTACAGCTTTTCGCATACCCTCAGCTTTGCCGATCTGGCTCTGGGATTAAGCTCAAGCTCCCCGTCCGAGGGTAATATCGGCTTTCCCGTTATGATCCTGACCTTCGGTTTGTTGCCGCATACGCACACCGGGAAGTCCTTCGGGCAGGTACAGCCCTGAGCCTTGCCCTTCATGAACTGCTTGACTATGCGGTCCTCGAGCGAATGGAAGGTTATCACACTCAGCCTGCCGCCCTTATTAAGCAGCTCAAAGGCTCCCTCAAGACCGTTCTCAAGCTCCTCGAGCTCATGATTGACGGCTATGCGTATAGCCTGAAAGGTCTTTCTGGCGGGGTGTCCGTCACGTCTGACCCGTTGAGGAACGTTCTCCTTGACTATCTCGGCAAGCTCTGTGGTGGTCTCGATGGGCTTTGTCCCGCGGTATCTTATGATACCCTTGGCTATCGAGTACGCGTACTTCTCCTCTCCGTAAAGAGAGATGATACGGCTCAGCTCACCTATATCCAGCGTGTTGACCAGATCCGCCGCGGTTGCACCGCTTTGGCTCATGCGCATATCGAGGGGCGCTTCTTCATGATAAGAGAAGCCGCGCGAGCGTTCGTCAAGTTGATGTGACGATACGCCGATATCGAGGATAACGCCGTCAAGACCGCTCACTCCCTCGTCTTTCAAGAGGGTCGCGATATCTCCGAACCTGCCATTGACGATATGGACGCGTCCGTCGCCGCTGAAGCGCTCTGTGACAGTGGCTATCGCGTCGGGGTCGCGGTCTATGCAGTACAGCGCGCCGTCCTTGCTAAGGCGCGAGAGTATCTCAGCCGAGTGGCCTCCGCCTCCCGCGGTGCCGTCGGCGTACACGCCGTCGCCCTTTATATCAAGTCCGTCGACCGCTTCTTTGAGGAGCACGGTGATATGACTGAACTCCATGATCACAACCTCAGCAGCTCGAGAGCCTCCTGAACGGAAGCCTGCTTCTGCCGCTCCATGAACCCGGCGAACTCAGCCTTGTCCCAGATCTCTATGCGGTTATCCATGCCTACTACCGTTACCTCGCCGCAAAGCCCCGCGTCCTCACGGAGCTTCTGGGGTATCTGTATCCTGCCCTGAGCGTTGGGCGAGACAGACTTAGCGGGTGAGATAAGCAGATATTGGAGCGAGAGCGCCTTGTCGGCGGGCAGCTGACGTATCTGAGAACGCAGCCTGTCAAACTCAGCCTCGGACATCACCTGCAGACAGCGGTTGAAGCCCATTGTAATATAGAAGCTCGCTCCGATCTCCGCCCTGAATTCAGACGGCAGGATAACTCTGCCCTTGCTGTCAAGGTTATGGTCGCTTGTACCTAAAAACATTCTGCCGCCTCCTTTGAGCGAGATCAGGCGTTTTTACCTCTTAACGGCTGAGAACGATGATATCGTCTGTCACTGTCAAAAGAATGGTTGTCGTGTCACAAAATGACACTAAACGCCACTAATGAAACCATTATAACCCATGCCAATAGAGAAATCAAGAGAAATGTAACATTTCTATCACAGATTTTACAATTTTTTCATCATTCGCGGGTTTTTGCGCTGTAAAGAGGAAATTATTTGGACGAGTTGCATACTTTTACGCAACCGGGTTGTATATGGCAACATGGGTGAAAGGGTCATTTTGACACACTTTTGTAATCTTAAACATTCGTGATATCCGATACAGAGCAACCGACAGAGCTCGGTTTACAGCGTTTCAGGATCTGTTACCGGTTGCTCAGGTAACAAACAAGGAGGTAAACATGACCGAACCCAAGATAATGTATGTGTACCGCGACAGCTTCGACACCCTCTCTCTGCTTTCAGACGAACAGCTCGGGCGGCTGATGAAGGCGTTGTTCGTGTATGCCGAGACAGGGATGGAAAAGGAATTTGACGACGATCTGGCGCTCAAGATGATGTTCAGGATGATGCACAAGCAGGTTGACCGAGACTTTCAGAAATATAAGGACGAGTGCGAGAGGCGCAGCGCGGCGGCTAAAAAAGCGGCTCAGGCAAGGTGGCACAGGGACGAATTAAGCAACCGAGAACAAATCTAAACACGGTTTTGACGGGCAAATCCCGCCTGATCTTTGTTAAAATCCTCGTGAGACTTATGCGGCGCGCATACGAACGCATCCGTCTGATGCCAATAAGAATAAGAATACGAAGAAGAAAACTAATAAGAACAAGAAAACGAAGAAGAATAAGAATAAGAGTAATAATATGAATAAGAAAATGAAATGGAATGAGATGAAGAAAAGTAGAAAGAGACGCTTTACGCGTCTTAGTATTTCATATCATTTCATATCATATCATTTCATTTCTCAGATACTCTGAGAGTAAGTTAACAGCAGACAGGATCATTGAGCTTTCGTCGTATATATCGGATGTCAAGCAAGCAGGCTCTGAGTACGCAGGCAAAAGTAAAAAAAGCGCCCCTGATAACAGAGACGCTTGACAGATATTTCGGATTGTTAAATTATTACTCAGCCTTAGCAGCCTCGGTCGCTTCATCAGCGAAGAGCTCGGGGTGAGTTTTGCGGGCGTACTTCTCGATAGTCTTGACGCTCGTGTCGTCCTCAGATACCGTAGTGCCGCTGTTGTCGTTCTTGCCCAGATCCGAACGGCGCTTGATCATCTCGGCGCTGTAGTAGTAGATCATCTTATAGGTCTTGACGGACTCTGCCCACTCAGCCTTCTGGCTTTCGGTAAGCTCATTGGGCGTGACGCCGTACTCTTTTGTGAGCTTATCGCAGAAGTAGCGTGTGAGCTTCTCGGCGCCGTAAATGTTCAGGTGATCCCAGTTATAGAAGTCCTTGTTGACGTCTATGCCGATCTGTTTGCCGTAGCGCTCTAGGTTGATGAAGTCAAAGCCGCTCTCCTCGATGATCTGCTGAGCGGTGTTGCAGCGCTTGAAGCGGGAGTAGGCCTTGTTGTTGACGATATGCGGAAATCTCGTGAAGATGACGTTTTTGATGTTGTTCTCCTTGAGATAGTCGAGGGTCTCTCTGAGGCAGCGCTCGCTGGTATAGCCCAGTGGCAGCTTGTCATCCGTTTCGGCGAGGGTATCGTTATAGAGCTTGCCGCCGGGGTGGAACTCGTTGGCGACGGTCTTGAAGCCCCTGAACGACGAGTAACCGCGCTGACGCAGAGCGAGGTCGGTGAGCAGGAACTTGAGCTTCCACGGATAATCGGACCATGAGCCGTGGTACTTGATGATAGGCAGCCAGTACTCGATCTGATCCTCCTCGGGGAAATTCTCTTTGATATAATCAGCCCAGATATCATCGCGAGGGATATTGTCTACAAACATCCTGTGGCTCGCCTCGGCGGGCAGATCGTTGTCCTTATACATAAAGGAGTTGATCTCTACCACGATCATCTTAGGGTTCTGATGCTTTATTACGTCCTTGATCTGCGGCAGCACTACCTGAGGGGGTGAAGCCTGAGTGGCGAAGGGGTAGCTGGTAAGCCCGTACTCGTCATAAGCAAGCCCCGCGGAATAGCCCGCGTATACGTCGCTGGCGCCGATATACACTACGTCAAGGCTCTCTTTATCCTCGACAAAGAAGCCGTCCATACGCAGGGTGTTGTTATCGTTGCGCTTGAGCACATACGCCTGCAGCAGATAGGTTGAGATCACCACGGCGAGGGCAAAGCAGATAATCTTTATCGCCCGCGTGATATATAATTTCTTTTTCATATTCATGCCTCAATGGTAAATCGGTATCATCTGTAATACAGCGTCAGAACTGCATATATACAAAGTCGGCGGCGGCGTAGCCCGAGCCGTAGATACCGAAGATTATTACCGCCATAACGCAGATGAAGTAAAGGACAAAGCGCAGGATAAAGGGCTTTTTGTCCAGCATCTCTCTCATGGTGGTATCAGAATGGCGCTCCTGGATAATGCTGATGACAAGCAGGGTCACTGTGCAGATACCGAGCAGGATATAATCCTTGAACGAAAGGCCGAGGGTGTTGATCTCGTCTATGCCGCGCTCAAAGTTCTGGTCGGTAAAGAAGCGGCCTATGGTCATCATGCCGTGCTCAAAGGTGGGAGCTACGTCGAACACATAGCCGACCAGCACGACGATAAAGGTGCGGAACATCTGGAAGAAGCAGAAGAAGGGATTTTTGCGGTTGATATGCAGCTTGTCGACAACTCCGTCAAAGAGCGGCTGCATAAGGGTGCTGAGCATGATGATGACGCCGTTCCAAAGACCGAACGCGACATACTTATAGCTCGCGCCGTGCCATACGCCTACGAGCAGGAACACTATCAGCGAGGCGAAGGCTGTGGGCAGTACCTTGGCGATATGAGCGCCCGCCTTGGTCTTGCCGAAGCGAGTGCCGCGCATCTTCTTGCTGGCGTTGAGGAAGGGACCCGATATAGCAAGCGGGTTGAAGATATAATCCTTCATCCACGCGCCAAGCGAGATATGCCATCTGCGCCAGTACTCGTTTATCGTCTTTGAGAAGTACGGACGCTTGAAGTTGTCTATCATATCTATGCCGAATATCTGAGCCACGCCGCGGGAGATATCTATACCGCCCGAGAAATCGGCGTACAGCTGCAGAGAATACAGCAGGATGGTGAACGTGAGAGTGGTGCCGCCGTAGCCGTTGTAGCCCTCGGGGGTAGCCGTGACGGCGTTGATGGCTATAACAGCCCTGTCGGCGATGACCAGCTTCTTGAAGAAGCCCCAGAGTATCAGCTGGCAGCCGTGCTTGAAGCGGGTGAACTCAAAGCTGTGACCCTCAAAGAGCTGAGAGGCGAGCTGAGAGTAGTTGCTGATAGGGCCCTGGATGATCTGCGGGAAGAAGCTGACGAACAAGAGGAACTTGAACGGGTTGCGCTGAGCCTCGACCTTCTCGCGGTAGACGTCTACTATGTAGCCCATGCTCTGGAAGGTATAGAACGAGATACCGAGGGGCAGAAAGAGCTTTAGCGTAGGCGCTGAGAAATCGACCCTGAACGAGCCTAAGATATCGTTGAGCGAGCCCGCGAAGAAGTTGTAATACTTGAGGAAGGCGAGTATGCCGAAGTTGAGGATAAGGCACAGAGCCATTATCCAGCGCTTCTTGACCTTGAGATCGTTCTTGAACTTCTTTTTGGCCTCTCTGTCCCAGTCGGCCTTATGCTGTCTGAGCTTGAGTTTGCCGTTCTTGTTCACCGATTCGAGCCACAGTCCGATAAGCATGGTGCTCAGCGCCGTGAACAGGATGAATACGGCGTACTTGTAGCTCGCGAGACAGTAGAACACTCCGCTGGCGATCAGAAGAACTACCCAGCGGAACTTCTTCCACGGCAGGATGAAGTAGATCACCGCTGTCGCGAGCACGAAAAGTAAGAAATTGAATGATGTATATGTCATAATAAACCTGTATCAAATAAGAACCGAAAAGGCGCGGCTCTCATACTAATTTATCTGTTCGGCGTATTGAAAACGTCTGAATACAGCCTCTCGCGCAGGATACGCAGGCCCTCTCTCTCGCTGTACTCTGAGATGACGGGCATCTCGCGTGAAAGGAAGGTGGTGATGCCCTCCATGCACGAATAAGCGCCGGTACGGCAGAACACCAGAACGTCGCCGACCTTGAGATCGGTGAACTCAGCGCCGCGCGCGAGGACGTCGGCGGTGGTGCAGATAGAGCCGCAAATCGTCCACGGCTTCTTCTCGCCCGAGGGCTCACGGTCACAGAGGTGGAGTATCTGAGGTATCTGCATACCCTGGAGCTGACCGTTGTACTTTAGCTGGTTCATACCGCCGTCGATGATAGCGTAGTTGATATCGAAGCTGGTCTTGGTATCCATCACCTTAGTAAGGTAATAGCCGCACGAAGCCGCGAAGAAGCGGCCCATCTCTACGGTGAGCTCGGCGTGCTGTGAGAGCTCTTTGAGCTTGGGAGAAACGGACGCGAGCCTCTCCTCTTCCTCAGCGTCGGCGTTGTCGGAGAAGTAATCTACCGCAAGACCCGTACCGTACTCGATACGCTCTACGGTAAAGCCCAGCTCAGCCTTGATACGCGCGATAAGGTCGATGAGGTAGTCGCACTCCTTCTCGATGGCCTTTGCCTTGCGCTTTGCCGTACCCGTGAAGTAATGCAGACCTACTATATTGACGCCCTTATACTCGTCGCGTGAGCGAAGTATATCGAAGATATCATCCTCGCACATACCGAACTGAGTGCCGCCCTTGATATCCGTAACGCGCAAAAGAAGGTCAAAGACCTTGCCCCTGCGTATACCCGCGTCGTTGATAAGCTCGAGGTGGAGCTTGCTCTCGGCGGTGAAGGTGCCTACGTTATCGTCGGCGGCGCGTTCTACGTCGTCATAGCCCTTGTTGACGCCCGAGAAGATGACCGTGCTCATATCGGCGTTTGTGCGCTCACAGACGGTGAGCTCTCCGGGAGAGCAGACCTCTATCTTGTCGAACTGTGAGGGCATCCTGCCTAAGACAAAGGGGTTAGCCTTGATAGAAAAGCACAGTCCGATATTATCGCCGAAGTACTTTTTGACTAAAGCGGCGCGCTGCTCGAACTCGTCAAGGTCAAAGATATAAGAGGGGGTCCCTACACGGGGCAGGAGCTCCCTTAGCTTATTGATATCCATTTTTATATCAGTCCTTTCAAAAGGAGCATTTAAGCTCTCAAATGACTGCTAAACCGTTTTGATTATTCGTCCTGGAGCTTCTCGATGAGAGCCATCATAGCCTTAGCGGAGTTGAAGTTCTCGGGTACGAGGTTGTTGGGCTTGATCTCGATGTCAAAAGCGTCGTTGAGCTCGCCTACGAGAGCAACGATGTCGAAAGAGTCAAGGATACCGTCTGTGATAAGAGCGGTCTCTTTCTCAAAATCTACGTCGGGTCTGAGTTCCTTTAAGATGTCCATTAATTCATTCATGATGATTAACTCCTTTTCAATTGATTTATATTATTGGTTAAGCAACCGAGAATAAATCCGAACACGCTGTAAATGGCAATATTTCGGAATAATTCGGCTTATCAATCTTGGCAGGCTTAAGTAGATATATTTACCGCCGGCGGTACTCGTCGGAACTATCGTTCCCGCCGCCGTCGTTTTTTACTTGAAATAGCCCTTTAAGGTCTGCATATCGGTCTTGCCGTTAGGCAGAGCGGGCATAGCCTCGAGGTTTATCAGCTTGCGCGGCACCATGAAGGCGGGCATATTTGCTCTGAAATAGAGCACGATGTCCTTAGAGGTCGCGTCGCCGGTGTAGAACAGATAGAGAGTGGCCTTCTCTTTATAATACAGAGCGCAGCAGCTCTTTACTCCGTCTATCTTGAGGGCGGTATCCTCGATCTCGCCGAGCTCGATACGGTGACCGAGGTGCTTGATCTGGCGGTCCATACGGCCGTGGAACATAAGGTTGCCGTCCTCAGCCCATCTGCCGAGGTCGCCCGTCTTATAGATGAGCTCGCGGTAGTTGGGGTTGAGCGGGTTCTGGATGAAAGAAGCCTCGGTGACCTCTTTGTTGCCGTAATATCCCAGCGCGAGGATAGGGCCGCTGACGCAGATCTGGCCGATCTCGCCGTCCTTTGTGGGGGTGTTGTCGTCGTTCAGCAGCATGATCCTGTAGTTGTCATAGGGCTTGCCGATAGGCAGGACGGTATCGTCCTCTACCTGCTCGGTGACCACATAATAGGTGCATGAGGCGGTAGTCTCGGTAGGGCCGTACTGGTTCACATACAGCACATCGGGCAGGTTCTGCTGCCAGATCTTTAAGTATTTACAGGGCATGACCGAGCCTGAGAAACAGAGCTTTTTGAGGTACTCGGGCTTGCTCTCTTCAAAAGCTCCGAGCTTCGCGGGCAGCTCAACGCCCGCAACGCTCCAGCACAGAGCGGTGATCTTCTCACGGTTGAGGGTGCCGAAGAGCGCCGTGGGAACGGCGAACTCGTTCTTGGGAATAATGAAGGTTGAAGCGCCCTTTGAGATCGGGAAGTAGATGTCGCGGATAGCCGCGATATAGTCAAGCGGGCTCTGGTTGCCCATGATATCGGTATCGTTGATATCGAGCACCTTGGCTACGCTGTCGATATAGGTCATCAGCGAGAGGTGCGAGGTGATGACGCCCTTGGGCTTGCCTGTAGAGCCGGAGGTGAATATAACATAGAGCGGAGAGGTGCAGGTGAGGGTCGCGGCTCTCTGAGCGATGAGCTCCTCGTTTATCTCGGTGCCCATTATATCCTCCATGACGATTATCTCGCCGTCAAAATCAAGAGCCTGAGCGGCCTCGAGGTGAGCCTGATCCACCAGCATGAAGGGAGCCTTGATGACAGACAGGATCTGGTTCAAACGCGTCTGAGGCATATCGCCGTCCATAGGAGCGTAGAAGCAGCCCGCTCTTACCGCGCCCAGGAAGCAGGCGGGTGTGTGGATATGTCTGCCGGACATGACCGCTATAGGATCGCCGGGCTGAGCTTTGCCGGCGAGGTAGGTACCGATAACCTTAGTGAGCTTGTCGAATTCTCCGAATGTGATACTGCTGTCGGGATCCTTGAACATCACCTTGTCGGCGTAGACTTCGGCGGTATGATCGAGACGTTCGAGTACGGAGGTTTGCATTTTTATCACTCCAATTCACAGCTGAAAAGCCGTTTTTTTAACAAATCGCATAATCACGCAATTATCCATTTTATACATGATATATTATACCATAAATAACTATAATTTCAAGCATTTTTTGACTTTGCGGAAATATCGGAGTTTTGGTCGTTATATATAAAGATTTCTATTGTTTTTTATGAATATTACACAAAGGCACGATATTACAAAAATATTCCCCTTAATCTTGATAATCGGCGGGCTTTGTGGTAAGGTAGGGATAGCGAATATTTGACCACGAGGTGCGTATGAGATACAGACTTATAGCTATGGATATCGACGATACCCTGCTCAACAGAAAAAAGGAGCTCACCCCTATCACCCGCGACGCTCTGATAAAGGCTCAAAAGAACGGATACATTGTCGCGGTAGCCTCAGGCAGGCTGCCCTACGGCGTGAGACCCTATGCCGAGAGGCTGAGGGTGCCCGAGTTCGGCGGGTATTATATGGGCTTCAACGGCGGCGCCGTGATGAACTGCAGGCACGAGGAGATATCCGCGGGGTATCTTGACAGCAAGTACATACAGCCCGTATATGATATACTAAGACCCACTAACGCCACCACGATGGTGCATAAGGGCGACGTTATTTATGCCGACAGCAAGGTGAACGCCTACACCCACATAGAGAGCGACGTCATCGGTCTGCCGCTGAATGTTGTAGACGACCTGCCGTCGTTCATCGACTGGGATATACACAAGTTCCTGATCTCCGGCGAGCCCGGGGAACTAAAGGAGATAGAGAGCCGTCTAATCGCGGCGCTCGGCGGCGAGGTGGATATATACCTGAGCGCTCCGTGGTTCCTCGAGGTAATGCCGAAGGGCATAAACAAGGGCACGGGGCTCAAGAGGATATGCGATGACGCGGGAATAGATATAAGCGAGGCGATAGCCTTCGGCGACAGCTACAACGATGTTTTCATGCTCAAAGACGCGGGGCTCGGCATAGCGATGGGCAACGCCGAGGATGAGGTCAAGAAATCCGCCGACAGGGTGACCGCCGACTGCGACCATGACGGAATTGCAGTAGCGCTGAGAGAGCTGGAGATCATATAGAGTTAGGAGTTAGGAGTGAGGAGTTAGGAGTGAGGAGTATATGGAGGACTTCGTCCTCACCTGATTTATAGTTGTAAAAAACGCTTGAGGCTTTTTTAGCTCCAAGCGTTTTATTATGTTCATAAGTCATAATTAATATGTTGTTATATTAATCCAAAAGCCGCAAGGCTTTCCCTTAATTCCTCATTCCTCATTCCTAACGATGGAGTTAGGAGTATATGGAGGACTTCGTCCTCACCTGATTTATAGTTGTAAAAAAACGCTTGAGGCTTTTTTTAGCTCCAAGCGTTTTATTATGTTCATAAGTCATAATTAATATGTTGTTATATCAATCCAAAAGCCGCAAGGCTTTCCCTTAATTCCTCATTCCTCATTCCTAATTCCTAATTCTTAACTGTTTAAAGCTCTGTCAAACAGTCGTCGAGGGCTTTGGTGATGGCTTCTTTGTCGAGGTTCTGACCGATGAAAACGAGCTTTATCATGCGGTCGCCGTACTTATCGTCCCAGTCCTTCTGCAGCTCGGGATCCTCTTTGAACATCTTGCGGCGAATGTGAGCGGGAGCCGCGGCGAGCCACTGGCCATAGTCTGAGCAGTCCATCTGCTTGCCTGCCTGCTCGAGCATGATAGCCCACTCCTTGTCCTCTTTGATCCAGAAGATACCCTTTGCGCGGATGATGTTCTTCGGGAAGGACGCGAGGAATTTCTCAAATTTCTCCTTAGCGAACGGCTGACGGCGATAGTATACGAAGGTGCCGATGCCGTATTCCTCTACCTCGCCGCCGTCATGGTGATGATGGTGGTGATGGTGTCCGTGATGATGCTCGTGGTCGTGGTCATCGTCGTCATGGTCATGGTGGTGATGATGGTGCTCATGGTCGTGGTCATCGTCGTCATGGTCGTGGTGGTGGTGTTCGTGCTCGTCATCATCATGGTCGTGGTGGTGCTCATGCTCGTCATGGTCGTCGTCATCGTCATCGTCGATATCGGCGTTGAGCTCCTGTACCCATGCGGCGGATGAAGCTACCTTGTCGAAATCAAAGTAGTTCGTATCGAGGATCTCTTTGAAGTCTACCTCGCCGTGGGTAGTCTCGATGATCTTAGCCTCAGGCTGGAGAGCTCGGATGACCTTCTTGATATTGACAAGCTCCTCGTCAGATACGAGGTCTATTTTATTGAGGATGATGGTGTTGCAGAACTCGATCTGCTGGATGAGCAGGTTCTCGATATCCTCGTCGTCGATATCGTCCTTGAGAAGAGCTCCGCCGC
Organism: uncultured Clostridia bacterium; assembly: GCA_946183365.1. Lineage (GTDB taxonomy): Bacteria > Bacillota > Clostridia > Oscillospirales > Acutalibacteraceae > Ruminococcoides. The sequence goes on from CAMHAH010000014.1 coordinate 42,315, forward strand.
AGCCGAACTCGCTGCTGAGCCTTGCGGCGTCTACTACCGATACAACGTTGTCGAGACGGCAGAGCTTAGGCAGACGGGGATCGTTATATGAGCCGTCGAGCATAGATATGGTCTGAGCGATCGGGATAGGCTCGCAGATACCCGAAGCCTCGATCAGGATATAATCGAACTTCTGCTGCTCAACAAGACCGAGGATCTGTTCAATAAGGTCGGTCTTTAAGGTACAGCAGATACAGCCGTTCTGCAAAGGAACGAGGTTATCGTCCTTTTCGTTTACCACGCCGCCCTTCTGGATGAGCTCGGCGTCGATATTGACCTCGCCGATATCGTTGACGATAACGGCTACCTTATAGCCCTCCTGATTATTCAGAACATGGTTGAGCAGGGTGGTCTTACCCGCTCCGAGATAGCCCGTGAGCAGGGTAACGGGTATGATCTTGCGCATATATATCAGTCCTTTTCATTGATTATTATACTGTTTTTATACCGTTTCTCCGCATAAGTTCATGGTATAATCAGCCTTTAATGTTATTATACCACAACGAGCAAAATAAACAATATCAAGTAATGCCGACAATTCGGGAGCTGTTCAGGACAGTTTTATGATTTTTGCCAAAAAGAAATGCCCTTCCCGAAGGAAGGGCGGATGTGATTTAATCCTCTTCTTTTTCAAACAGGGGTGTCTTTCCTCTTACGTGCTGCAGAAGGCGGGTAAGATCCGAGTTCTGCACTTCACCGTCGTTTTTACCCTTTTCAATACCGAAAACGTCGGCGCACTTGAGCTGATACGAAGTGAACTTATCTTTAGATCTTGTGCCGCGAACTAATTGCAGAGTTGCCGTATAGTCAAAGTTAGTGGTGTCGCCGTCCTGAGTGATATCGCCCCAGGGGCAGATCTTGAGCTTTTGGGCGTCTACAGCTTTGCCGTCCTCAGAGAATACCGCGCCGTCATCGGTAACGGATACAGCGTAGTCGCGGGTAATGTGCTTCTCCTTGCTGACGCTGAGGACATACTCGCCGGGTTCGATACCCTCAAAGGTATACTCAACGGTCGTGCCCTCGACCTTGCCGGTCGCGATATGATCGTCGCCCTTCAAGAGAGCGAGTGTAACGTTTTTATCAGCCTTGAGATCACTGCTCTTTACCTTAACGGTGAAGTCAACGCCCTTAGCGTCGGGATCTCTGAAGCTTGAGTGCATATTTACAACATTGCCCTCAACGACAGCGCCCTTGCTGATTATTCTGGTGAGGTATAAATCAGGAGCCGCGAGGGTTTTTATTCCGGACTGGACTGTAGCGTCGCCGGCGGCGATGACCTTGTAGGTCAGTACTACCAGCTTGCAGTTATCGGCGTTGAATACGAGCGGTTTCTTTGTAGAAGCCTCGGACATTGTGAAATAGAAGCTGTCCTTTTCGCCCGAGGTAGGCTTGGTATTGCCCATCGCTTTATCGCGAGCTATAGGGAATACGGTTTCGTTATCCTGGATAAGACCGTCGCTGTCAACAGCGTCAACTATCTCGAGCACGCTGTTATTGTACTTCTCCCAGCCGTCTACGGAAGCGATAGTTCCCTCGCCGGTAGCGCCCGATGTATTGAGCGTGGTATAAACGGTGAAGGTGTCGCCGACATTAAAGGTCTTGGTCTCGGTCTTGCCGTCCATGCTTGTTACGGTAACGGTCGCGGTACCCTCAGCGCCGAAAGAAACAACGGCGACAGAAGCTATGAGCATGACCGCAAGCAGTAAGCTGATAATCTTTTTCATAAATATCCTCCTGATGATTTATAGTCGAAACATATTACGGTACAGGATATAGAACTCCTTGTACGTTTACACAGTAATTGTATCAAATTTTATTATGATATGCAATAAGAAAATCCAAGTTTTTTTTGAATTTTTTGTTAATCAAGATAATTATTTTTCTGTCAGTTATAAAAAGCGCTCCCGATATAGGAGCGCGGATATCAAAGCTTACTTTATACGTCTCGCAACAACGACGAACCTGCCGTCTTCGGTATGGTAATTGCAGGTTGACAGGGCTATAAGCTCGTCGCCGTATTTGGGAGTGACGCCGGTATCATAGACCGATATCGCCTTTATCGCGGCGACATACTCGCTGAAGGTCTGAGGGGTGCTAAGGTCGGTATAGTTATAATAACAGAAGCGGCCCTCTTCATCAGACTTGTCATATATCTGAGCATAGAACGCCGCCACGACCTCATAATCCCTGAGCTCATAACGGGTATCGAAGAAGATGGTCTTATGCTCTTCATAAAACGAGCGGTCGCGGTATTTCGGCAGCTCGCCGAACATAGAGCCGTTGCGCATATGATGACCGTATATAAGATAATACTTGCCGTCAGCCCTGCAGCCGCCGTCTATGAACAGCATACCGCTCTCAGAGTAATTGCCGTAAAAATCGCGGTGCAGATAATACTCGCCGTCCTCAGGCTTATACATAACGGGATAGTCGATCTGAGTGCCCTCGATCTTCAGCCAGCCGAAAAAGTCCTTGTTGGCGTTATACAGAGGGTCATACTTTCTGAGAGTTCCCGTATCCTCGTTCACCTCGGTGCTGTCCTCAACCATAGAAGCGACCTGATCGAAGGTCTCTTTCTCATGCTTTGCGGTGAGCAGGGTCTTTATGAGCATGAACGCGCCTATCGCGAAGCCCGCGATGAATATGACGAGGAATATTATGACGACTGCCTTTTTAGCCTTCATATCAGGAGACCTTCTTAAGGGTGTAGGTCGAACCGTCTCTTGAAAGGGTAAGGGTATCGCCGCTGAAGATATACTCAAACCTGCTGTCGCGGGCGTCGTCGATATCTATATCGATATACAGCTCGCCGTTCTCGGCGCTGTATGAGAACTCAAAGTTCTCGGCGGTGTGCAGTACTCCCCTGCCCGTGCCGTTGAACTCATAAGAAGTGATATCGTCGAGCTTCCATTTACCTGTGAACTCTCCGCCCGCGGCTCCGCCGCCTGCCGCTACGGTCACATCGTGGCGGTTGCCGTAGGTATGGGTAACGGTTTTGCTGTTATTATTAGCGCCGCTGACTACGATGATGATGATCGCGATCACTGCCACTATCAGAAGTCCGGCTATTACCGCGTATACCGCCGCTCTCTTATTGCTTTTTTGGGGGACGGGATCTGACGCGCGGCGAGGTCCGTCGTTATGCTTTGGAGTATAGCTCATAATATCATTCCTGTTCAATAAAGTGAAATGTTTTCGTTCTTTAACCTTTTACCGACACAGCGCTCACAAGAAAGCGTGCGCATGAAGCGCATTTCGCATAGCCATCGCTTGCTCTCGAATAGCGGCAAGCCAAGCGGGCATACAAATCTTTTGGCTCAGAGTAAAAAACTAAAGACCGAAAACATCAGGGCGGTGACGGGTATCCGCCACCGCCCCTAAGCTTTTAGGTATCAGCGAATATTACTTTGTGAATATTCCCTTACGCTTCGCTGTATAGATAACAGCGCCTACACCGGCAAGTGAAGCGAGCATGATAAGCAGCCATAAATACATATTGGTGCTGTCGCCTGTCTTGGGTGAGCTTGAATCCTTAGTGGAATCGGGAGTAGACTTCTGATCGTCTGTAGCGGTATCTGTACCTGTTGCGGGGATCTTCATAGAGTCACGATCTGTGATCTCATTCAGACCCTCAGCGTCTGAGAACCACTTGCCGCACTCTTTGCACTCGTAGTGAGCCTTTACGCCGTCCTTGTCGGCAGTAGCGGCAACCTCGGGAACCTCAACGATATTGTGAACGTGAGCTTCTGTAGAGGGTTCTGATGCGGGCTCTGTTGCGGGCTCATCTGTAGCGGGCTCTGTTGCGGGCTCTGTAGCAGGCTCAGTTGCGGGCTCTGTAGCGGGCTCTGTAGCAGGCTCTGTTGCGGGCTCTGTAGCAGGCTCGGTTGCGGGCTCGGTAGCAGGCTCTGTTGCGGGCTCTGTAGCAGGCTCGGTAGCAGGCTCAGTTGCGGGCTCTGTAGCAGGCTCGGTTGCGGGCTCTGTAGCAGGCTCGGTTGCAGGCTCTGTTGCAGGCTCTGTTGCGGGCTCTGTGGGATCAAGCTTAGGAATGATCAGCTCGCTGGGATCGGTGATCTCGATGTCGCCCATAGCATCCCAGAAGATCTTTCCGCAGGATGTGCAGGAATAGTGAGCCTTTACGCCTGTCGCGTCATAAGTCGCGGGCTTCTCCTCTACCTTAGTGATGGTATGCTGATGAGCCTCAGTAGCGGGCTCTGTTGCGGGCTCGGTAGCCTCAGTAGCGGGCTCTGTTGCGGGCTCTGTAGCAGGCTCGGTAACCTCTGTAGCAGGCTCGGTAGCCTCAGTAGCGGGCTCTGTTGCGGGCTCTGTTGCGGGCTCTGTTCCGTCCACGATCGTGATAGTTGCGTCTGTCAAAGAGAACTTATCGGAGATTGTTTCAAATGCCTCCATATCGGCAGCCTCAAAGTTTTTATTGGTAACAGTGAGAGTACCGGTAGCGTCATCAGCAACCTTTACCTTGAAAGAACCGACAACACACTCAGTAGTAGTAGCTATGTTCTCTACCGCAGAAAATCTGAATGTGACAACGCCTTCGGAGAAGGACGCAAAATCAGGATCCTCTTCTAAACTGAAGTGGCTCTTGACTGCAGCTTTGTCGAAAACGACCGAGCCGTCTACAAGGGTAAGACCCTCGGACAGCGTGAGGTAATCGGCAAATGAACCACAATCTTTGAGAGGTCCGACCGTGTAAGTGATGGTAACTTCATCACCGGGTTTTGCTTCGCTCGGATCAGCTGATAAGATAACATCGTATTCAGCTGCTGCGGCATTTACCGGAATGGCCAGTACCAGTAAGCTCGCAATCAGAGCTAAGCAAAGAAAGATGGATAAGATTCGCTTGTTCATGACCAAGCTCCTTTCATTTCAATTGCGGGACTGATTATTGAACGTACCGTTATCCCGCGGGCGCGGTACGAGCGGGAATTCTCCCTATAATTCAAGCTGCGGATGTATCCGTGGTGGATGACCGCCGCGGCAAGAACAGCTTAACAATGCCGCCAAAGCGGCCGGCGTATAACGCCGCGCGACAGCCTGTCCTTCGGCCATGACACGAACAGGGACTAATCGCTCTATCATTATATTATATCGGGCAGAATAAATCAACTGTTTTTCAGATAAAAATTCTGTAAAAAATAGCTGATTTCATTTACGAGTTTTTAACAAAAGTAACAATTATTTTTCTTTTTCGCAATTATAATACCTTCCGATTTTTCAGAAAAACCCGATATTTATGCCGTTTTCGGCTTATTTCAGCTTACGGGTCACAATATATGGGGTAATTACAAACTCGTACGGTGATAAACGCCGCAGGCGGCAAGATCAGCTCAGCCCAACAACGGCTGGTCAAATTCATACAGAGCCTCGTTGACCGTATAGATATCATACTCGCCTTTGAGGATAAAATACTCGATTATGATATCGAATTTACTGCTGTGAGTGAGCGAGTAGCCCGCCTTCATGAGCAGCTCGCGGGTCTCTTCTATACCGAGCCCGAGAGCCAGAGCGAACGCCGCCGCGGTAGGCTTAGAGGGTCGGTAGGCGGGGTTTGAGCGGATCTTTGAGAAGAGCTTGCGGTCGATATGAGCCTTCTTGTAGCATTGAGCGTCAGTCATGCCGCTCTCGTCGATCTTGCGCATCAGCATCTGTGAGAAGCTCTCGTCGAGCATAGACAGAGCCTTTGAGAGATCGTCGGGAGCTGAGGCGGATGGAGCCTTTGCCAAAGGCGCGGGGACTGACGGCATCCTCAGCGGAGCTTTTGCTTTTGGAGCGCGAGGCAAGCCGGGCTCTCTCATTATCGGAGCTGAGCTGTCTAAAACAACGGTCTCGTCGTCAGAAAATACCGCCTTGTCGCGTGGCTGAGGGGCGCTGCCGAGGGGCTTTGGCGGAGCCGAGCTGACGCCGTAAGAGACCTGAGGAGTGTCACGCTCCGGCAAAAACCGCTCTATATAGAGCTTTATCTCAGCTTTTTGCTCAGAGCTGAGCCTTCTTCTTAAAAACCGCATATCAGTCGCCTCCGATAAGGGTCACGGTCACAAGCTCTCTGTCTAAGGCGGGCAGGATCTTTTCGGTCAGCTGAGAGGTCTTGAATTTCAGCGAGCTGGTATTCTCGCACGGGTGACAGCCGAAGTACTCTTCCTTTAGCACATCCTCGTCTATGACGAGCTGTATCTTATGATCGGTATCGTTGATAAGTCCGAGCACAGAGACGCTGCCGGGGTGAACGTCCAAGAGCTCCTCCATAGCCTGAGCGTCCGCGAAGGACAGGCGGCTGATACCCAGCTGAGCAGAGAGCTCCTTGGTCTTGAAGGGCTTGTCGCCCGGCATTATCAGCAGATAATAATTTGTCTTTTGTCTGTTGCAGAGGAAGAGGTTCTTGCAGATGCGAACGCCGAGCACTGCGTCTACCTCGGCGCAGACCTCCATAGTGGTAGCCGGTCGGTCGGGGTGGTCGGTACGCGTATACTCGACGCCCAGATCATCAAGGAACCTGTATACTCTTATCTCTCTGTCCTCTCTACCGCTCATATCTGCGGGAGAACCTTTATATAATTCCATAATGCCTCCTGATTAATGATAAAGCCTCCCTGCACTGAGGAAGGCGCTTTATCGTGAATGATCATAATTCTATCGGCTTCTTATACTCGGGCTTGATGATCTCTATATCGTCATAGCGGCTCTCGATATCCGAGGTATCTACCGTAGAGGTCAGCGGCGGGAAGGTATCGTCCCAGTGATCGAGTATGACCTTCTTGGGATTAAGGCGGGAGATTATCATCTCAGCCTGCTTTAAATTATCCTTGTAGCCGACATAAGGCAGAACGAGGATATCGCAGCTCTCGGGATATTTGACATTCTCGGCGAGGTTCATACTGCCTAAGATCAAGAGGCGCTTGTCGTCGGCGAGTATCTCGAACATCAGGGTCTCGCCGTTCTCGTTGAAGCTCAGGTGCTTGTTGAGCAATGAGGGCAGACCCACGGCGTACTTGAACAGTCTGCCGCTGAAGATCACATCGCCGGCAACTTCGAGGTCGGCGTGGCGGCTCTGGTAGGTACGGACATAGAAGCCGTTGACCGTGAAGCTCTCACCCGCCCTGATAAGGCGGATATTGTGCCTGGGCACCCCCTCTTTGACCAAAGTCTCACATGGAGTTTTTGTGCAATATATCTTAGCCTTGGGAGCTCTCTCGGCGAGAGCGGGTATATCTGAGATATGGTCAAAATGACCGTGGGTGACAAGGATATCTCTGTAGCCGAGATAATCGGTGAGCCTTGTCTTTACCTTTGAACGCTTCAGCGGCACAAACGGATCGATGAGTATTCTCTTTCCGCGCGACTCAAGGACTATTGAAGCCGTGCCGTACCAAATCAGTTTCATTTTCTAACCCCTTTTTATATATCGGTCGACTGTCTTTGACAGCCCGTAATTCACTCCAAATCATATAATAGCAGAAAATTCACCCGCTGGCAACGGCAAAATGAAATAAAATAATTAAAATTGACAAAAGTTCTCTTTTAGTCTAATATATATCTGTTATGCTATTACATTATATTGTAATAATAATGCTTTTTTTGCGATCCGCCCTCAGCGAAGCAAAACGGCGAAGGCGGAAGCTGTGTAATACTAATTTCAAGGTGATAAAATGAAAACTCCGTTCAAACAGAGAGAACATCTCGATTATCCCGAAGCGACCATGTATCAGATGGTCGAGAAAATGTCAAAGACATATCCCGATGAGATCGCGTATGAGTTCTACGGCAAAAAGGTAAAGTACAAAGACTTTGTACAGCGCATAGACCGCTGTGCGAGAGCCTTTGTCGCCATGGGTATCAAGCCCGGCGACGCCGTAACGCTGTGTATGCCCAATATCCCTCAGGCGCTGGAGTGCTTCTACGCCGTGAACCGCATAGGGGCGGTAGCCAACATGGTACATCCCCTGTCGGCAAAAAACGAGATAACCTTTTATCTCAACATCTCAGAGAGCAAGGCGGTAGTCACGGTCGATATGTTCTTTGAGAACGTCAAGGCTGCTATAGCCGAGACAGGCAGAGATATCCTCGCCGTAGTCACCCGTATGCAGGACGAGCTGCCCGCTCCGCTGGGACTCGCGTTCATCTTCAAAAAGGGTATGGAGTATCTGAAATACCCCGATATCAAGAACAGCATACTGTATAAGAATTTCATCAAGAAGGGCGCGAACGCCGCTCTGCCCGATATAAGATTTGAGAAATACCGTACCGCGGTAATACTCTACAGCGGCGGTACCTCGGGCACGCCAAAGGGCATTTGCCTGACCGATCTTAACTTCAACGCCTGCGCTATGCAGGCGAGAGAGGCTATCGGCATGGAGTTCAAAAACGGCTACAAGATGCTCAGCTGTATGCCGATGTTCCACGGCTTCGGTCTCGGCATGAATATCCACACCGTGCTGATACACGGCGCGACCTGTGTGCTGATGCCCACCTTCAACAAACAGAGCTACGCCAAGGCGCTGATAAAGAAGCGCCCCAACTTCATCGCCGGAGTACCGACGATATTTGAGGCTCTGCTGCATATCGACGAACTCAAAGGTCAGGATCTGTCATTCTTGAGCGGTATGTTCTGCGGCGGCGATTCGCTCTCGGTCGAGCTCAAAAAGAGCATAGATAAGTTCCTTAAGGAGCACAACGCGAATATCCAGGTGCGCGAGGGCTACGGCCTGACCGAATGTGTCACGGCGAGCTGTCTGACGCCCAGAGACGAGTACCGCGAGCGCAGCATAGGCATACCCTTCCCCGATACATACTACCAGATAGTCACCCCGGGCACCGACGACGTTCTGCTGCCGGGTCAGGAGGGCGAGATAATACTCAGAGGTCCGACAGTCATGACGGGCTACCTCAAAAATCCCGAAGAGACCGCCAACACCTTAAGAAAGCTCTCTGACGGCAATATATGGCTGTATACCGGCGACCTCGGATATATGGACGAGGACGGCTATGTATACTTCCGCCAGCGCATAAAGAGGATGATAATAACCAACGGCTACAATGTTTATCCCTCTCAGATAGAGAATATCCTCGACGGCATGGACGAGATATCATACAGCTGTGTTATCGGCGTAAAAGATCCGAGACGTATGCAGCGCGTACGCGCTTATGTGGTGCCCGTAGACGGCGTAAAGGAGAGCGAGGAGCTCAAGGAGAAGATACTCGCAGAGCTCAGTCAGCACGTTGCCGCTTACGCGATGCCCAAGGAGATCATCTTCCGCGATGAGCTGCCCAAAACTTTGGTAGGCAAGGTAGCCTACCGCCTGCTCGAGGAAGAAGCGAACAAGGAATAACATAAGGTATTAGGAAGGTATAGATATGGCAAAGGTTATCAACGGCTACAAGCTAAAGTGGGGCGACCGCAGGGACGGCCGCCGAATAAAGGTGGCGGGTCTGCAGACCATCATGGCTCACCTCTACCCCAACCGTACGGACAGCGAGGTGTATCTGCACGATACCCTCGACATCACCGATCTGATGAAATTCGTAGAAGAGAAGAACGCTCAGCACCCCGAGCTCAAAACCACGTTTTTTCACTGTGTGATAGCGGCTGTCTCAAAGATGGTCAAAGAAAGACCGCTGATGAACCGCTTTGTACAGGGCAGGCGCACCTATGAGCGCTTTGAGATAAGCGTAGCCTTTGTCGCGAAGAGGCAGTTTTCGGATACCTCAGAGGAAGCTCTGCTGTTCTTTGTGCCCAAGGACACCGACACCGTAGACGACGTCAGCCGCATGGTGGTCGACAAGGTCACTAAGGTGCGCAAGGCGGGCGACAACAAGGGCGGCATAGACGAGCTGCTGGATAAGTTCGCTGCTCTGCCGAGACCTATCCTCATGGCTGCTGTCAAGGTGATCCGCATACTTGATTTCTGGGGCAAGAACCCCAAGGCGCTGACCGACGGAGACCCAAACTACGCCTCGGTATTCCTGAGCAACCTCGGCAGTATCAAATGCCCCGCGGTATATCACCACCTCAACAACTACGGCACAAACAGTCTGATGGTGACCATAGGTACGATGCGCGACGAAGAGAAAATAATGCCCGACGGCTCTAAGCAGGTAAGAAAGTTAGTGGATATCGGCGCTACCTTAGACGAGCGTATCGGCGACGGCTTCTACTTCGCGAGAAGTCTCAAGCTCATGCACTATATCTGCTCGAACCCTTATATACTCGAACGACCCATCGGCGAGCCGAGCGGATTTGACTACAAATAACGAATTGACTATATTACCCTGTTAATATATAATATATACGGTATGACCCTTTTGAAGCTCTGAAAAAGGAGAACTCGAAATGAAAGCTAAGAGAGTATTGGCGTTTTTACTGGCGGCTCTGATGATCGTTTCGCTCGCCGCGTGCGGCAAGACCGAGGATACAAAGCCCGTTGACACAAGGACCTATATATACTGGCTCAACTTCAAGCCCGAGCTTGACGCGACGCTGCAGGAGCTCGCCGCGACCTACGCTGAGGCTAAGAAGATAGACGTAAAGGTGGTAACTCCGCCGTCGGGCGAGTACGGCAGCACCCTGTCGGCTCAGCTTGAGAGCGACGATCCGCCCACCATGTTCGTCTTGGGCAACAACGACGACGTCAAGACCTATGAAAAATATCTCGCCGACTTAAAGGGCACTGATATACAAAAAGAGCTCAGCTCCGATAACTACAACCTGTATGACGGTTCTAAGATCGCCGCTATCGGCTACTGCTATGAGTGCTTCGGAATAATAGTAAACCCCGAGCTCGTACAGCTCGCGGGCTACAAGGCGTCTGATATAAAGGATTTCGCCTCGCTTAAGGCGGCTGTCGAGTATATCCACAACAACGCCTCTTGGCTTGGCTTCGACGCCTTTTCATCCTGCGCTATGAACGAGAGCAACGCGTGGAGATTTACCGGCCATATGGCTAACCTCGAATATTTCTATGACGAGCGCGACGAGGGCGGCTGGAGCGAGGCTCCGTCATCCATCCGCGGCAGATATACAGAGAACTTCAAGAACCTGTATGACCTGTGTATAAACAACTGCCGCACCTCTCCCGATAAGCTCAACAGCGAGAACCTCTATCCCATAAACGAATTCAAGCTCAGAGAGACCGCGTTCTGCTTAGGCGGCTCATGGGATTACGCCGAGATATCCGAAACTGTTCCCGGAGCGATAATGATACCCCTCTACTCAGGCATGGACGGCGAGGACAGAGCCGGACTGTGCTGCGGCACCGAGAACTACTGGGCAGTAAACGACAAGGTAAGCAAGTCGGCTCAGGAGGCTACGCTGAAATTCATGTACTGGCTCGTGACCAACGATAAGGCTTCGGCCGCCTTGGTAAAGCAGCTGGGCGTAATGCCGTACAGGAATGTGCCCGCATCTGAAAACACCTTCCTGAAGAACGCCGACGCCTATACCTCAAAGGGCAACTACGTCATGGACTGGGCGTTCAGATATCAGCCGAACTCAGAGGAGTACAGAGCCGATCTCAGGAGCGCTCTGATAAACTACAACTCCGATCAGACCGACGCGAACTGGGAGAACGTCAAAAAGGCGCTCACCGACGGTTGGGCACAGCAGTATTCAAAGCAGAACGAAAGTAAATAAATGTAAAAAAATGACCGCAGAGAGCGTATCTCTGCGGTTTTTTGCGTTTGTTATCAATGATTTGTATTATGGTTTTGTCCGGGCGCAAATACCGCCGAGCTTTATGTATCAATAGAAGCTGCCGCTCCTGAACAAGCCCATGAACAGCAAAAGGATTATCGCTATGAATATGAGATGCTTGAACTTTTGATCCACCAAAAGACCGATGAACTCGCGCAGAAAGGCGTTCAGATAAAAATACGGCTTGGTCTTGGCGGATATCCCCTTGGCTTCAAAGCCGTTTTTTTCGGCTAAGATATAACCTCTGAAAACATGGTAGTTAGTGGTGGCGAAGGCTATCTTCTTGCTGTCAAAGTCGTCAGCGTCCTCGGCTATCCTGTCGCGTGAGAACTGCATATTCTGCATGGTGTTGACGCTCTTGTCCTCTTTTATGATACGCTCCTCGGGGATACCGACGCTTAGCAGGTACCTCTTCATAGCCTCAGCCTCAGATATCACCTCGTCGTCTCCCTGACCGCCCGAGGGCACGAACACGGCGTGCTTGCCTGTAGAAGAGAACTGCCGCTTCTCAAATTCTACGGCGCTGTCGGCTCTGGCTCTGAGCAAGGGGGTAAGACTGCCGTCGGAGCAGATGGCGCAGCCGAGGATGATTATGTAATCACGGTCATACGGCGGCTTGTACTTAGTCGCAAGGAAGGACGAAGCCGCGGTCGAGATGAACATACAGCCGAAATAACAGATAAGGTAGGTCAGCGCGGGTCTGAGTTTATTTGTGAAAAACTGATTTGAGAACGGGAGATAGCTCGCCCCCAAGGTAAGCAGAGTGCCTATAGCCCATATGATACCGAAGGCTATGCCGAGGGCGTTTACGGGACGGTAGCCCTCATTGCGCAAGAGCCATATATTACTGACGGAGAGAAAAACAGCGAATACCAATAATACAGGCGTAAGCCCCAGCAGGAGCATCGTGCTGACGTCGGCTATAACGCCGATAAAATTGCCGAAGTTATTGACGACATTGTTCAATATCTTATAAACGCCGAACGCCAGCGCGACGAAAAGGAAAATGCTCACACCGCCGCAGGCTATCATCTGATAGCAGAAATCGCCCTTTCTGTAATAATCTATGAAGCTCCATATCATGAATATCAGGATAACGGCAAGGATACCGATAAAGGTCCAAATAACTACCTGACTGCCGCTGAAGTCAAATCCGCCGTATGTACTGAAGATCACGCCGATCGAAGATACCGAGAACGCGATATTAAATACGGTCTCATACTCATCGCCGTCAGCGTTCCTCAAGGTATAATGAATATCTCCGTAGACGGAGCCGCTGTCCAATGCCTTGAAAACAAAAACCCGACCCCTGTCGTCTGAATAGTGACCCTTATACTCGACCACATTATCCTCGCTGAGGCTGACCTTGACGTCGACTGCCTCTGTGTACTCAACCGAGCCGATTTCTCTATGCAGCTCATACACGCCGCCGACCGCTGTAACGTATGTCACACAGAAGAGCGCCGCGACCAAGATAATGATATTCATGATTATCATTTTTTTATTTATCTTTCTTTTTTTAGGCTTCATCTCTTACCTCCGCAGGAAAGGGCAATACCGGTCTCAGCTGACACTTTATACTATTTTCAAATAAAACAGCTTAACATCTGTTTGATCCGTTTTATTTGAAATCAGTATTAATAAAGTATAGCATATAAAAGACGATTTGTCATCAAAAAAAGGAAAACAGCCGCCCCGAAGGACGGCTGAATTGAACATGAGTAAATTACTCAGCGAGCATAGCCTTAGCCTTTGCAAGGAAGGACAGATACATAATGTACTGAACAATGCTCAGGATACCTGCGACCAGAGCGATGATAGCAGCTACAGTAGAAGCAGTCATACCGCCCAGGATCAGAACGATCAGGTTAGCGATGATAGCCAGAACGTTGATGACAATGATCATCTTGAGGATGTTATTGCCCTTAGCGCTGATCTCGCCGTTGTTGAGCTGATCGGCAAGCTTGATGATACCGGTGATAATGAAGATGGTTGAGAACAGCGTCGCAAGACTTGAGATCAAAGAACCGATAGCGCTTACAGTAGCGTTACCTGAGAAGATGCTGCTGATCAATGAACCTACGATACCGATGATGATGCAGATAAGGGCAGCCTTGAAAGAAGACTCTTCCTTAGACGCATTGGAAACACCGACGATGATCATGATGAACGCGATGATGCTCAGTATGCTTGCAGCCAGCATGAAAATCGCAGTCGCGCCGCCTGCAGCAATTGTGCCTGTAGCAGATTTGCCGGAAGCAGCAGCAAGAGCAATAACTAAGGTGATTATGCCGATAGTACCGCAGATGCCTCCTATCAGAGCAAGGATCTCAGCAGTGAAAATTCTCTTCACACCTTTTGCCGCATTGGGAAATCTCATATGTTTATTTCTCCTTTCTGTATATTTTCAGCCTGGCAGTCAGCCACACTGAATAGTTAGGATAAATATATCCGTTTAGTATTATAACATACTAAAACGATAAAATCACTATCAAAATTATCAAAATTTTTGACCGATTTTTTAGATAATATGCACTTTTGACTAAATATCATCCAAACTCAGGCGGGCTCGGCTTTAAGCTCGGCCTCTTCGGCGTTTACTTTCTCTTTGTACAGTCTCAACATCTTAAGGGTCTTGACCAGAACGATCGTCAAAAGGATAAAGCTTATCACGCACAGAAGCTGAGAGATCACGGTCGAGATCATGAAAAACGTCACGACCGAGTTTACGTCGGTCAATATCAGGGTGAGCATAGACATAAGGATAGTCGCCATGTACGATATTACGACCAGCTTGACGCATTTCTCATAGAACTCAGCCGCTTTTAACTCTCTGATCTTCTCGGCGATCGAGATACAGCCCTCGATACAGGTGACCGAGACGACCATCATCACAATACTGCCCATCAGAGAGCCTACGTCGTCCATAGACCGGTCGGTAAAGATATTATAGACGGTTATTCCGAGATACAGTACCGCTGCGATAGCGCCCCACACCATAGCCGATCTGAATTTTCTGACCTCGGTAGACGCCAAGATTATACCTACGAACGCCATAACATATGAGATGACCGTCACAATACCCTCCATCTCTGAAAGTATGATCACAAAATCAGCGACGAATGACGTGAACGTATAGTCCGCGTTCATGTTAGATACCAACAGCACCAATACAAAGCTTGTCAGCAATAAGATGTACAAGATCAGCAGGATTATCTGTGAGACCAGTATTGTCCACATACCTACGGTGGCTTTTTTGAATGTCATTATATCTACGTCCTTTTCAGTTGCGCGTCATTACATAAAGTTCAAATTGCCCGCCTCAGCAGAAGCGGGCAGTGTGATATCATTTCTTTTTCTTATCCTTAGAATCGGGGTCCTCATAACGAATTGAAGCCAGCATGGTCTCGAACTCCGGCAGATACTCGGCGAATTTCGCCTTGACAGAGATATAATAGATAGCGTAGAACTTCTTTTTGAAGCGTACTATCACGACCTCTCCCGCCTGCTCAGCCTCGGTCTTGTCTGTGATATACTCGAACTTCAGCCCGAGCGCCTTCTCTGACGAGACGGTGGTCCGGAACTCTTCGGTACGGGTATAGCCCTTAAGGTTCTTTTTGAAGGTAGCCTCGGCGTCCTTTGTCATCGACTTTACATCGGCGAACATACTCAGCCTCTGCTTATCCGTCCAGCTGACAGATACGATGATACTGCGCTTTTTATCAAGGATGCCCCAGCGGTTATACTCGAGACCGAAATAATTCTCAAGCTCGACCGCGTCCATGAGACGGTAGCCCTCGGGAACGCTGAGGGTAAGCTCTTTGTTGATCAATACATCTGTCATCCTTATCACCCTTTTGTCTTATACTAAGTTTCCATTAAACGCTTTAACAAATTTATTAACGGAAAATTTCGTAGAACAAGGCGGACGACGCAGGCAGGCTGGCGCCTGTCAAGGAGGACAACGAAGTTATACGGAATTTAACGCAATAAATGTTAAAGTGTTTTAATGAAACTTAGTATTATATTTATTTAAATATAACATATAAAATCACAATTGTCATCACCTATTATGAAAAAAGTCAGAAAAAAATCCCGCCTCATAAGAAGCGGGACCGTTTTACCATTGTTATTTATCAGTATACGCCCAGTGAGCCGAGCAGAAGCACCACGAGCATCACGGGAGCGACGAACTTGACCATTACGGTATACAGCCAGCGTCTGCCGAACTTCTCGCCGTTCTTTGTCGCCTCGTCGATGATGGTCTTGGGCTTCAATATCCAGCCGACCAGTATGCAGGTACCGATAGCCAGTACGGGCATGAGGACGTTGTTTGACAGATAATCCATGATATCCAGGATCTGTCCTACGGTACCGTTAGGCAGCTTGAACTCGAAGTAGAACGCGTTGTAGCCTAAGCAGACTACGGTGCTGAGCACCAGGGCGATGATACCCTCGGTGACTGTAGCCTTATGGCGGGACATACCCTTATCTATCATGCCCGAGCAGATAGCCTCCATGATTGAGATACAGCTCGTCAGAGCGGCGAACAGTACCATGATGAAGAAGATCGCGCCGAATATATTGCCCGCGACGCCCATCTGAGCGAAGATCTTGGGCATAGCGACGAACATCAGTCCGGGACCCGCTGACATACCCTCGGGGCCGAGGAACACATATACTGCGGGGATTATCATAACGCCCGCGAGGAACGCTACGACGGTATCGAAGATCTCGATCTGGTTTACGGATCTGATGAGGTTGTCCTCATCCTTGAAGTATGAGCCGTAGGTGACCATGATACCCATAGCTACGCTGATGCTGTAGAACAGCTGACCCATGGCGTCCATGATGGTCATGAGGACGTCCCTCACCCCTACTCCGTCAAAGTTGGGGATGACATATACCGCGAGGCCCTGCAGACCGGTCCTGCCGCCGCTCTCTTCAGAACCCGTGAGGGTGAGCGAGTAGACGGCGATACCGATGATAAGCACGAAGAGGATGGGCATGAGCACCTTTGAGATAGCCTCGATACCCTTGTTTACTCCGCGGAAGATGACCACGGCGGTCATGAGCAGGAACACGAAGTTATAGATGATAGGCTCTGAATAGCCCGTGATGAACGTTGTAAAGAAATTGTCGTCAGCCGCGGCTGCGCCCTGACCGAATATAAATACCAGAGAGTACTTCAATACCCAGCCGCCGATAACGCAGTAGTAGGGCATGATGATGAACGGTACTATGCTCGCCAGACCGCCGAGCCAGCCCCAGCCCTTTTTGAGCTTGCCGTAGGCGGTAAGACAGCTCTGCTTGGTTTTTCTGCCTATGGATACCTCTGTCATAAGCAGAGTGAAGCCGAAGGTCAGCGCGAGGATGATATATATCACCAGAAACAGTCCGCCGCCGTCCTTAGCCGCAAGATAAGGAAATCTCCATATATTTCCCAGACCTACCGCGCTGCCCGCCGCCGCGAGCACAAAGCCGACAGAGCCCGAGAAAGAGCTTCTTTTTTCCATTGTTCTACACCTCATTTATAATACTGGTTGCGTAAATTTTATTTTACCATATTTGACAGTCTTAAACAAGTATTAGCACGAAAATGAATAATCTTTCATATCGGGGGATTTTTTGCATAGAATATCTGCCGAAAGGGTAATTCGACGGGTAATTACGCAGTTATTTGATAAGATCGAGGATAAGGCGGTATCTCACTGAAATAAACTCTTGCTCTTTTATATGATTTAAGGTAAAATATATTTTCAGTGACACTATCGCGGACGGGAGGCGATCATATGCCCGCGTTATCCTTGAGCAAGCTCTCTATGGCTTTCGGCGAGAGGACCTTATTTGAAGACATGAGCTTTGAGGTAGAGGCTCGCGACAAGGTGGGGCTTACGGGCAGGAACGGCGTAGGCAAGACCACGCTGTTCAAGCTTATCACAGGCGAGCTTGAGCCGACCTCGGGCGTGATTGCCAAGGAGAGAGGGCTCAACATAGGCTATATGGAGCAGCACGCCTGTTCAAACGGCGGCCGCAGTATATATGACGAGCTCGAGAGCGTTTTTGAGCACCTGAGCCGCATGGAGCATGATATCGAGAAGATAACCATTACAATCGAGCACAGCACGGGCGACTTGAGCGAGCTGATCGCGCGCCAGACCGAGCTTATCGAGCGCTTTGAGAGAGAGGGCGGTCTGACCTATAAAAGCCGTACCCGCTCGGCGCTGATCGGACTGGGCTTCAGCGAAAAGGAATTCGGTATGCCGACCTCGGCGCTCAGCGGCGGTCAGCGCTCAAAGCTGAGCCTGTTGAAGCTGCTGCTCTCGGGCAGCGACCTTTTGCTGCTCGACGAGCCGACCAACCACCTCGACATATCATCGGTGGCGTGGCTCGAGGGCTTTTTGCGAGACTTCAAGGGCGCTATGATAATCATCAGCCACGACCGATACTTCCTTGACGCGGTGACCAACAAGACCGTAGAGATAGAGCACAACAAGTGCATGACCTATAAGGGCTCATACTCTGAGTTCATCAAAAAGAAACAGGCTTATGAAAAGGCTCTGCAAAACAAATATGAGAACGATATCAAGGAGATACGCCGCATAGAGGGCATAATCGAACAGCAAAAGCGCTGGAACCGAGAGCGCAACCTGCGCACAGCCGCCTCGAAGCAAAAGGAGATAGACCGCATAAAGGCGGATATGACCGAGCCCGACGGCGAGCTCGAGAGCATCCGTATGCGCTTTGAGCCGCGCCACGAGAGCGGCAACGACGTACTCATGGCAGAGGGACTGTCAAAGGCCTTCGGCGATAAAAAGCTCTTCAAGGACGTAAGCCTGCACATCACCAAGGGCGAGAGGGTGTTCATCCTCGGCGACAACGGCTGCGGCAAGACGACCCTCTTCCGTATACTGTGCGGCAAGCTCAGCCCCGACAGCGGCGGCTATGAGTACGGCGCTATGGTCGACATGGGCTACTTTGACCAGATGCAGGAGAACCTGAACCTCAACAACACCGCCATAGACGAAATATGGAACGCCTATCCGCAATTGACCGAGACAAAGGTGCGTTCATCGCTCGCGGCGTTCCTGTTCAAGGGCGACGAGGTATATAAGCCGCTTTCAGCAATGAGCGGCGGAGAGAGAGCGAGGATATCGCTGTTGAAGCTGATGCTGGGCGGCGGCAACCTGCTGCTGCTCGACGAGCCGACCAACCACCTTGACGCAAGCTCGAGAGAGGCGCTCGAGGACACCCTAAAGGACTACGAGGGTACTCTGCTGATAATCAGCCACGACCGCTACTTCATCAACAAGCTAGCCGACCGTATACTGGCGCTCGATAAAAACGGCGTCACAGAGTATCTCGGCAACTACGACAACTACCTTGAGCGTATCACGGCTCAGCCATCCCCTATCAAGGATGAGAGCCATGATAAGCCCGCAAAAAAAGAAAAGCCCCTCAACGACTGGCAGCTCAGGAAGCTGCAGCAGAGCGAGGAGCGCAAGCGCAAGACTAAGCTCAACAAAACCGAGGCTGAGATAGAGGAGCTCGAGGAGGAAGCGAACGCCCTGCAGGAGGAGCTGTCGAAGGAAGAGACCCAGAGCGACTATGAAAAGCTCATGGAGCTGACCGAAAAGCTCGAGAAGGCTCAGTCAAGGCTCGAGGAGCTGTATGACCTGTGGGCTGAGCTGCAGGAGTGATAAAGTTTCAGATATATTATTGTTTAATTTAGCTGTTTATAGACGTCTCCCGCCCGGGAGGCGTTTTATCAATCATAACATATCTATAAAACAAAAAGCGGACAGGGGCCTGTGACCTCTGTCCGCGTTGTTATGTTAAATATACCTTCTTGTAAAGCCTGTTGCTTTACCTAAAACCAATCAGCCGATCGCCGATCAGGCGAGGTGACCTTTAGCCTTGATAACCTCGATGACCTCGTCTACGTACTTCTCGCAGACCTCGTCTGAGCCTGCCTCTACCATTACGCGGATAACGGGCTCTGTGCCGCTCTCGCGCACGAGGATACGTCCGTCCTCGCCGAGTTCCTCAGCGACCTTCTTAACGGCTGCCTGTACGTCGGGATCGTTCTGAGCGTCGGGCTTAGACTTGACGCGTACGTTCTTGAGTACCTGCGGATAGAATACGCAGGGAGCCGCGAGCTCGCTCATCGGCTTCTTCTTGGCGAGCATGACCTCCATCATCTTCAATGATGTGAGGATACCGTCGCCTGTAGTAGCGTACTTGCTGAATATGATATGGCCGCTCTGCTCGCCGCCGATACGGTTGCCTTCTTCGACCATGTTCTCATAAACATACTTGTCGCCGACCTTGGTCTTGACATAATCGATACCGACCTTGTCGAGAGCCTTGTACAGACCGAAGTTGCTCATGATAGTGGTGACTACCTTGTTGTTGAGCAGCTTGCCGCGCTCCTTCATATACAGACCGTATACATACAGGATGTGGTCGCCTGTGACAACGTTGCCCTTCTCGTCTACACATAAGCAGCGGTCGGCGTCGCCGTCATAAGCAAAGCCTATGTCGAGACCGTTGTCTACGACGAACTTCTGCAGGTGCTCGATGTGAGTAGAACCGCAGTCGGTGTTGATATTGTAGCCGTCGGGAGCGTCGTTGATAACATAGGTCTTAGCGCCGAGAGCGTCGAACACGCCCTTAGCGATACTCCATGAAGCGCCGTTAGCGCAGTCAAGACCGACCTTGACGCCCTTGAAGCTGTATTTGCTCATAGAGATGAGATAGCCGATATAACGGTTACGGCCGGATACATAGTCTACGGTCCTGCCGATATCCTCTCTTTCGGCTACGGGGATCTCGAGCTTGCCGTCGATATAATCCTCGACCTTCAAGAGGGTCTCCTCCTCCATCTTCTCGCCCTTGCCGTTGAGCACCTTGATACCGTTGTCATAGAACGGGTTGTGAGAAGCGGAGATCATGATACCGCAGTCAAAGTCATCTGTGCGTGTGATATAAGCTACCGAGGGGGTGGTGGTGACGTGCATGATATAAGCGTCAGCGCCGCTCGCCATAAGACCCGTGCACAGAGCGTACTCGAACATATAAGAAGAACGGCGGGTGTCCTTACCGATGAGGACCTTAGCCTTCTTACCCTGATTAGCGCCGTAGTACCAGCCGAGGAAACGGCCGATCTGAACGGCGTGCTCAAAGGTCAGATCCTTGTTAGCCTCGCCGCGGAAACCGTCTGTACCGAAATATTTACCCATAGGAATTACCTCTTTTCTACAATTTCTCCGCTGTTTTTATAAATGCTGTTCTCGGGAACTACGCCGCGAACGCATGAGGTCGGATAGACGTTGGAGTGTCTGCCGATCACTGTACCGGGGTTGCAAACGGCGTTGCAGCCGACCTCTACATAGTCGCCCAGCATAGCGCCGAACTTCTTGAGACCTGTTTCGATCTTCTCGGTACCGTTATGTACAACTACGAGCTGCTTGTCGCTCTTAACGTTGGATGTGATAGAGCCCGCGCCCATGTGTGAGAAGTAGCCGAGGATGGAGTCGCCGACATAGTTGTAGTGAGGGGTCTGAACGTGATCGAAGAGGATTACGTTCTTGAGCTCAGCGGAGTTGCCGACTACGCAGTCTGCGCCGACAAGAGCCGAGCCGCGGATGAAAGCGCACTGGCGGACCTCGGTGTTGGGTCCGATGATGCACGGAGCGCCGAGATAGGCAGAGTCGAATACCTTAGCGGTCTTATGTACCCATACCTGGGGAGCTCTCTCGATGTAATCGTCGCCCAGGGTCTCGCCCAGAGCGATTATCATATCTTTGATGCCCTTTAATGCCTCCCAAGGATAGGTGAACTGTGAGAGGTAATCCTTGGCAAGCGTATGATCGAGATCATACAGGTCTTTGATAGTATACATTATTACAGTCTCTCTTTCTTCTCGATATCGAGGAAGTATTTGTATGTGTCAACGGTCAGCTCGCCGCAGGCAGGCTCATCACAAGCGATGATAGAGCCGTTGTGCATCTGCAGAGCCGAGCAGGTCCACTTGTGGCTTACGCTGCCCTCTACTGTCTCAGCGAGAGCGCGGGCCTTGTTGTGGCCGTTGATGAGGATGAGGATCTCTTTTGAATCCATGACAGTGCCTACGCCTACAGACAGAGCCTGAGCGGGAACAGCCTCGGGATCATAGCCGAAGAAACGTGAGTTCACGATACGGGTATCAGTGGTCAGGTTACGAACGCCTGTGCGTGAATAAAGGCTGGTGAAGGGCTCGTTGAAAGCGATGTGGCCGTCAACGCCGATACCGCCCATGAACAGATCGATGCCGCCGTAGGAAGCGATCTTCTCTTCATATCTCCTGCACTCGCCCTCGGGATCGTCGGTCATACCGTTGAGGATGTTGATGTTCTCGGGCTTCATATCTACAAGGTGGTCAAAGAAATTGTCGTGCATGAAGTACCAGTAGCTCTGGTCATGCTCGTGAGGCAGTCCGAGATATTCGTCCATGTTGAAGGTGACAACATTAGCGAAGCTGACCTCTCCCGCCTTGTTCATACGGGCAAGCTCCTTGTAAACGCCGATGGGCGAAGAGCCTGTGGGCAGACCCAGGATAAAGGGACGGTCCTCTTTGTGGTTGTTTATCTTATCCGCGATATAACCCGCGGCCCATTTACACATCTTATCATAATCGTCCTGAATAATAACTCTCATAATTATATCTCCTTTCGGCAATAGCCTTGGTAAAAGTTGTATTTATTGGATGATATCGGGAGAGCCTCTGTTACAGTGTTTATTCTGCTTTTTCTTCTCTCCTTAACGACCTATCAGCCGTGGCGGCATCCGCCGAATCTTTCGATAACCGCCAAACCTCGTCAACCAATCACGGTCCCGGCGCTAACAGTCTTACAAACCTCCTTCGATAAGGCTGTTTTATAAAGTCAAGTCTGACCATAAAGCGGCAAAGCCAACCTATATTTATATAAGTTAGATTTGACCGTTAAAATTTTATCATGTCAAAGCGTAAAAGTCAAGGTGCTTTGTGTACCATATCAACAAAGCCTTGCGGGGAAATATATGCAAATTCGCTAAAGGATATGAACAAATCATCATACCGCCGCGACTGTGTTTACATATGTTTTCGCAAATGCTAAAATCAAATCGAAGTTTTTATATATTTCATTCGTTATATATTACGAGAGGTAACTCGGATCGGGAAGAAGGTGGGGAATTGACCGGTTTTGAGCGGTATATCGGGTTGTACTCGCGCGATCTGTGGCGCTTCTGCTACAAGCTGTGCGGCGACAGCCACGACGCCGAGGATCTGTATCAGGATACATGGGCAAAGGCCTTAAAGAGCTTTGGGAGCTTCAAAGAGGGCTCAAATTTCAAGAGCTGGCTGTTCACCATTTGCGTCAACACATTTAAGGACGCGGGAAAAAGCAGGTATAACACCGCTAAACAGCTGTTCAGGAATGAAGAAGAAAAGGAGAGGTTCATCTCGTCCATCCCCGCCGACGAGAAAGATATCGACGCCTATATCGATCTTCACTCAGCTATAAGATCTCTGCCTAAGAAATACCGCGCGGTCATCACGCTGTTCTACTTTAAGGAGTTCAGCCTTAAAGAGATCGCTGAGATTTTGAAGATACCCGAGGGTACCGTCAACTCGCGCCTCAACACCGCGAGGAAGCTGTTGAAAAGGAGGCTTTCACATGAGTAAAATATCTGATGAACGGCTCGAGAGCCTGCTTGAGACCTATTACCGCGCCGAGCCCGACGACACGCCCGCGGTCAGCGCCGTGAAAGCCGACAAAGCCCCTCTGCCGCTTACCGCGAGATACCGCGCGCTATCTTTGGCGGCAAGCCTGATACTGGTCAGCCTGATAGGCGTGACGGTGTTCATGCTATTCAATAAATCCGCCGCTCCGGCGGCTCAGCCGTCTCAGAACGATATCTATGATACTCAGCCGGGCAGCGATTATACGGCTCTTACCCCCACCAAAGAGCCCGAGACACGCAGTGCCGAGACACAAAACACCGAGACACAAAACACCGAGACACAAAGTACCGAAACGCGCGGCGCTGAGACCGACGCGGCAGGAACCCCCTACCCTGCCTCCGTCAATGAGAGATCCGACGCGTCTGAGAGCGGGCATATCCACTCAGCCCGACAGAAGCCCGCCGAGGGCTACAGCTCAGACCGACCCACAGAAGCTCCGTACCTGAGCACTGAAGCGCCCACACAGGCAAAAATCCCGACCGAGCCCGCCGAACAGCCGACCTCAGCCCATGATGAAGAGCCGACCTACAGCCCTTTACCGCCGAACTACTATGAGAGGGAGCTTGCCGAAACTTCTAAATGGGTGAATTACCTTGCTCACCAAACGATCAGCGGCACGGCGCAGAGAAGCACGCTCACGGGCGAGGGCAGGGTGTATTTCAGGATATACGCCTTTGACGGTACCCCGCTGGGTGACGAAGAGCTCTTCTCTGAGAGCAATCTCGCTCAGGTGCAGGACAACGTCTATGATACCGTCACGGTCTCGTATTATCTCGGAGGGCTCGAAGATGATCTCTCAAGGATACGCGAGGGCGATATGCTGACCTGCCGCTTCTGTAACGAGGACGGCGAAGTAATATACGCAAGAATTATAATTTTTTAACCGATCCCAAAAGGAGGTATCGATATGAAAAGATTGATAGCTTTAATACTGACGGTCGTCATACTGACCGGCTGTATCGGCGTGACAGCCTACGCCGCGGATAACACGGGCGGCGATACCGAGAAGATCATAATGCGGATCAGAAAGCCCGATTTAAGTAATGAGGATATATACGCCCTCGCCTATGAGTACGCGGGCTTCTCGGAAGAGAAAAAGCCGCATTACAGCAAGGACTACGGCGCGATCAGTATAATGAAGCTCCTCGTCAGGTTCAAGCTGTATGAGTACGAAGCCCGCAGAGTGATAACAGAGCTCGGCATACCCGACGAGCGCGTAAGGGAGATATCCGGTCTGACCGTGACCGCCGACATGACTGCGGCAGAGGTCACAGCCGCGGCATCTATGGCCGAGATCGAGAGCATAGTGAGCGATATCGAAGCCGTTGTCAGCAAAAAGGTCAGCCCCGCTCTGAGAGAGGTCATGGACAGCGCCGCCGAGGGCGACAGAGTAAATTTGACGATAGTTTTTGACGAGGATATAAAGACCATCAACGATATGCCCTCATGGCCCTACGGCAGTAAGGCGGCTAACGAGCTGTCGGAGTTTCGCGAGCAGCATGACCTGATACTCGCTCTCGAGCTTCTCGGTACCGAGTATATCCGCATGATCCTGCACTATTATTACGAAGCGCCCTATTTAGCCTTCCCGTACTGGCATTATATCTACACCGGCACCGGCTTAGTATGCGTTGAGAAAGTCCCTGTCGAGGATATACCGCGCATAGCCGCCGATAGTCGCGTTAAACGGATAGAATTACCAGATGAAACAAAAGGCGATCTCAACTATATCAACGGTCTAATCGAGCCCGATGATTTTGTCAGCGTCTGGATATGCTGCAACAACACCTACGGGCGTATAAAAAGCGTAGATGAGTTTCCGAGCTGGCCGGATAAAGTTGCCGCAATAAATGAGCAAAACGTCTATATGAAGAACCTTCAAGAGCAGTATTATGCCGAGATCTTCCCTGAGATCGATCATGCTATCATCACGGATTACGCAAACTTATACGGTGGTATCATCGCCGCTGTCAAGCCCCAAGATATCGAGAGATTAGCCTCATACCCATCCGTTAAAAGTGTTGAGTATTTTGATAATCATATGGTCTATCCCGAAAACGATATCGTTTTACCCGATATCGTGGCAAGCACAAGTTATCTCTATGAGTTCGATGAAGCGTACGGCTACAATAAGGCGGACTACCCCGATTACAAGGAGCTTTGCGTTCACAGAGACAGCAACGGCATTGCGGACTGGGTACTGCTTAAGTGCGCCAACGCCTCTGTAAAAGACCCCGAGCTATGGTATAACGACGTCATAGGCAACCGGGTATTAGAGAGCGCCCACAACGCGTACCCCTTCGTCTTGGGCTACGGTATCTATGATGTCAAAGCCGAGAAGTTCGTTCCGCTGACCGAAGAGACCGCATATCAGTATAAGGATCTGGGAAGGGTGTTCGATCAGATAGGCGAGGGCAGGCTGATAGGCGATATCGACCGTGACGGCGAGCTCAGCGCGGTAGACTGCACCCTCATCCAGCGCTGTGCGACCCTCATCACCGAATGGCCGAGCGACGATGTGTTCGTCTCGGGAATGCTCGACGGCGTTATGAGCTATTACTCAGACTTCGACCGTGACGGCGACAGGAATATCGTAGACGCGACAAAGTTGCAGAGATATGTGACTATGATAGGATGATAAGCTTTTTATAAAGGCTGTTGATAACAGAAATGCCCTCCGCGAGTGCGGAGGGTGTTTTGCGTTTATTTGAATTACGGATAATTCTATGTGATACTAAGTAGCAATAAAACACTATAATATCTATTGCGGAGAATTCCGTATAACTGCGTTGTCAGTCTTGACAGGCGCCAGCCTGCCTGCGCCCTCCGCCTTGTTATGCGAAATTCTCCGCTAATATCTTTTTAAAGCTTTTTATTGCTACTTAGTATGAAAATACAAATATTACAGCGTAAAAATCGAATTGTGACGAACCTTAAATAATTATAACAATATCGCAACAAAATTGACTTTAGCGGTAAATATTGGTATACTTATTGAGTTAAATACGTGATTTTCTCACAGGGGGATCATTTATGACCAAAGCTAAAAAAACGTTTAATCTATTCGCGATAAGCGAGGCGAGGAACGTCATCTTCGGTATCGCTACGCTGTGGATAGGTCTGTTCCACTCGGACAACCTGACTATGGCTCAGTATACCGACAATCAGTTCATCATTGACGCGTTCCGCTTCTTTAAGGGCACTGGCAATGTGGGCGTGGATATGTTCCTGTTCCTGTCGGGTATCGGGCTGTACTTCTCTTTCACCAAGGACAGCCACGTACTGACCTTCTGGAAAAAGCGCCTGATGCGCGTACTGCCCTCAGCCTTTTTGATCGCGACGTTCTATGTATCGTTCCGCTATGTCAACGGACGCTTCACCTCGGGACTGACCTACTACCTCAGCCGCCTTTCGTTCACCTACTTCTTCTGGCGCGGCGAGAGAGTGTTCTGGTTCATCTCGCTGATACTCCTGCTGTATCTGCTGTTTCCCGTTATGTACAAGATAATCGGCAGGTTCAGGATATGGGGCGCTCTGGGCATGATAGCTCTGGTAGTAGCGTTCAACTTCGCGCTTCGAGGCTTCGCGCCGGGCGTATACAACAACATCGAGATCGCCATGTGCCGCATACCCGTTTTCATCGTCGGAATATGGGCGGGCAAATTCGTAATGGAAAAGAAAGAGATCGACCGCAGGTGGCTGTGGGCGTTCCTCGCGGTGGCTGTGGGAATGCTGACCCTGATGTACTTCTACACCGATATCGTCAAGGCGTTCGTGCCCGGCTACAACAAGGATCTTGAGACCATGTACATCTGGCTCTACCGCTACGCGGCTTGTCCCTTGGGTATCTCTTTGGTAGTGCTCGACTCCTTCGTATGTACCTCGCTGCGCAGAGGCGGCCACTGCAATCTGCTGCGCAACTTCTTTGAGTTCGTGGGTATGTACTCGATGGAATACTACATGATCTATCTGAACATCAACCACTATCTCGAGCGCATATATGACATCGGTCCGAAGCATCAGGTCATGCTGTACTTCGGCAGCTTTGTGATATCTCTGGTGCTGTGCGTACTGGTACGCAAGGTCTGTGACTTCTTCATGAACTATATGCAGAGAAAACCGAAGGACTGGGATAAGATAAAGAATAAAAAGAAAGCCAAAAACCTTAAAGGCTGATATCAAAGACCGTTGCCGAGCAGCGGTCTTTTTTTGCGCTTTGTCTTATTATAAAAAGCCATACACTTCACGCTTACGGCTATTGCTAATCAGAGGCGTTTAATATATAATGATACCGACAATAATACGATAACGAGGTGCGATATGAAGATAGTACTGACCGACGCAAAGACCGTGACTAAGGGCGACAGCGACCTTTCGCTCAAGCCGCTGGAGGAATTCGGCGAGGTGATCGTGAACGAGCTGACGGCGTATGAGGATATAGCCGAGACCGTCCGCGACGCCGACATGATTATAGTCAACAAAACTCCGCTGAACCGAGAGACCCTGAGATACGCCGAACACCTGAGATACATCGGGCTCTTCGCTACGGGCTATAACAACATAGACACCGCCTACTGCCGCGAGAAGGGCATCACTGTATGCAACGCGGGCAGCTACAGCACTAACGCCGTGTGCCAGCACACCTTCTCCCTTATTCTCGAGTGTCTGAACAGGGTGGGCAGCTACAACGCCTTTGTGCATGAAGGCGGCTGGAAGGACAGCGACACCTTCTCGCCCTTTATATATCCGCTCAACGAGATCGCGGGCAAGACCCTGGGCATTATCGGCTACGGCTCTATAGGCAGGGCTGTCGAGAAGGTCGCCCTCGCGTTCGATATGAAGACCCTTAAGGTAAAAAGACATGATGAGGATGACCCGAGCTTCGTCAGCCTTGATACCCTGCTCTCCCGGAGCGATATAGTTACCGTACACTGTCCGTTGAACGACAGCTCATACCGCATGATAAACGCCGACGCCATAGCCAAGATGAAGGACGGCGCTATATTCATCAACACTGCAAGGGGCGGAGTTATGGACGAGCAGGCCGTGGCTCAGGCGCTCAAAAGCGGCAAGCTGAGCTACGCCGGCATAGATGTGCTCGACACAGAGCCGATGGCTCGGGACTGCCCTCTCTGCGGTATAGAGAACTGCATCATCACCCCGCATATCGCGTGGGCTCCTATGGAGACGAGGATCAGACTGATGGGGATAGTGTGTGATAATATCCGGGCGTTCCTCAGCGGCAAGCCGATAAACGTAGTGAACTGAGCGCGGAGGATGATATGACCAAGATACTTTTTGTATGTCACGGCAACATCTGCCGCAGCCCTATGGCTGAATTTGTGATGAAGAAGCTCGTAAGAGAAGCAAAGCTCGATAAAGAGATATACATAGCCTCGGCCGCTACGAGCCGCGAGGAGATAGGCAACCCCGTATATCCACCCGCTCGCCGCGAGCTGATGAGCCACGGCATAACCTGTTCGGGCAAGACCGCCGTACAGATGACCGCCGCCGACTATGACCGCTACGATTATATCGTGATAATGGACGGCAACAACCGCCGCAATATCATGCGTATCATCGGCAGCGACCCCGAGAACAAGGTACACAGGCTGATGGACTATACCGACCGCCCTCACGATGTAGCCGACCCGTGGTACACGGGCGACTTTGAGCTGACCTACAGCGATATCGACGAGGGCTGCAGAGCCCTGCTCAGCTATATCCAAAACCATAAATAGATATGAAATGCTCCGCTTTGCACCGAGCGGAGTATATTTTTAAAAAAATTTATTTGCCATGCACCCAAATGCTGTTTCAAAAACGTGTTATAGGTGAAAGGAGCATGGAAGTGGGACATAAGATCGGTACCGAACAAGCAGAAGCCCTCTTCCGACGGTACGCGGATATGATATACCGCGTCGCTCTGCATAATCTCAGGAACCCCGCTGACGCCGATGACATCTTGCAGGAGGTGTGTCTGGTCCTCCTCACAAAGAAGATACCCGAGGACGAGGAACACCTGAAAAGTTGGCTGATACGCGTCACTATAAACAAATGCAGGGACCTGATGAGGACATACCAAAGGCACAGCCACGAGAGCATAGACGACTATGAGCACCTCGCCGCCGAAGAGCCCGTCGGTATACCCGAAGAAATGCAGGAGCTGTCGGAGAGCCGGCGAAATATAATCTACCTCTACTATTACGAGAACTATACCGTTTCTCAGATAGCAGAGATACTGCGCATGAACGTGAACACCGTTAAATCGGGGCTCAGACGAGCGAGAGAGAAGCTCAGAGAGCTGATGACCGAGGAAGGAGCCCGCAATGACAGTTGATACATACACCACAGCGATAGATAAGATACACGCGCCCGAATTATCCGTAGAGCGCGCGATAAAGGCGGCTAAGGCGCGCGCCGCGGCGAGAGCCTCGGCTCAGCTTAAGACCAGATACACCGCGGCAGCGGCGAGCATAGCTCTTGCGACGGCGGGAGGCATGATGTTCTATCTCTTCGGCAAAGAACAGCCGCCCGTATCGCCCTTGACCGTTATCACCGCTACCGAGAGCAATACGGAGAGCGCCGATAGCGCCGAAACAAAACCTGCCCAAAGCAAAACAGAAGCCGCGACCGCCGCTGATAAGCCGACACAGACCCAGTCGTCAACGAGCGAGACCGCGGCAGAGACAAGAAGCGTTACAGAACCGACGACAGCAGAGCGTCAGCCCGAGACGCAGAAACGCGCTGAGACCCCCTCGCCTACCGAAGCGCAAGCACCGACGCAAAATGCCGACCAGCCGACAGTAACTCCCACGATCGCCGACAGCACCGAGCCGTATATACCCGAGGATCCCGATATAGACAGCTCACTGCTCGGAGATGACGGCAAGGTATATTTTATGATAGCCTCGGTAGGTCTTGATAAGATAGAGGGTGAAGAAGCCTTCACCGACGACCATATATACTATATCGAGACCAAGTTCGGCAGATGGGAGTATAACCCCCTGCCGTGGCTGGCGATCCAGCCATACGACAAGGGCACGAGCGGAAAGACATATTATTACTACTACAGCTCAGACGGTACGATACTGTATCAGGAGGTACGCTGAGCCATAATGCCGATAAAGCCAAACAAAGGAGAACCAAAATGGAGAAGAACAATTCATTGAAGATCATCGCGGTTATACTCGCCTTAGCGCTGATCGTTTCGTGCTTTGCCGCAGGCGCTGCCGCCGCCGCGCCCGAGCAGGATATCATACCCGGTCACAACTACTATTTTTCGACCTTTATGAACATAACGACAGACGGTTTGCCGAAATATATTAAGGCGAGCTTTGACTATGACCGTGATTTTGTCGGCGTAGTTCCCGAATACCCGGGATATGAGGACAGGGGCTTTATCTTTCCTCTCGCGAATGATTTCGGCAGTATATATGATGTGAAATATACCGTGAACGATACGATCATCACCTACGAATACACATTAAAGAACGGCGCCGATCTCGACGATTATCTGGACTGTGTTGATAAAAACCGTGAAGCCGAGGGTCTATCAAAGCTCCCGCGCAAAGAAGGAGCTTTGTACACCTTTGTGCTGTTCGAGGTCGCCTTGAAGGAGAAGGTGGTAGTACCGCCGCAGGTGGTGACCTTTGTGAACAGGCTCGATACTGTCATAAAAACCGACGGTACCTTTATTGTCAAAGACGGCGAGCGTATCGGCAAGTGTTATTCGCAGAGCGGCTTCCACATGACGCTGCCGAGCCTTGAGCCTATCGCTACCGAACCGCCCAAGCCGTTCGATCCCTACGCTCATTATAAAGAAAAATTCGAAGAGCAATACAACGCGGTCGCGGGGTCTTTTGAGGTCCTTTATGAGCACAAAGCCACCAACGACGAGGTCGACTGGGCGCTTGTAAAGGTCAAGAGCGTTCGCAACGACATTGACTGGGTCAATTATCTTGAGTTCGGCAACCGCGTGTTGAGCCGCGAGAACGGAGCTTTCTATCCGTTCTCCTTCGACGTCGGCATATACAGCGCGAAGCTCGACCGCTATAAGGATCTGAGATACGGCAATGATCAAGAATACTTCCCCGGGCTGCCGAGAATATGGGACGAGATAGGGTTCGGCAGGCTGATAGGCGATATAGACAACGACGACAGTCTGACCGTGGTAGACGCTACCGTGATGCAGAGGAGCGCCGTCGGGATCACGGAATATCCGCAGAACGGTGAGAACCCCGCCGAAAGCTATTCCAAACCAAGCGTCAGCTCATTCTTTGACTTTGACCGCGACGGAGAGTGCGATATAGTAGACGCGACAGCCCTGCAAAGGTACCTGACCTATCTGCCGTATACGATACACTACACGACCTATTAAGTAAGACCGTTTATTAATTAACGATCATTGCAATCCGCGTACAGATATACTATAATCAATTTATCACCTTTATCAAGGAGGACGTTATGAAAACAAGCAAGAAGCTTTTATCGATCATCATCACCGTTTTTATCCTATTGGGCTTGTTCACCGTCTCGGCGGCGGCATTTGAGTTTGAGAAGCTGTACCTCGCCAAAAATCCCACTATAACCGCCTTTGAGAGTACGGACGACGGCGTTCTCATCGTATGGGGCGACGTTGACCTCGCAAGCAAGTACCGCGTCTATTACAAGGGCAGGAACGGCTGGACCAGGATGGGCGACACCTACAACAATTACTTCGTAGATACCGACGTAAGCTCAGGCTCGACCTACACCTACACCGTAAGATGTATCAACGACGCGGGCACTGAATTTGAGAGCAGCTACAACAAAACAGGCTGGAAGTACACCTATAATATGCAGACGCCTGAGATAACCTCGATGGAGAATACCCCGAACGGCGTGAACATAAAGTGGGACCCCGTACCCAACGCCACTAAATACCGCGTGTATTATTACGGCAGCAGGGGCTGGACCAAGATGGCTGAGACCGATAAGACGAGCTACCTCGACAAGGACGTAAGCTACGGCTCGACCTATACCTACACCGTAAGATGCGTCAACGCCGCGGGCAACCGCTTCACCTCTGACTGCAACTCGAAGGGCTGGAAGCACACCTACTACCTCGATACCCCTCAGATCACGGGCTTTGAGAGCGTCGGCAAGGGCGTGAAGATCACATGGAACAAGATCGAAGGAGCTCAGAAATACCGCGTTTACTATTACGGCAGCAAGGGCTGGACAAAGATGGGCGAGAGCACCGGCACGAGCTTCATCGACGACGATGTAAACGTAGGCTCTACCTATCGCTACACCGTGCGCTGTATCAACAGCTCGCTGACCAAATTCACCTCTGACTGCAACTCGACGGGCTGGAGATATAAATATGATCCTAAGCTCGACACGCCCAAGATCACCTCGATCGAAGCCGAAAGAAACGGCCTGAACATAAAGTGGTCGTCCGTAAGCGGAGCCGACGTCTACCGCATATATTATTACGGCAGCAAGGGCTGGACAAGGATGGCTGACGTACGCGGCACAAGCTACCTTGATACAGACGTAAGCACAGGTCATCAATACACCTATACCGTGCGCTGTCTGAGCAGTAAGAGCAAGGGCTTCGCGAGCGATTATGAAAGAGACGGCAAGAAGTTCTATTACTGCGATATACCGATCGTACAGAAATTAACTATAGACAGCAGGGGCATGCAGGTCGAGTGGGACAAAGTGTACGGTGCGTATCAGTACCGCGTATTCAGAAAACACGACGGCGGCAGCTGGGAGCGCGTAGGCACCGTGAGCGATACCTCTATTATCGATACCGAGGTACAGCCCTTTACGGAATACACCTACACAGTCAGAGCGGTAAGCCCCGACGATACATACTCGAGCTGGTTTGACGGCAACGGACTGACCTTTGCGTATAACACATACGCGATCAGCCCCGGGATAGCCTGTCTCATGCTCGACAAGGATAAGAACCTTTATATAGAGGTAGATCCCATAGCAGGTATCGATAGCTATGTGCTTTATATAAAATCAAAATCGGGATGGAAATCCGTAATGGGCTTTACGGGTACGAGAGTGTATGACGAAGAAAAAGGTCGCGATGCAGTCATCGCGTATATAGAGGCTCCTATGGATACTCTGACCTACAGATTTTACTGCTTTACCATTACAGGAATTGACGAGGACGGAAATCAGATCACCGATTATTTCGACGATCCGGGGTACGATATCATACTTGTTGAACCTGCGGGAGAGATCAATGTAACAAAAACAGGCGACAGAACCTACAACTTCACAGCGGACGGTATGGAATCTTTCGACATATCCTATCTTATACTGACCGGTGAAGACCCCGTCAGCGGAGAGGAATACAACATAGAGATTGAGAATTACTTTCAGAAACTGACCGTAGACCTGAGCGAGTACCCCGATGATATCGAATGGACCTGCGTCGTATACGGCGGAGATAACGACGGCAGAGGCAAAGGCTACCCGTCGACAATGACCTTCAAAGAAGCCGATTATCAGTAAAACTAATCAAAGACAAATGATAAAAGGGACAGAGCCGAGAGGTTCTGTCCCTTGTCATATGCGGATATTTACGGCTGATGTATCAGGCGTACATCAGTCTTGCCGTAGTGTCAAAGTCATAGTGCAGGTTTATCATGCTTACTGCCTCGCCTATAGCTCGGCTGAGCCTGCGCTCGATGGCGGCGATGGGATAATCATCGTCGAGGGTGATATACTTTAGCCTCCAGCCGCGCTCAGAGCGCTCTGCGCGCATGATGCGCATATCTCTCATGTTCGCCGTCTCCTGACGCGCCGCGTCTGCTACCATATCGGGGGTCGTGCCGTATTCGTTTTGTCTGTTCATTGTCATTCTCCTAACACTGTTTACTTCGTAGTTTCATCCTACAACTGTATTGTAGCACGGCATTGTGACAATAAACGGGACTTTGAACGTTCGGCGGCTGTCGTTAATTGTAAAAGTAAATGCAAGTAATACCCACTATTTACTTTTACAAACGAG
>CAMHAH010000015.1 GCA_946183365.1 uncultured Clostridia bacterium
CTACCAACTACTTCATTTTTGTCTAAATTCCATACGTATTCAGCCTCACTAATCCAATCCCCAATCATAAATCTTTCAGGATCATTTTTTGCCAAATACTTTAACATCTTGACAATATTGGTTTTTCTTTTTTCTATTGCATTATTACTAAATAGCATTGGAAAAGAATAGCGTTTATTAATATCATAATAATATGCCGAATTCTCTATAAAACCTTTTGTTGACCATTTATATGCTTGTATGTACACATTATTATCATTTTTCCATTCGTAATAAACTACACCAATATCCGAATATATATCTCCGGATTGAGGTGCTGATTTTCCACATGCAATACTAGGCACCGATTTATTTGGAGTTGATATTTTTTGAATAGGATTGTTAGCGTACTTATGAATATCACCATGCATAAAAACGCTTATATCACGTCTATCTATGATTGTTTCAATCCTTTCACGATGGCTTTGATATAATGAGTCTATACCATGATGACCTATCATTATAGTTGGAAAATTAGGATTGATTTTACATTCTGTCAGTGCTTTTAAATCCAATATTTGGTCATGTTTTTCTCCATTACTTATAAGAGCAGTGTTAATTGAAAGAACATTAATCATGTTATTCCAAACTATGCTATAAACTCCACTTGGATTTAGTGTTCTATCATCAAATACATTTGAACCATTATAAAACCTATGTATGAATTCGCCATATTCATAAAAACCTTTGTACAAATTGTCTTCACCTTTTATGTATTGATAATATGCGTTGTAATCTTTATTACAATTTATGCATATATCAGAAATCGCTTTGTCTCTTCCAAGATATGAATTCACATCATGATTTCCTGGTACAATAAAAGTATTTTCCTTTTCAACACTAAAAGTATCGATTATAGATTCTAAAAACATCTCTGCTGAACTAAATTCTGTTTTGTATTTTAGATGCCGAAAGTCACCTGAAATAACAATAAATTCCGGTGATATTACTTTAGAAAGCTTCAAATAGTCTTCAAGAATTAATACTGTATCCGACTCTGAAAAAACATGTAAATCAGATATATGTAACCAAGAAGCAATAATACTTAAATCATCCATATTAATATAATCCTTTTAAAAGTATTCCTAAAACGCTTATAATCTATTTATATAAAAGTCAACAAAAAATTTGCTATTTCATAGAAGTATTTGAACTGTAAAAAAGGTTTTTCACAAAAAGGAGCAATCAAAACTATTATATAGTTTTGACCACTCCCCCTATCCATTTATTTATTCGGCATTGTATTCTTTAATTATACTGTAACGCTTGACTAATTCTTTAAAATAGTTATCTTTATCAGTGGTGCCCATCATCTTTAATGCAATAATATCCTCTTTCATAATTCGAATACAATCATCTATTGATAAATCACAGATTTCTTCAATTGTATTATCGTTACAAAATTTATAATTGAGAACTATTGCTAAAGTTAATCCATTTACTGAATATTGAAGTTTTTGCCTGTGGTTTTCCGCTTTAGCAAAACTAGTAATAAAATAGAGTTGCTTTAAATACTCAACATTCTCATCTCCCAGTTCTCTCGAAATTACAAGAGATTGTTTAAAGGAATCAATACTCTTAAACATTGAGTCAACATTAAGTTGTTTATCTAAGTGCTTTTTCAAATATTGAATTAACGTATGATAAACACTTTGAAGCCTATATGAACGCTCGTCATAATTCGCAATAGATTTAAAAGCCATACTATAATTATAGATTACTTTATTATAGTATTTCCCAATTGCTTTTTCATGTTTTTCCAATCTTTCATAAGCACATCCCAGGTTCCGATAATAAACCTCATGTCCTTCTTCGATATTTGTCCATTTAGCTGCACATGAACAATAATATACTCCTTTTTTCCCAATTTCTATAACTTCGTCAAGTAATAATTTGTCCCCTTGTTTATTTAATACTTTTCCAGATGTATCTGCAAGAAGTAAAAATCGGCTAAAAGAGTCACCGATTGAATTAGCAAAATACATTGATATTTCTCTGTTGTCTTCTTCACCGTTATACTCGGGAGCATCTTTATTGGGTTCATATTTTGGAATGCACGCCTTAAATTCAGGTGCTAATTCTTTATACAATTCTGCAGCATTCATAAATGAATTATAATACTTTTGAGAATCAGCGGTAATGTATCCTAAATAATAATTAAATTCAGCTTTTCTATATTTCAAATATAATAGAATTAATTCAGGAATTATTGTATTATCATTATTGATTATCTCATTAATTCTCTTGATCCCATTTTCTGCAATATTTTCTAATTCTTTATCTTTTAATTGATTGCTTGTATGTGTATTATAGATACGTACAAAGAGTTGCTCAATAATTATTAAATCAGGATAAAAAGTATAATAACTGTTTTTTTCTTCTAAATCTTTAGATGAAAATTCATTATACATGAACAATGTTGCTCTGTCATTAATTGTTTTTATTAATTCGTTTTCGAACATAAAGCTTAGTGACTTTTGAGATGTTCGAACGCTTTCAGTAAGAGGTTTGACTTCATTCGTAATACTCCTAAGTTTATTAGACGTCTCCTCTATTTTAGTTTCTTCTTCTTCTATTCTCTGTTCAGAATCTACTATTTTTCTTTCTGCCTCTTTAATTCTCTTATCTGTTTCAGATATGCTTAATTCTGCTTCACTTACTTTTTGATTGGTATCATCCAATTCTTTTCGCTCCACTGCATTAGCTATATTAAGACCTGCCCACACTGAAATAGCAATGGCAATAATAGCTAAACCATTGCTTAACAAGGTAGCAGAATAAGTTTCATCTGCAATTCGTACATTTGATGGCATATTAGTAAAAATAGAATAATCGACTACTGCCATCAGAGCAATACAAATTAGACATAATATTCCAATTGTTATTAAAATAATATTTTTCTTTTTTGCAATCCTTTTGTTATTATAGGATTGCTTAAAATCATTTTGTATTTCTGATTTTATTATTCTAACTGTCTCTTTCTGTTCATCTGATAAATTGGCAATTTTTTTTGACATAGTTTTATCCCCCTTTAGTATATATTTTACAATTAATTCTGAATTAATGCTATAATTATTTGTAAATTGTAATGGAGAAATAATAATACTGTTTTTGTGGAAAAAGCACGAATTTTCTTAAACTATTTTGTGAACATTTTCGTCAAAAACTAATAGTGTAACCAGCACAATATATAGCGTTTCTGTACATATGCTAAGAAAGTACATTACTCAAGAAAATGATCGGCAGAGATAAAAACTCACAAAGAGTATACTAAAGGTTTTTGAAATCTAAACCAGTAAAGTCAAGATAAATATCCTGAGAATTATTCATATTATTATGAGAAGTCTTCATATACAAAACTAGCTATATACTTAGTATTTTTTCATTTCAAATACAAATAAAGAAATGAATTATTATTCTCGTTATTTGTATTATCTTAGCCTACCCGTATCTCGCTTTATTTCATTATTTTTTCATTGTTTTTTGAAAACTTGTGTGATTTGATGTTATGCCATGAAAGCAAGAATGGCTTAAAATCTGGCTTTCTGACACATCGTGAAACACCAATGTTTTGCTCTTGTCTTCTCAACTCTGAAAACAACCATATGTATTTCTCCTCATAGATATTTGATAATAAAAAAGAGCCGATCCTACAAAGCTATAAAACCGACTCTATATATGATGATTATATAATTGTAATACCCTGACCCTCAACTCTTATCACAAACCCTACATTGAAGAAAGCTATATCCGTATCTTCTGATACCCATAGCGTTCAAAATAAGACGGAATCTGATCGGATCAATAACGATAGGATCAGCTAATTCCGCGATAGAAAAGTGCCGAGTGTTCAAATACAGGTCTTTTGCCACACATAAGAGAGTGTACGCCTCCGGCAAGATATCCTTCGGCTTGATTCTCGAAAAGGATATATCGTTACTGTTTACATACTTCCATACACAATTCCAAAGATCTTTGTCTGCCGACAAAAGATAAACGGCAGCAATGAGCTTAGCATTTTCGTGATACAGTCGAGGATAGTGGCTGTAGAATATAGATTGGTGCTGATCATCGACAAACATCATCATATTCTTTTTCTTTGCCCTCCAGCCGGATATGTATAGATTAACCCTTTTTGTCAATCTGCTGTTATTGATCTCAACAGCCATGAATCTTAACGCAAGTGCTAAGCTCGCACATCCGCAGCATACCTTATCAGGAGTAAACGGACATACCTGATATTTACACCCATTCTTACGACTAAAATGGAGACAGTTATAGCAGTCAAAATCCTGATCTCGATAAAGCTGCCTCACCGCCGCTGTATTCATTTCTTTTTTGTGTTCTTCACACAGAGTAATAAACTCGTAAAGCCCGTCGATCGTATTGCAGGCTTCAATCATAATACCCATCCTTTCATATATATAAAACACCCACTTTACGACCAATAAAGCGGGTGTTAATAATCAAAGTGTAATTCAATTTTTCTATCCTTGACTCTCTGTTTTTTTCATTATTTTTTCATTGTTTTAGTGAAATCTTATGCAATAAAGTGAAACGTCGTGAAAGCAAGAATGGCTTAAAACCTAACTTTCTGACACTTCGTGCAACGTCGTGAAACACCAATGTTTTGCTTCGACTCCAGTCACTCGGACCAACCTAAGGCTCTCAAAAGTGTAGGTTTTATCCCACTTTTGAGAGTTTTTCTTTTTACCGAACGGCCAACAGTTCATTATTCGCTCATTGTTTTGAACTGTTTTTTCTGCTGATTCAGCAGATTACTCATGACATTACAGCCAAACGCAGTGGCCTCTTTAAACTCAT
Source organism: uncultured Clostridia bacterium (assembly GCA_946183365.1). Classification (GTDB taxonomy): domain Bacteria; phylum Bacillota; class Clostridia; order Oscillospirales; family Acutalibacteraceae; genus Ruminococcoides. Next base: position 4,864 of record CAMHAH010000015.1, read on the forward strand.
GAGCATAAACCGATAAGGTTACATTTCCGTTAATGTGCCCGACGATGTTTGAGGTCGTCGTGACGTCAACGTTGCTATGAATCAAATTAGTCACTAAACTGTGACTGAAGCTGTGGAGCGCCTTGAATTCGATCTTCTCACGCTCACAGAAGCGTTTCAGATAGTTATACGGCTGATTCGGATGGATCGGCTTGCCAAAGTCGTTGCAGAACAGCCTGTCGCTGTTGATCCACAAGTCACCACACTTGGATCGATTATCCTCCTGTTGTGCTTTCAGTACCGGTAAAATATCCAGTATCTCCTGAGGCAATGTCAGACATCTGACGGAGCTTTTTGTTTTCGGAGTAGTGGTATAGATACCGGTGCTTTTGTTTTTATACTGCGAATTACGCTGAATAAAAACAGTACCTTTAGCAAAGTCGATATCCGACCATTCGATTCCCAAACACTCGCCGATGCGCAAGCCCAACATGATTAAGAAGAGATAGCTTGATTTTCATAAATATCATTACCTTTCTGTTAAGATCAAACTATTATAACACAATTTATCAAAGTGTAAATATCTTTTATTTCATATTATAACGTCGGATTTTTCGGTAAATAGCTGAGGTTATTTTGTATTCTTTGCGTTCAAGCAAAAAACAAACGCTCGCTTCATTTTCAAAAGCGAGCGTTTCTGCTTATATTAAGTTCACTTGAATATCCATTCCGTCAAATAAGCTTGGCGAGGTTTTTTGCTCCTCTTTTTACGGAAAAACTGTTTACAGCGAAAGCGAGTATAACGGATATCAACATGACCGCTGTCACCGTGATGACGGATATCGTCGTCAGTATATCTGAAAATCCCGGGATGTCGGCGATCCTGTCGGGCGAAGAGAAGGCGAACGCGATCATAAAAGCGATAAACGCCGCCATTCCTATGATAATGGATACTACGTTTATCCAGCATAGCTTCCGGGATATCTCGGTCTCGCTGTCCCAGTTGAAATACGGCTTTTTTGAATTATGCACGAGCATCCAATTCACTAAGACTGTGTTGAGCAAAAAGCTGACAGCCGCCGAGCAGAGTATCACCCAGCTGCTCGCGACGGAAATAACGCCCGTTATCAAACAGACGATACCGATGATTATCACATATCCCACACTGCCGAGAGAACAGATCAGCATTGCGAAATTCCGCTTGCTCTTGTAGTACTCTCTGAAATCGATAGGCAAAGCGCACAGAGCGCTGAAGGTCTTGCCCTCGCGAGAGAAGGCTGTTGCCGCCAGCAAATTGAAGCCGCAAGACATACAGGACGCAGTAACGCCCAAGAACACGGCGCAGACAGCCGCCATCCTCATATCAAGCGGAAAAACAACGGTCTCTAATATGGATTTTGAGCTGAAGAACATAGGCAGACCGATGATGAGCGGCCAGACAAAGGACATGGCGAAGCCGTAGATCAGATAAGAGGGGTTTCTCCTTGAGCTCTTTGATTCATATCCCGTAAGCGCTTTGAGCACGCTTGACTTCTTCTTTCCCTCAAGATCGCTCTTTGAGATCGCCTTGTTTGTCGAGCCCGTAGTCTGCATATCGAGCGCGGTAGAGAAGTAGAAGAGCTTTACCGCGAAGGCGGCGAGAGCCGCTGTTACCGCAACGGCGCCGACGCTGACCAATAAGCCGAGGAAGCTCCCGTCAAGCATGAAATCGGCCATGAATGAGATATTCGGAAATCCCGCGGAGATCGAGGCGATAGTATTGAATACCGTCAAAACAGCCTCGGATGAGTTCTCGGAGTTGAAGCGGTTGCTGATGAAGACATATGCGATAATGATCGCCAGAGTGAATATGCCGCTGAGCACCATCGTGATATCGCGGTTGCGGATAAAGCCGAACACCCTGAATACTATCACGACGATAAGCGTCGCGATCGCGATACCTGCGACGGGTATCAGAACGCTCGACAGCAGGGCGCCGATGATATACGACGCGCCCGCCCCCGCGCGGATACCAAAACCGAGACAGATGGTATTTATCAGGAGCACGCTCAGCCCCATCGTAAACCTTGAGGCTACCGCGAGCTTAGCGGCAACTATCTGACCTGCCGAGAGAGGCATTGGCAGCAGCACCGAGAGGTCGTCTGCCGTATACAATACGGTCACGATATTCTTGACCGAGAGTATGAAGCTCATCAAAAGCATTATCAGCATGATCGCCAAAGTGATAGATCTGAGCGGAATAAGAGGAGCGACCATCGGCTCGATCATATAGAACAAGGTAAACAGCACGCCCGCCAAAAGTACCAGACCGACCGTGATGAGCACCTTTATCGCTTTCCCGGAGATCAGGGCGTCCTTGCCGCCGATCTGAGCCTTGCCGTTGCATTTTTGCAGTACGGCGGTGAGTCTGCGGATCTTTGAAAAACCGCTCAATGTTTTTGTCTTATTCATCATCGCTTATCTTCTTGCAATAACTCTTTGCGGCGATCAAAATGATCGCTAAAACAAGCACCACGCCCAGAATGACGAATTTGTATACAAGGTTTTCGGCTATGATCTTCTGCTCTTCGAGGATCTTCAAAACGCCGAATGCGATCACGCCCAAGCCGCCGATGATAGTGGTAGCGGCATAGATCTTCTTATAGGTCCTCGCGCCTTTATTCGATAAGCCCTCGAGCCTCTTCTCCTCGCTTGCGTTGAGTTTACCCGTAAGCAACGTTCTTATACCCATGAAAACACAATAAACGCCTATCAGACCCGAAAAAATAGAATAAATCATGATAATTCCTCCTGTTGTTCCTTTGTATCGGTCAATTCCAAGAATATATTTTCAAGCGACGCCTGAGACTTATGCGTAGCTTTCAGCTCGTCTAGAGTTCCGGTATAGAGCAGCTCGCCGGCTTTGATTATACAGATCTCGTCGCACAGCTTCTCGGCTACCTCAAGGACATGGGTCGAGAAGAACACAGAGTTGCCCTTTTCAACGTGCTCGCGCATCATCTGCTTGAGTTCAAACGCGCTCTGGGGGTCGAGACCCGTAAGAGGCTCGTCAAGTATCCATACCGAGGGATCGTGTATCAAGGCTCCCATTATCATGATCTTCTGGCGCATACCGTGAGAGTAAGACAGGATGGTATTGTTCAGCGAATCATAGATACCGAAGCGCTTAGCGTATTTTTCGATGAAGTCGGCTCTGACCTCGGACGGAGTGTCGTAAATATCCGCCATGAAGTTGAGATACTCTAAGCCGCTGAGCCGCAGGAAGTGATCGGGAGAATCCGAAACACATCCAAACTGACGTTTAGCGTTCAAAGCGTCCTTAGCTATATCAATACTGTTGATAAGGATAGTGCCTTCGGTCGGCTTGATAACGCCGGTGATAGCCTTGATGGTAGTGGATTTTCCCGCGCCGTTATGACCGATAAAGCCCGTGATCGCGCCGTCCTTGGCGGTGAACGAGATATCTTTCACAACGACATTGTCGCCGTATGTTTTAGTGAAATTATGTACTTCGATCAGGTTGACCATCTCCTTTTCAGTCGGCATCAATCATGCCGTTGATCGCTGTCCGTCTCAGCCTACCGGCAGATCTGAACAGGATCACATTTATATTATAATAAAGCGCTGAGCTCAGTCAAGAGTATTCTTGAAAAATAGTTGTTTTTAGAAAGCGAGCTTTGCGCGCTTTTCGCATAGCCATCGCTCGTGCGCACGCAGTGTGCTGCTGAGCGGGGACTACATATTATTTAGATTTACCCCAAAATACGATTTGTAGCCGTAATGTATCTCTACGCTTCTTATCTGTCATTTAAACTCTTGAATTTTTCTTAATTACCTTCTATAATAGAAAGGCTATGTCACTTAAGGAGTTTATGTAATGGAAAGAGAGAGCTTTCAATCCCGTCTTGGGTTTATCTTAGTCAGCGCGGGCTGCGCGATAGGTATCGGAAACGTATGGAAGTTCCCGTATATCGCGGGTCAGAACGGCGGCGGTCTGTTCGTGCTTATATACCTGCTGTTTCTGGCTATCATGGGCATACCGATACTGACTATGGAGCTGGCGCTCGGCAGAGGCAGCGGGCTGAGTATAGTCAAGGCATATAAGAAGCTCGAGCCGAAAGGCAGCAAATGGCATATCCACGGCTGGTTCTGTCTCGCGGGCTGTTACCTGCTGATGATGTTCTACACCACAGTATCGGGCTGGATGATAGACTACGGGTGGAAATTCGCCACGGGTACTTTTGATGGTATAGAAGCGGGGCAGGTCGACGCGGTTTTCGGCGATATGCTCGGCAGTCCGTGGGAGATGCTCATCTTCATGGGTATCACCGTGCTGATCGGTTTTCTGGTATGCTTCGGCGGGGTTAAAAACGGACTTGAACGCGTCTCCAAATGGATGATGCTCGCGCTTTTGGCTCTGATAATAGTACTCGCGGTCAACAGCATATTCCTGAGCGGCGCGGGCGAGGGCTTGAAATTCTATCTCATGCCCGATTTCAGCTCGATCGAAAGAGTCGGCTTTATGAATATAGTCAGCTCCGCCATGAGCCAGGCGTTCTTTACGCTCAGTCTGGGCGTAGGCTCGATGCAGATATTCGGCAGCTATATGTCGCGCGAGAGCACCCTGACGTCAGAGGCTGTCCGCATTACCGTCCTCGATACCTTCGTCGCCGTAATGAGCGGTCTTATCATATTCCCGGCGTGCTTTTCCTACGATGTAGCCCCCGCCGAGGGTCCCTCGCTGATATTTGTAGCTCTGCCGAAGATATTCATGAATATGCCGCTCGGTCGGCTGTGGGGCACGCTGTTCTTCGTGTTCATGAGCTTCGCGAGCCTCTCAACGGTCACGGCGGTGTTCGAGAACCCGATCTCCGCCTGTATCGATAACTTCGGCTGGTCACGCAAAAAGTCCTCGATAATCAACTGCTCTCTCATCTTCGTATTGAGCCTGCCGTGTCTGCTCGGCTTTAACCTGCTGTCGGGCGTACAGTTATTCGGCATGGATATCCTCGGCATGGAGGATTTCCTGGTCAGCAACCTTCTGCTGCCTGTCGGCGCACTGGTGTTCCTGTTGTTCTGTTCCTACAAATTCGGATGGGGATTTGAGAATTACAGAAAAGAGACAAACACAGGCAAGGGCATAAAGATCGGAAAAGGCATGGTGTATTACTTCAAATTCATCCTGCCGCTTCTGATACTCTTCATCCTGATCTCGGGCTTGATACCGAAAAACGGCTGATCACAGGATAGGCTGTTCAAGCTTGTAAAAAAGTCAGTAAAGAAAGAGACAAACGACCTCTGAGGCTACTTTTTGTAAAAAGAGGCATATAAACACAAAACGCCCGCCGCGGATAATGCTTCCGTGGCGGGCGTGATTATATATTCCTTTGTCTGTTTGCGCTGAGCTCAGCGGTACAGGTGATCTGTCATCAGTCGGATACAGGGATATTATAAGGGGTCTTTATGCCTACCAGCGCACGCTGAACGAATGTCGCGTCGATCGAGGTCACATAACCGTCACCGTCGATATCGGCAGCGGCTTTGTTGAATTTCTTCACAGAAACGCCTATGGCATATCTCTGGATAAATGTAACGTCAAAGATAGTTACAATGCCGTCGCCGTCAACATCGCCCAATACAGTTGCGACCACAGGCTCGGTAGCGGGCTGAGTAGCAGGCTGGGTAGCGGGCTGAGTAGCAGGCTGGGTAGCGGGCTGAGTTGCGGGCTGGGTAGCGGGCTGGGTAGCAGGCTGAGTAGCGGGCTGTGTCGGCTGTACAGCGCCCGGAGTGAACGCCTTGCCTACGCGAGCCATAGGAACGGTGATATGATCCTCGTCCTCTTTCTCGGCTGATGTAGAACCGTCCTTTGAATAAGGCTCAGCGGCATTATCAGACATAGAGAGGTCATAGGGCAGACAATCCATACCCGATGTACCGAAGGTAGAGACCTTAAGGATGCCGATACCGTTGGTCTCAATATCAGCGGCGGATATATCAAGATTTGCGAGCGGGATGGATATCTCATAGAACATATCCAGCTTGGAATTATGACCTGCGGAATAAAGGTCGGTAAGGGTTCCGTCTACGCAGTCACCCGCGACGCGCTTGTTGTCAGTACCTGCCTTGGTCATACCCATCAGCTTGCCTGAGAGGGTCTTGCCGTTGCCCCACTTGATATTGATGCCTGAGGCGGCGCCCTTCTTTACGAGGACGTCGGGCTCGAGGTTGCCGTCGTCATTAGCTGTATAGATGAACGGACCGTTTGAAGCGTTGGTGGAGTAAGCGATAACGTGGTCGGCGTTAGCGTCTACGGTAGTGCCTGTATCCCACAGAGTACCGGTAGCGGTAGTGCCGTGGGTGATGTTGCCCTCGCCCGTGAAGATGTACATGAATACGGGCAGGTTGTAGATCCAGAGGTTGCCCTGAGTCATCGGGAAGTCCTCGCCGGGAGCTACAACGTCCTGAACGTTCGCCATCTCATACATGATATAGAGATTGGTATCGTCCCAAGCGGCGTACATAGCGTAATCATCGATAGCGATCTCATGCATAGACCAGTGAGCATATACTCTCGGGTCGTCGTTAGCAACGCCCTGAGCGATGAGCATAGAGCTGTCCCAGTCGGACTTGTCGCCGTCAACGGTGATGGTCTTGCGCTTGCCGTAGCCGCTGTTGGGGTTGGTAGCGTAGTTGCCGTCAACAGCGGAGCTTGTGCTGCCGTCGGTAGAGGGACCGCCTGAGGTCCTCTTCTTATAAGTACAGCTCTTGGTAGCCGTACCGTAGCTGTTGGCAGCGGTGATATCGAGCTTTACCGAAGCGCCCTCAGCGATATCCGCGCCGAGAGTAAGGCTGACAGATCCGTTGATGGACTTCTGAGAGCCGCCGTCTATCGTGTAGTAGGCGGAGGAAGCGTCGGTAACGGTGATGGTCACGCTTACAGAGTCCTTGAAGCTGCCGCCCTCGTTTGAAACGCTGATGGTGGGCACGGGATCGGCGCTGTAATCGCTCCAGGTACCGGTCGCGTAGTCATAGAGCTTGTTAGCGCCGGGATAATCCATATCCCCGGTCTGACCGCTGCCGTTGAAGATTATCATGTTGAACTTGTCATCGGGAACGGTGTAGTAATAAATGTCCGTTTCGCCGCTGACCTTGGTCATGGCGACGCCCGGCCAAGCCTGATTGTTCTCTTGGGTGTTCTTCTTCCACATATAGCAGTTGGGGGTGAAGCTCGCGCGGCAATATACCTTATCGCCCGCGGCCGCTGAGACATTTACGACAGCGACCGTTACAGCCGATACCGTCATAATGACTACGAGTAAGATTGCGAGTAGTTTTTTTGAGATTTTCAAAATTATCCTCCTTTTTTTATACTATTTTAACCCTAAAATAGTCCTGAGCAAACTATGTCGGAATGATATTCCGGCAGAATTTGCTCATCTCTATTCATTATATTATTATAATGGGTAGCGTTTCAAAAGTCAATAAATGCCGCTTTATATACGATCGTCAGAATTGCCAAAAAATAAGAGCGGCGGCAACGGATGATCCGTTACCGCCGACACATTCAAAACATACACCAGACTGATTACAGATATTTTTTGAAGAAGCCGTCGAGCTTATCGAACGGGATAGCTCCGTTCTTGCCGCCGTCATAGAGGTCGGTGTGAACAGCGCCCTCGATCAGGAGCAGCTCCTTATTATCGGTATACTTGCTGTCTCTGATCATGTCCTCATAGGCGTCCTTGCCGAAATAGCAGGAGTGAGCCTTGTCGCCGTGCATGACCATAACCGCGCTGCGTATCTCGTTTGAGTATTTGAGGATAGGCTGATTGATGAACGACTGACAGCCGATGACGTTCCAGCCGCCGTTTGAGTTGAGCGAACGGGGATGATAGCCGCGTTCGGTCTTGTAATAATCGTGATAATCTTTAACGAAGAACGGAGCGTCGTCGGGCAGGGGGTCTATAACTCCGCCGCCGAGCTTATACTCGCCGTTCTTAAGATCCTCGAGCCTTTGAGCGCACATAGCCGCCTTCTTCTGATAGCGGGCTTCTTCGCTGTCCTCGCTGTCAAAATAGCCCTTGGCGTTCACACGGGTCATATCGTACATGGTCGAAGCTACAGTCGCCTTGACCCTCGTATCGAGAGCCGCGGTGTTTATCGCCATTCCGCCCCAGCCGCAGATACCGATGATACCTATCCTATCGGGATCGACCGCCTCATTGAGAGAGAGAAAGTCTACCGCCGCCATGAAATCCTCGGTGTTGATATCGGGAGAAGCCATGTATCTCGGATAGCCGCCCGACTCTCCCGTGAACGACGGATCAAAGGCGACGGTGAGATAGCCGCGCTCAGCCATAGTCTGAGCGTATAAGCCCGAGCACTGCTCCTTTACCGCTCCGAAGGGTCCGCAGACAGCGATGGCGGGGAGCTTGCCGACGGCGTTCTTGGGCACATACATATCCGCCGCGAGGGTGATACCGTAACGGTTGATAAAGGTCACCTTGCTGTGGTCGACCTTATCGCTTTTTTTAAAGGTCTTGTCCCATTCCTGAGTGAGTGTGAGCGCTTCTTTTTTCATATCATTTTACCTCCGTTGATTTTTTTGAGTGAATAGCTGAAATAATCGAGGCAGTCGAGCTGCCGTGTATATAAATGAACCATATCGAGCAGGTCCTTTCTGTGTAGATCGAGCAGCCTCTCTACAGGCTGACGGTCGCCGTCGGCGATGAGCCGCATGATCTCGTCGGCGCTCTCAGCCTTGAAGCCCGCGTCGAGCAGGTTCTCTCTGAGTACGGCGTTATTATCCGTAGCGTCGGGCATATCGTCACCTCCTGTTCCCTTTGATCGTATTATAATACCTAAAAGCAGATATGTAAAATATCTATTTGATATCGTTTGACATTCTTTACAGTAATTGCAAAACGTGTTATAATGGCAAAAAAACTAAGAGGTGGATCATGGAGATAAGAGTACTAAGATACTTCCTCGCAATAGCGAGAGAAGAGAACATGACCAAAGCCGCTCAAGCCCTGCATATATCTCAACCCTCGCTGTCAAAAGAGATGATGAAGCTCGAAGAAGAGCTCGGTCACACTCTCTTTATACGCACCAACAAAAGCACCCGTCTCAACGACGAGGGTATGCTGCTCAGGAAAAGAGCCGAGGACATACTCGCGATGGTGGACAAGACCGCCGAGGAGTTCAGCCGTCTCGACAGCATAGTCGGCGGCGAGATACATATAGGCTGCGCCGAGAGCTATCTTATAAAATACCTCGCGCGGGATATAAAAGCCTTCAAGGAGCGGTATCCCGACTTTCTATTCCATATATTCAGCGGCGATACCGAGCCCGTAGCCGAGAGGCTCGACAGGGGGCTTGTAGATATAGCTGTCATAGTAGAGCCGCCGAACCTCTCAAAATACAATTATCTCACCATTCCTCAGAGCGATAAATGGGGCGTAGTCATGCGCGGCGACAGCCCGCTCGCCGAAAAGAGCGAGATAACCTTTGAGGACCTGTACGGTCTGCCGCTGTTCTGCTCCGAACAGTCGATCAAGGTCGATTTCCCGCGCTGGTGCGGCGAGAATATGGATAAGCTCAACTTCGCGGGCACCTTCAACTTAGCCTACAACGGCTCTGTGTTCGTCAAAGAGGGGCTGGGATATCTGCTGACCTTTGAGCATCTGATAGATACAAGCCCCGAGAGCGGGCTGTGCTTCCGCCCGATAACCCCCGTTCTCGAAACGAATATGTATATCATCTGGAAGAAATACCAGATATTCTCTCCGATAGTCGATCTCTTCGTAAGAAAGCTGAAAGAGACCTATAGTCAATAATACTGCTTAAGAGAATAGAAAAACGCTTCCGAACGCAAAATTCGGAAGCGCTTTTTTCATATTTATTTTTGGGGAAACAAATTGGATTATTTTATGATATAGCCGCGAACGCCGTGTCGAGGTCGGCTATGATATCGTCGATATGCTCGGTGCCTATCGACAGGCGGATGGTGTTGGGATAGATGCCCTGATCGGCGAGCTCATCAGCCGAGAGCTGAGAATGGGTAGTAGAAGCGGGATGGATAACAAGGCTCTTTACATCCGCTACGTTTGCGAGCAGAGAGAAGATCTTAAGGTTATCTATGAATTTCCAAGCCTCAGCCTGACCTCCCTTGATATCAAAGGTGAATATCGAAGCGCCGCCGTTCGGGAAATACTTGTTATAAAGGGCGTGGTCGGGGTGATCCGCGATAGAGGGGTGGTTGACCTTCTCGACCAGCGGATGCTTGCTAAGGTACTCTACTACCTTAGCTGTGTTCTCGGCGTGGCGCTCAAGTCTTAATGAGAGGGTCTCGATACCCTGCAGGAGCAAGAACGCGTTGAACGGAGAGATAGCCGCGCCCGTATCGCGCAGGAGGATAGCGCGGATATAGGTGACGAAGGCGGCGGGACCTACAGCGTCATAGAAGGATACGCCGTGATAGCTCGGGTTGGGAGCGGCGATGTTCGGATACTTGCCGCTCGCGCTCCAATCGAACTTGCCCGACTCTACTATAACGCCGCCGAGGGTGGTGCCGTGACCGCCGAGGAATTTAGTAGCCGAATGGACTACGATATCGGCGCCGTGCTCGATAGGTCTGATGAGGTAAGGCGTACCGAAAGTGTTGTCCACAACAACCGGCAGGCCGTGGCTGTGAGCTATCTGAGCGATAGCGTCGATATCGGGGATATCGCTGTTGGGGTTGCCGAGTGTCTCGAGATATATCGCTCTGGTGTTATCCTTGATAGCTCCCTCGAGCTCAGTAAGGTCATGAGCGTCTACGAAGGTGGTCTCTACGCCGTACTGGGGCAGGGTGTGAGCGAGCAGGTTATAGCTGCCGCCGTAGATGGTCTTTTGGGCTACGATATGACCGCCGTTCGCAGCGAGAGCCTCTATCGTATATGTTATAGCCGCCGCGCCGGAGGCTACGGCCAAAGCTGCCGAGCCGCCCTCAAGAGCCGCTACACGTTTTTCGAGCACCTCCTGAGTGGAGTTGGTAAGTCTGCCGTAGATATTGCCCGCGTCGGCGAGACCGAAGCGGTCAGCCGCGTGCTGACTGTTATGGAAAACATAGGATGTTGTCTGATAAATGGGAACAGCTCTCGAGTCGGTAGCGGGGTCAGCCTGCTCCTGTCCTACATGGAGCTGTAATGTCTCGAATTTATAATTTGTCATAATGATCTATTCCTTTCTTTTTGTAATAATCATCGAGTGCTGAACGTATCGCTTCTTCTGCGAGTACCGAACAGTGCATCTTGTAATCCGGCAGTCCGTCGAGCGCCTCTGCCACCGCTTTGTTGGTGAGCTCCATAGCGTTGTCTACGGACTTGCCCTTGATGAGCTCGGTCGCCATCGAGCTTGAGGCTATCGCGCTCGCGCAGCCGAATGTCTCGAACTTTACGTCCGATATCTTATCGTTATCTATCTTCAGATACATTTTCATGATGTCGCCGCATTTTGCGTTGCCGACCTCACCTACTCCGTCGGCGTCTTCAATAACGCCTACGTTACGGGGATTGAGAAAATGATCCATTACCTTTTCGCTGTATAAAGCCATATAGATACCTCCTTAAAGGATAAAATCCTTTTTGCCGCTGACAAGGTCGCGCCATACGGGAGAGAAACTCCTCAGATACTCAACGACCTCTTTGACGGCGTTTATGATATAGTCTGCTTCTTCAAGGGTAGCGTCCTCGCCGAGGCTGAGCCTGAGCGAGCCGTGAGCCACCTCATGCACCCTGCCTATCGCGAGCAGTACGTGACTGGGGTCAAGCGCGCCCGAGGTACAGGCGCTGCCCGATGAAGCGCTTATGCCCTTTTGATCGAGGAGTATCAGAAGCGACTCGCCCTCGATACCCTCAAAGCTGAAATTGACGTTGTTGCACATTCGGTCATCCATGTCGCCGTTCAAAGCGCTGTGCGGTATCTCTGATAAGCCCTTGATAAGATGGTCTCTTATCGGGGTGAGATGCTTTTTGTTATACTCTATATTATCTACAGCCTCGCTCAGCGCCTCTGCCATAGCCGCGATACCGGCTACGTTCTCGGTGCCCGCGCGCTTGCCGCGCTCCTGAGCTCCGCCCTCGATCAGATTGGTCAGTCTCACGCCCTTTCGTACATACAAAAAGCCTACGCCCTTGGGGCCGTGGAATTTATGAGCCGACGCAGAGAGCATATCGACGCCGAGCTCCTTTACATCTATCGGCATATGCCCTATCGCCTGTACCGCGTCGGTATGGAAGGTCACATTACGGCTGCGACAGATATCGGCTATCTCTTTTATCGGCTGGATGGTACCTATCTCGTTGTTGACCGTCATGACCGTGACTAAACAGGTGTTATCGTCAATGGCAGCTTCTGCGTCGGATACATCAACTATTCCGTTGCTCCCGACAGGCAGGAGGACTATCTCAAAGCCCTCTTTCTCGAGCTTCTTTAGCGTATGCAGAACAGCGTGGTGCTCGATAGCGGTCGACACTATCTTAATCCTGCCCTTTGCCTTACCGACCGCGGCGGCTGAGAGTATAGCCTGATTATCAGCCTCGCTGCCGCCCGAGGTGAATATGATCTCTCTGGGCTGAGCGTTTATCAGCTTCGCGATATCCTCACGGGCTTCTTCAAGCCTTTCCTTAGCCTTTTGACCTATGGTATAGAGGCTTGATGGATTGCCGTATATATTGTTCATGCAGTCGAGCATCGTATCTATCGCCGCTTGGCTCATCTTAGTGGTAGCGGCGTTATCAGCATAAATCTTCATGAGTTATCTCCTTCCGTTGAGACGTATTATACACCTACTTACCTACTATGTCAATAGGTAAATAGAAAATATTTTATACTAAGTATCCATTAAACGCTTTAACAAATTTGTTAGCGAGAAATTTCGCAGAGCAAGGCGGAGGACGTAGGCATACTGGCGTATGTCAAGGACGACAACGAAGTTATGTGTTATAGGGGTCCCCGACGCGCCCCGCGCGGTGGGGAAAGGAGGAGCCGCCACTCGAGGTCAAAGCGTACCTACCGGATACGCTTACCGAGAACGGCGAGCGACGACGCAACGCAATAAATGTTAAAGTGTTTTAATGATACTTAGTATTACCTTTGATACCGCAAAACGAAAGCCCCCGAGGATGACCTCAGGGGCAAATAATTTCGCTGCTGTTTTATAAATCATAATCTGAAGGTATACGGAACTATCATATCCATATCCGCGGCTACTTCAGCTAATTCTCTTTTGACGCCTTTTCTTCTGCAGCCCTGCGACATGCCTCCGGAGGTATTGACCTCTACGACTACCCAGCCTCTGTCATCGGTATACGCCAGATCCCATCCGAGATACTTGACTTCGGGCGCGAGAAGCGCCGCCTCCTTGCAAAGAGCGAGCGCCTTATCCCACTCGGGCAGCTGGAAGCCGAGATACTTGATGCCTGTATCGGGATGCTCGGAATATTTGTTGCCGGCCTCGTCGCAGGCCTCGGAGATCACAACGCCGGTCTCCGGCTCGATATCCGCGATGATTCCGCCTGAGCCGCCGTTATCTACAAACTGTCCTTTTCTGCCGGTTTTCAAGCACGCGAACGGAGTTACTATACCGTGTCTTGTGTAGAATGTATATATGCGGATAGTGTTTACCGAATCCTTGTTGAACGCCGCCATTATCTCACTCTGATTTATCAGCTCTTCGAGGATAGCTTTGCCGGTATTCAAGACCTTTTCAAAGAATTCTTTTTCACTCTTCTGCTCACTCATCCTGACCAAGAACACGCTGTGTCCCTGTGAATCATAAACATATTTCAGGACAAACTTATCATGATTGGCGACAAATTTACGATATGCTTCATAGTCGCGCTGACTGCTGATAGATACGGCGTCGCGTTTGTAGTATTTTTTCATCAGCTTATATGCTGTCGCCTTATCGGTCAGTATTGCCGCTTTAAAGAGATTATTTACCGAACAGCGGAAACATTTTCTTTCCGTAGCCGAGAGCACCTCTCTTCTCTGTTTGGGATCCTTGATATCGTCAAACATACCGACAAACATATATTCTAAGGGTACGATACCATAGGCGAAATAGCAGAAACGCATATCCTCAATAGTTTCTTCTTTTTCGGCTTCGGAGAGATCTATCAGCAGAGTATTGCTTTCAAATTCCTTTTTTATTAGTCGCTCGATCAAAGCGCTTTGTTTCGGGTATTTTTCCATCTGAGCGGACAGGATCTTGTCACGGACCTTCGCGTCGTTCTCACACGCATCCAGATCCTCGTATCTTATCATGAACTCAGATAACTTAGCCTGCCTCTTTTTTGCCAAATTAGCTTGTACAGGCTTCGGAGCAAAGCTCGATAAGGTTCTTTTCATCCAATTCGCTGTTCTAATCTTCAATCTCATTTTTGAATCTCCTTTACACTCACATATCACGCCGTTTCCGACGCATACAGAGCGCCTAACAGCAAGACAGAATAATCCGAAAACACGGTACGCCTCCTGTTATAAAATCGGGGGGCGTACCATAGTATAATTTATTTTTGTACAACTATCGCTTTATCAGAGCTTGGGTCCTGCTTCTACGAGAGCCTTGCCGGCTTCGTTGGTCTCATACTTCTTGAAGTTCTTGATAAATCTCTGAGCGAGATCCTCAGCCTTCTTATCCCACTCTGAGGGATCGGCATAGGTATCTCTGGGATCGAGGATAGCGGGGTCTACGCCCGGCAGCTCGGTGGGTACCTCAAAGTTGAAGTAAGGGATCATCTTTGTGGGAGCTGTCTTGATATCGCCGCCGAGGATAGCGTCGATGATGCCGCGAGTATCCTTGATGGTGATACGCTTGCCGGTGCCGTTCCAGCCGGTGTTGACCAGATATGCCTTAGCGCCGCTCTTCTCCATACGCTTTACGAGCTCCTCAGCGTACTTTGTGGGGTGCAGCTCGAGGAACGCCTGACCGAAACAGGCTGAGAAGGTGGGAGTAGGCTCGGTGATGCCGCGCTCGGTACCCGCGAGCTTAGCTGTAAAGCCCGAGAGGAAGTAGTACTGGCACTGCTCGGGAGTAAGGATAGATACGGGAGGCAGTACGCCGAAAGCGTCGGCAGAGAGGAAGATGACGTTCTCAGCGGCGGGACCGGAAGAGATCTTGTTTACGTTCTTGGCGATCTTCTCGATATGCTCGATGGGGTAAGAAACACGGGTGTTCTCGGTAACGCTCTTGTCGTCGAAGTCGATAGTGCCGTCATCAGCTACGGTAACGTTCTCGAGCAGAGCGTCGCGGCGGATAGCGTTGTAGATATCGGGCTCAGACTCTTTGTCAAGGCCGATTACCTTGGCATAGCAGCCGCCCTCAAAGTTGAATACGCCGTTGTCGTCCCAACCGTGCTCGTCGTCGCCGATGAGAAGGCGCTTGGGGTCGGTAGAGAGTGTGGTCTTGCCCGTACCGGAGAGACCGAAGAAGATAGCGGTGTTCTTGCCCTCCATATCTGTATTGGCGGAGCAGTGCATTGAAGCGATGCCCTGAAGCGGCAGATAGTAGTTCATCATTGAGAACAGACCCTTCTTCATCTCGCCGCCGTACCATGTGTTAAGGATGACCTGCTCGCGTGAAGTAACGTTGAAGAGAACGGCTGTCTCGGAGTTGAGACCCAGCTCCTTGAAGTTCTCTACCTTAGCCTTTGAAGCGTTATAAACGGTGAAGTCGGGAGTAAAGCTCTCCTGCTCCTCGGCGGTGGGCTTGATGAACATATTCTCAACAAAGTGAGCCTGCCATGCGACCTCCATGATGAAGCGTACAGCCATGCGGGTGTCCTTGTTGGCGCCGCAGAAAGCGTCTACAACATAGAGCTTCTTGCCTGAGAGCTCATCTAAAGCGAGCTTCTTGCACTCAGCCCAGGTAGCCTCAGAGGCAGGATGGTTGTCGTTGGGATATTCGGGTGTGGTCCACCATACGGTGTCCTTGGACTTCTCATCCATAACTATGAACTTATCTTTAGGCGAACGACCTGTATAGATACCTGTCATTACGTTGACAGCGCCCAGTTCGGTGAGCTGACCCTTGTCGAAGCCCTCGAGAGCGGGATCCATCTCGTCCTTGAAGAGCTGTTCATACGACGGATTATAGATAACTTCCTTTACGTCGTTGATGCCGTACTTGGCTAAATCGATTTTTGACATAATATACCTCCTGTATCGGCAGATAAGCATACACTTACCGCCATATAATTTTACACGGTAAATTATCCTATATTTTGCCGCAAAAGTCAAGTATCGGCGCAGAGAATATAATCGTATATACCGCAATTCTTTTGGTCAAAACAGCTTAAATGTACCGTTTGGCATAAATATTTATGCCTTGTATATTCAGCTATTTTACGAACTTCGTTGCTAAAGCCCGATAAAAATGCTATAATACCATGGGAATTTCAATTTCGGAGGAAGATATATGAAGCTGAACAACGTTGATTTTGATACCTATTTTCACAATTATCCGGATAAGGACGGCTACTTTGGCAAATACGGCGGCGTGTATGTCGAGGACAAACTCAAAGAGGCTATGGCTGAGATCACCCAGGCGTATTACTCAATATGCCAGTCCCGCAAGTTCATAGCCGAGCTCAGGCGCATACGCACCGAGTTCCAGGGCAGGCCCACCCCTATCTCTCACCTTGAGAGATTATCTGACTACTTAGGCGGCAGAGTACAGCTCTACGCCAAGCGCGAGGATCTGAACCACTCGGGCGCTCACAAGCTCAACCACTGCATGGGCGAGGCTCTATTGGCTAAGTACATGGGTAAGAAGAAGGTCATCGCCGAGACAGGCGCGGGTCAGCACGGCGTCGCGCTGGCTACCGCTGCGGCGTACTTCGGTCTTGAGTGCGATATCTACATGGGTGCTGTCGATATAAAGAAGCAGGCTCCGAACGTAGCGAGGATGAAGGTCCTCGGCGCTAACGTAGTAGAGGTCACCCACGGTCTGCAAACTCTCAAGGAGGCTGTCGACGCGGCGTTTGAGGCATACAGCAAGGAGTATAACGACGCTATCTACTGCATAGGCTCGGTGCTCGGCCCTCACCCCTTCCCGATGATGGTGCGCGACTTCCAGAGCGTGGTCGGTATAGAAGCGAGAGAGCAGTTCGTTGATATGACCGGACACCTGCCCAATTCAATAGTCGCCTGTGTAGGCGGCGGCAGTAACGCCGCAGGACTTTTCGCGGGCTTCCTCAACGACCCCGTCGAGATATACGGCGTAGAGCCGCTCGGCCGCGGCGAGAAGCTGGGCGACCACGCGGCGAGCCTTAAATACGGCACAGAGGGCATAATGCACGGCTTCAACAGCATCATGCTCAAGGATGAGAACGGCGACCCCGCTCCCGTTTACTCGGTAGCGAGCGGTCTTGACTATCCGTCGTCGGGTCCCGAGCACGCTTTCCTGCGAGATATCGGCAGAGTAAAATATGACGTGATCGACGAT
This sequence comes from uncultured Clostridia bacterium, assembly GCA_946183365.1. Taxonomy (GTDB): domain Bacteria; phylum Bacillota; class Clostridia; order Oscillospirales; family Acutalibacteraceae; genus Ruminococcoides. The sequence goes on from CAMHAH010000015.1 coordinate 22,334, forward strand.
AACGACACCATAGACGCGTTCTTCAAGCTCTCAAGGATGGAGGGCATAATCCCCGCTATCGAGAGCTCTCACGCCGTAGCCTACGCAATGAAGCTGGCTAAGACCATGGAGCACGGCTCGATACTTATCAACCTCTCAGGCAGAGGCGACAAGGATATGGACTTCGTCATCGAGAAGTACGGCATCCCCGAGAAATAATACCGATACAGCTTACATATTTATATACAGCAAAGCCCGCGGTGATCAGCCGCGGGCTTGTTTTATTTGATTTATACTAAGTTTCCATTAAACGCTTTAACAAATTTATTAACGGAAAATTTCGTAGAACAAGGCGGACGACGCAGGCAGGCTGGCGCCTGTCAAGGAGGACAACGAAGTTATACGGAATTTAACGCAATAAATGTTAAAGTGTTTTAATGAAACTTAGTATTACTGTTTATGACAGGAGCCTGACATGGGACACGCCTTGCAGTTGCCGCAGGAGCATACCATTGACTTACCCTGTTTCTTCTTCTTTACCATGTTCACGATGATAGCGGTGACTATCGCTATGAGAGCGGCACAAACGATTATCGTGCCGATGTTTTGTGACAGCCAAGGCAGCATAAGCTCAACTCCCTTTCGATGATTTTATTTCGCGGTCAGCTTGTTAGCCTCTTTATACGGCTTGAACAGCATATATACAGCCGCCGCGATGATGATGATCGAAACGATCAGGCCGAAGATATTCAGACCGCCCGTGAACGCCGAGCCGATCTGGAAGATGCACAGCGATACTGCGTACGCGAACAGACACTGATAACCGATGGCAAACCATGTCCATTTAGCTGAGTTCATCTCACGTCTGATAGCGCCGATAGCCGCGAAGCAAGGAGCACAGAGCAGATTGAATACCAGGAACGAGAAGCCGCTGATGCCTGTGAAAACAGTAGCGAGAGTAGCGTAGGTGCTGAGCTCTCCGCCGCCGTACAGAGTACCCATCGTGGCAACGATGTTCTCCTTCGCGATAAGGCCGGTGATAGAGGCGACTGCCGCCTGCCATGTGCCCCAGCCCAGAGGCGCGAAGATCCACGCGATACCGTTGCCGATGACGGCGAGTATGCTGCTGCCGATCTCATCCTCAGCGAGCATCCTGAAGCCGCCGTCAACAAAGCCGAAGCGGCTCAGGAACCACAGTACGATAGTCGAGAGCAGGATGATAGTGCCTGCCTTCTTGATGAACGACCAGCCTCTCTCCCACATCGAGCGCAGTACGTTGCCGAGTGTGGGCCAGTGGTAGGCGGGCAGTTCCATGACGAACGGAGCGGGCTCACCCGCGAAGGGCTTGGTTTTCTTGAGTATGATACCCGATACGATGATAGCCGCCATACCGATGAAGTAAGCGCCCGTCGATACCCACGGCGAGCCGCCGAAGATAGCGCCCGCGATCATTGAGATGAAGGGTATCTTAGCTCCGCAGGGGATGAATGTCGTGGTCATGATGGTCATTCTGCGATCGCGCTCGTTCTCGATCGTACGCGACGCCATGATGCCGGGGATACCGCAGCCTGTACCGATAAGTATCGGTATGAACGACTTGCCCGAGAGACCGAAGCGGCGGAACACTCGGTCGAGCACGAAGGCGATACGAGCCATATAACCGCACGCCTCGAGGAACGCGAGCAGCAGGAACAGTACCAGCATCTGGGGTACAAAGCCCAGTACCGCGCCGACGCCCGCTACGATACCGTCAAGGACGAGCGATGACAGCCACTCGGGGGTGTTGAGCGCTTCAAGTCCTCTGCCGACGAGAACGGGGATACCCGGTACCCATACGCCGAACTCGGCGGGGTCGTCGGGCTTGCCGTCGTTGGCGATGAATTTCTCAGCCGCCGCCTTGACGTCAGCGCCGGTCTTGGTCTCTTTGTTTACGGCGAGGGTCTCTTCGTCCTCGACCTCATATGTAAATTCATCTGTAGTCTTTACACTGTCCGCAAAGCTCTTTACGGCGGTCTTCGCGGTCTCGGGATCATACTTCTCGTTCTCAAAGTCGAGAGCCGCGAGCAGATCCTCGTTACCTGCCGCCTCAGCCGAGCCGGTCAGAACGCCGATAGCCTCGGCGTGCTCCTCATACTGAGCGGTGCCGATACCGAAAAGGTGGAAGCCGTCGCCGAACAGACCGTCATTGGCCCAGTCTGTAGCCGCGGTACCTACGGTGACCATTGAAATATAGTATACAAGGAACATAATGACCGCGAAGATAGGCAGACCCAGCCAGCGGTTGGTGACTATCCTGTCGATCTTATCCGAGGTAGAGAGCTGTCCCTTCTGCTTGTTCTTATAGACGCCGTCGATTATCTTGCCGATATATACATAACGCTCATTGGTGATGATGCTCTCGGCGTCATCGTCATATTCCTCCTCTACGGCGGCGATATCCTTCTCGATATGCTTTAACGTAGCTTCGCTGATAGCAAGCTTCTCGATGACCTTTTCATCACGCTCAAATATCTTTACCGCGTACCAGCGCTGCTGCTCCTCGGGCATATCATGGACGCACGCCTCTTCGATGTGGGCGATAGCGTGCTCAACAGTGCCGTCAAAGGGATGCTTCGGCACGGGCTTCTTGCTCTCGGCTGCCTTGACAGCCTCTTCGGCAGCCTCTAAAACGCCCTGACCCTTTAATGCTGAGATCTCGATGACCTTGCAGCCTAAGGCTCTCGCGAGCTCGGCGGTATTGATCTTGTAGCCGTTCTTCTCAACTACGTCCATCATGTTGATGGCGATGACCACGGGGATACCGAGCTCACAGAGCTGAGTGGTCAGATAGAGGTTGCGCTCGAGGTTGGTGCCGTCTACTATATTGAGTATAGCGTCGGGACGCTGGTCGATAAGATAATTCCTCGCAACGACCTCTTCCATAGTGTACGGAGAGAGCGAGTAGATACCCGGCAGGTCGGTGATAGTGATATCATCGTGCTTCTTGAGCTTACCTTCCTTTTTTTCAACGGTTACTCCGGGCCAGTTGCCGACGAACTGATTTGAGCCTGTCAGCGAGTTGAACAGCGTTGTCTTACCGCTGTTCGGGTTGCCCGCGAGTGCAATGGTCAATTTCATATACATACCTCACTTTGCCGTTAGCATACGCTAATCGAGCAATAAAAAAATTTGGATCTTCAATATTTGATCAACAGAGAGAGGCATAAGCCGTTCTCAGCCTCTCTCCGAGAATATCCTTACGTTATCACAGGATGGGTCTTGGTATAAATCACTCTACCTCTATCATCTCGGCGTCAGCCTTACGAAGCGAGAGCTCATAGCCGCGCACGGTGATCTCGAGCGGATCGCCTAAGGGAGCGACCTTGCGTACCTGTATCTCAACGCCCTTTGTGATGCCCATATCCATGATACGGCGCTTGATAGCGCCCTCACCGTGGAGCTTTTTGACTTTTGCCGAACCCCCGATAGGGATATCTCTGAGAGTTTTCATATTATCCTCCTTATTGTTACAGTTATCGATAGCTGTCGGCATTGCAAAATATTACGCAGCCGACAGATCAAATCATTATCTTCTGCGCCATTTCCTTGCTTACGGCTATGCGCGAGCCCTTGACATTGACGATAAGATTACCGCCCATGGAGCTTACGACGGTGATGACCCCGCCGGGCACAAAGCCGAGGTTCTGCAGATGGGTGCGTACCTCTGCGTTTCCGCCTATACGTTTAATGATATATTCTTCGCCTAACGCTGCGAGTGAAAGCGGCATGATAACACCTCTTAGTTTTCCGATATTAGCACAAGCTAACCCTTGATCTTAAAAAATAGTTAGCTCAAACTAACCTTAATGTATTATATCAACCCTTTCACTGTTTGTCAATAGCTGCGCGAAAAATCTTTATTATTGCGCAAAAATGCTGAAATCCGTCGGATTTTTCGGTGATTATGCCATATAAATACGGCTGACACGATATACAGATCGGGATACGGCTTCTACAGACGGGGACTAAACCAAGGATACGCCCGATTTTTGTGCAATCTCCATAAATGTTATGCTTTGCTTTTATTTATTTAGTAAATTTTTTCGTTCAGACGATAGTTTTTATTGTGTGAGTTATCAATTTGTTATATAATGATATGGTAGTTCGGATAATCGGATACCCCGCTAAGTCCGACAAATACAGTATACATTACTCTTGAAAGGAGTTTTTTAATTGAAACAGTACGACGCTAAACACATTCTCAATCTCGCGATGGCAGGCCACTCGGGCGCAGGCAAGACATCTGTAGCCGAGGCTATGCTGTATCTTTCCAAGGCCTCTGACCGTTTAGGCAAGATCGCCGACGGCAATACTCAGTTAGACTATGACCCCGAGGAGATCCGCCGCAAGGTATCTATCGTTACCGCGGTAGCTCCCGTAGAGTGGAAGAATACAAAGATCAACATCATCGACACCCCCGGTCTGTTCGACTTTGAGGGCGGAGTATTTGAGGGCTACAGAGCCGCTGAGACCGCGCTGATCGTCGTATCCGCCAAGGACGGCGTAAACGTAGGTACTGAGAAGGCAGTCAAAGCAGCCGATAAAGAAGGTCTGACAAAGATATTCTTCGTAAACGGCGTATGCGATGAGGACGCCCGCTTCTACCGCGTATTAGAGGATCTGAAGGCTACCTTCGGTCCTTCGGTATGCCCCGTTATCGTTCCCCATATCGAGAACGGTCAGGCTAACACATACATCAACCTGCTCGAGTACAAGGCTTATAAATATGACGCTAAGGGCAACGCTGCGCCTACAGCTATCATCCCCGAGATGGGCGACCGTTTTGAGGGTCTGAGAGAGGCTATCAAAGAGGCTGTTGCCGAGACAAGCGAAGAGCTGATGGATAAGTTCTTCATGGAAGAGGAGTTCACTCCCGAAGAGATCATCACAGGCGTATCACAGGGCGTAAAGGACGGCTCTCTGTGCCCCGTATTCTGCGGCGACGCTTCAACCACCTACGGTATCGAGCAGTTCCTGAACACTCTGGTATGGCTCGCGCCTTCTGCCGCCGACAAGGGCTCTGAAGAGGCTGTCGACGTAAACGGCGATCCCGTAGAGATAGCCTGCAACGAGCAGGGCGCTACAGCGGCGATCATCTTCAAGACCGTCGCAGACCCGTTCGTAGGTAAGCTGAGCTACTTCAAGGTAGTATCGGGCAAGGTATCTACCGACGCTCCCCTTATCAATATGCGCACAGGCAACCAGGAGCGTATCACCAAGGTCATGACCGTCCGCGGCAAGAAGCAGGAGGACGCCTCGGCCGTAACAGCCGGCGATATCGGCGCTATCCCCAAGCTGACCGCCGCTAACACAGGCGATACACTCTGCTCACCCACACGCAAGGTCATCCTCAACGGCATTGACTATCCCGCTCCGTCGTTCTCAATGGCTGTATATCCCAAGAAGAAGGGCGAAGAGGACAAGGTCGCTCAGGGTCTTGCGAGACTTGCCGAGGAAGATCCCACCATCAAGTATCAGAACGATCCCGAGACCAAGGAGCTCGTTATGTCCGGTATGGGCGAACAGCACCTTGACGTCGTCGTTTCTAAATTAAAGTCAAAGTTCAACGTAGAGGTCGAGCTCAAGCAGCCCAAGGTCGCTTATCGCGAGACGATCCGCGGCAAGAGCGATGTAGAAGGCAAGCACAAGAAGCAGTCCGGCGGTTCGGGTCAGTACGGCGACGTATGGATCAAGTTCGAGCCCTGCGACAGTGACGGCTTGGAGTTCGATATCGCCGTAGTCGGCGGCTCTGTTCCGAAGCAGTTCTTCCCCGCTGTTGAGAAGGGCCTGCGCGACTCCATCAAGCACGGTCCTCTCGCCGGCTACCCCGTAGTAGGCGTAAAGGCTACTCTGTACGACGGTAAGTATCACCCCGTCGACTCTAACGAAATGGCGTTCAAGACCGCGGCTCAGCTCGCCTTCAAGGCGGGTATCCCCCAGGCTAAGCCTGCTCTCTTAGAGCCCGTCGGCACATTGAAGGCGACCGTTCCGGACGCTAACATGGGTGATATCATGGGCGAGGTCAACAAGCGCAGAGGCCGCGTTCTCGGTATGAACGCGGGCGAGAGCGGTATGCAGATCGTTGAGGCTGAGGTCCCGATGGCTGAGATGGCAGACTTCTCGGTATTCATGCGCCAGTGCACACAGGGCCGCGGCACCTTCACCTTTGAGTTCGAGCGCTATGAGGACGCTCCCGCTCAGGTAGCTCAGAAGGTCATCGAAGCGGCTAAGGCAGACGCAGAATAATTACAATACGTTTATTATAGGTGAGGGGCTTGAGGCGCTGTCAAGATCTCGATTTGGCTAAGCGCCGCCGCTCCTCCCGTTAACGCCTCGGCTTTCCGGGGCGTTTCTGTTAGGAGTATCCGGATGAAAAAGCTACTTTGCGTTATTGCTCTTTTGGCGGTCATGCTGTCCCTGTGCGCGGTGACCGTTTCTGCCAACGCGCCGATAATTCCCGATATCGTCATCACGCTCGACGAGCCATACGACGGCGATTATGTAGTCGCGGTTCTCAGTGACAGAAACGCGTTTTACTCGTACGATGAGCAGTGGTACAATGATTTTAAAAATGAGGACGGCACAGAAGCTATGTGGGCGGCGGTCAAGAAGCTCAGAAGCGTCAAAGATGAGGACGGTTACGACTATATAGCTCACTTGGACCCCTTCAACCGTACAAATAAAGATACCGGCGTACAATATCCCTATGATAGTTTCAAGATCGCCGTGTACTATCCCGACAGCGATTTTTTGACTGAAACCGGCATACTTGTGAGAGAGAAATACATACAACTCTATCAGCTGACGATGAACGGCAAAAGCATCACAGGTGTTCAGTCTAAGCAGGACTCTGAAAACGGCGTATTCCGCCCTGCCGTCACAGCGGTCAGACCCTATTATCAAGAACAGTTGTTGTTTCGGTTTCTCGCCAGTCTCGCGATCAACCTTGCGGTAGAGATACTGATCGCGCTGATCTTAGGCTATCGCACATGGCGGCACATCATAACGATCGCGGTCACGAACCTCATCACGCTGTTCCTGCTTACCGTGAGCGTCCTGCTGATAAACCCGCCTGTCTATGACGGATTACTCAGCTTTCCGTTCGCGTTCTTTGAGATAGCTGTCGCCGCGGTCGAGGCAACAGTGTACGCGATAGCCTTCAAACGCTTTGAAAAAGGAAAAAAGTACCGTCCGTGGCTCGCGGTGATCTACGCCTTCATCGCAAACCTCATCACCTATTTTTTAGGCGCTTACCTCTATATAATCCCGCATTGATTAATAATATAAGGAAAAGCTCTCGATCATCTTTCGGGAGCTTTTGTATTCGCAAGAATTTTGACAAGAAAACTTTGCAAAAACTATTGACAAGTAAACTTGGCAGTGCTATAATAGCACCATCAAATGACAAGTAAACTTGTCAAAAGGAGATGTTATCATGAACAGAGAGGATATATTGAAGAGAGCGCAGCATGAGAACAACGGTAAGGACTACGCAGATATAGAGGCTCAAAAGAGCGGTACACGAGCGGCGTATTTTATCGCGGTCATATTGGTCATCATCGTTGATTTGGTCAATGGCTTCGTGTTGGGCTATGTCAACCGAGGCATGGACTTTGTCCTGTTCACTATGGCTTTTGTCGCCTTTTTGACCAAGTATATCAAGCTGCGCAAGCGCCATGAGCTGTTCGTCGCGATCATGTGGGGTTTGCTGGCGCTGATGATGCTGGCGATGTGGATACTCCAGCTTTGCGGGGTGGCGCAGTAATGGATAACGAACTGATCCTGCATAATAATCTTGCCGTGATCCGTAAGGAAAAAAAGCTCTCACAGGCAGAGCTTGCCAAAATGGTCGGCGTGTCGCGCAATACTATCAGCTCGATCGAAACGGGGCAGTTCAACCCCACTGCCAAACTCGCGCTGATCCTGTGTATCGCGCTTGATAAGAAGTTTGAAGAGCTGTTTTATTTTGACTGACAGCAATCGAGAACAAAAGACCCCCGAGACCGTTTGAGCGTTCTCGGGGGTAAATTCATAGCTTGATCGTATTTTTTATCCTTATCCAGCCTCGGCGAGACCCTCTGAGATACCCAGAAGGACGATACCGACGATGACCGTGACGATGCAGGCGTACTGCTCTGACTTAAGCTTCTCTTTGAGGAAGATACGCGACAGTATAGCGGAAACTATGCAGTAGGACGCGACCATCGGAGCGGCGATGATAGGCTTTGAGGCGATGGCGTATACATAGAAGATCTGACCGAACTGCTCAAAGAGCGCCGCGGCGCCTCTGGTCTTGATCTCGGCGGGTCTGAAGGGATTATAAGGCTTCTTCTCCTTGATGAGCAGGAATATCCAGCAGCATACGCCCGCGACGAAGAACGTCAGACCGTAGAGGATAAGTACGTCGATCTCGCCGAGACCCATGCCGTGATCCTCGTTGAGGATGATAGCGTCGGCGGTCGAGCCGATGGTATCGAACAGGCAGTAGATTATCGGGAAGAGCAGCGCCAGAGCGCCGTAACGGTACTTGCGATCCTCGGGCTTTAGGTTAAGAGCTCCCTCTGCCTTGGCGAGCCTCTGCTCAACTACGGCAAGTGCGATAACGCCGCCGACTATCAGCAGGGTACCGATGACGTCGAGTACGCTGAACTCCTCCCAGAAGCTCTTGATAGCGCCCTTGGCTGAGAAGTAGATGAACAGGAATATAGCCGAGAGAGCGCCCGAGGCGTTCTGGATAGGCGATACGATGGATACCTCGAGATAACGCATACCCGCATAGCCGATGACCATAGAGATTATGTAGCTCAATGAAGCGGGCAGGTACTTTACGGCGCTGACAAAGATACTCGTTTCGGAGTTGAAGAGGGTCTCGGCGGTGATCGCGTTGGCGACCTCTTCACCGACAAGCCCCGTCAAGGGCTCTTTGCACAGCGTGAATATGATGAAGAGCAGTGAGAAGAAGCCCATCATCAGACCTACCCATACGGCGGTCTTGAGATGTGAGTAGCGGTCTCCGTCAACATTGCTCTTTTTGTAGAACACGTCGGCGAGACCCCAGCCTAACATACAAATAAGTGTAAATACAAACCAGGACATATTAAGTTTTTCTACCTTCCTAAAATTATTGCGAAGAGAGGCGTTTTATCCTCTCTGTATAATGAATTACCATATCATGCTTTGGCGTTGGAGAGCATCAGCTTGATCCTGTTCTCCTGATTGATCGCCGTAGCTCCGGGGTCGTAGTCTATGGCTACTATATTCGCCCCGGGGTTTTTCTCTTTTATTGGCTTCATCATGCCCTTGCCCGCGATGTGATTGGGCAGACATCCGAACGGCTGGGTGCATACTATATTGGTAACACCCTCGCTGATGAGCTCGAGCATCTCGGCTGTGAGCAGCCAGCCCTCGCCCATCTTAGCGCCCATGCCGATATAGCCCTTGACGCGTTTTCGAGTTTCGTCAAAATCAGCCATAGGCATAAAGCCCTTGTAATACTTCTGCATCATATTGCGGATGTAGCGCTGCTTACCCAGCAAAAAGCGGTACAGTATCTTTGAGCCGAACGCCTTGAACGGACGTATGCGGTAAAGGTCGTAATCAATAATACCGTTATATACACAGTACAGACAGAAGTCTACAAAGCCCGGCACTACCGGCTCGGCGCCTTCTTTTAATAAGAAGCTCTCGAGGTTGTTGTTGCCTAAAGGAGAGAATTTTACATATATCTCGCCTACCACGCCGACCTTGACCTTGTCGCGCTCTCTGTTGCCGAGTATCCGCGCGAAGTCGTCGGCTATCAGGCGGTAGTTCTTCTTAACATGAGAGTAACGCATGGTAGAGGCGTGAGAGCTCTCTTCAAGCAGCTTCTCGGTCCACTTCTTAACCAGTCTGTCGGTCTCACCCACGTTTCTCTCATACGGTCGGCACTGATTTGCCATGAGCATCATCAGATCGCCGTAAAAGGCGCAGTACAGCATACGGTACAGCATGGGCAGAGTAAGGCTGAAGCCGGGGTGCTTCTCAAGATTATTGAAGTTCAGCGAGATAACGGGGATATATCCGTAGCCCGCCTTTTTGAGAGCCTTCCTCAGCAGGTAGATATAATTCGAGGCTCTGCAGCCGCCGCCTGTCTGAGTTATCAAGAGGGCTATCTTGTGCTTATCGTACCTGCCCGACTCAACGGCGTTTATCAGCTGACCGATGACCAGCAGGGCGGGATAACAGGTGTCGTTATGCACGAGCTTGAGCCCCGACTCCTTTATGTTGCCGTCGACTTTATCCAGGAAATCGACCTTGTAGCCGTAGCTGACGAGTACGTTTGAGATCAGCTTGAAATGTATGGGAAGCATGGTGGGCACCAGTATGGTGTAATCGCGCTTCATTTCCTTGGTGAATTTTACATAATCGGCTTTAGCTAACGACATATCACTGCCCCCTCTCTTCAAGAGCGCCGATAAGACTGCGCAAGCGGATACGCACAGCGCCGAGATTGGTGATCTCGTCTATCTTTATCTGAGTATACAGCTTATTATTGCTCTCGAGGATAGCGCGCACCTCATCGGTGGTTACGGCGTCAACGCCGCAGCCGAAGGACACGAGCTGTACAAGCTGCATATCGTCGTTGTGAGAGGCGAGCTCAGCCGCCGCGTACAGACGCGAGTGGTAGGTCCACTGATTGAGCACGCTCAAAACAGGCGGATATACATCTGCGGTGACGCTGTCCTCGCTGACAACGACAAAGCCCAGCGAGGTCGCAAGCTTGTCTATTCCGTGACAGATCTCGGGATCTATATGATAGGGTCTGCCGGCGAGTATCATTATACGCCTGCCCTTCTCCCGCGCGAAACGCACCGCTCGTTCACCCTCTGAGTATATCTTGTGCATATAGCTCTTATACTCGTCGATACCCGTTCTGACAGCGCGCAGGACGTCAGCCCTGCGGATACCGTCAAAGTGCTTTGAGAGTATCAATGTGAGCTCTCTTGAGAGCTCCTTCTCATTATTTATATTCAGATAAGGGCACAGGAATATCGTGTTCCTCAGCGAGTCCATATTGCCCTGTAACAGCTCTGAGTAATAGGCGACTACGGGACAGTTATAGAAATTGTCGCCCTTATGTTCGTTGACGTTATATGTAAGGCACGGATAAAATATCGCGTCTACACCCTTTTCGAGCAGGGTCTCGATATGACCGTGCATGAGCTTTGCGGGATAGCACACGGTGTCGGATGGTATCGAGAACTGACCCTTGCCGTATAGCCTACGGGTCGAGAAGCCCGAGCACACAACCTCAAAGCCGAGCTCTGAGAATACCGTGTGCCACAGCGGATAGAGCTCGTACATTCCCAGAGCCAAGGGCAGACCTATCCTGCGCTTTTTGCCCTTTTTCGGAGCGGCTGTGAGCGGCGAGGGAGTATCGCCCGCGATATCCATACCGCCGTAGCTCTCGATAAGCTTGCGCTTGAACTCATAGAGGTTCGGCAGTTTTTCGTCGTCGCTGAGCTTTATTCCCGCGCCTTTCTCGCACTGATTGCCCGAGATAAGCCGCTCCTTGCCGTTGAATATATTGACCGTAAGTCGGCAGTTGTTGGTGCAGCCCTTGCACACCGCCGAGCGGCTCTCGTGCTTTAGGTTCCTTACCTCTTCAGCGGATAGGAGAGCCGATCGCCCGGGCTTATGCTCAAGCGCGAACAGAGCCGCGCCGAAAGCTCCCATAAGACCCGCGATATTGGGACGTATGACGTTCCTGCCTATCTCCTTCTCAAAGCAGCGCAGTACGGCGTCGTTCATAAAGGTGCCGCCCTGTACAACTATCCGCTGACCGAGCTCGTCGGGGCTCGCGGCGCGGATGACCTTGTAGATAGCGTTCTTGACTACCGATAGCGACAGTCCCGCTGAGATATCCTGTACGGACGCGCCGTCCTTCTGAGCCTGCTTGACAGAGGAATTCATAAATACCGTACAGCGTGTGCCGAGGTCGACGGGCGCCGTAGAGAAAAGTCCCTGACGCGCGAATTCCTCGACCGTATAGCCCATGGATTTAGCGAAGGTCTCTATAAAAGAGCCGCAGCCCGATGAACACGCCTCGTTGAGCATGATGCTGTCGATAGAGCTGTTGCGTATCTTGAAGCACTTTATATCCTGGCCGCCGATATCGAGGATGAAATCAACATCCTTGTCAAAGAACTTAGCGGCGGTATAATGAGCCATGGTCTCAACAAGGCCGTAGTCGATATGGAAAGCAGTTTTGATAAGCTCCTCGCCGTAGCCCGTTACGGCGCAGCCGCGGATGATTATGCTGTCGCCGAAGGTATCGTATATCTTTAAAAGCTGCTCGCGGACGATAGCGACGGGGTTGCCTTTATTTGAGCTGTAGTATGTATAGATGATATCGCGGCTCTCGGTGATGACTACCAGCTTGGTGGTGGTCGAGCCGCAGTCGATGCCTATATAAGCGCCGCCCTTATAAGCTCCGGCGTACTCGGTCTTTACGCTGCTCTGAGCGTGACGGCGGATGAAGCTTTGATACTCGTTCTTATCGCTGAAGAGCGGAGGCAGGGTCGAGACGGTCTCTTTTTGCTTCATGCTCTCTTTAAGCCGCTTTATAAGCTCATCATAGCCCATAAGCTCGCCGTCGGAAGAATACAGCGCCGCGCCTATAGCTACGGCGTATAAGCCGTAATGAGGGAATATCGCGTTATCTTCATCGAGCTTCAAGGTCTCGACAAAGCGCTCTCTGAGCCCTCTGCAATAATACAGAGGTCCGCCTAAGAACATCACCTTACCGGTGATCCTTCTGCCCTGAGCGAGACCGCCTACGGTCTGGTTCACGACAGCCTGATATATCGAGGCGGCTATATCCGCCTTTGTAGCGCCCTGATTGATGAGCGGCTGGATATCCGTCTTTGCGAATACTCCGCAGCGCGAGGCTATGGGATAGAGCTGCTTATGCTCAAGGCTCAGCTCGTCCATCTCGGTATTGCTGACGTTCAGCAGAGTAGCCATCTGGTCAATAAAAGCCCCGGTGCCGCCGGCGCAGGAGCCGTTCATACGCTCGTCCAGACCGCCCGTGAAGAAGATGATCTTAGCGTCCTCGCCGCCGAGCTCTATCACCGCGTCGGTAGAAGGCTCAAGACAGCGCACACACTCGGCTGTTGAGTAGACCTCCTGCACAAAGCTCAGCCTCGCGGCGTTGGCCATGCCAAGCCCCGCCGAGCCCGATACCGCTACAGAGAAGCTGCGGTCTTTAAGCAGCTCGGATATATCATCTATCATCTCGAGCGTCTTTTGTCTGACCTGAGAGAAGTGGCGCTCATATCGGCTGTAGACCAGCTCTCCGTCGTCTATGACAGCTAACTTTGCGGTCGTAGAGCCTATATCTATACCGAGAAGCATATTATTTTGTGTTCTGTTTTTTGGATCGTGTATCTTCATAGTTCCTCGATCAGCTCATATTTTCGTAATATCATATATCGTCGAAAACAGTCATTCAGAATTTATTTTACCACTTATTAATTCAAATGCAACACCCAAAGATAAAATTCCATGTACTAAAAAAATCCTAATCACAATAAAAAATTGTTTATTTTATCTATTATTCTTTACAATATGTTTCAAAAGGCATATAATGTTTTTATAATATAAGAGAAAATATCCGGAGGTAGGACAATGAAAAAAATAACAGCGTTCTTGCTCGTTTCGATCCTGGCGGTTCTCACGGCTTGCAGTGTAAATATCAATATCAATAACAAGCCTACAGAGGCGACGCAGGCCTCTTCACCCACTCAGGGCGAGACCTCCGCGCAGCCTCCCGCGGGAAAGCTCGAGGATTATGTCAAGACCGCTAAAGAGATCAAAAGCACCTCTCCCGGCGACGGCAAAACGATAACCCTGCGTACGCCCGAGGTCCTGATCGACAGCGACGACGCGAAAGAATTCAATCGTGAGATAGATAACAAATTCGGCAGTAATCTGAACTCGAACAGCGATTTCAACCCCATATATCAGCTCGATTACATCGCCTCTCTCAACGGCACCATACTCAGCGTAGCGGTTCACGGCGCGTTCGAGGGCGGCAACACCTACGGCTTGTGCGGCAGTTTCGATATAAACTCGGGCAAGAAGCTGACCAATGCCGATCTGTGCACCGCTGCAGGCAGAAGTTACACCGAGGTGATGGAGAAACTCAAAGAAAATCTCGAAAGATATTATAACGTCAAATACAATATGATGCCCGGCAACGAACGCGAGAAAGAAAAGACACTTGCTGATGATAACCTCAGTCAGTCCGAGCTGTACTTGGAGGATAACAATAAGCTGGTCGCTATGGTGCATATCTACGCGGCGGTAGGCGGCGGACATTGGATGGAAGCTATCGAGACAGAGTAGTTAAATATAATATAGCAAGAAAGCGTGCGCTTGGAGCGCACGCTTTCTTTGTATATGAGGTTTATCACGAGAATAGTTCGGCGAGCTTATCGGCATTGAGATCGCTCTCAATGAACTCAGCCGCGCGCTCCTTTGTCACGCGCACGGTATGACCGCCTTTGTTATCGGGCGCGTACTTTTCATACAGACGCTCAAAATCCCCGGCTGAGGCTATACAGCCCTTTTCTTTCAAAAAGGCTTCGGCGCTCATCGAGCTGTTGATGCACTCGGCGACCTCAGCGCAGCTCACCCCGCCGTAAAGCGGTCTGAAATACGCCTTTATGAGTGAATTGAGCTCATTACGGTATTCGCCGCTCGTTATATCGGGATATGTGAAGCCGATCTCAGCTCTCTTGACGAAATATGACGGCATATCAGAGTTCACGCCCGAGAAGCCGACGCTCAGCGGAGCCGAGTTGCGGTACTCGACAAAGCTGTATTTAATTCCCTCATGCTCCTTTATCTCGCTCTCGCTGATAACGCTCCATTCGCTGAGCCCGTCAAGGTCGGGGATAAATGTATCGGCGTCACCGCAAAAGCGCATTTTAGTTATATAAGCGGTATCGCAGTACGGCAACAGCTGGCGGTATACCGAGCCGCCGCCGATGACAAAAACGTCATCGCTGTTCATATCTCTGAGAAAGCCGAAGAGCTGTTCGATACTGCCGCAGATGACCGTGCCGTCGGCTCTTACGCCCTCTGTATCGTTCAGCACGATATTCATCCTTCCGGGCAGAGGTCTGCCGCCGGGGAACGACATAAGGGTGTTGTAGCCCATGACCAGGATCGCTCTGCGGGTAGTCTCTCTGAAAAATCGCATATCATCGGGGATAGAGAGCAGCAGATCGCCGTTCTTGCCTATTCCCCATTTTTCATCGACCGCTACGATAAGCTTCATTTATATCACCTTCAAAGTTCGGAATAGATGTGTATCAGATAGCTACGGGGATCTTCTCGTTGAACTCGTGGAACTTATAATCAACGAGCTTGAAATCATCGAGGGTAAAGTCATAGAAATCCTTGACCTCGGGGTTTATCCAGAGCTTCGGAGCGTCATAGGGCTCGAGCTCGATTATCCTCTTTACCGCGTCGATATGGCGGTCATAGATATGAGCGTCGGCGATAACGTGTACCAGCTCGCCGACCTCAAAGCCCGATACGCGGGCGAACATATGCAGGAGTATGGCGTACTGGCATACGTTCCAGTTATTCGCGACCAGCATATCCTGAGAGCGCTGGTTGAGTATCATATTGAGCTTATTGCCCGTGACGTTAAGAGTAACGCTGTAGGCGCAGGGGTACAGACCCATCTCGGACAGGTCGTGATGATTATAGATATTGGTCATTATACGGCGCGACTCGGGGTGGTTCTTAAGATCAAAGAGCACTCTGTCGACCTGATCGAACTCGCCCTCGGGGTATTTATGCTTTACGCCCAGCTGATAGCCGTATGCCTTGCCGATAGTACCGTTCTCATCAGCCCATGAGTCCCAGATATGGCTCTTGAGGTCATGGATATCGTTTGACTTCTTCTGCCATATCCAGAGCAGCTCGTCGATACAGCTCTTGAAATAAACCTTTCTGAGGGTCATTATCGGGAACTCCTTGCTGAGATCATAGCGGTTGACCACACCGAACTTCTTGATAGTATGCGCGGCGGCGCCGTCCTCCCAGTGAGGTCTGACGTTCATATTCTCGTCAGAAAAACCGTTTTCTATTATATCTCTGCAATTAGCCTTGAAAACCAGATCAGCATAGCTCATAACAAAACTTCCTATCCGTAATATTTTCTCTCATCATTATACTTACAGAGCGCTCAAAAGTCAACATATCAAAAGGAAACGGGCGCCTCTTAAAGAAGCGCCCTTGGTATTATTTCTCGTCAAATATCCAGTAGCTCGTGCCGCTGGCATTTATCTGAGCTCTGGTGAACGAAGTTCCCTTGTAGTTATTATAGCCGTTGGGATCATAAACGATTATCTTACCGTCGTAGTCGATGCCGGACATGACGATGAAGTGACCGCCTCTGGTGAACAGTCCCGGACCGTGTGAGCTGATGACATACTTGCCCTTTTTAAGAGCCTCGATAGCCGTGTCTATGCTGTCGGTCTGACCCTCATAGCCCACTCCGAACTGTTTGCACGCAGCCTCAAAGTAGCTCCAGTATGTGCCGACGTTAGGCATATAATATTTGTTGCCGCACCACGCCACAGCGTCTACGGGGGTTATCGATTTGCCCGTTATGGTAGAGGCTACCATAGCAAAAGCGGTGGGGCCGCATCCCGAGCCGGCTATGGTATCATCGCCGTAGGGATAATCATACTGCGTCTGGTCGTAATAGACGAAATCTCCGCCCGAGGCTGTGATGATGAAACCGTAGGGGTCAAAGCCGCTCTGGAACTCGCCGTCGGCGCTCACGCACCTTACGGTATACGAATATGTATTGCCGCGTGTGACGGATGTATCGGTATAGCTGTTCGAATAGGTCTCGGTCAGCCTGTGCCATGAGCTGTCGCTCTTTTTGTATACCCTGTACTTCGTTGAGCCATCGGGTTTTGACCATGTAAATGTCAGGCTGTGAGAAGTACTGCTCGAGTTTGTGAGCTTAGGAGCGGCTACGAAATAAGCGCTCACTCCCTTGGTGTCGCAGTCTGAGGTAAATCTCTTTCCGTCGTTTGAGATACAGCGCACGGTATAGCGGTAGGTGTTGCCCGAGCTAACATTCTTGTCGGTGTAAGAGGTCTCGGAGGTCTCGCCTATCCTAGACCAGCCCTTGGAGCTGTAACGGTATACGCGGTACTTAGCGGTATCCGACGGTTTATTCCACGATATAACAACGCCGTCCTTAGTGACGTCACAGGCGTTTAATACGGGTATCTTATTATACGGACACAAAACGCCCTCGTGGTCGAAATCAGATGTAAAGCTGTTGCCGTTCTCAGTTATACAGCGCACGGTATAGCGGTAGGTATAGCCCGACGCGACATCGTCGTCGATCACAGATGTATCGGCAGTCTCGGTGAGCTTTGTCCAGCCCTTTGAGCCATAGTAGTATACTCTGTATCTCTCCGCGCCGCGGGACTCAGCCCAGCTTATCCTGATGCTGTTGTTCTCACACTCCGTCTTAAGGCTCTTTGGCGAGGCTATATAGCGTATCTTCGCTCCGTCAGGGTAAAAGCCCGACTCAAAGGCGTTGCCCGCCTGATTAACGCATCTTACTGTGTACTCATATGTATTGCCCGATACGACGGCGATATCGGTATATTCATTCGCCGAGGTGTCGGTTATCCTCGTCCATCCGCCCGAGCTGTTCTTGTGATATACTCTATACTTCTCGGCGCCCTCGACAGGCTTCCACTTAAGCCCTACGCCTGTAGTAGTATTGGCGACAGAGTAGATCTTCGGCGCGGCGAGATACTTAATGCTCTTGCCCGCTCTGAAATCGCTTACCGCCTTTGAGCCGTCGTCGCTCAGACAACGCACGGTATATCTGCCTGTAGAGCCCGACGTCAGAGTTTTATCCTTGACAGAGGTATTTGACGTATCGGTGAGCTTTGCCCATCCGTCGTCGCCGTAACGGTACACTCTGAATTTATTCGCGCCCTTGACCGCGGGCCAGCTGACGGTTATTCCGTCTATCTCCTGACTGAGGCTGAAATCGGGAGCGGCGATGAAAGTTTGCTTCACGCCGGGCTTGAAATCGCTCGTAAAGGCTGTGCCCGAGGAATTCAGACAGCGAACGGTATAGGTGTATACGCTGCCCGAGGAAACATCCTCGTCAAGATATGATGTAGAGGTCGTATCGGTCATACGAGTCCAGCCGCGGCTGCCGAGGTAATAGACCCTGTAGAGCTCAGCCCCTCTAACGGCGCCCCAGCTTATCTTGACGCCGCTCTCGGTATTGGTAAAGCCGCTGATGACCGGCGCCGCTATGTAGTGAACGCTCTTTCCCGAGAGGAAGTCGCTGGTAAAAGAAGAGCTGTCCTCGCTGATACAGCGCACGGTATAGGTATAGGTGTAGCCCGAGCTGACGTCGGTATCCGTCACAGAGGTCTCGGTGGTATCGGCAAGCCTTGTCCATCCCCTGCTGCCGTAATAGTATACGCGGTATTTTACGGCGCCGTCGACGGCGTTCCACTTTATATCTACGCCGTTCTCGCCGCTTGTGACCGAAGTCAAAACGGGAGCCGAGAGATAAGAGCCCTTTATACCGTTCCTGTCGAAATAGCTTACATAATCTCCGTTTGCCGAGATACAGCGCACGGTATAGGTATAGGTACTGCCGGTACGTACATCGGTATCGGTGAACGAGGTCGACGAGGTATCGCCCATACGCGTCCAGCCGCCCGAGCTGTTCTTATAGAATACGCGGTAGGCGTAAGTTCCCGTGCTTTTCTCCCAGCTGATCTTTATTCCGTCATTTGTACAGTCCGCCGCCTTGAGCTTCGGCGCGGCAACGTAATCTACGGTCTTGCCGACGGTATCATAATAGCTCATATATATCCTGCCGTCGTCGGAAATACAGCGAACGGTATAGGTGTAGCTCTGACCCGATACAGCGGTATCGTCGAGAAAGCTGTGCCCCTTTGTATCGCCGAGAGCGGTCCATTTGCCGTTTTTATATACGAACGCGCGGTACGACTGAGCGCCGTCGACAGCATTCCAGCTCAGCTCAACGCCGCCGTCGCCGCTTGTAACGCTCAGCTCAGGCACGGGCAATATCTTCACCGTAACTCCGACCTCGTCAAAATAACCATTCAGATAACTGCCGTCATCATTCAAAGCGCCTACGGTATAGGTGTACTCGCCTGAGAGAGCGGTCTTATCGACGTAAGAAGTCGCCAAGGATGATGATCTGATAGCCTTCCACCCGCCGTCTGACGCCTTGCGGTACAGGGTTATCCTGTTTACGCCGCCGGGTCTGCTCCACTTGACCTTTATTCCCTCGTTCGTTACCTCGGCTGAGGTTATCTCTGGCGGAGCTATATAATTATAGGTCTTTGAGACGGACGGTGTTATTATGTTGCCGGCGGAGTTCAAACCCATAAGCCTGTAGGTATAGGTGTTGCCGCTCTTTACGCTCGCGTCGATATAACTGCGCGCAGAGGTCTTTTTGACGGTGACCCAGCCTCTGCCGTCAGTATAATACCTGTCGAGCCTGTATATGCTGACGCCCTCAATCTTCTCCCAGCTGATCTTCAAGCCGCCCTTTACGGGGGTGATCGAGGTTATCACGGGGTTGACCGCACCTGTCTGCGCCGTCGAGGTATCGCTTTTGATCTCAGCCGCAGATACCCACATAGCGGCGCTCGTCATCAGCACCGCCGCTATAAGACAGATAACCACTGATATGTAACTTTTTCTTCTCATAATATCTCCACCCTGACTGTGCAAATATCTTGTGTCGATACTTATCCATCATGATTATAATTCTCTATTGTAATTATAATCGATGGATTTGTAACAGTCAACAACAAGGTTATTACACGTTTGCAATAAATGACAATTTATGATAAAATACAAGAAGAAACGAGGTGCTGTTATGAGCGTGGTACTTATATACAATCTCAGCGACGCGAAAAACGCGAAGCTTAAAATGCTGTGCCGCAAGCTGAATATCGAGGCAAGAACGGTAGAGAAAGCCGAATACGGCCATAAACTCGGGTACCTTCTCGGCATATCCGAAGACAGCTTGTCACAAAACGGCGAGGATTTTGACGGCGAGATGCTGTATATCTCGGGGCTTGTCGGAGGTATGCTGAACCTGTTTATCGATCAGCTCAGGCGCAACAAGATAATCATACCACTGAAAGCCGTACAGACGCCGACCAACTCGGGGTTCACATCCTATGAACTGTATCGGGAGCTGAGCGCCGAGAGAGAGGCTATAGCAAAGGGTATGAACGCTCACAAAGGATGAGTTTTATTGACCTTGTACGCGCGATATGATAAAAAATGACAAAACAATCGGAGGTGTCGTATGAAAAGAGCCTTTTGCATTATCCTTACAATACTGATCACTGCCGCGGCGTTCGCGGGGTGTTCGCTCTTCGGTGAACAAAAGAGCGGGCTTGAGCTTGACCAGACAGCCCTGAATATGACCGTAGGCGAGACCGCTCAGCTGAACGCGGGTGAGACGACAAAGGTAAAGTGGACCTCGAGCGATGAGAGCGTTGCCTCTGTGCACGCGGGCTCGGTAGTCGCTAAGAAGGCGGGTACAGCCGACATAACCGCGAGCCTTGAGGACGGTACATCCGAGGTATGCAAGGTGACGGTCGCCGATAAGCTGATAACCTCAGTCACCTTAAGTTCGAAGAGCATCAAGCTCGGCTTGGGCAAGACGGTACAGATAAGCGCGTCTTACGCTCCCGCCGACGCCTCGGTGACCGAGCTTACATGGTCGTCTGAGAACGAGAGGATAGCTACCGTCAATAAGGACGGCTATATCACGGGCTGTTCGGACGGCACGACGAATATCGTATGTACGTCGTCGGGCGGAGTGAGCGCCTCATGCGTCGTAACGGTCGCCGAAGCTCCCGAAGCGCCGACAAAACCGCCCGCTACGACAAAGCCTACTTCCTCTACAGAACCTACAGCTTCAACACAAGCGACCGAGGCTAAATCAGAGACGAGCGCTCCCGCTGCTTACGGCGACTATATCTTCCCCGACTCGTCGACGCGTATGCTCTCTGACAGCGAGGTAAAAGAGAAGCTCGGCTCGATGACAGGAGCTTCGGTATCCGGCAGCTACTCTCAGGACGCGGTAAACGAGATATTCGCGCGCAACGGCTATGTGTTCCGCACAGCGTCGATTAAGGCTTACTATGAGAGCAAGTCATGGTACAAGCCCGACCCGAACTTCAGCATGAGCGAGCTCAGCGAGATCGAGGAATACAATATCGCTCTGTTCAGCAAATACTGATACTAAAACAACAGACGATAAGCCTTTTTTAGAATTTAGTATAAACCCATATTAATGAATAAAACATGAAAGAACCTTCACAAAACAAAACCGCGTTTTTCAGCGGTATCATCGGGGATATAAAGGATACGGGGCTCGCGTTCGCGGCTCTTCTGACAGCCCTTATGCTCACGGGCGGCTTCGCTGAGTTTTTCAGCATAGCCGTCTCGGCAGTCGTATCAATATTCCTGCTGATATGTATCATTAAAAACAAAGACCTCCGCGTACGCTTTGACCTGACCCTCGCGGCGGTGCTGTTAATAGCGCTTTTCTATCTGATCGCCTCTATCTACGCCGTAGACAGGGGCTCGGCGTTGTTGGGCTTCTGCAAGTTCATGCCGGTACCGCTCTTCGCAGTACTTCTGATGCAGCGCGAAAAACAGGCCGAAAAGCTCCTGCGCCTTCTGCCGTATATCGCAGTGATAACGGGTATCGTATCTCTGATATTGAGCTTCATTTTCCCAAAGTTATTTATGACAGACGGCAGACAGGGCGGCTTCTTCCAGTACCCTAACACCTACGCGGCGTTCCTCATGACAGCCGAGCTGCTCGCCCTGAACCGAACCGATAACAAGGCGCTCAACTACTCATGCGCCGCTGCGCTGTTCTTGCTCATCATCCTCACACAGAGCCGCGCGGTATTCGTGCTGACCGTAGTTTTCAGCCTTATCATCCTGTTCATGAAGGGTACAAAAAAACAGCGTATCATACTCGGCGTATCTATCGGAGCGCTCGCTGTCGCCGTTATCATCTTATACCCCCTGCTCTCACAAAACGAGTTCTTCGGGAGATTTCTCTCATTATCTGTGTACGAGAGCACCTTTGCGGGCAGACTGCTGTATTGGTATGACGCTCTGTCGCTGATGATAAAGCACCCGTTCGGCATGGGATATCTCGGCTACTACTTTACCGAACACAGTATACAGAGCGGCGTTTATTCGGTAAGGTTCATACATAACGATATCCTCCAGCTGATACTCGACGTCGGGTTTATACCCGCCCTCGCGTTTTTAGCTGTGATGTTCCGCCATATCTTCTCACCCAAGGCGGATCTCGGCTGCAGGACAGCGCTGATCGCGTTGCTTCTGCACTTCTGCTTTGACTTTGACCTGCAATATACGGCGATGTGGTTCGTACTGCTGATACTGCTGTACTCAGACGGCGTCACGCTCCGCTCAGCTGAGATATCGCTGAAGCCTAAGTCCGCTTCGATAATCAGCGCGGTATGTATAGCGGTGTCAGCATACTTCACCTTGGTATGCGGGCTGGGATTTTTCGGCAATACAAAGGCGGCTCTCGGGATGTACCCGATATATACTGAACAGCAGATAAAGCTGTTGTCCGATACCTCGGATCCGAAGCAGATGTCGGATATCGCCGACAGCATAATCTCTCACAACAAATATGTTCACCTGGCATACAGCGCGAAGTCCCGCGCGGCGTTCTCTCAAGGCGATGTTGAAAAGCTGATAGAATATAAGCAAAAGGTATTTGATACGGCTCCGTTCGTATATGAGGAATATGAGGAATACGCCGCTGAGCTGATATACTGCGCCGAGCTGTACGCTCAGGCGGGCGATACGGCAGGCGCTGAGATCTGCCGCGGGGAGCTTGTCGCGACGCGGGAACGCCTGAGAGCTCTTGACGACAAGCTCAGCTACCTCGGCAGGGTGATAAAGGATCAGCCAAAGACCGCGCTTCCCAACGAGATAGAAAGCTACATAGACAATATCGGATAATACCACACAGGCGGGAGCGTTGATGTTCGCTCCTGCCTTTTTGCTGTGACCCGCAACAAAAAACGCCTGTCATATATTTACACTTAAATTAAAGAAATGTTCACACAAAATCCTTGTTTTTGAACTTATCGTGGTATATAATTAGACTGAAGATTTATGTGATACCGTTCTAATACTAACCCTTAATAAAAAACGGTATCGGCTTGGAGGACAAACCATGCGTAAGCGAATAATCAGCATAATACTCACGCTGGCGATAGCGCTGTCTGTGATATGCGTCGGCGCAGTGAGCGTATCAGCCGCGGCGAATACCGCCACCATCAAGGTAGGCTCAAAGACCTATACCGCCTCTGTCGGCGATTATATGCGCTATACGGTATCGTTCAGATACTCCGGCGGGCGCGTATCTACGGGTCAGATAGAGTTGCCGGTGAATCTCAAAGCCCTCAACAGCTATTCACAGAGCGAGATAGACAAATTCACCTCTGAGATAGCTCCCGCGACCGCCTCGACCGCAATGATACTGCGCTCAGACAACGACGTTATCAAGGGCTTCTCGGGCTATGTGATGAACTTTGCCCATCCTACGGGCTACGCTTTCAGCACTAACAAGGTCGTATTTTCGCTTATCTTCTCGGTCGAGAAGGCGGGCGCCTATGAGCTTGCCGCCAAGGTAAGACACGTAGACGCCTATGACGGAAAGACGCTGGTCGATAAGGACTGCAATATCACAGATACTAAGTTCAGATATACCGAGAGCCTCGAGAGCGTAAACCTCGATACTCCAAAGCTTAGCGTCGCTACCGCCGCGGGCGGCATGAGGATATCATGGGATCCCGTACCCAGAGCCTCTCTCTACAGAGTTTATTATAAAGGCAGCAAGGGCTGGACGAAGCTCGAGGATACCAAAGAGACCTCTGTGCTCGATACCGACGTAGTCGGCGGCACACGCTACACATATACGGTACGCTGTCTGTCGGCTGACGGCTCGCGCTTTGTCAGCGACTATGATACCGCGGGCAAGGCGGCTGTGTACTATCCCGCTCCGGTGCTGAGCCTCTCAAATTACGAGGACGGCGTATATATCAAGTGGAACGCCGTGAAACCCGCCTCAAAGTACCGCGTATACTATCGTGGCAGGAACGGCTGGACAAGGCTGACCGATACCGCGGGCACATCCTTTCTTGATACCGACGTAAGCTCAGGTACGACATATACATACACCATCCGCAGCATGGACGCGAGCGGTAACCTGCTCAGCTCCTACTATTCAGACGGCTTCAAGATAACCTATATCACCGCGCCGACGGTGACCCTCTCAAACGCCGCCGACGGAGTGAATATAGCGTGGGACAAGGTCAAGGGCGCTGTTAAATACCGCGTATACTACAGGAGCTCAAACGGCTGGAACAGGATGGTCGATACCACTGAGAACTCTTATCTTGATAAAGACGTAAGGTCTAACTCGACATACACCTACACCGTACGCTGTATCAACAGTGAGGGCACCGAATTCACCAGCGATTTCAGAGCGGGCAAGAGCATAAGATATATCGCCGCTCCGAAGCTTGAACTGATAAACAGCGAGGACGGCGTGCTTATCAAATGGAGCGCCGTATCGGGAGCGTCAAAATACCGCGTATACTATAAGGGCAGGAACGGCTGGACAAAGCTGACCGATACAACCGGCACTTCCTTCCTTGATACCGACGTAAGCTCGGGCACGACATACACCTATACTATCCGCTGTATGGACTCAAACAACGATCATATAAGCTACTTCTATACAGACGGATTCAAGATAACCTTCCTCAGGGCTCCGACAGTGACCCTCTCAAATGCCGCCGACGGAGTGAACATATCGTGGGACAAGGTGAACGGCGCAGAGAAATACCGCGTATACTACAGGAGCTCAAGCGGCTGGCACAGGCTTGCGGATACCGCTGAGACCTCTTATCTCGATAAGGACGTAAACTCAAACTACACCTACACCTACACCGTGCGCTGTATCAACAACGAGGGCACCGAATTCACCAGCGATTTCAGAGCGGGCAAGAGCATAAAATACTATGCCGCTCCCAAGCTCGAGCTGTCTAATACCAAAAACGGCGTTAGCATAAAATGGAACGCTGTCGCGGGCGTTTCAAAGTACCGTGTATACTACTACGGCAGAAACGGCTGGACAAGGCTCACAGAGACCTCGTCGACCTCGTTCATTGACACAGACGTAAAGAGCGGGACAAACTACACCTACACTATCCGCTGTCTGGACTCAAGCGGTAATTTCTTAAGCTACTTCTACACCGACGGGTTCAAGATAAGATACATCCCCACGTCGTGATAACAGAATTAAAAGAACGGCAGTCACATACCCCGTGACTGCCGTTTTTATCAAATACACAATCTTTTTCAATGCCTGTCAACTCTCGCCATTATCGCCGCGCCGTTATCCTTGAGCCACCTGTTGAAGCAGTCATACTCGGGATAAGCGGCATATACCAGCTTATAAAATCGCGGTGAGTGGTTCATCTCGACAAGGTGACACAACTCATGCACTATAACGCTGTCGATGACCTCTGCGGGCGTAAGCATAAGCAGGATATTGAAGTTCAGATTTTTCTTGGCGGAGCAGCTGCCCCAGCGGGTCTTTTGACATCTGAGGGTTATCCTGCCATAGCTCAACCCCATACGCTGAGCGTACATCCGTACCCGGGCGGAATATACTCCGCCGCCTGTTTCGCGAGGGCATTGAGCTCCTCATCACTGAGCTTAGGCACGGCGTTGAGAGCCGCGCTTCGCTGTGCCGCCTTCACACGGTGCCTCTCTATCCAATCGGCGTGTTTGTCTACAAACAGCTCTATATCGCGCTTAGCCATACGGTTGGGAGCGCGTACGATCACCTCGCCGTTTTTGAGCTCGAGTGAGATCGTCTTTCGTTTTGACCTTATCAGTTTATAATCCATATCTCAATGTAAAGGGCGCCTTTCGGCGCCCCGTTTTGTTCCTTATACTATTCTGATATTCAGCGTGTCCGTTCCCGAGGTGGGTACGGTCTTGTTTGAGCTGATGATGACGACGGTATCGCCCTTTTCGACTATGCCCGTAGCGAGAGCCATATCGACCGCCTGTACGGTGATCTCGTCAGAGGTCTGCTTCTCCTCGCCGAGCACGGGATTAACGCCCCAACTCAGGCACAGCTTGCGGCAAACCTGCTCTGAGGTGACTACCGCGATGATCGGACAGCTCGGACGACAGCGCGCCATAGCGCGAGCTACCGCGCCGGTCTTGCTCTCGGCGATGATCGCCTTGGCGTGGATATTCTCGGCGACGGTCTTAGCCGCCTCACAGATATTCTCGCGGAATGCGCTCATATTCGTCTGTGTAGCCGAAGCGCCCCTGAGCAGCATGAGGTTCTCGTGCTTTTCAGCCTCGGTGCAGATATCGTTGAGAGCCGCTACGGACTCTACGGGGTACATACCCGCCGCGCTCTCGCCCGAGAGCATAACAGCCGAGGTGCCGTCATATACGGCGTTGGCTACGTCTGATATCTCAGCTCTGGTCGGGCGGATATTGGTGGTCATGCTGTCGAGCATCTGGGTGGCTGTGATGACATACTTGCCCGCTAAGACGCACTTACGGATTATCATCTTCTGTATCTCGGGCAGCTTGATGAATGGTATCTCAACGCCCATATCGCCTCTGGCTACCATAACGCCGTTCGAGACCTCTATGATACGATCGATATCATCCACGCCGCTCTGGTTCTCGATCTTGCTGATTATCTCTACGTCCTCATAGCCGAGGCTGTCTACATAGTCGCGCAGCTTGATAACGTCGTCAGCCGAGCGCACGAACGAAGCCGCGATAACGTTGACGCCCATCTTGAGACCGAACTCGATATCGGCGCGGTCCCTCTGGCTTATGTAAGGCATATTTATGGTGTATCCGGGGATATTGATGCTCTTGCGGTTAGAGAGCCTGCCGCCGGTGATGACGCGGGTGACGATGCAGTCCTCTTCAACGCTCTCAACGCGGGCTGAGATCTTGCCGTCGTCAAAGAGTATCGTCCTGCCGATGCTTGCGTTATCTCTGCGGAAGGTATCGATGAGCTTGGGGTAAGAGAGGGTGACGCCCTTGTTATCTCCGTGACCCTCGGTTGAGTACAGCCTGTACTCCTGACCCGCTTCAAGCTCAACGGCTCCGTCCTCGAATGTGCCTACGCGGATCTCGGGGCCCTTGGTATCGAGCAGCAGAGCTACGGTCTTGCCGCTCTTTTCGATTGCCTCTTTGACTATACCGAAGCGCTTTGTCATAGCGTCATACTCGCCGTGGGACATATTGAAGCGCGCTACGTTCATGCCCGCGTCGATCATCTTCACCAAGGTATCGACATTATCACAGGCAGGACCCATAGTGCATACAATCTTGGTCATTCTCATTATAAAACCCCCTATACTGTTGATTAAAGTTGTCTATTACTTACTATAATACCATAATAAAGAGCAATGTAAAGAGGTTTTTTAACTTTTTACCTTACTTTTTGTGCGATAATTCACCAGAATTATTCCTAAAGCCGTCAGCGCCACGCTGAGCATGTACATCGGCTCAAATATCTGTTTTTCTCCGAGGATAAAAAACGACCATACGGCTCCCGTGACGGGGATGAGCATATTGAACACGAGGATATCGCCCGCGTCGTGATAGACCAGCAGAGCCGTCCACAGGGTAAACGCCGCCGCCGAGACGAACGCGAGATACAGAACTATCAAAATACTTTGCGTATTCACGGGATAACCGCCGCCCATGATCAGCGCGACGATCAGTATCATAGCGCCGCCCGTCATAAGCTGATAAGCGCTGCTCTCGAACACTATCCCCTTTGAGACCCGCTTGCCGATAAAGCCGCCCGCGGTATTGAGCAGGGTAGATATCAGCACCAGACCCTCGCCCATGAACGTAAAGCCGCCGAGACGGTCGCTGTTAACCAGCATTATACCGCCCATACCTATCACGACGCCCGCGACCTTGAGCGCGGTCAGCCGCTCATCCCTGAAGAACAGCGGAGCGAAGATCACCGCGAAGAACGCCGACGCCGCCGTAAGCACCGAGGTCTTTGTCGCCGTTGTATTGGCTACTCCTATATAATTGAGGATATACATCAGCCCTGTCTGTACCGCTCCGTACAGCGCGACCCCGCCTATCCTCCCGCGGGGGATGAGCGGTACCCTTCGGTGTATTATCCACGCCGTTATGAACACCATCACGCCCGCCGTGAAGAAGCGGACGCCGGCGAACATCAGCTTATCGGCGACGGTATCTATACCCAGCTGTGAATATCCGTATTTTATCACGGGATACGCCGAGCCCCACAGCACCGTACACAAAACGGCGCACAGCATGGCGACCCATTTCTTTTTCAATAATCTTTCCATAGTTTTTCGATCTGATAAAGCTTTTCAATTACATAAGGGCTGACCAAAAGTCAGCCCTCAAATCATTATCTGTCCTTCATCTCCGTGTAGGGCGTTTCTTCACAAACGCTCATATACGCGGGACGGATTATCTTTTTGACGTTCATGAGCTCTTCCATACGGTGAGCGCTCCAACCCGCTATCCTCGCGACAGCGAAGATCGGGGTATACAGCTCCTGCGGCAGACCCAACATCTTATATACAAAGCCCGAGTAGAAGTCTACGTTAGCGGATACGCCCTTATACATCTTACGGTTCTGAGCTATTATCTGCGGAGCGAGCCTCTCGATACGGCTGTACAGCCCGTACTCTTCCATCTCGCCCTTAGCCTGAGCGAGCTTCTCGACAGAGCCCCTGAACACACGGGCGCGGGGGTCTGAGATAGAGTATACCGCGTGGCCGATACCGTAGATAAGACCGCTGCGGTCATACGCCTCTTTGTTGAGTATCTTCTGAAGATATGCCGCTATCTCCTCGTCATCGGTCCAATCCTTGACATTATACTTGATCTCGTTCATCATGCCCATAACACGCAGGTTGGCGCCGCCGTGCTTGGGACCCTTGAGCGAGCACAGAGCCGCGGCTATTGCGGAATATGTGTCGGTGCCCGAGGAGGTGACAACGCAGGTGGTAAAGGTAGAGTTATTACCGCCGCCGTGCTCAGCGTGGAGTATCAGCGCCATATCAAGCACCTGAGCCTCAAGCTCGGTGAACTTGCGGTCCTCTCTGAGAGTGCTCAAAAGCAGCTCAGCTGTGGGCTCGCAGCGCTCGGGATTATGTATGAACAGGCTCTCTCCCTTTGAATAGTGGTTGTAAGCCTGATATGAATAGACCGTGAGCAGCGGGAACAGAGAAATGAGCTTCAAGCACTGGCGCAGCACGTTATCCATGCTCAAATTCATTACGTCGTGGTCATATGAGGCGAGCGTCAGCACCGCCTTGGCGAGAGCCGTCATCATATCCTTGCCCGACGCCTTGAGGATTACGTCGCGCACAAAATGCTTGGGCAGCACGCGCGAGTCTGAGAGCAGCTCCATAAAATCATCGAGCTCCTGCTTTGTGGGGAGCTTTGAGAACAGCAAGAGATAAACTACCTCTTCAAAGCCGAGGCGGTTCTCTTTTATACAGCCGTGTATGATATCCTCTACGTTTATACCGCGGTAAAAGAGCTTGCCGTCGGTAGGCACGGTCTTGCCGTTCACTATTTTGTTCTGTCTTATCTCGCTTACGTCGGTAAGGCCCGTAAGCACGCCCTTACCGTTAAGGTCTCTCAGTCCGATATTTACGTTGTATTTCGAATACAGCTCCTTGTCGATATTTCCGCGCTCCAAACATTCATTCGCGAGCGCCTGTATCCTCTTATCGCTTGTTGAGACTTTTGACATCAAATCACTTCCTTACAGTCGTAGTGTGTGGTTGTGTGGTGTAACTGTAATATTATATCAAATTTTCGGTCAATAGTCAACCGACCGCCGCCTGATATATATTTATTCAAAATTCTTTTTATCATAACCGAAGTTGGTCAATAAAGCCCTGCGGTTGCGCCAGTCCTCTTTGACCTTGACCCATGTCTGCAGGTTGACCTTACAGCCGAAGAACCTCTCTATATCCTGTCTTGAATAGGTGGATATCTTCTTGAGCATAGCGCCCTTCTTGCCTATGATTATGCCCTTGTGAGAGTCGCGCTCACAATAGATCGTAGCGTCTATATCCATGATATCGCCGCCGTCGCGCTCGCTCATGCTCTCTACCACTACGGCTGTGCCGTGGGGTATCTCCTTATCGCATAATCTGAGTATCTTCTCGCGGATTATCTCAGAGACTATGACCTTCTCGGGCTGGTCGGTGACAGCGTCGTCATCAAAGAAATGGCCGCCCTCTATACAATGCTTTTTGAGCTCCTCCATCAGCGCAGGGAAACCCTCGCCCGTCTCAGCCGATATGGGCACTACAGCGTCAAAATCATACAGCTCGCTGTAGCTGAGGATAGCCTCCATGAGCTCTTCCTTTTTATTCTTGAGGGTATCTATCTTATTTATTGCGAGGATAGCGGGCATATCGGACTTTTTGAGCTTTTCGATAAGGCTCTGCTCGCCCTTTCGCACGCCGCCTGTCGCTTCTACTACCAATACCGCCGCGTCGCCGCCCTGCACACTCTCATTGATAGCCTTGACCATGTATTCACCAAGCTCGGTACGCGGCTTGTGCAGACCCGGCGTATCTATGAATACGAGCTGGTCGTCGCCCTCGGTATATATGCCCGTGATACGGTTGCGGGTAGTCTGGGGCTTTGACGATACTATGGCGATCTTGCGCCCTAAAATGCGGTTGAGTATCGAGCTCTTGCCAACGTTGGGTATACCTACGATGGTGATAAAAGCCGATCTCTTGTTGTCTTTCATATTGTCTTTCATAATATCTTCCTTTATCAGTCTTTACAAAGGCGCACGCTGAGCGTGCGCCTTCAAGCGATGTGTTTTATACGACTACCAGGCCGAGCTGGGTCATGACCTCTTCTTCCTTGACGCGCATCACGCGCTTCTCCTCGGGCTGCATATGATCGTACCCTAGCAGATGGAGCATACTGTGTACCGTGAGATAGCATGCCTCGCGCTCAAAACTGTGGCCGAAGGTCACAGCCTGCTCCTGAGCCTTCTCGAGAGAGATGACGACGTCGCCGAGCAGCTTGGCGCCCGTATCGTGATTGATGTCATACTCGCCGTTCTCTCCTAAGGGGAACGACAGTACGTCGGTCTCAGAGTCGATGTTCCTGAACTGGGCGTTCAGTCTCCTGATCTCAAGATTGTCGACAAAGGTAACGGATACCTCAGCCGGTCCGTCGAATTTTTCGTTACGCAGTACAGCTGTACAAGCGCGCCTGATAAGCATCCTCATGCCCGTGGGGACTCGGAGCTTCTTTTGAGCGTCTGTGATGACTACTCTTACCTTTTCATTTGCCATAACGATCTCCCACTCTCTTTGGCTCGCCCGCAAAATAGCCCTTGCTATCCGTGCGAGGGTGTATAAGTTTTCAGGAACATGGAGTAGTGTTGGTAAGCGGCGATTTGTCAATTCGGCGTCATAACTAAAAACTGCATATTCACTCTATATCATATCGCGGCGCACTGACCTGCGCACGATAATAATATCATTTTAAGAACGGCCGCGCTCCTGAGCCCTCTCATATGCTTTGATGATATCCTGCACCAGCCTGTGGCGTACTACGTCCTTCTCAGAGAAGGTCAGCCTCTCTATGCCCTTGATGCCTTTTAGTATCTTGACCGCTTCTTTCAGTCCGGACTTAGCGCCCGAGGGCAGGTCGATCTGTGTGATGTCGCCCGTGATGACCATTTTAGAGTTATTGCCCAAGCGCGTCAGGAACATCTTCATCTGTTCAGAGGTGGTGTTCTGAGCCTCGTCGAGGATGATGAAGCTGTCGTCCAGCGTCCTGCCGCGCATATAAGCCAGCGGAGCTACCTCGATATTGCCGCGCTCAAGATATTTCTGATAGGTCTCAGCGCCGAGCATATCGAACAGAGCGTCATACAGGGGTCTGAGATAGGGGTCAACCTTGCTCTGCAGATCGCCCGGCAGAAAGCCCAGCTTCTCACCCGCTTCTACAGCGGGTCTGGTCAGGATGATGCGGTTGACCTCTTTTGAGCGGAAGGCTGTGACCGCCATAGCGACAGCGAGATAGGTCTTGCCCGTGCCGGCGGGGCCTACCGCGATGGTGATTGTATTGTCCTCGATAGCGGAGCAATACCGCTTCTGACCCATCGTCTTAGGCTTGATGGGCTTACCCTTTGACGTCACGCATACGCAGTCGGACGCAAGGCTCTCTATCTTCTCTTCGCTGCCGTCGTTGACAAGCGAGATACAATATGTTATATTCTGTTCGCTGAGCTGTTCGCCTCGGTTGAGCAGGCTCAGTAAACTGTCGATGACCTTGCTCGCCTTTAAAACTCCCTCGGCGTCGCCGGATATCTTGAGCTCGCTGTCACGCGCGTGTACACGCACATTGAACTCGTCCTCGATGATCTTTATATTGGAGTCAAAGCTGCCGAAAAGCGCGGCGGCATGCTCCATACGGTCTATATTGATGATTTGTTCCATATAACCTCTTGTGCATACGGATAACTCCCAAGAGTATAGCTATCCATTTTTATAGATTAAGTTATTATAACATACATAAATGATAAAATCAACCATTTTTCCATAAAATTTTCATGATTTCTTAAAATATTTTATATATAATATATAGTACGCGATACAGCCCGGGTCATTATGTTGACTTTGGCTTGAATAATATTGTATAATGATAAGAGTGTGTTATAAAAGTTTTCAAACAAACTCCGTATCATAAGGAGATAATAACTATGAAGCGTATATTATGTATAGCGCTATGCGCCCTCGCGGCGATACTCGCCTGCTCTTGCGACAATGATAAAGCCGAGCCTACCGTCGCAGACGAAACAGAAGCCTCAAAGCCCGCGGCGACAGAGACCGCCGCTTCGACAGAGAGCAGCAACGCAGGGCTCAAGGCGTTCATGGAGAAGTTCGACGATACTCCCACGGTCGGCGACAAGCTCATTTATGAGGATAAAAACATAACGGTGAACGTACACGGCATCAACTACGCCGTAACGGCGGGCCCCGAGCTGCACCTCGTTATAGACAATCATCTCGACAAGGATATAACCGTACAGGCTCCCTACGCGGTCATAAACAGCTATATGATGACCCCCGAGCTGAACATAACCATCCCGGCGGGCAAGAGCGCGGGCGGCAACCTCTGCCTGAGCTATACCAATCTCGCTTACGCCGACATAACCTGTATCAAGGATATCGAGTTCGTCCTCAGAGTGGTAGAGCCCAAGAACTATAATCCCATCTTAACCACCGATATGATCGGCCTCAAGACCTCGGCGGTCAAGGATGAGAAGGTCGAATATGATGAGGGCGGTCAAATAGCCTATGACGACAACGATATCAAGATAGTTTTCAAGAACCTGCCCGCGTCCGACATCAAAACCGACGAGGGCGTATCTCCGATATACACGGGCGACGGCAACGCCGAGCTGCCGGTATATATCTATAACGGCACCGACCGCACGATATCGGTACAGACAGGCAGCGTCACCGTTAACGGCTACGACCTGACCTCGGTCATGAACCGCACGGTACTGCCAGGCAAGCGCGCCGTAGACACCGTAACATTCTACCGTATGGATCTGGACGAGCACAGCATAGACGCTATCGACAGCGCTAAGATATCGTTCGAGATAAAGGACGCCGAGACATGGAAGTCAATCTACTCGACCGATATGATAAGCGTAAAGCTGCAGTCAAAAGCCGAGCCGACCGACAGTAAAGAACCCACTGAATAACTCTAAGCCCGCTGAAACGCGGGCTTCTTTATTGAAAACCACAAATCACAGACTACTGACCGCAGATGTAAAGAAAAATACTTGACATCCGCTCTGTAGGGTGCTATAATAGCCTAGGTGTAAAGCTCTTTGCTTTACAGAAAGGATGAGCCCCTCTCATATGAACAGCAAACCGAACATATCACTCCTCTACGATTTTTACGGCGAGCTGCTGCAAGCCTCACAGCAAAGGGTCATCGAGCTGTACGTCAACGACGATCTGTCGCTGTCAGAAACAGCTGACATCCTCGGCATAAGCCGCCAGGGGGTGCGCGACTCTCTCTCGAGAGCTGAGAAGAAGCTAAATGAATATGAAAGCAAATTAGGGCTTTTAGAGGCTTATCGCAGGCGCATAGAGCGCAACGATAAGATACGCCTCAACCTTTCAAAAATCAAGACCGCAGACGACCCGGCGGATATAGCCGGACTTACAGATGAAATAGAAGAACTGCTGAAGGGAGATGACTGATATGGCATTTGAAGGATTGTCCGATAAGCTGAATAACGCCTTTAAAAAGCTCAAGAACAAAGGCAGGCTGACCGAGGCCGACGTAAGAGAGGCTATGCGCGAGGTAAGGCTCGCTCTCTTAGAGGCGGACGTAAACTTCAAGGTCGCTAAGGACTTTACCAACAAGGTCACCGAGCGCGCTATAGGCGCCGACGTAATGGAAAGTCTGACACCCGCCCAGATGGTCATCAAGATAGTTAACGAGGAGCTCGTAAGCCTCATGGGCGATGAGGACGCTCGTATAGAGTTCGCCTCAAAGCCCCCGACGATAATCATGCTTTGCGGCTTGCAGGGCGCCGGTAAAACCACCCACGCCGCAAAGCTCGGTAAATACCTCAAGGCTCAAAATCACCGTCCGATGCTCGTAGCCTGTGATATATACCGACCCGCCGCTATCGAACAGCTAAAGGTGGTAGGCGCAAAGGCAGAGGTTCCCGTTTTTGAGATGGGTACCGAGAACCCCGTCAAGATAGCTAAGGAAGCTATACGTCACGCTAAGGATCACGGCAACGATATCGTTATCCTCGATACCGCGGGACGACTTCATATAGACGAGCAGCTCATGCAGGAGCTGAGAGATATCAAGGCTGAGGTAGCCCCCGACGAGATACTGCTGACCATCGACTCGATGACCGGTCAGGACGCCGTCAACGTCGCCAAGACCTTTAACGAGGCTCTCGACATTACGGGCGTCATCCTCACTAAGCTCGACGGCGATACCCGAGGCGGCGCCGCGCTGAGCGTAAAGGCTGTCACAGGCAGACCCATCAAGTTCTCAGGTACGGGCGAGAAGCTCGAGGATCTCGAGCAGTTCCACCCCGACCGTATGGCTTCACGTATTCTCGGTATGGGCGACGTACTCACCCTTATCGAAGAGGCTGAGCAGAAGCTCGACCAGAAGAAGGCCGAACAGCTCGCCGAGAAGATGCTCAAAAACAAAATGGACTTCAACGATATGCTCGACCAGCTCGAGCAGGTGAAGAACATGGGACCCATCAAGGGTATATTGAGCAAGCTGCCGGGCATAGGCAACAAGGTCGACGATATGGATATCAACGACCGCGTGCTCGACTGGAACAGAGCCATCATCCAGTCTATGACCCCCGAGGAGCGCTCTCACCCCGGGCTGATGAACCCCTCGCGCAAGCGCCGTATAGCCGCGGGCTCCGGCAGACCCGTAGAAGAGGTCAACCGCCTTATAAAACAGCTTGAGCAGACGCAGAAGATGATGCGCCAGTTCACCTCGAACAGCAAGAAGGGCAGACAGCTCAGAAAGATGCTGAACAACAACGGCGGTATGCCCCCGATGGGCGGCTTTCCCGGGATGTAAACGCTGATCACGGAGAGATCCGTTCAGATAATTTACGACTGTAAATTATATATATAACACGGTCGCGCCGTATTTCGGCAGGCCGAAAGATCTATCAGAACAGGAGGTAACACAATGGTAAAAATCAGACTCAGAAGAATGGGCGCTAAGAAGAACCCCTTCTATCGTATCGTTGTAGCTGACTCTCGCTATCCCCGCGACGGTCGCTTCATCGAAGAGATCGGCACCTATAACCCCACCACAGAGCCCTCAGAGGTTAAGGTAGACGCCGACAAGGTCAAAGAGTGGATCGCTAAAGGCGCACAGCCGACCGATACCGTAAAGGCTTTATTAAAGAACACAGGAATTTTATAATAGTATTTGTAGTTATATTGCGAAAGGACCATAATTATGAAAGACTTACTTCTTACTATTGCACAGGGTTTAGTAGAAGAACCCGACGCGGCTAGCGTAACTGTTGATGAACCCAACGAAGAGGGTACTGTCGTTTATCACATCCACGTAGCAGAGGGCGACATGGGCAGGATCATCGGTAAGCAGGGCAGAATAGCCAAGGCTATCCGCACAGTTGCCCGCTCCGCGGCTATCCGCAAGAACGAGAAGGTTATGGTAGAGATCGACTAATTCCACATTTCCATAGCACATTTTTCAGGAATGACGCATCTATTCGGATGCGTTTTTTCTTTTATCCTTTTGCTTTCATGCTATTGCTAAGAAAATGTTTTTATGATAAAATATTTAATGATAATTATTTAAAGAATAATATCAAAAATCGGCATTACAGTCGAATTTCGTAAATCAACTATTTTTATCCGTCTACAATTTTCCTGCTTTATCAGCCCTTGTACAAGGTATAATAACAGTACATCGATAAAAAGGGGCTGATTGATTTGACAGATGAAAAAGACGCATGGAACTCGTTTTTTCAGAGCGGCAGCGTGCTGGATTATCTCGAATACAAGGCTATCCAGTACGCTAAGAACGGCGGCGAGCTGAAAGAGGCTAAGAATGAAGTTCAAGACAAAGGGTCTGATACTGAGAGAACAGAATATCGGTGAACGCGATAAGCTCGTATGGGCTCTGACCGAGAGCCACGGTATACTGCGCGCCTTTGTACGCGGCGCAAAAAGCATCAAAAGCCCTAAGTGCGCCGGCACGGGGCTTTTGTCGTATTCGTCGCTGTCAGTCTTTGAGGGCAGGGACAGCTACAGCATAGACGAGGCCGAGGTCATAGAGCAGTTCACGGGGCTCAGGAAG
The DNA here is from genome assembly GCA_946183365.1 of uncultured Clostridia bacterium. Lineage (GTDB taxonomy): Bacteria > Bacillota > Clostridia > Oscillospirales > Acutalibacteraceae > Ruminococcoides. The sequence continues at coordinate 59,471 of CAMHAH010000015.1, forward strand.
GACGTAGAGAATTTGTCGCTTGCTCAGTACTTCTGCGAGCTGTGCATAAGCCTCTGCCCAAAGGGTCAGGAGGCTTACGATCACCTGCGGCTCATGCTCAACTCGCTGTATATGCTGTCTGAGAACAAGCGCCCGCCTTTACAGGTCAAGATATGCTTTGAGATGAGGCTCATATCGCTGTCTGGCTATATGCCCGACCTTGTGATGTGCGCCGACTGCGGAGTATACGAAGCGCCCGAGATGGTGTTCATCCCTCAGAACGGCAAGCTATATTGCTCAAACTGCGCCGATCGGCTGCGTATATTTGAACAGCGCCTGCCCGTATCGGCGATAACCGCGCTCAGGCATACCGTCTACGCTGATTTTGACAAGCTCTTTTCATTCAAGCTCAAGGACGAACTGCTCGAGCCGCTGTCCTCAGCCACAGAGCGCTACATAGCCTATATGACGCAGAGGGACTACCCTACCCTGCAATTCTATAAAAGTTTAAGAACACACTGAGATACATAAGGATACGCCATGATGAACAGACATTATCGCACACTTGAACTCGATAAGATACTCGATATGCTCGCCGAAGAGACCTCTATTGACGAGGCGGGCGAGCTGGCTCATAAGACAGAGCCGCAATTCACCCTCGATAAGGTCGAGCCGCTGCTGACGCAGACTGAGGACGCCCATATGCTTATCGGGCGCTTCGGCGCGCCGTCCTTCGGCGGTATATCGAACGTCACAAATCCCCTGCGCAGAGCCGAGGCGGGTGGCTGTCTGAACACCTCAGAGCTGCTCTCGATAGCAAGGGCGCTGAGGGTGATAAAGGGCGTGAGGGACTGGCACTCTCACTGCTCGGGAGTGAGCACCTCTCTCGACGGATACTTCCGTATCTTATACACCAACCCTAATTTAAGCGACCGCATCACCTCATGTATCATCGGCGCCGACGAGATATCCGACGGAGCCTCGAGAGAGCTCTCAGAGATACGCCGCAAGATGCGTATAGCCGCGTCAAAGGCGCGCGAGACCTTAGAGAAGATAATCCACTCAACCACCTATCAGAAGTATCTGCAGGAGGCTATAATCACCCAGCGCGACGGCAGGTATGTAGTGCCCGTCAAGCAGGAGTTCCGCTCACAGGTAGCGGGTCTGGTACACGACACCTCATCCTCGGGCAACACGGTATTCATAGAGCCGATGGGCGTGGTCAACGCCAACAATGATATCCGCGTCTTAAAGGGCGACGAGGAGAAAGAGATAGAGCGAATACTCTTTGAGCTGAGCGGTCTGTGCGCGGGCTGCGCGACGGATATAATCGAGAGCTACAAGACCCTCGTCGAGCTCAACCTCATCTTCGCCAAGGCTCATCTGGCATATAAAATGAAGGCTGTCCGACCGATAATGAACGACAGCGGTATCATCGAGCTGAAAGCCGCCAGACATCCGCTGATACCAAAGGACAGGGTGGTGCCTACCGATATTCGGCTGGGCGGGGACTTCGACACTCTGGTCATAACCGGCCCCAACACCGGCGGCAAGACAGTATGTCTCAAGACCCTCGGTCTGCTGACGCTGATGGCGATGTGCGGCATGATGATACCCGCCTCAGACAACTCACGGCTGTCGGTGTTCCGCAGAGTGCTTGTGGATATCGGCGACGAACAGAGCATAGAACAGAGCCTGTCCACCTTCTCGGCTCATATCACTAATATAATCGGCATAATCAAGCTTACCAACCGCTCGACCCTCGCCGTGATAGACGAGCTCGGAGCGGGTACCGACCCCGTAGAGGGCGCAGCTCTCGCTGTAGCCATACTCGAGAAGCTCAGAGAACGCGGGGCTAAGATCGCCGCTACCACCCATTATTCGGAGCTCAAGGAATACGCGCTCAAGACCGACGGCGTAGAGAACGGCTGCTGTGAATTCGATGTGACCACCCTGCGGCCGACTTATAAGCTGCTCATAGGCGTGCCCGGTAAGAGCAACGCCTTCGCTATCTCAAAGCGTTTAGGCATGGATGACGACGTCATAAACAGGGCGAGAGAGCTGACCTCTACAGAGAGCCGCCAGTTCGAGAACGTGGTCGAGAGCCTCGAGGTAAGCCGGAAGGAGCTGTCGGACGAGCTCGAGAGAGCCCGACAGGCTACCGCCGCGGCTCAGCAAAAGCAGGCTGAGGCTGAGAAAGCCCTTGAGCGCGCTAAAGCCGACGCCAAGCGTGAGATAGATATGGCGAAGCACAAGGCTCAGGAGCTCGCCGCCAAGACCCGGGCTCAGGCGTACGCCATCATCGACGAGCTCGAACAGGCTAAAAAGCAGAAGAAATATGAGGCTGAACAAAAGTCGAAGTTCAAATCGGGCATGAAGGAGCTTGAAGAGACAGCCGACCCGATAAAGGAGAGCGAAAAGGGCGACTACAAGCTGCCCAGAGAGCTGAAGATCGGCGACAACGTCCTCATATTCGATATAGACAAAAAGGCTGTCGTACTCGAGAAGCCCGAGAAGGGCACCGTTCTGGTACAGGCAGGCATAATAAAAACGCGCGTAAGGCTCGATAACCTGCGCCTGCTCGACGACAACAAGGTCACAGTACCCAAGCGCCGCGAGCGCACCGTGACCAAGGATGTCAACGCCGTGGTACGCAACGAGATAGACGTGCGCGGACAGACCGCCGACGAGGCTGTGCTGAACGTTGACCAAGCTATCGACAGCTGTGTGCTGTCAAACGTAAATATGCTCACGATCATCCACGGCAAGGGCACAGGCGTGCTCCGCTCTGAGATACAGAGGTATCTTCGCCATCATAAGGCGGTCAAGAGCTTCCGCTTAGGCACCTTCGGCGAGGGTGAGAGCGGAGTTACCATAGTAGAGCTTAAATAGCCACTGATTAACACAGTATCAGTCATAATACAATCACAAAGGATCAGATAATGAAAAGGATATCGGTACTGCTGTTGCTGGCGGTGTTATTTTTGACAGGCTGCGCGAAATCTGTCGAAAGCACGACACCCGATCAGCCATCATCCCCCGACCAAGCGGCCACTCAGGACGAGAGCCTGCGTCAGGTGACCGAGCCGAAGGCTGAGCCCGCGGCTCAGCCCGCCGTGAGCGAACCCGAACCGCTCACCGTCGAGACGGTCAATAAAGCGGAAGCACTCTCTCTGTCAAAATACAACAGAATACTCAACAACAGGGATATATCCGAAAGAGCCGAGCTTGACGCCGCCGAGATATACCAATACCCCGAGCTGCCGTCGGGCTGTGAGGCTGTAGCCCTGACCATAGCCCTCGACTGCCTCGGCTATAAGCTCGAAAAGACCGATATCGCCGACAAATACATGGAGTACGGTGACAGCTTTGTATATACATACTGCGGCGATCCTTATCAGCAATACGGCGCGGGCATCTATCCGCCGGGGCTTGTGACCACCGCTCAGAATTTCATAAACGATACGGGAGCGAAGATATACCCCGTAGATACCACCGGGCTTACCATAGACGAGCTGTACAGCTTCATCGACGCGGGATATCCCGTTGTGGTATGGACTACCGTCTACATGAACTATCCCTATTTCGACGGCGGAGAGAGCTACAACGGTATCTACTATCCGTGGTATGACCTCGAGCACTGCGTATGTATGTACGGCTATGACAAAGAATATGACGAGGTCATGATTTCCGACCCTCAGCGCGGGAAGATATCCGTCAGCGCCACAGATTTCTCAAAGATATACGACGAGATAGGCCGGTTCTCGATGGTTCTGATAGACACAAAAGATATACAGGGAGAATAACTATGTTCAGAGATATGCGCCGCTTCAAACAGCAGCTCAGCGGCGAAGAATGTGAAAGGCTGTTGATACAAGGCAAGCGCGGAGTGCTCGCGGTGCTCGGCGACGGAGGTTATCCGTACACCGTGCCGCTGAACTATATATACGACGGCGGGCGCCTGTACTTTCACGCAGCCCTGCAGGGTCATAAGCTCGACGCGGTAAGGGCATATGATAAGGCTTCTTTCTGCGTTTTAGACGAAGGCGAGCTCAGCGACGACGGCTGGTCATACTACTTTAACAGCGTTGTGGCGTTCGGCAGGATAAGAGAGATATCCGACCCTGCCGAAAAGGAGCAGAAGCTAAGGTTATTAGGTAAAAAGTACTTTCCGACCGAGGATATGGTCGAGAGCGATATACAGAAGAACGCCGCGCGATGTATAGTGCTTGAGCTCAAAGCCGAACATATAACAGGCAAGCGCGTGCATGAGCGCTGATAGATAATAGAAATCACAAAAATCAATTTATCATATGCAACCTTAAGGAGATGATCCTGTGAACCCGAAGATGAAAGAGCTGCGCTCAAAGGCTATGGCTCTGCCCCTTCAGCCGGGCGTATATATAATGAAGAACAAGCACGGGGATATAATCTATATCGGCAAGGCAAAGAAGCTCAAGAACCGCGTCAGCCAGTACTTCGGCTCACAGAACAACCATACCGAAAAGGTGCGCCGGATGGTAGACAACGTAGACGACTTCGAGTACATCATCACCGACAGCGAATTCGAGTGTCTGATACTTGAATGTTCGCTTATAAAACAGCATACTCCAAAGTACAATATATTATTGAAGGACGACAAGGGCTACAGCTATATCCGCGTCACCAACGAGGAATGGCGCAGGCTCAGCTATGTACTGCAAAAGGCGGACGACGACGCGAGATATATCGGGCCGTACAAGTCGAGCTATTATGTAAAGTCGTCCGTAGAAGAGGCGAACAAGATATTCGGTCTGCCGACCTGCAACCGTCGTTTCCCTGAGGATTTCGGGCGGTACAGACCGTGTCTGAACTTTCATATAAAGCAGTGCTGCGCTCCGTGTACCGGCAAGGTGAAGCTCAGGGATTACAACGAGCGCGTAGAGTCCGCGCTCGAGTTCCTCTCGGGCGACAGCGCAAAGACCGTACGCGAGCTGCAGGAGCGAATGACCGCGGCCGCCGAGGCTCTCGACTTTGAGCGGGCGGCTCGTTACCGCGACCAGATAGCGGCGGTCAAGAAGATGCGCGACAAGCAAAAGGTAGTGGATATCAACGTAGATGAGCTCGACGTCATCGCTATAGCCCGTCAGGGCTCAAAGGGCTCGGCTACCGTGCTGCGCTTCTCGGACTCGCGACTCTATGATACCGAGAACTTCATCATCGACGATATCGACGACGACGTAGACTTCCGCTCACAGTTCATCCTGCGCTATTACACCCTGCGCTCGGAGATACCCTCTCATATCGCCCTCGACGGCGACATAGAAGATATCGACAACACCGAGCTGTGGTTGAGCGACAAAAAGGGCAAGCGCGTATATATCAACATCCCTCAGCGCGGAGTACAGAAGAACCTCGTGGATATGTGCTCGAAGAACGCGTTCGAGGCGCTCGGTCAGCTAAACGGCGTTACGGGCAGGCAGCTCAGCGTGCTCGACGAGCTCAAGAACCTGTTGGGGCTCGAGAAGCTCCCCGAATATATCGAGAGCTACGATATATCGAACCTTGCGGGCAGCGATAACGTAGCGGGCATGGTGGTGTTTGAGAACGCAAGACCGTTAAAGAGCGCCTACCGCAAATTCAAGATAAAGTCCTTTTCGGGTCAGGACGACTACGGCTCTATGGCTGAGGTGCTCACCCGAAGGCTCAACGAATATAAAAAAGCGCGCGAGAACGGCACAGAGAGCGGCTTCGGCAGGCTGCCCGACCTCATCCTGCTCGACGGCGGTAAGGGTCAGGTCAACGCCGTACTGCCCGTAGTAGCCGAGTCGGGGCTTGATATACCCGTATTCGGCATGGTCAAGGACGACCGCCACCGCACCCGCGCGATAGTAAGCGACACGGGCGAGATAGCCATCAGACCCAACCGCGCGGTATTCACCTTCGTCACCAATATCCAGGACGAGGTTCACCGCTACTCCATCGGCTTCAACCGTCAGCAGAGAAAGCGCGTATTAGGCTCATCTCTCGAAGAGATACCCGGTATAGGACGCAAGCGCACAAAGGAGCTCATGCGTTTCTTCCGCACGATAAAGAACATCTCGGGCGCATCGATAGAGGAGCTCGAACAGGCTCCGGGCATGACCCACCCCGCCGCCGTGAACGTATACAATTATTTCCATGAGAGTGAATAGCCTCCCTTTGGTAAAGGGAGCCTGAAAGAAGGAGGTAACCATGCGAGTAATAACAGGCTCAGCCAGGGGCAGGGCGCTTGAGACCCTCAAGGGCGACGACATAGTCCGCCCCACTACGGACAAGGTAAAAGAAGCTGTGTTCTCTTCTATCCAGTTCGAGCTGGAGGGACGCGACTTCATCGACGTCTTCGCGGGATCGGGTCAGATGGGTATAGAGGCACTCTCCCGCGGGGCTAAAAGCGCTGTTTTTCTGGATAAATCAAAGAAAGCGGCTGAGGTCATAAACCGCAACCTAAAGGTTACAAACCTGCAATCTTTAGCGACCGTCATCACCGCCGACTCGATCGCCTACCTCAAAAACACCGACCGAGAATTTGACATAGCCTTTCTTGATCCCCCTTATAACAAAGGGATTTTACAAGAAATCATGCCAATTATTGCACAAAGAATGAAAAAAACAGGCGTTATAATTTGTGAAAGTGCATTAAATGATAAAATATTACAAAAATATTACAATTTTACTCTTGACAGAGAGCGTACCTATGGTAAAATAAGGGTAAGCACTTATCGTCATGATGATTTTGTAAATAATCAGGAATGACTGTGTACTGCAATCGATTTGGTTAGGAGCGTATTATGCACAAGACCGTGATCTGCCCCGGCAGCTTTGACCCCGTTACCCTCGGTCATATCGACATCATCACCCGCGCGAGCAGGATGTTTGACGAGGTGATAGTCGGAGTGTTCGTCAACGGAGAGAAGCACCCTATCTTCAGCATAGACGAGAGGATAGAGCATCTCAGACAGACCGTCGGCGGCATCCATAACGTAAGGGTCATCGGGTGCGACGGGCTTCTCGCTCAATGCGCTAAGGATCTGGGGGCCTCGGCTGTAGTCAGGGGTCTCAGAGCGGTATCTGACTTTGAATATGAATTCCAGATGGCGCTGACTAACCGCAAGCTGAACCCCGAGCTGGATACCGTCTTTCTCGCGAGCGACGCGAGATATACCTATCTGAGCTCATCCATAGTCAAGAATGTAGCCTCGCACGGCGGCGATATCTCTAATTTCGTACCCGCCTGCATACATGACGAGATTTTTAACAGATTAAACAGGAAAGGAAACCGGTAAAATGAGAGTAGATGAACTTATCCAGGAGCTGCAGGACCTTGTAGCTGACGCAAAGACCCTGCCCCTGTCGGGCGGCAAGGTAATAATCGAGGCAGACAAGATCTATGATATCCTCGATGAGATACAGGATACTATGCCCGCAGAGGTAAGACAGGCTAAGAATATCGTAGCCGACCGCAGCCAGATAATCGCTGAGGCTAAGAAAGAGAGCGAGGATATCATCCGCGCCGCCGAGGATCGCAAGAAGTCTATGGTAGAGCAGAGCGAGGTAATGCGCGAGGCTAAGGCCGAGGCAGGCGAGCTGCTCAACGACGCTAAGGTCAAGGCTTCTGAGATACGCAAGGCAGCCAACGACTATGTAGAGAACGTTATGAAGCGCACCGACGACGCTATCACAGCTCAGCTCACCGAACTGCGCAAGACGCGCCAGAACCTTCGTATCACCAAAAAGCAGTAATTAAAATTAAGAAATCAACTCCGGACATCGCTCCGGAGCTTTTGTCTTGTCTGAATACAGCCCCCTTTGATAATGGTAGCCAAAAAACGCAACAGCGGCGCCCCGCCTAAGCAGGAGCGCCGCCGTCGCCTTGGATATTAAGGAGTTAGAACAAGCAATTCTAAGTAGTACTCTTGACAAATGAGCTTTCAGCCGTTGATTATCCTACGGCTCTTCGCTCTCTAAAGCATTAAACATTCATATCGATCGCCTTCTTGATATAATAGATGTGATTTATATAAAAACGCTTATGGGAGGAGTAGGATCCTCCCTGCGTTATCTGCGTTTCTTACAGTTCATTCTCATTCTTAGCTCTGCCGCATGATACCGGCAGATTACCGTTGCGGGCGCGGATAGCGTCGATGAACGCCTTCTCGCTCTTGTCCTTCTTGAGAGAGATGTGATATCTCAGCTCATATACGCTGCCCATCTGGACGGTCTTGACGGTAACGACTTCGTTTTTTGTGGTGAATTCCTTGAAGATGTCGTCAAACAAACCCTCATAATCGAGGTTCTCGGGGATCTCTATCCTCAGCTCTTTTTTGGTGGTGTTGCCGAAGGGAGTTGAAAAGAGTACGAGCCACGCTATACATACTACTATCGCCGCGAACACCGCGAAGGTCACATAACCGCCGCCGCAGGCGAGACCGATAGCCATGCTGAGCATTATCGCAAGCAGCTCTCTTGATGAGCCGGGCTGAGAACGGAAGCGCACCAGCGAGAATACGCCGAGCACCGCGATACCCGCGCCTGCCGAGAGACCGTTGACCATCATTATGAGCATCGCGACTATCGCGGGTATGATGGTTAGCGTTACCGCGAAGCTCTTTGAGCAGTAGCTCTTGAACTTATAGACCAGGGCTGAGATAAATCCCAGTCCGAGGGCTACGCCTGTAGCGATGAGCCCCTGTACCAATGTGATGCTGTCACCTGTAAAAATAGTATCAAATGTCATTTTGTGTTCCTCCTTAATATCATTGAATTATTGTTGACATTTATTGTGTGTTATCCTGTTGAATGTTCCGACAGATCAGAAGCCGCTTGCCATCTTGATCCTGTTCTGGACATGAGCGGTACCGAATTTTGAGAAGCTGTGAGGGAATATGTTCTTCTCGCTCAGTACGTGAGCCAGCCATAAGGGCATGGCGCCGGGGATCTTGATCTCCATCAGATAGGTCTTTTCGGGCAGTACCTTGTGACCGTCTGAACAGCTCTCGAGCTTTACGTCATCATATCTTGAGGTGATATCCCTATCAAAGGTGATCCTGAGATCGGGGTTATTGATGCCCGCGTAGGCTACGCGCTTGTAGCTGATATAAGCCTTGGGATAAAGGCGGTAGCGCTTTATCATATAGTCGATCTCTACGGGGATATTACCGACCAGATGCTCGGGCAGCTCGCCGCTCTCGATATAATCATAAGCCTCTTTGAGCTTCATCGATATACGGCGCTTATAGACGATGCCCTTGTACTTCTTCTTTATCTCAAAAAACACGGTGCTGTCGTCGTTCGGTGTTCCGTAAGAGCGGAGCCTGAGCTTCTCTTTGTAGGTGGGCTTCTTTAAAGAAGTCTCTATCAGCTCGTCGTCGTTGTTGTCAAAGTAGATATTGCGGATCTCTGTCTCGCCGTATTTATCCACCGCCATATAAGGCGCTATCGCCTGTGTCAGATATTCGTACTGCTCCTGAGTGAGCATATATTTCTTTTCAACTCTCTTGAAGATATAAGTAAAAGCCATTGTAAAGCTCCTTTCGTCGTTTATGTTGTGTTGTTGTTCTTTATGTTATGGCTTTAGTATAAAGGGGCTTTGTGTGTGCTGATTGTTGAAATTATGAACAAATTATGAACGGACTGAGGTTTTTATGTGAAACAGCCGCCGAATATCCCTCTTTCTCAAGTTTTTATTGAAAATCCGCTCAAAAATATATATAATGAAAAGCAGTATCATGATCGAAAGGCAGACAACCATGCTCAAGAAATATTTAGAGGTCGGAAAAATAGTCGGCACCCACGGTATACGCGGCGAGATGCGCGTCGAGTGCTGGGCAAACTCACCCGAGTTCCTCAGAAAATTCAAGCGTTTATACTTAGATAACGGCACGACCGAGCTCTCTGTCACCTGCCGTCCGCACAAGAATATCGCCCTGCTCACGGTAAAGGGCATAACCACCATCGAAGAGGCTGATACCTTAAGGGGCAAGGTGCTGTATATCGACCGCGCCGACGTAAAGCTCGACGAGGGCGAGCACTTCGTGCAGGATATCATCGGTCTCGAGGTCACCGACGCCGATACCGACGAGGTATACGGCAAGGTTAAGGATGTGCTCAAGACAGGCTCGAACGACGTATATGAGATGCTCTCTGACGACGGAAAGCTCTACTATATCCCCGTGATACCCGATATCATCGACCGTCTTGACTTTGAGAGCGGCAAGGTATATATCCACCCCATGAAAGGATTATTTGACGATGAGGATTGATATCATCACCCTGTTCCCCGAGATGTGCGAGGCCGTGCTCGGCGAGAGCGTGATCGGCAGAGCGCGTAAGTCGGGAGCGATAGATATACGCTGTCACCAGCTGCGCGACTACGCCTTTGACAAGCACAGACGCGTCGACGACACCACCTACGGCGGCGGCATGGGTATGCTGATGATGGCTGAGCCCATAGCGCTGTGCTATGAGGATATCTGTGAACAGCTCTCAGAGAAGCCGCGTTTCATCTATATGTCCCCAAAGGGCAGGACCCTGACCCAAAACAAGCTCAAAGAGCTGAGCGGATATGAGAATATCTGTATACTCTGCGGCCACTATGAGGGCGTAGATCAGCGAGTGCTTGATATGTATGTCGACGAAGAGATATCCATAGGCGACTATGTGCTGACCGGCGGCGAGCTGCCCGCGATGGTGCTGACCGACTCTCTGGCGCGGCTGCAAAAGGGAGTGCTCAGCGACGACGAGTGCTTTGAGATGGAGAGCCACTACGACGGTCTTTTGGAGTACCCGCAGTATACAAAGCCGCAAACATGGAGAGGCATCGGGATACCCGAAGTTCTGTTCAGCGGTCACCATGAGAACATACGCAAATGGCGCCGCGAGCAGAGTATCGTCGAGACCGCGAAGAAGCGCCCGGATATGCTCGCGACAGCCGATCTGAGCGACAAAGAAAAGCAGCTCGCCGAGGATATCACATCCGCCGAAAATTAGCCAAAAATCACCCCGATAGCATATTATTATCCTCTTTTTTCGGGGCGTGATTGTGAGTTGCACACAAATACTTATCAACACCTTGGTGATTTTGCACAATAAAAAAGATAATTGATTTTATAGTGTTAGATATCAAAACAAAAATGATTTTCGAGTGTTGACCAACCGCTTTTTCAAGGATATAATAAGTAAGCAACAAGAAAAGTGAAAGCACACTTACTGTATTTTAATCGACAGAAAAAGAGGGTATAGTTATGTACGTTAAGGAAGTTTTAGTTCAGAATAAGGCTGGCTTACACGCCCGTCCCGCTACTTTCTTTATCCAGAAGGCTAACGAGTACAAGTCGTCTATCTGGCTCGAGAAGGACGAGAGAAAGGTAAACGCGAAGTCTCTCCTTGGCGTTCTTTCGCTCGGCATCATCGGCGGCACAAACGTAAAGATCTTTGCTGACGGCCCTGATGAGGTAGACGCTGTAGAGGGTCTTGTTGAGCTTATCAACACAGGTTTTGCTGACTAAACAAAACAAAGCTGAGGCGGATGCTGAGCGTCCGCCTTTTTTGTTTGCAATATAGAAGGAGCTGTCGCAACAAGAAAGCGTGCGCACCAAGCGCGCGATTTCGTTTACCCATCTCCTGTGTATGGGTGCTGTGACCCAAATCACAGATTTGGACAGCACCTCAGCTCGTGCGCACGCAGTGCGCTACTGAGCGGGGACTATAAATTATTTTTTATTTGACAGATGTTACCACAATAATACAAATTGTATAATTTATCTTTGTAAACAATCAATTATACAGTTTGTTGTAGTTTCCTGTCAAATAACAAAAGCCTTCCCCTCTGGGGGAAGGCGGAAAGCACTGAGCTTACATCGTTTTTTAAAAATATTGGGGCTATCGCACGCTTAATGCGACAGCCCCTTTGTTATATTCATCTAAACAATAACCTTATCAAAGCTCAGGCTCGAACGCGGGCATGAGCTGCAGCTTGAACAAATTCATCTTGTGTTTGCGGTCTATCAGCTCCTTATGCTCCTTGTTGTCTATCTCGCCGGTGCGGATATAACGGTCGAGCTCGGCGTAGGTGAAGCCGAGATTATCCTCGTCGGTCTTGCCGCAAAGTCCGTCGCTGGGCGCCTTATCGACCAGCTCAGACGGAAGCCCGAGCAATCTGCCGATCTGCTTGACCTCGTCAACTGTCAGGTGAGAGCAGGGGCTGAAATCGCCCACGCTGTCGCCGTAGCGGGTCGAATAACCCACCCAGTCCTCGCTGAGGTTGCAGGTGTTGGCTACTCTGCCGTTATGGCTCTGCGATACCGCGTACAGCGTAGCCATACGGATACGCGGCGGCAGGTTCTGGCGGGTCTGATCGGTGATCTCAAACGGCAGGTTCTTTACAACGCCGTCAAAGGCGTCTTTGATATTGACCGTATAGTGCTTTATGCCGAGCGTGTTCACGAGCAGCTCAGCCATATCGATATCGGACTGCTCGCCGTTGGGCATAAGCACGCCTATGACCCTGTCCTTACCCAGAGCCTCAACGCACAGCGCGGCTACGACAGAGCTGTCCTTGCCGCCCGATATACCTACCACGGCGTTACAGCCCTTTCCGTTCTCTTCAAAGAACCGGCGTATCCATTCTACGCAGTCGTTCTTAACTCTCTCAGCATCAAACATAAGCTTACCTCCTTACCAACTTCCTTTATCTGAAGCTATGATACAAAATCTATTTGCGTAGATTATAACATAATCATGAGAATAATACAATATAAAATCTCTTATACTAAGTTTCCATTAAACGCTTTAACAAATTTATTAACGGAAAATTTCG
>CAMHAH010000016.1 GCA_946183365.1 uncultured Clostridia bacterium
TTGCCGCAAAGAGCAGTCAACTGCGGCACTACAGGATAATACTCTCCCTTGTTAATAATTACCGAAATGATAAGTGTGATCATAAAGCTAATGCTTAGACCGATAGGCGCACCGATCAGGCAGCGCAGAATAACTTTCTTTTTCATAATATACCTCCTATAAACCTAAAACCTTTTTGATTTTTGACACATAGCGTCTTGAAACATATGTTGCCGTTCCGTCGGACAGCGTAACGCAAATCGTACCCGATAAGCTCAAATCAAAGTTGCGCACCTTTTTAAGATTGATGATCTCCGAGTTGGAGATGCGCACAAAGCTGTACTTGGTAAGCTGCTCCTCAAGCTCGTATAATCTTTGTCTGAGGATGTATTCTTTCTTGTTGGCAAAAGCAAATGTCTTGCCGCCCGCAGAGTAAATACGGATAATGTTATCGGGTGATAAGATTTCCGCCAAATCATTATAAAAGCCCGTAATAATCTCAGGAGTTTTAGATGAAAGCGTATTGAGTATATCGTTGATTTCATCATTTACCTTATCAGTAATAATAATCACTCTAGGCTCAATACAGCTGTCGTCGATTTTGATTTCTACCTGCATTGTTTTTTCCTCCTTTGTTGACAACAGTATACCACGCTTTGAAAATCAAATCCACCGTTTTTCAATAAGTGGTCGTTTTTTGAAGATAAGTGGTTATTATTCAAAAAAACAGAGCCGCCAAGCAGGAATTATCCCACTTGACGGCGTTACCGGTTTAAAAACTATCTTTCATACCAATAGCGGCAGATCTCTTTTTGCTCGCCTTGGTAATTATCAATACCCTTGAATTCCAAAATAAAGCCGCATTTTTCCATTACCTTTTGCGAAGCGATGTTGTCGGCAAGGCAGATTCCCGCCATTTTTGTAACACCGATTCTTTCCATAATGACAGGCAGAAAAGCACTTACGGCTTCTGTAGCGTAACCGTGCTTTGTATATTTAGCGCCGATATGATAACCGATCTCCCATATGCCGCCATCAAGCGGAACAGCCTGCACATAACCTATGTTGGTTTTATCCTTACGCAACACGGGATATACAAACGGCCCCTCGCAGCCGCCGTACCGCGACATAAGAAATTCAATTGTTTCCGAAGCGTCCTCGACGGTTTCAAAAACCTCGTCGGGAACAAAACGGCGGTTATCCTCGTCAAGTGAGTTTTCGTGAACCGCCTGCGCCATATCCGGCGTAAATACTGTAATCATCAATCTATCTGTTTCTATTTTGAACATAGTGTTATCCTTTCATTTAATAGTGTACATACATTCTTGACGGCTCGGGATCACTGCCTTGAATCATACAAAAGAATTCCCAGCCGTATCGCTCATAAAAGCCGATGTGGTCGGTCACGAGATAAACCGGCGAAATTCCCTTTGACCGCAAATTCTCCACCGCCAAATCCAAGAGCTTTCCTGCAATCCCCTGCTTTCGGTATTCGCTTTCCGTATAGACGGCGCAAACGTTCGGAAATAAATCCTTTCTCTCGTGAAAGTCATTTTGAATAACGCCCAAACCGCCGATGATTTGATCTCCGTCAAGGCATAGGTACCAGCCATATTCGGTATTACCGCTTAGATAATCCTCCATACATTCGAGATAAGCGGTAACAGGTACGTTCCATTTTTCACAAAACCACTTGGCGGCTGTATCCTTTAATTCCGGACGCTCACGAAGCGTGATGTATTTATATTTATCCATTGTAAACACCCTTTCGATTTACTGACATCATCATATCAAGCATTCCGCTGTAAATCAACCTTGAAAACCATTATAAAAAAGAATGAGCCTGCACTAAGCAGACTCACAAATTTTCATTTCACGGATAATGCGCTGAATGGATTTATCGGAAAGGTAATATCGACTTGCCAATATCGAAACTGTCTCGCCGTCAAGGTATTCCCGATAAATCAAAGCGTTTCGTCGGCGCAACTCTTTTTTAACGCCTGTTTTCGCTCCCCAATCGACGCGGGAGCCGTCCTTCTTGGGAATATAAATGTTTTCCCCATCAATGTATTGCTGAATGATTTTAATAATGTTCTGCGGCAGCACATCGTCTGCCTTGATATAGCTCATTGTTGCCTCCTAAAAATTGAAATGCTTTAGGGTAAGCAATGGCTATAAAATATTCAAACGATACCGAATAGCCAATGCTTATACGGCAATAACATATCTTTTCAAAACGCAGCCCTCCTGTCTGTCGTATTATAGCGTATTCTATGTATTTTGTCAATTTCAAGAAAACGCCGCCAAGCAGGAGGTTATCCTACTTGGCGGCGTTGCTTTTTAGGTGTAAATCAACTCTACGTTAACGATTTCCGTTGCACGGTTACGGATATTGTTCATCTTCCGTACTCACAGCATTTTATTTTTCATTTGAGCAGTTCGATCGTGGATAATAAGAATAATAGCAGACAGCTTTTACCCTGCCTGCTATTATAGATAATACATATTAAATACTTCTTTACTCCCACTCTACTGTTGCCGGAGGCTTGGGGGTTATGTCATAGACTACTCGTGTGATACCGCTTACCTCGCTTGTGATGCGTTCAGAAGCCTTCTCGAGTACCTCATAGGGGATACGCGACCAATCGGCTGTAACAAAGTCGTCGCTGTTTACGGCTCTCAGTACAACGGTCATGCCTACGGTCCTTACGTCGTCGAGAACGCCGATCGACTTGGTATCGGTCAAAACAGCGAAGTACTGGCTTGTGTAGCGGTCATAACCGGTCTTTTCGATCTCTTCGCGGAATATCGCGTCGACTTCTCGCAGAATATCGAGCTTCTCGGCTGTTATCTCGCCTATGCAGCGGATAGCAAGACCGGGACCGGGGAAGGGCTGACGCCAGACAAGATCCTTCGGAATACCCAGAGCCTGACCCATACGGCGCACCTCGTCTTTGAACAGATCTCTCAAAGGCTCCAGCATTGCGTCAAAATCTATAACTGAAGTGATACCGCTGTTCTCGCTGCCTTTGAAGCCTGTGATATCGCCCGAGCCTCTCTCGATAACATCGGTGATGATAGTGCCCTGTACCAGATAATTGAGCTTACCGATCTTCTTTGCTTCTTCTTCAAATACGCTTACGAACTCTTCGCTTATTGCTTTGCGCTTATCGTCGGGCTGCGTAATACCCTTTAACTTATTCAGGAAGCGATCCTTGGCGTCAACGCGGATGAGATTGAAGTTGAAGGTATCTCTGAACAGACGCTCAACATAATCAGCCTCACCCTTTCTGAGCAAGCCGTTATCTACAAAGACACAGATGAGGTTATCGCCGACAGCCTTATGCAGCAGCATAGCGGCAACGGAGCTGTCAACACCGCCGGACAGAGCACAGAGAACCTTCTTGTCTCCGAGCATATCACGGTATTCTTCTATCTTTCTCTCAACAAAGCTGTCCATTGTCCAATCGCCTGAGCAGCCGCAGATATTATAGAGGAAGTTGTGCAATACCAGCTCACCGTATTCGGTATGGCTGACCTCGGGATGGAACTGAACGCCGTATATGTTTCTCTCTTCATCCTCGATCGCCGCTACAGGACAGAACTCGGTATAAGCGGTAACGTTAAATCCGATAGGAGCTTCTTTGATATAGTTGCGGTGGCTCATCCAGCTAACGCTAACCGCGGGGAAGCCGTCGAGCAGAGTGCTGCCGTCAGAGATGACCTCGACCTTGCCATATTCACTGCCGCCGTCAGAGTAGGTGACTTTACCACCGGCGGTGTAGGCTATCAGCTGACAGCCGTAGCCGATGCCGAGGATCGGGATACCGGTCTTGAAGAGAGCAGGATCATAGTGCGGCGCGTCCTTATCAAAAACGCTGAAGGAGCCGCCGGTCAGGATGATTCCTTTGTAGCCCTCTTTGACTATCTCATCCACCATCACTTTGGTGTAAGGCTTGATCTCAGCATAGATGTTCTGTTCGCGCACCTTGCGGGCTGTGAGCCTGCTGTATTGTCCGCCGAAATCGAGTATCAGTATCTTTTCCATAAAGTCCCCTCTTTTCAAATTATTAAATCGAGTATGTAAAGCGAGAACACCTCAGTTAATGGTTATCAACGCTTTAAAACCTGATAGATTTATTGTAGCACACAGGCTGTAAAAATGCAATAATAAATTTTTAAATTTGCAAAAAAGATTGTTAAAAGTGCAACAACAGCACAAAATATCTCTGATTTTGCATTTTTGACATTTTGAAATTTCATTTTTGTTATAAATTTCACAAAGTATATGTCAATTGATGTTGAAATATGACCGCGACTTTGTTATAATAACAGTTAGGAAATGTAGGGGAGTGTATCTATGAATGTTATCTTTGATATGGACGGAGTTATTTTTGACTCCGAGAGAGCTTATATTGAGGCGTATAAAAAGCTTGCTCCCAAGTATGGGCTCGATGACGTTGAGCGAGCCTGTATAGAGAGTATAGGAGCTAACTGGGAGCGTACCAGAGATATCTTCTGCTCATATCACGGTTATGATCTCGATTTTGTTTCTTACCGCGAAGATGTTCATGAAGAGCTCAGTAAGAAGGATTTTGATATAAAGCCCGGTGTATATGAGATTTTTGAGTGGCTCAGTGATAAGAAGATACCTGTAGCCCTCGCTTCATCCACACGTCAGGAGAGTGTTTTCAGATTATTGGAGAACGCTGAACTGAAGAAGTATTTTTCAGCGGTCGTGTGCGGCAATATGGTCGCTCACAGCAAGCCTCATCCCGAGATCTTTCTTGAGGCGGCAAAAAGGCTCAATGCTTCTCCCGAAAGCTGCTATGTAATAGAGGACAGCTTCAACGGTATCAGAGCCGCTCATTCGGCAGGTATGCACCCGATAATGGTGCCCGATATCAAACAGCCCGATGATGAGATACGCTCGCTCGCCGAGGTGGTACTTCCGTCGTTATTTGAGGTCAAAGACTATCTCGAGGAACGATTGTGATTTGATAATCCGTTTCTTACTTATGAAAGAATAATTAAAGAAAAGTCAGCGCCGCTTCGTTTTATCCGAAGCGGCGCTGTGTATTTTATGTCAGATTATAATTAGTTGATCAAGGCTTATGATCACAGCCAGTTCATAGTATCCTCATAAACGTTGATGTAATCCTGAGCTGAACGCTCCCAGCTGTTGTCGCTCATCATAGCGCGCCACATCAGCTGATGCCAGCCTTCGTTGTCACAGATACCCGCCAGAGCGCGCTTAACAGCGTTGCACATATCGGCGATATCATAGTTGCGGAAGGTGAAGCCGTTGCCGTAGTTATCGGCGCTGTCGAATACGCTGTCCTTCAGACCGCCAACCTCACGGACTACAGGGATAGTACCGTAGCGCAGCGCTATCATC
The DNA here is from genome assembly GCA_946183365.1 of uncultured Clostridia bacterium. Lineage (GTDB taxonomy): Bacteria > Bacillota > Clostridia > Oscillospirales > Acutalibacteraceae > Ruminococcoides. Next base: position 5,378 of record CAMHAH010000016.1, read on the forward strand.
TGAGACAGACCGCAGGGCTCCTGCTTACTGGGCATGAGGAAGATATCGGCGCCTGAGTAGATCTTACGGGCAAGTTCGGGAACAAAGCCGTGGCAGGTGCATACTCTGCCGGGATAGAACCACTGCATATCGCGGAAGAAGTTCTCGTATTCTTCATCGCCCGAGCCTAAGATGACGAACTGCATCTTATGATTGTTCAGCAGATCGGGCAGACCGCCGCGAACGAGGTCGAGACCCTTATGTGCTACCATACGGGTTACCATAGCTACGATAGGAGTATCCCAGCTCTGCTCAAGACCCAGTCTCTCCTGCAGGCGGCGCTTACACTCGCCCTTACCGCTCATATCCTCTTTTGTATAGTTGCAATAGAGCTGATAGTCGGTAGCGGGGTCGTAGCTCGCCTGGTCGATACCGTTTAGGATACCGCAGAGCTTATAATGATTAGCGTTGAGAGCGTGATGCAGACCGTGGCTGTACCAGGGGTCCTTTATCTCAAGCGCGTATGTGGGAGATACGGTGTTGACGCGCGTAGAGCAGAAGATAGCGCCCTTCATCATATTCAGCTTGCCGTCCATCTCAAGTATCTTGGACTCTGTAGGCGGGATACCGACACACTCTGTGTTGACTTCCCAGCCGTACTTGCCCTGATACTGGATGTTGTGGATGGTGAACAGAGACTTGATGTTGTAATACCACGGATTCTTGGAATAGAACAGGTAGTAGTAAACGGGTACAAGAGCTGTCTGCCAGTCGTTAGTATGGATAAGATCCGGATGGAAATCGATATAGGGGAGCATCTCGAGGATAGCTCTTGAGAAGAACGCGTAGCGCTCGGCGTCATCATAGAAGCCATAGAGCTTATCTCTCTTGAAGTAATACTCATTATCGATAAAGTAATAGGTGCAGTCGTTCCATCTTGCCCAGAACAGTCCGCAGTACTGGTGACGCCACGCTACGGGAACCGTAAAGTTGGTGATGAAATTCATCTGGCACTTTAGCTCATAGGGGATAGTGCCGTACAGCGGCATAACGATACGGCAATCGTGACCCTTGCGGCATATGGTATGCGGCAGAGAGCCGGCAACGTCTGCGAGACCGCCGCTGCCCGCGAACGGATTGGCTTCACTCGCGCAATAAAGAATTTTCATAATCTATATACCTCCTGATTTTTTATACAATGGACTTTTTAGCGATATACATGGGATAGTTCTGAGTGCCCTGCAGCTTTGATGCGCGGCTCACGTTGACGTCCTTATCTATCACTAAGTTTACCAGCTCGGCTTTATCGCCGATGATGCTGTCCTGCATAACGATACAATTCTTGATCACAGCGTCGTGACCTATATATACGCCCTTGCTGATGATGGAATTCTCAACGATACCGTTGATTACGCAGCCCTGAGCGATGAGAGAGCCCTTTACACTGCAGTTAAGACCGTAGCGAGAGGGAGCGTCGTCGCGAACCTTTGTGTAAATGGGTCTGCGATTATCAAAGAGCTTGTAGCGCGTGTCGCGATCCATAAGCTTCATGTTGGCGTCATAATATGATTTGACAGAGCTGATTATCTCACAGTATCCGGTGAGCTCATAAGCGTATACTCTGTGCCTGTCAAGAGATTTCTGGAGCACGTCGCGTACAAAGCTGTATTTTGACTCAGACATAGCCTGACGAACAAGAGCCATCAGGACGGTCTTTTTCATCAGCATTACGCCGATATCAAGGTTACATACGCTGTCATCAACGGGTGACGCCATGATCTTGTTTACCTTGCCGTCGTCGTCAATATCAAGGATACAGCGGAAGTCATCCGTGATCTCGCCGACAACACGTTTTGTATAGATAAAGGTGATATCTGCTTGGTTCTTCTCAGCAAAATTGAGAACCTTGCTGTAATCCATGTTGTGTACACAGTCGGAGGGGGAGATGAGGATATAATCCTCGTCGCCGTGCTCGATATAACCGTGCAGGTTGAATATAGTCTCGACCAAAGTCGCGAAGCTGTGCTCACCGTAAGGAGGCAGTATGCTCAGACCGCTTCTGCGGCGGGCAAGATCCCAAGCTGAACCCGAGCCGACATGGTCCATAAGGGACATGAAGTTCGATTTTGCTACGATACCGATATTGTTGATACCGGAGTTAGACATATTAGAGAGCGGGAAGTCTATAAGACGATACTTTCCGCCGAAAGGTACGGAGCCTGTTGAACGATACGCTGTAAGCTCAGGCAAGTGCTTTTCATTGGTATTAGCGAAGATAAGACCTAAAATTCTGTTGCTTGCCATGATTTACACCTCCATATCCTTGTCTATCATCGACTTGCAGGGAACAACTACGCCCTCGCCGATCTTGAGACCGTCGCCGATAACGGTGATGCCCCAGTCGTCGCGGTTCTCCATCTCGGTGGGAGCCGCGCCGATCTTAGCGTTTTTACCGATGGTAGTGTTCTCGGCAATAATAGAGAACTCTACATGAGCGCCGTCCTCGATAACAACGCCGGGGAAGAGGATTGACGAGTTGATAACGGCGTCTTTGCCGATGATAACGCCGGGGAAGATGATAGAGAACTCAAGCTTGCCGTCAACATTACAGCCGTCGGATATCATAGAGTTCTGTATCTCGGCGGTATCTCCGACATGGTGCGGAGGCATCATCGGATTGCGTGAGTAGATATTCTTCAGATCAAGCTGGAGGTTGGGATCCAGCAGATCCATGTTAGCCTCCCACAGGCTGTCGATGGTTCCTACGTCCTTCCAGTAGCCGTCAAAGGGATACGCTACCATCTTTTCGCCAGAGTTGAGCATCAGCGGCAGAACGTCCTTACCGAAGTCGTTGTGTGAATCGGGGTTCTGAGCGTCTTTGATAAGATACTCGCGAACGGTCTTCCAGCTGAATACATATATGCCCATCGAGGCGTTAGTGCTCTTGGGGTGAGCGGGCTTCTCTTCGAATTCGTAAATAGTATTGTCCTCGTTGGTATTGAGAATACCGAAGCGGGACGCTTCTTCCATAGGTACGTCCATGGCGGCGATAGTGCACGCCGCGTTCTTTTCCTTATGGTAGTCGATCATCGCGGCATAATCCATCTTATAGATGTGGTCGCCCGAAAGAACAACGATATAATCGGGGTCATATCTGTCAACAAAACCGATATTCTGATAAATAGCGTTAGCTGTACCCGAATACCAGTCAGAGCCTTCTTTAGACTCATACGGCTGCAGACAGGTGACGCCCGAGTGGATACCGTCAAGGTCCCACGGCTGACCGTTGCCTACATATTCGTTAAGCTCAAGCGGCTGATACTGCGTGAGCACGCCTACCGCCTCGATACCGGAGTTGATACAGTTTGAGAGAGGGAAGTCTATAATTCTGTATTTGCCTCCGAACGGGACTGCGGGCTTAGCTATCTTTTTGGTCAGTACGCCAAGGCGAGAGCCCTGACCGCCTGCCAGCAGCATTGCCACAACTTCTTTCTTAGGTATCATATGGTCCTCCAAAATTCAGCGCTGAGCCCCGATAACAACGGGGCTCAGTTGTTGTGTATGTATTGTTATTACCGTCATCGTGATAAATTGATAACAGTTTAACAGGGTTGATTATTTCTTAGAAGCGGTTTTCTTGGCGGTTGTCTTTTTCTTAACTGCCTTTTTGACCTCTTCTACCTTATCCTCGATAGCGTCTGCTTTATCCTCTATCTTCTTTTTTGCGGTAGTTTTTTTCTTTTTGATGTCCTTCTTGACCTCGTCCGCTTTCTGCTCTGCCGCTTTCTTCTTTGCTGCGCGTGTAGCGGCGGCTTTCTTGGCTGCTTCCTTACGCTTCTCGGCAGCCTTCTCAGCGGCGATCTCCTTGGGGCTCTTTTCCTTCTTCATCAGCTTGAGGTACAGAGCGCTCATCGGAGGCAGGTTGAGATAGATGCACTGATCAAAGCCGTGCATAGCTTCGTCGACCGCGTGGATCTCGGTGCCGTTGGTCTTGCCGGTACCGCCGTACTGCTCGTCATCGGAGTTAAATACTTCGCCGTAAACGCCGAAATCGGGAACGCCGATACCGTAGTTCTCACGGTACATAGGCTGGAAGTTGCATACAACGATGATGTTGTTGCCTTCCTTGTCGATACGGCGGAACGCGATAACGCTCTGCTGATAGTCGTCGTGATGGATCCAGTTGAAGCCTTCCCATGTGAAGTCGACCTGATACATACAGGTGTTTGCCTTATAGAACTCGTTGAGAGCGCGGAAGAAGTCGTTGAGCTTCTTATGCTTCTCAAAGCCTAACAGACCCCACTGCAGCTCCTCGGTAGAATTCCACTCGTCGAACTGACCGATCTCAGCGCCCATGAAGGTGAGCTTCTTGCCGGGGTGAGCCATCATGTAGGACATGAATACGCGTACGCCCGCAAACTTCATATCATAGTCGCCGGGCATTTTGTTTATCAGAGATCCCTTGCCGTAAACGACCTCATCGTGAGAGATGGGGAGGAGGAAGTTCTCTGAGAAAGCATACAGGAACGAGAATGTGATGCTGTTGTGGTGATAGGGTCTCCACAGCGGATCGAGCGACATATAAGAGAGCATATCGTTCATCCAGCCCATGTTCCACTTGTAGTCAAAGCCCAGACCGCCGTCGGATACTGGACGGGAAACCTTAGGCCATGATGTGGACTCCTCAGCGATCATCATAACAGTCGGATGATGCAGGTGAACGGCTGTGTTCAGTCTCTGGATGAATTCAACAGCCTCGAGGTGCTCGTGACCGCCGTACTTGTTTGCTACCCACTCGCCGTCTCTGCGGTTGTAGTCAAGATAAAGCATCGAGGCGACAGCGTCAACGCGGATGCCGTCTACATGATACTTATCAAGCCAGAACATAGCTGAAGAAACGAGGAAGGAGATTACCTCATAACGGGCATAGTCGAATACATATGTGCCCCATTCCTTGTGCTCGCCCTTGCGGCTGTCCTCATACTCATAGCAGTGGATACCGTCAAAGCGGCCGAGACCGTGAGCGTCTTTGGGGAAGTGAGCGGGTACCCAGTCGAGGATAACGCCGATACCTTCCTGATGGCAGCGGTCGATGAAGTGCATGAACATATCGGGGCTGCCGTAGCGGGATGTGGGAGCGTAATAACCGGTTACCTGATAGCCCCATGAACCGTCAAAGGGATATTCGGTCATCGGCATGAACTCGATGTGGGTATAGCCCATTTCCTTTACATACGGAATAAGCTCATCGGCGAGCTTGTCATATGAGAAGGTATTGCCGTCGGCGTACTTGCGCCATGAACCCGCGTGGACCTCATAGATGTTGATGGGGCTCTCAAAGTGGTTGTGCTCCATCTTATACTTATACCAAGCTTCATCATTCCACTGATACTTGTCATAATTGTATATGATAGAGGCGTTGTCGGGACGGGTCTGTGTGTGGAAAGCGAACGGATCGGATTTGAGGATCTTCTCAAACCAGGGTGTCTCTACGCAATACTTATAGATCGCGGTCTCGCCGAGGTTGGGGATCCAGCATTCCCAAACGCCGCCTTCAGAGATCTTGTGCATGTGGTTTGCCATTTGATCCCACCCGTTGAAGTCGCCTACTACGGATACGGTCAGCGCGTTAGGAGCCCATACGCGGAACATGGTGCCCTGACAGCCGTCGATCCAGAAGTCATGAGCGCCTAAGAACTCATAGGCTCTGACAGCGTCGCCGCCGTGGAACAGATCAAGGGGGAATCTTTCGTCATTTAAAACATAATTCATAATCTGACTCTCCTTAAAGTAAGAATTGTACATAAAAATACAAGAATATAATATCAAACTTTTAGGTGAATATCAAGTAAAAATTGAAATTAAATTCCAAACTTTTAGTGCAGTTTTTATAAAAACTGACAACCCTATGGTCAATATGAACAACAAATCCGTTGATTTTCATCATTAATTCACAAAGAGAAGTAGTTTTGGCTCAGCACCTGAATTTTTAGGTTGTGCAATTTGCACTAATAATATTTTTGTCGAATAATTCGAATTTAGCAATTTATTATTTCCTTTAAGGCAATTTTATCTTGACAATCAGCTTGATGTATATTATTATAAGTTATGATATCATAATAGTATCATTATGACTGTTATGATATCCTGACTACAGATCCAAGGGGAATGTATTCATTTTTTCAATTAGACTCTCTTAGAGAGCCGTTATATATAGATATTTTTTACGATTATTACCATTTTCCAACCGCTTGTAAGCATTGAATAATATTATACATTTAGTTACGTATATCGTTTGGTGATTACCCTTATGCGGATAAACTTATTTCATGTCATTTGACATTTGGTGATACAAAACTGAATATCTGAGTAACGGCACCGTGAGTTGAGTTTGATCAGAAGAATCAAATCAAGGAGGTGTCAAATTATGAATGCTTTGAGTATCATCCTCATAGTGGTCGCCCTTATAGTCGGAGCAGGTATCGGTATCTTTGCCGGCAGCGCGTATCGCAAGAAGGTGGCTGAGGCTGAGATCGGCAGCGCCGAGCAAGAGGCCAAGCGTATCGTCTCAGACGCTATGAAGACAGCTGAAGCAAAGAAGAAGGAAGCTATCCTTGAGGGTAAGGACGAGGTCCATCGCCTCAGAAATGAGAGCGAAAAGGAGCTTTCAGACCGCCGCAAGGAGGTACAGCGCCAGGAGCGCCGTATCCAGCAGAAGGAAGAGACTCTCGACCGCAAGCTCGATAATGTCGAGAAAAAGGAAGAGAAGGCTAACAAGAAGATCAAAGAAGCCGAGGGGCGACTCGCCGAGGCGGAAACAATCAAGAAGAGTCAGTTTGAGATGCTCGAGAGGATCTCGGGCTACACTGTAGATCAGGCTAAGGCTTACCTTTTGAGCCAGCTTGAGAGCGAGCTCAACCGTGAGAAATCGCTCAAGATCATGGAGTATGAGCAGCAGCTCAAGGATGAGAGCGATAAGCGCGCTCGCAACATCATCTCTCTTGCTATCCAGCGCTGCGCCGCCGATCAGGTCGCTGAGGCTACCGTTTCGGTTGTACCGCTGCCCAATGATGAGATGAAGGGTCGTATCATCGGCCGTGAGGGTCGAAACATCCGCGCTATCGAGACTATGACAGGCTGCGACCTTATCATCGACGATACTCCCGAGGCCATCACCCTCTCGTGCTTCGAGCCCGTCAGACGTGAGATCGCGAGAGTAGCTCTTGAGAAGCTTATCTCCGACGGCCGTATCCATCCCGCAAGAGTTGAGGAGATGGTCGAGAAGGCGCGTCGCGAGGTCGAGGCGAGCATCAAGCAGGCGGGTGAACGCGCTGTGCTCGACGCAGGCGTACACGGTCTGCATCCCGAGCTTGTCAAGATCTTAGGCAGACTCAAGTATCGTACCAGCTACGGTCAGAATGTTCTGAACCATTCGCTTGAGGTCAGCTATATCTCCGGTATGATCGCGTCTGAGCTCGGTCTTGATCCCAAGGTCGCTAAGCGAGCGGGTCTGCTGCACGATATCGGTAAGGCTCTCGATCATGAGATCGACGGCAGCCATGTTGAGATCGGCGTAGATATCGCGCGCAAGTACAAAGAGAGCGACGCGGTTGTCCACGCTATCCACGCTCACCACGGCGATGTAGAGGCTAAGACGGTCGTTGCCTGTATCGTTCAGGCCGCTGACGCTATCTCAGCCGCTCGTCCGGGAGCGAGACGCGAGAACCTCGAGAACTACATCAAGAGATTGCAGAAGCTCGAAGAGGTCGCTTCATCCTTCAAGGGCGTTGAGACTTCGTTCGCTATCCAGGCGGGTCGTGAGATCCGTATCATGGTCAAGCCCGAGCAGGTCAAGGATGAGACCATGCCCGCTCTGGCTCGTGATATCTGCAAGAAGATCGAAGAAGAGCTCGAGTATCCGGGTCAGATCAAGGTCAACATCATACGCGAGTCCCGCGCTGTTGACTTCGCTAAGTAAAAATCGCATGATAAAACACCGTTTCGTAATGAAGCGGTGTTTTTTGCGTTTGTTATCTATATCTGCCTTTATCTGTCTTTATAATCCCATTCCGGGACGTATTTTTTGTCTGCCGCTTCGAGCTCCTGAGCGTAGCCGTCGAGCTCGAGCTCATACATTTTATCGAGTACCTTTCGGTATTCTCTTTTGGTCAGTTTTCGGTTGATATCCGGGTGATCCGCGGCTTTGCCGGCGGGCGTATACTGCGCCATCAGGCTGATCGGGATATCCGTGCCCCAGTTTAGCTTTATCAGCTCAAGAACCCCGATACTGTTCTTTGTGTGTGAGGGCAGGACAAGGTGGCGTATTATGACCCCTCTTTTCATCAAATTGTCCTTAATGACGATATCTCCGCACTGCCTTATCATTTCATCAATAGCTTTTTCAGCGACAGAAGGATAATCGGGACAATCGGAGAGCCGTTTCGCGAGGGCGCTGTCGCTGTACTTGAAATCAGGCAGATAGATATCTATGATACCGTCGAGCTTATTCAGCGTTTCAACCTTATCGTATCCCGAGCTGTTATATACTATCGGCAAATTTGGTTTATAAATCTCAAAGCTCTCGATTATCGCGTCAACGTAATGCGAAGGTGTTACCAGCTCTATATTGTGAACTCCCATGCTCTCAAGCCGCTTGTATTCTTCGCTAAGCTGATACGGGGTGAGGCTCTTACCCTCAGCCATAGCGGATATATCGTAATTCTGGCAGAAAACGCACCTCATATTACAGCCGCTGAAGAATATCGTACCCGCTCCGCAAGATCCGCTGATAACGGGTTCCTCATCATAGTGAGGAGCGATCCTCGCTACCTTTGGCAGAGCTCCCACGCCGCACCTGCCGTATCTGCTTTCACCGCGCTCGATATTACATTCTCTGGGACATTGATTGCACAGCATTATACCACCGCCTGTATGTTGTGCTTATATCATACCACAGAACGATCTTAAAAGCTATACCTCAAAATCGTACAGAAAGTTCTCGATAGCCTCGTCAACCTGTCCAAGCTCCAGTTTTTCGTCATTAAAAGACGAAACAAGAGATATGATCTTGTCTTTTTCTGTAGATACGTCGCTTATCATCCGCCTATGTCCCCGGCTGTATACCGCTATGCCGTAGGTGTGATAGTGTCCGCCTTCACCGTCACTCTTTATCTCGGGAAACCACGCGTATTTTATCATTTACCCACCTCATGTGAATTTAATTCACCATGTGAAATTTTATCACCTGTTTATATAAATTGCAATATATTCTACAAAAGTGTAAATAACATTACAGAAAGCGACATTTTCTATCGACATTGTTACAAAAATATTCTATCGGCTTATAACGCGAAGTCTTGAATTTATATTAATTCTGTGATAATATACTTAGAACAATGTGTAAAACGCTGCCGCGTGTTCCTTGTAAAAGCGATTGTGATAATATAGCTCTTTTTATAAAGATGTGTTATTATATACGATAGATATATGATCGATTGACGGGTAAGATATATGGAAAACATGATTTACGTGGAAAACCTCCGCAAAGAGTTCAAAAAGATAATAAAAGAACCCGGTATCAAAGGCTCGGTAAAAGCTCTTTTTAAGCCCAAGAAAGAGATCGTCAAGGCAGTTGACGGTATTTCTTTTGAGGTGCCTAAGGGTGAAATACTCGGATTTCTCGGACCTAACGGAGCGGGGAAGAGCACCGTAATAAAAATGCTTACCGGTATACTCATGCCTACCTCGGGTATGTGCCGTATCAACGGCAAGATCCCTCAGGAGGATCGTAAGAACTATGTTCGCGAGATAGGCGTCGTGTTCGGTCAGAGAACACAGCTTTGGTGGGATCTGGCTTTAAGGGAGACCTATGCCGTGCTCAAAGAGATCTATCAGGTTCCCGATGAACAGTATAAAAAGCGTATGGAGTTCCTCAATGAGGTGCTGGAGCTCGACAGCTTCATCACCAGTCCTGTCCGTACCTTGTCCCTCGGCCAACGTATGCGCGCCGATATAGCGGCTTCGCTCCTTCATTCGCCCAAGGTTTTGTTCCTTGATGAGCCTACTATCGGTCTTGACGTCGTTGTAAAGGAGAATATCCGCAACGCCATTCGCAAGATCAACGCTGAGGAAGGCACCACCGTTATACTTACGACCCACGACCTCTCCGATATCGAGCAGCTGTGTGAGCGTATCGTTATGATAGATAAGGGCAAAAAGGTGTTTGACGGCGCTATATCCGAGCTAAAGCATAATTTCGGAGATATCAGAACTCTCAACTTTGAGCTCGTTAACGCTCCCGACTTCAAGCTCCTTGACTATAAGAGGCGTTTCAAACTGAGTGACGCCGATATCAGCGCCGAACGCGATAAAGGCTCGGTAAAGGTCCGCTTTGATACCGCCAAGGTCAGCGTAGAGGATATCATCTCTTATACTCTGTCTACAGTTCATGTTAAGGATCTCAACATAAAGGATGTTGAGATAGAAGAGATAATCAAGAAGCTGTATCGCCAAGAGGTGAGCATATGAGCCGTATCAAGCGCTTTTTCCGCACCTACAGACCGTTCACGAGAGCGGGTATACAGGAGGCGGTCGCCTATAGAGCGAACTTCATATGCTTTCTCATTGGTGAGATAATGTCCGCTTTTATAATGTATTTTGTATGGAAGGCGGTTTTCCTCAGTACCGACAGCAAGACCTTCATGGGCTTTAGCATGGAGGATATGGTGGTGTATCTGTTCATAACCTTTCTTACGGGTTATCTGACCTATTCGGACGGAGCTTTCAGCGTAGGCGAGGAGATCATCGACGGCTCTATCGCCATGCGAATGATACGCCCGTGTTCCTTTGAGATGTGCTTTCTCTTTCAGGAGCTCGGTAACCGTATTATCTCGATATCCATGATATTTGTTCCTATCGTGGCGGGAGTAGAGATCTACAGGTACGCTGTCAGCGGTGTTGTATGCTTTAACATCGGTTATTTCCTGATGTATATCGTCAGCATGATTATCGCGTATATGATATCCTTCTACTTTAATGTATGCTACGGCTTTATGGCGTTCTTCTTCAAAAACCTTTGGGGTACAACGCTTATAAAAGAGACCGTTGTCGGCTTTCTCTCGGGTGCGATAGTACCGCTGGCGTTTTTGCCTCAGGGTCTCGCGGCTGTCCTCAACTTCCTGCCTTTCGCGTCGCTGTCTTATACTCCTGTTATGATTTATATGGGTATGTATTCCTACGGTGAGATAGCGTGGCGCATCGGCTTGCAGCTTTTCTGGCTTGTCGTTATGTACGGCGTATCAAAGCTGATATGGCGCAGCGCCGTAAAGCATCTTTCGGTACAGGGAGGTTGATGACATGAGATATATAAGACTTCACCGCATTTTTATCTCTCAGTACCTTAAGAAGCTGATGGAGTATAAGACCGATTTCCTCTTAGGGGCTATCGGATTATTGTTCACTCAGATCCTGCAGATAATGTTTCTCGGTATAATCTTCAGTCAGATCCCCGCTCTAATAGGCTGGAGCTTTGATGAGATACTGTTTATCTACGGCTTTTCGCTGATACCCAAATTCATCGATCATCTGTTTACCGACAATCTGTGGATGGTGGGCTACAGGATAATCCGCAAAGGTGAGTTTGATAAGTACCTGACCAGACCCATAAACACTCTTTACCATGTTATCGCAGAGAATTTCTGTGTAGACGCTTTCGGAGAGGCTCTTACCTGTATCCTGCTGCTCGCTTATTCCATACCGAGACTTAATATGCCTTTTCATTGGTATACTATTCCTCTGTGGATAATTGTCACGGTATTCGCGACGCTTATCTATACTTCTCTTAAGATCATGACCTCGGCTATATCCTTCTGGACTAAGGCGAGCGGTCATATCACTCATATGCTTTATATGGCTAACGACTTCTCAAAATATCCTGTTTCAATATATAATAAGTTTGTTCAGACCGTTATTACATATATATTGCCCTTTGCGTTTACGGCATATTATCCCGCGAGTTACTTTTTGACCGGCAAAGATCCTTTGTTCTGTATTGGGGGTACCGTTATAGCGGGCACTGTCCTCTTTACTTTGGCGCTGTTTATATGGAACAGGGGACTGAACGCTTACGAGTCCGCCGGTTCATAATATAAGCTTAAATAATCATCAACAGAAGTGATATTATGCGTAATCCTTTTATATCCGTATCGGAAACCGATAAAACTGAATATATAACGTCGCGCTGCTCATTGAACAGAGCTGTAGCGGCTAAGCTGCCGCTGTACGGCATAGAGGATGAGATCGAGGGAAAGAGCTTCCAGGAGATATTTTCTACTCCCGCGATCGTCGGCGAGATACGGAAGGTCTCCCGCAGATACGGTATAGATCTTTCCGATAAGACCGACAACAATCTGCCTAAGATACTGTCAGAGGGGCTTGTTTCGTCTGACGCGCGATTAAGACAGATGGCTGAGCGAGTGACAAAAAAGTTCGGCAACCGCTTAGGTCTTTTGCTGTTGACGCTCAAAACGGGTCTGCCTGAGAACAGGCTTGCCCGTGATGACTGGGATGACGACTGCTGGCGTTTTTGGAGCGACCTCGATACAATAATCCTGACCGGAGGTCTCGCGAGCTCCATGCTCGGCAGACGCTTCAAGGAGTATATACACTCTGTCTTTGACGCCTCCGGAGTAAAGCCGTATCATATCATGCTATTTGAAAACGGCAGATACCTCGGAGTAATGGGACTTGCCCAGCGTCTTATGACCGATAACACCTCCGCTTTGGTGCTTGATATGGGACATACAGGTATCAAGCGCGCTCTGGTCAGAAAAAAAGGGGGAGAGTTAGCGGGCTTCACTCCGATGGAAAGCCTCCCGTCGCTTTATATGCAGAGCAGATTTGATAACGCCGACGACAGGCTCGATATGGCGATCGAACTTCACAGGCGTATAGTCAGTATAGCGGCGTCATCATACAGAGAGCTTTCGGCAAGCGAAGCTCTCAGCGACACGATATTGATAAGTATAGCGAATTACGTGCACGGAGGAGTACTGAACAGCTGCCGCGGAGGTTACGCCAAACTAAGTGAGCTCGGCACAAATTACGCGGTCGTGTTACAAGAGGATCTGTCAAGCGAGCTCCACAGAAATGTTCATGTGCGGCTCGTGCACGACAGCACAGCCGCTGCGGTCTATTTTGACGGTGTTGATAACTCTGTATGCGTTACTCTCGGTACAGCCTTCGGGGTAGGATTTCCCAACATCAGAATTTGATATCTTTTGCAGAGGCAGAATTATATGCCTCTGCAATTTTATTTCCGTAACAGAATATTAAAGAATTTGATTTTGTGCAAAAAAATCCTTGCTTTGTCATTATCAACAAATAAGTGACAAAAAGATTGTGCAAAACAGCCTCTGTAAAAATCTAAAAATTCATTTATTTATTCATCTGATTATGATATAATGTCTTTAATTGGAATAGTATGTGTTCCATTAGTACGTTTTTTTAAAAGGAGAGGATTACATGAAAATTCGTAGGATAATCTCTGTAGTTCTTGCCGTGCTGATGCTCGTGTCTATGTTTACTATGGCGGCTTCCGCCGCTGAGCAGGACATTGCCGAGACAGGCGCCGCAAACGCAAACTATTTAGAGAACTATGCTAAGGCTGCCGTCAATTCAGGTGAGAAGCTCGGCGCTGTTTACTCAAAGAGCTCTACCACCTTTAAGGTCTGGGCGCCTGAAGCGGAATCCGTTATGGTAAAGCTGTTTGCCACAGGTACCGACGCCGAGTCCGGCGCCGCCGTGCTCGGAACATCGGCTATGACCTATAACAACTCTACAGGTATCTGGACGCTGACAAAGTCCGGCGACCTCAAGGATAAGTATTACACCTATCTGGTTTCCAGAAACGGCGTTGTAAAAGAGACAGTCGACCCCTACGCTAAGGCTGTAGGCGCTAACGGCGACCGCGGCATGATCGTAGATCTCGACTCTACCGACCCCGACGGTTGGGATAAGGACAATCATGTTCTGTTTGATAACCCCGGCGACGCTGTTGTCTGGGAAGTTCACGTTCGTGATTTCTCTATCGATGTTTCTTCCGGCGTCAGCGAGGCTAACCGCGGTAAGTACCTTGCGTTCACAGAGGGAAACACCACTGTAAACGGTCAGGGCAAGATCGCGTCCTGCGTTGACTATCTCGTTGAGCACAACGTTAACTGCGTACAGCTCATGCCTATCGAGGACTTCGCTTCTATCGATGAGACAGACGCTCGCGTAAACCGCAACTGGGGTTATGATCCCAAGAACTACAACGTTCCCGAGGGCTCTTATTCTTCCGATCCCTACAACGGCAACACCCGTATCACCGAGTTCAAGATGCTTGTTCAGGCTCTGCATGACCGCGGTATCTCTGTTGTAATGGACGTTGTTTATAACCACACTTTCGTTCGTGAGGGCTCGCCTTTCTCGAAGTGTGTACCTAAATACTACTATCGTATGTCCAATATGAACACCAACAAATACAACGACGGCTCGGGTCTGGGCAATGTTCTTTCTACCGAGAAGGCTATGACCCGTCAGTTTGTACAGGATTCACTCGTATATTGGGCTACCGAGTATCATATCGACGGCTTCCGTTTTGACCTTATGGGCTGCCACGATGTTCCCGCTGTAAAGGCTTGGAGAACCGCTCTTGACGCTGTTGACTCCCGTATCCTTATGTACGGCGAGCCTTGGGCCGGCGGCTCCGATAACGGTATCTCAAACGCTGTTTCAAAGTCCACCATGTCTCAGCTGACCAGAGTAGGCGCTTTCAACGAAGGTTACTCAGACGCTCTCAAGGGCAGCCACGAGACCGCTGCGGGTAAGGGCTTCCTCAACGGCGGCGCCGCTACCGAGATCTTGAAGGCAGCCGGCGGACAGGCGAGCGACTTCAGCGGCGCTAAGGTTGAGCAGTTCGTCAACTATACCGATAACCACGATAACTTCACATTATTCGATAAGATCCTTGCGGCTAACGGAACCTCAGGCTTCAAGACCGCTAAGGACGATCCCACACTTTATGATAAGAATAAGTCGATCGTAGACAATCCCAGCGCTCAGGTGCTCGGACAAATGAAGATCGGTCTGACTTCTTCGCTTACATCTCAGGGTATTCCTTTCACGGTTGCGGGTACTGAGTTTGCCCGTACAAAGTACGGCGATCAGAACTCTTACCGTTCACCTGATAACATGAACGCTATCAACTGGAACCGCGCCGAGAAGTATGCTGATATAGCTAACTATTACGCAGGTCTCGTCGCTATCCGTAAGGCTGTATCCGCTTTCGGCGATACTACATCTAACGCTGTTTCTACTGTCTCCGGCGCTACCGCATGGCAGATCACAAACAACAAGAGCGGTCAGTGGAACAAGGTAATCGTTGCTCTTAACCCCACATCCTCCGCTAAGTCTATTACTTGCTCAGGTTCATGGACCGTTGTAGCTAACGGCACTAAAGCAGGCACGACCTCTTTAGGCACAGCTTCGGGCTCTTACAGCGTTCCCGCTTGGAGTAGCGTTGTACTTGTAGATTCGGCAAGCTTCGGCAATTACAGCCAGCCCGCTCTCGGTACCGCTTCTCTGACAGTTGAGCATTATACACGCGACAGCGCTTCCGGTTCTTACTCAAAGGCTCTCACCGAGACCGCTAAGTTTAAGGAAGGTCAGACATGGCGCGCTTCAAAGAACCTTGCTATTCTGTTCGACCATGACTTTGACAGATTTGAGTCTACCGTAAGCGGCGCTACATTCGGTAAGGCTACCGCAGGTCAGAATATTACCGTTAAGTTCTATTATACCAGAAATATCGCTTCCGGTTATCTGACGGTCAACTTCCTGAACACATCAACAAACGCATCTGTCAAGACACCGATGAAGTATCGTCTGCGCAACGGCGCTTCTTATTCCGTTCCCGCTACTCCCGTACAGGGTTATGAGCTTGATACCTCTAAGTATCCGCCTAAGACCATCGGCGATTTTGACGCTTCTAATCCTCAGACCTTTAACTTCTATTACAAGCCTCTCGCTAACCAGACCACTAAGGTCCACTATTATAACACCGGCGGCTGGAGCTACGTAAACTGCTATGCTTATGACGATCAGGGCAACGAGGCTCTCGGCGCTTGGGCTACTCAGTCTAAGAAGGATAGAATGACCGATGATCCCGATCAGGCTGACTCTAAGTGGCTTGTTAAGGATATACCTACCACAGCCTGCTATGTAATGTTCCATGACGCTACACATCAGGTTCCCGATCAGGGCGAGCCCGGCTACGCTGTCGCCGGCGAAGCTTGGATCAAGGACGGCGTTGTAACCTTCAGCTGCTCTGTAGTTACTTCTCATATCGACCTTGAGACCGGTGATGTTCTTTCCGCTGATGTTAAGAAGGATTACTCAAACGTAGGTTCAAACCAGGTTTACTCAACCTCAGCTAATACAACTCTCAACCGCAATTATATAGCTCCCGCTCTTGCAAGCGGCTTCTATCAGCCCGGCGTTCTCAACGCTGTATATCTGTATACCGACTCTAAGCCCGTAACAGATAAGCTTATGTACGGCGATCTCGATCAGGACGGTATCGTTACCGTTATGGACGTAACCGTTTTACAGAGAGCTAATATCAAGATGATCACACTGAATGCCGATCAGAAGACGGTTGCCGACGTTAACGGTGACGGCTCTATCGACTCTGTAGACGCTACCACTATCCAGCGTTACCTTGCTGAGATGAAGGTCAAGGGCTCTAAGGTAGGTCAGATAGTCGGTGAAACTCCTGTAGGCGAGCATACTTATGATGAGTTCCTCAATGCTTACAATAACCTCAACACTCTCTTCGCTAAGTATGCTTCCGATACATACGGTTCATATCCTGAGTATCAGGCAGCTTCCGCGGCGATCAATACCTATCGTTCAATAAGCCTCAATCCTTCTGCTGATCCCGATGAGGTTGACGCGGGTTATGACGCTTGCGTTAAGGCTTACAATGACCTCTCTGCTGTTGAGATAGTTATTCCCGAACCTGAGAAGTCATTCCTGCTTACCGATAACTTCGGTTGGGGCACGGCTTATGTTTACGCTTGGGATGCCGACGGCAATCCTCTTGTAGGCGCATGGCCCGGCGCTGCTCAGGCTGAGACACAGGTCAATGATTATGGCGAGACACAGTTCAAGTGCTATGTTCCTAAGGGTGCTGTAGGCGTTATCCTTAACAACGGTAACGGCGCTCAGACAGAGGACATCACAGACTTCGATGTATCAGGTTACTGGATGGACGGTACTAAGAACGATCTCGGACATTATATTGTAACCAGCTGGTAAATTAATGATTTGCTTTGAAAAAAGGGGAGCAGGCTTCGGTCTGCTCCCTGATTTTTATTTTCATGAAACTGCTCGTTTGAGTAAAGAAGTAAGAATTATATGCCCGCTCAGTTTGCTGCTATGCGAGAGCGATAGCTATGCAAAATACACGCAAAGCGCGCTTTCTTGTAAGAAACTGCTTTTGATCGGTTATTTGATTTCTGTTCATTTCAGAGCATCAGATACATAATGACATGAATTTACTTTTTGTTTTTATATTCGGCATTATTATTGAATTAGTTGTTTTACTGTGCTATAATTATATATAATTAATTTGTTGAATATATTGACCAAGAGGTGTTTATATGCAGATAATCAAATCAAAGAGCCAGAAAAACTGGGTCACTCTTTTATTTTCTATCATTCTGTTTATATCCGGTATTCTTTTGATCGTCCTTAACGATGATATCGTAGAAGTGATTTTTGTCGCGCTGATGGTTATTTTGCTTTTCGCGTACGGTTCAATTCGCTTTTTCCAGTGTTGGAAAACAAATGACTTCAAAAGCGGCGTGGGATCTATCATGCTCAGCTTCTCGGGCGGTCTTTTGCTTGTGATTTTATATAAGGGACTGTCTCATATCTCGTTTTTGCCGAGTATAATCGTGGGCGTCGTTTCTCTGGTTTTAGGAATCATGCGTCTTCTGATTTTCATCAGTTGCTTAAAAAACAAGCTCAAAGGTACCGTTCGCAACGGTATATCCGCGCTATTGTGCATTTCTTTCGGTCTGTTATTGATCATCAATCCTGTTAAGAATTTCGAACTGCTTACCATAATCGCCGGCTGCTATCTTATTTTTTACGCGATCACCAGCTTGTTTGATTATATTGCCGCTGTATCGAACTCCGATCTTGACGAGAACAGAACCGAACGCCGCCTGCATTTTGCGCTTCCTAATATCATAACGGCTTTGCAGCCGTCCCAGATGATAAAGGAAATAAACAAAGGCAGAGAAAACGGAGATATCGTCGGCGGTATGCTGATCGAGCAGAAGCCTGACGCAAAATATGACTCTGTAAATCTTGAGATCATGGTGCACCTCACAACTAAGGGCGCTAATAAGTTCGGCCATATCGATCTCGCTATCAAAGACAAGGTATACTCATACGGTACATACGATACAAGTAAGGTAAAGCTGATGGGTTTTGTCGCTCAGGGTACCTTTGTCATCATACCTAAGATACCTTATCTGAAATATTGTCTTGATGTTCAGAAGAAGTATGTTATCGGCTTCGGCGCTCATCTTTCCGAGAAACAGCTCAAAGCCGTTCAGGATAATATTGAGGAACTGCTCAAAGATTGCGAGCCTTTCGAGAGCCTTTATGAACGGGCGATAAAGAAGGGAGAGGACGGTTCGAAATACGGCGATCCCGCCAGTGATATCGTCAGAGATCTCGGCGGTAAGGTATATACGGTTGTGAGCGGTCCGTTCAGAAGATACTTCGGTATCAATACCAACTGCGTCAAGGTAGCTGACAGTCTGCTCGCGAATTCCGGTATCGACAGATTGACGTTCAACGGTATCAGTACCCCGGGCGGATACTATTCAATGCTCGAGGGTATGTTCAGACGTAATAATACAAGAATAATCCGCAAGACTTCATATATCATCTCTGATGAAATAGATGATCTCGATGAGCTCAGAGAGCTCGCAAGACAGACCGCGGCTGAAATGAAGAAGAACAAAGTTGAGCCTGATAATAAGGGTTAATATAATGGGGTGCAGATTTATCTGCATCCTTTTTCATTTGAATATTATGTGTTATTATGTGTTTTATACAATTACAGCTTGACTGAACGGCTTTGTTATAGTAAAATAAAACTAATAATATGTATTTAATGAGTATAAATACATTTATCGCTGAGGGTTGCAGCATGGCAGACCACAACTCAATACGTTTTAGGAGGTTTGTCTTTTGGAAAACATGAAAAGAATTATCGGATTATTTCTTGTGATGTGTATGATGGTCTCGATTTCGGCTGTAGCTATCATACCGTCATCCGCGGCGTCAAGCGATCTTCAGCTCGCACAGGATACTGTCGATGGCGGCGCTGTAAGCGGTGATTATGCCGACAGCTTCAAGACTGTAATGAAGGCAATGTACAATTACTCACAGTCCGCAAAGGCTGTGTTGTCATAATCCATTTTATCTGTTGAGCGGTCAGTCGTCGGTCGTCAGTCGGCTGACCGTATATGGAGGTACTATATGAAAAAAATTTTACCTATTCTTTTTGTGATCGCGCTCCTCGCGGCTGTGCTCTGTGCCTGCGGTTCTGATAATAAGGGCGCTACACCGTCTGAGGCTTCTGAGACTGCGTCGGCTTCATCGGCAGCGGCTACCGAGAAAGCGGAATCTTCATCATCAAAATCAGGTTCCGATAAGGACAGCGGTTCACCGACTTCGTCCGTCGAAGAAGGTGAGATGCCGATCATCGGCCCTGACGGTAAGAATGTTGATGTGGATAACGTTTCAGACAGCGGCACTAAATCTGAGAACAGCGGTTCTTCATCCGATAAGAAGAGCAACTCATCCGGCTCGGGTTCATCTTCATCGAACTCAGGTTCATCCTCATCGGGTTCGGGATCTTCCTCGTCGGGTTCAGGATCTTCTTCATCGGGTTCGGGCTCCTCTTCGGGCGATAAGAGCAGTACTACAATCCCCGAGTGGGAGTCGATAGTTTCATCAAACGATTACGGTGACGAGCTGCCGTTCGTTCCGGCTTGATTTTACAGCAAATTCTCATTGATTTCGGAGGCATATTATGGGATTGAGGTTCAGAAAAAGCATTTCTCTCTTACCCGGCGTCAAGCTCAATATCAGCAAGAGCGGAGTAGGTATCAGCGCCGGTGTTCCAGGGCTCAGAGGTTCTATCAATACGAGCGGCAGGGTCACGGGCACAGTAGGTATCCCCGGTACGGGCGTATCATATGTTAAGACAAAAACTCTCGGCAGTAAGAGCAAATCAAAGTCAAAGAGTGCAAAGGCAGCCGAGACAAAGACTAAGTCAAAGCTGCCTGAGAGCAGCGCCGCAAAAAGCGAGAGCAAAGCCCTGCCTTCGTCAAAGCGTGTAAATCTTGTTCAGATAGACGAGAATACTTTGAAATCCATTCACAGCAACACCGATATTTCTGTGGATTGGAAGAAGATTGCCGAATCGACTTCGTATGATGGTACAGGCTATGACGAGGCTACATGGAGCTATCTCCATGAGGCGGCGCCTCTTGTTCTCGGCGGTGATATCGATACCTATCTGCAGCTTATCTCAGACGTCAATCCTCTTGACGACTTGCTCGATTACGGTTCCGGTTTTGAGTTCGGAACCGATAATCCCTCAAAGATCGAGGTTGAATTCGTCATCAACGACGCCGCTCTCTCAAACGCTCAGCAGAGGATGAACGCCCGTGATTACAATATTCTGTTACAGGATTACGTGTGCAGTATGTCGCTCAGGATAGCCAGAGATATGTTTGCTCTCTTACCTGTAAAGGATACGATCGTCCATGTAGTACTTGGCAGCGCCACAGTATTTTCGGTCGATTTTGACAGCTCTACTCTTGCAAAGATCAATTTCAATTATATCGATCCGTCAAATACGGCGACACAATTCAGAAACAACATGAGTTTTGACCCTAAGAACGGCTTTGCCGAGGTAAACAGATTATAATTCCGTGTATAAAGAAATCACCCTGAGTTATCAGCTCAGGGTGATTTTTGCTATAGATTTTGATCACATTATCTTTCTGTACAGCTCTTTGAGCTCCTCGACGTTTGTATCTCTGGGGTTGCCGGGACGGCAAGCGTCCTCATAAGCGTCCTTCGCAAGTATATCGAGATCCTCTTCCTTGACCTTATCGTTCTTTGTGGGGATACCTACATCTATAGAGAGCTGTCTTACGGCGTCGATAGCCGCCTTGCGGTATTCAGCCTGAGACATTCCGTCTACTCCCTTGACGCCCATAGCGATAGCTATATCCTTGAATTTCTCGCCTGTATATTCCTGGTTATACTCCATAACGATCGGGAGCATCATAGCGCAGGCTACACCGTGAGGTGTGTCATAATGAGCGCCGAGGGTGTGAGCGATACTGTGAGCGATACCTAAGCCAACGTTAGAGAAGCCCATACCCGCTACATACTGAGCCAGAGCCATACCTTCTCTGTCCTCGGGCTTGTTCTCAACAGCTCCGCGCAGATGCTTTGAGATAAGACGGATAGCCTCGAGATGGAACATATCGGTCATCTCCCAAGCCGCCTTTGTTGTGAAGCCCTCGATAGCGTGGGTCAGAGCGTCCATACCGGTAGAAGCGGTCAGTCCCTTAGGCATTGAGCTCATCATATCGGGGTCGATGACAGCTACCTCGGGGATATCATGCTCGTCAACGCAGACGAATTTGCGTTCCTTTTCAACATCGGTGATAACGTAGTTGATGGTGACCTCAGCGGCGGTACCGGCTGTTGTAGGTACGGCGATAGTGGGTACGGCATGGTTCTTTGTGGGAGCTACACCCTCGAGAGAGCGAACGTCAGCGAACTCGGGGTTTGTGATGATGATACCTATAGCTTTTGCGGTATCCATAGCGGAGCCTCCGCCGATCGTTATGATAGAATCAGCGCCGCAAGCCTTGAACGCTTCTACGCCTTCCTTAACGTTCTCGATAGTGGGGTTGGGCTTTATTCCCGAATAAACGGTGTAGGGAAGAGCCGCTTCGTCAAGAAGATCGGTGACCTTCTTTGTTACACCGAACTTGAGCAGGTCGGGGTCTGTGCATACAAAGATATGCTTGAAGCCCTTTGCCTTAGCTGTAGGGACTATCTCAGCGATAGCTCCTTTGCCGTGATAAGATACGTTGTTTAGTATTATTCTGTTTGCCATTGTGTTTTCCTCCTGTGGCTTTTTCTTTTATTCTATCATAAAACGCAAAGTGTTTCACGACTTTTTTAGAATTATTTACGTTTATTTTACATTTTTAAAGATGTGATTAACTGTATAACTCCTATTATATTTATCCCGATCATTTTTCCTGATCGTTTTTCATAAAAGCGGCTGTAAAGTTGTTAAGGTTCATTGCGCTTTTCGCGGCGTCCTGCATCGCCTGAGCCTGAGCGCCTACAAGTGTAGCCGCGGCAAGATTTGGGTCGGTCAGAGCCTTTGCGTATTCAATGCTTTGAAGAAGGTCCTTATCCCCTTGAGTAAGTCGGATACTTTCTATACCGACCGATGATATTTCAACACCTCTCAGGTTCTTGTTTTTTTCGTTGAAATTATCTGTTGCCGCTTTTGACATATCATCGGGATAAGCGGCGAGCTCATACGCCGATACGCCCTCTCGGCATCGCTTCGATAACGCTGACATCAACGCTGTGTTGAACTCAGCCGTGAATTGAGGCAAAAGCTCTGATTTCATTACTTTGCCGGTCGAGCACCCGCATACATTCTGATAAAACGTGATCGGATCGGTTATTCTGAAAGAGTACATACCGCTTATGGTTATTGTCGCGTCAATGCTCGCGCCGGTTCGGCGTTCTTTAAGGTTTACAGGCAGGCTCAACGTGAACGGATTACCCATGTGTTCCTTCATATCGAGGTACATTATGACCTGATATACTGCGGCTACTCCGCCGTAGCCGAACCGTTCAAAGCTCTGCTTAGCTATCGATCTGAGCCCGCCTTTGTGGAAGATACTACCCGAGCGGTCGCTGTGATAGATGTTTTCGCCCGGAGTATCGTAACAGCCGATCACCTTGCCTTTATCAACGGCGATGGCGCATTGTCCGTTATGTACGATGATGATCGAACCGTCGCTTATAACGTTCTCTTCTCCGTTTACGTTAGAAGAGCGTTCGCTTACCTTTTTGCTTCCTCTTTCGGCGAGAACATCATGAGCGAAACCGTCGCAGCTGTATACTTCAAGCCATTGATCGGCGAGAGTGCCGCCGACTGAACCGCTTGCCGCTTTTATGATGCCCACAAATATCACTCCCGTTTATTTGTTATCGATCTCTTTCTTGATCTGATCAAAGGTAACGCCGTATTTTTTAGCTATATCTGCCGCGTAGCTGACGCCCTGAGGCGGAGCTATGCTCACCTTGAAGCTGCGTTCTCCGTCGTGTACGCCCGTTATCAGGCTTTCGGCTATGCTGTCGCCTTCGACCTCATTGTTTATCATATCAAGCGAGGTCGCGAGGTCGTGCATATGGGTATTGAATATCGCTCTGGTACCGAGGTATCGCATGGCTCTTACAACGTCTTTGGCTATGAATACGCCCTCGGCTACGCTGGTGGTAGCGAGGCTCTCGTTCAACAGCATAAGACTGTGGCGCGTTGCTATCTCAAAGATCTTTGACAGTCTCTGACTTTCCTCGCCAAGTCTGCCGAGGTCGACTGTGTCATTCTCGTCGGCAGGGAAGTGGGTGAAGATATTGTCGCACGGGCTTATCTTAGCTTCGGCTGCGGGGACATATACGCCCCACTGAGCCATCACCATAGCCAGACCTACTGCCTGAGTAAAGATCGTTTTGCCTCCGCGGTTAGGACCTGTGAGGATATATATGCGGTGCTTATCATTGAAATCAAAATCATTGGATATTATATTGATCTCTTCACCGTTGGCTTTATTTATTGCGAGCTTTAGATTGTATATTTCTTTAAAAGAACAATTTCTGCAATCGTAATCCAATATCTCGGGTTTGCACATAGGCATACCTGTTTCGGTTATCTTCTCTGTAAGCTCAGCCCAGCGTATAAAGAAGGTTATTTCAGGCATGAGATTGATCAGAGAATATCCGCTGAAGTCAACGTGCTTCTTGATGGTTGACTTGATATCGTTCACGGTGCGCCTCATCATATCCGTCACGACCCTGCGAAGATTGTTTGACAGCGGATCTTTCCCTGTGACGGTGCTGGTTTCTATATGAGTACCGTTTATCGCGTTTGTAAATGTTGCAGCTCCTTTTATTATGCCGTTTATCGGCGGATTTGCGGAGTGGAATTTGCCGCCTTCGCCTTTATCAGCGCCTTTATGTATAGCGTCTTTCTTGTCAGAGAACACCATGAAACGGCTCATAAGTCCCGAGTCGGTGAATTTTGTATCATTCAGCGCTACTACGCCTGCTGCTTCGGGACGCAGCAGATTATCGAGATTTACTCCTATTGTAATACTCTTTAGCCGCTGAGCCCGTGTCATCATATCATCGATATCCGCCTTCAGCTCATCAAAGCCGCTCTCTATCGGGATATTTGTGACCATCTCTTTCAGCTCACGCATACCGGATGAGGTCACGTCCATATCCGACAGCACATCCTTTATCATGGTGATACAGCTGATGTAGTCGTCGATCTCTCTCAGTCGGTTTATAAGCGACCACAGCGACGACATATCGGTATCCTTCTGAAAACGCTCGAGGTCTCTAAGATCGGTCAGCTTGAGGACCAGCTCGCTCATTGCTTCTCTGAGCTTCGGAAATCTCAAAAAATCCTCAAATATATCTCTGCGGTAGCGTATCACCTCGGGGTCTGAGGGTATTTGTCTCATCAATCCCATGAGGTGTGGCTTCTCCGCGTTCACCTCTGTCAAAGCGTCAACTATGAATTCGAGAGAAAGATCGTTTACCGCTTCATCACTGAGCAACTGAAAATTTCTCTCGGTATTTTGAGGATAAAACAGACTGAATTTCATATCGCGCCTCCTGATATATGTTCATAGATACAGTATAACATACCGGAATTGTTTCGTCACTATTTATCTTTCTATAATATGTAAAAAAGTCCCCGAAAGGACTTTCTTCACACTTTATGTTTATTTGTCGCTCATCTGGGCTCTATTCCGGGTCTTTGTTGATTATAATTCCCGTAAGCCGCTCTATGGGTATGATCACAGTAGGGATCCTTCTGTCGTTGATATCATCAGAGCCATAGAAAACCAGAGACTTTTTGAGCGTGTCTATCTTTTTTATGATACCTGTCAGCTTTTCATAATGCCCTCCGCTTTTGTGGGTATCGGGTCTGAAATAGGTGACGGATACCGTCGGATGACCGCCGTTCCCGGTTATAGAGCTTATTTCAGATATCACTCCGTTTATCAGCTCTATCTCATTATCGGACAAATATATCTCACTCTCTGTCTGTCTCGCTTCTTCCGTTACCATATCCTCAAAGCCCGACAGAGCCGCGAACGGAGCGAACTGCGCCGCGCGGTCATACAGCGACATATGAGGACGGGTCGATGACTGATGATGAGGCATATCGATTATATCAGCGTATTCTTTTTTTGCGTTATCTTTCATATCTAATCCGCCTTATGACCGCCTATCTGACCGTTACGTTCGATAGTGGTGCCCTCTTTATACAGATTCATGCCCTTTAAAACCGCGTTTTTACCGTATCGGTACTGCAGCTCGAGCATGGTGTTCTGGATATTCCTTTCCTTTTTGTCGGCTGTTTTGTCCGCTTCTTCGGCTTCGTTGTCAGTAAACAGGCTCAGCTGTTCAAAAGTCTCCTTGGGTATATCTTTTTCATATATAAGGTCGCAGGCTGATATATTTAGCCTGCGTATGAGCAGATCGGGGTCGACTACCCTTGTATACAGCTCCATCACGGTATCCACGATCTTTTTTGTCGAATTGGTGTAGCTGCTTAGATTTCCCGTTCCGTGAGCGTACTTCGGCGCTATCCTGCCGTAGTAGTCGACTGACACCTTACCCATATAGGGCTTGTTCGTTTTTCTGACAACAAATACGGTATCGCTGATGGTTTTTCCCGCCTTGAGTACCTTCAGGCTCTCTTTATCATAGCTTATATGCAGTACTATCTGTCGTGTGACCAGACCTTTGCTGACGAGATCGAGTACAAGCAGCTCGGTCATCTCGCGTACTATCAGCCGGGCGTTATCGTAATTATACGGTTCCTTTAGCACCTGACCCGACGAAATGGAATTGGTCGTCGGTCGATATGACTTGATATGCTCGATAGTCGCGGGCTCCCAGCCCCAGGCGTGATCGATGAGCAGCTCCGCGTTTATTCCGAACGTCTTATACAGCACATTCTCACAGACAGGTGAGAGAGAAAACCTCGCGATATCTCCCATTGTATACAGTCCGAGAGCCTCTAACTTTGTACTGTAGCCTCTGCCTACCCGCCAAAAGTCAGTAAGAGGTCTGTGATCCCACAGCAGCTCTCTGTACTTCATCTCGTCAAGCTCAGCTATACGCACGCCGTCTTTGTCGGCGGGGACGTGCTTTGCCACGATATCCATAGCTATTTTGGCGAGGTACAGATTAGTGCCTATCCCTGCTGTAGCGGTGATACCAGTGGTATACAGTACCTCGCGGATCATGGTCATGGTCAGCTCGTGAGCCGACATTTTATACAGGTCGAGATAGTGGGTGACGTCGATGAATACCTCGTCTACCGAATAGACATGGATATCCTCGGGTGCAATATATTTCAGATAAATAGAATATATCCTCGTGCTGTACTGCTCATACAGCCTCATGCGCGGCGGAGCGACTATATAAGACAGCTCGAGGGACGGATCGCTTTTGAGAGCGGAAGCGCTGAAGGACGGAGATGAAAAGCTGAACCGACCATTGTCGCCTTTGCGAATATGACCGCTCTTTATACCGTCGTATAATCTCTTGTCGTTGACTTCCTTTACACGCTGTATGACCTCAAACAGTCTTGCTCTGCCTGAGATACCGTGAGCCTTAAGCGACGGAGATACGGCGAGACAAATGGTCTTTTCTGTCCTCGATGAATCGGCTACTACCAGATTGGTATCAAGAGGATCAAGCTTTCTCTCGGCGCACTCTACGCTCGCGTAAAAGCTCTTAAGATCTATAGCGATATATGTGCGTTCCAATGCCGGCCCTCCTTACTGTCAGTAAAATACTATATTAACTCGCTCTCGGGCGTTCGATAAACCATCTTCCTATCCTTGCGGTAAACATACCGTTTGACCGCTCAAAGAACAGATACTTCTCTTCTCCGCGGATAACTACGGTATAGCAATCGCCGCTGTGACCCTTCATGAGCGTAGAAGCGGGACGGAAGTCCTTTACCGCTTCTATTTTAAAGGTTCTGCCGTCAGCCCATGTTATGGTTTTAGGTACTACATAGCCCGTAGAATCAAAATCGGAGTTGACCTTAACGTACACTCTTTCAAAATCTGACTTCATACTAAACTCCTGTTAAACGTTGTGATATATTCTTATAGAACAAATGTACTACAAAATCAAAGATTTGTCAATATGCTTCATAATAATTCTGTCGGTAATTTTTGTTATGCCAAACAGATTTGCGTAAAAAAACAAAGAATGATTGTTTTATCCGAAAAAGTGTGATATAATATTCTGTGTTTTTTGCTGAAATAGGCAATTTTTAGTTAAGAGGGAGAATAAAAATGAGCAGAAAGCAAGTGCAAAAATCGCCTATAGACCGTGTGCAGGTAAAGCCTGACGCCGGCTTGACGGCACAACAGGTAGAAGAAAGGGTCAAAAAAGGCCATGTAAATATAGCTACCGATCCCAATGAGAAGAGTACCTTAAAGATCATCGCAGGCAATCTGTTTACCTTTTTCAATGTTGTATTGATGATCATAGCGGCTATATTCCTTATTTTTATGATCTACCTTAATTCGAT
Source organism: uncultured Clostridia bacterium (assembly GCA_946183365.1). GTDB lineage: Bacteria > Bacillota > Clostridia > Oscillospirales > Acutalibacteraceae > Ruminococcoides. Next base: position 33,390 of record CAMHAH010000016.1, read on the forward strand.
AGGCAGGTCGGATATAGTCAATCAGTATTTCGGTTTCTCTAAATTCATATTCCTTATCCCGGCTGTAATGAACGTAGCTATGGGTTCGTTCCAGGAGATAAAGAGCCTTAACGTTATCAAGAAGCTGCGTATAGTCACAAGCACTAAGAGCAGAGTTATACGCGACGGCAAGATCGAGGCCGTAGACGCCGAAGAGATCGTTTTGGATGATATCGTAGCTCTTTCGGCAGGCGATCAAGCTACAGCCGATCTCATCGTCCTTACGGGCGAGGTAGAGGTCGATGAGAGTATGCTTACAGGTGAAGCCGATCATATCAAAAAGCATACCGGCGATACGATACTCTCGGGCTCAGCCATCATTGTCGGTTCGGCTCGCTGCCGCGCGGATAAGGTAGGCGACGATACATATGCCGCCGAGCTCACACGCAAGGTAAAGAGCGGCTCGAGCCATAAGTCTGAGCTGATGTCCTCTATAATGAAGATAATCAAGTTCCTGACGGTCGGTCTTTGTATAGCCGTCGCGGTCGTTACAGCTACGCTGGTTATCAAGATCAGCGTTACGGGCAGCAACGCCGACATCTGGAACGGCTTGCAGCTCTCTTTGAACGATCCGGTAACATGGTCGCTTATAGTTATGACCGACGGTATGTTCGGTATAGGTATGATCCCCACGGGTCTGGTTTTGACTACGTCAGTGGCTTTGATGGTATCCATCGCTCAGCTTACCAAAAAGCAAACGCTTGTACAGGAGCTTTATTCTCTTGAAAATCTCTCCCGCGTAGATGTTATCTGCCTTGATAAGACAGGTACCCTGACCGACGGCACCATGTCGGTCAGCGAGGTAAAGGCATTCATACCTATGGAAGAGGTAGAACGTCACGCCCGCGCTCTGATAAAGTCAGCGGGCGAGAGGAACGCAACTTCTGAGGCGGTTTATCAAAAGTTCGGTATGGACGAGAACGCTCAGTACCGTGAGGAAATACCCTTCTCAAGCGCGAACAAATACTCCGGTCTTATATATAACGACGGCAAGAAGCTCTTGATGGGCGCTCCCGAGTATCTGTTGCCTAAGGATGACGAAAGGCTCGGGTATGTTGTTGATCGAGCCAAAGAAGGCAACCGTGTTATCGCGCTCACCCTCGACGGCGAGCTGATAGCGTTCATATCTATCGAGGATCATATACGCGAGACCGCCGCTGATACGCTCAAATTCTTCAGAGAAAACGGCGTTACCGTAAAGGTCATATCGGGCGATAACCCGATCACCGTAAGTAATATAGCGCAGAAATGCGGTATAGTAAACGCTGAGAAATATATTTCTCTCGCGGGCGTAGCCTTAGAGGATATCCCCGCTATCGCTGAGGAATACACGGTATTTGCCCGCGTATCGCCTGAGCAGAAAGAGGCTCTGGTAATGGCTCTGCAGTCAAAGGGCCATAAGGTAGCTATGACCGGCGACGGTGTAAACGATATCCTCGCTCTGCGCCGTTCGGATTCTTCTATCACCTTCGCTAAGGCTACAGAGGCGGCTAAGTCCTGCTCCGACGTTATCCTGCTCGACAATGATTTCAGCCACCTTAAAGAGGTAGTAGGCGAGGGCAGACGCGTTATCGGAAACACCCAGAAAACCGCTGTTCTCTATCTGATGAAGTCTATAGCGACATTCATCCTCGCGTTCGCGCTCATACCGTTCGCGAAGGGTCAGATGTGGTTCTCTATCGAGAATATGTATATGCTCGAGGCTGCCGTTATAGGTACGGGCGGTTTCCTGCTTTCACTCGAGCCCAGACGTACGCCTATAAAGGGCGCGTTCCTGAAGAACATCGTTTCTCAGTCCATATGCGCAGGTATATTGGCTGCATTCGCTATACTTCTGCCGATACTGTTATATACGATACCTACATCGATGGGCATAACTCCGTTTGTATCTTTGGAAAATGTCCGCACCATGATGACGATCATGCTGTCTGTTGCGGGTATAGTGGTTATCTTCTCTATGTGCATACCGTTCAACAGATACAGAGCTTTAGCCTTGACAGCTGTTATAGCTGTCGCTACGACCCTCGGTATGATGCTGCCGTCCGCTTATATCGGAGGCAGACCTATAGGTTCGAATATGGTCGCTTTTGATAAAGCAGCGGGTCAGACCTTCTTTGACTCTCAGCTAATGCAGGAGATGTTCCATCCGTTCAGATCGGACGCTATAAAGTCTCTGGTAGCCGATACAAATAACTTTATTGTGCTTCGTATATTCCTATATATAGCTATCCCCGCGTTTATCCTGATCCGCTTTGCCGTAGAGAACTATAACCGCAGGGAATACAAGGACGTCAAGAAAAACCGCTCTTTCCGCATAGGCAGACGCTTTATGCTCGCCTCTGGCTTTGTGCTGGTGATAAGAGCCCTCCTGGCTATGGCTGAGCTTATCGCGTCTAATACATATCTTATCGTACCTAAGGAGACCGTGGATATGTATAAGGCTGTAGAGATCAATGCTACGATCATATTGCTCCACTTGGCGATAGGCGTGATAGGCTATAAGCTGTGGAAGGATCCCACCAAGAAAATGATAAAGATAGCTTTCTGGTCCGCTATGTTGCTTGTTGTCCTGACCGTTATCCAGATGATATCTATGGGATCGATAATCAATGAGGACAGTACGCTGCTGATGATAGACAGTATCGAGATACTGGCGGCTGCCATCGCGTATGTTATAGGCGCGATAATAGTCCGCAAACAGATCAATCTCGGACTTGATAAGCCGAGAGATCAGGTATAAAGCAGCAGTGGTATAAAAATCGAATATTTACATATTAACCCGATTGTGCGGGCTGTTATGCAGCACCCGCGCGATCGGGTCGTTTTTTGCCGCGATCACACCTGATAAGGTGTAGAATACCTCTCTACCTAAAGGAGAAACGGCTTCTATAGGATGAACAGCTTCAATAAAACTCATGTATTAAAAAGTATAAAAGTGTTCCGAACAAACCGCATAGCTATGCCGCTTCTACTGTGAGTAGAGAGGCTTCACAGTTCTACGAGGTGTAGAATGACAAAATATGTGCTCTACCGACAAATAATATATTTGTAGACGAAAAATATTTAAAAATGTCTTTTCTTTTGCAAAATAATCATTATAATATATCATAGAGATATGCGGCAGAAATCTGATTTGTGCGTATCGGAGGGTATAGGTGGACAAGCGTAAGGTAATTTATTATCAGGATGAGCTGAAGGATGAATTCTCAACAGCTGTTATAGAACCTAAGAAGATCGACGGAAGCTATGTCTATGACAGACACGGTTTCTTTCGTTCTGTCAGCAGGTTTTTCTGGTATAGGATAATAGCTACACCTATAGCGTTCATATACGCGAAGCTCGTTTTGCATCAGAGGTCGGTCGGTAAAGAAAAGCTCAAGCCTTTTCGCAAGCAGGGCTTTTATATCTTCGGCAACCATACTCAGGATATCGGAGATCCGTTTACTCCTAATGTTTTCGGGTTTCCCAAGACCGTGTCGTTTATCGTTCACGCCAATAATGTTTCGATGCCGGTGCTCGGCAGGATCAATCCGTCCTTGGGAGCTGTACCGCTGCCGGATAATATGGAAGCATACAGAAACTTTCTGAATTGTATCAAGGGACGTATCGAGCGCGGAGATATGCTGGTGATTTACCCCGAGGCTCATATTTGGCCTTATTATACCAAGATCCGTAATTTCCCGGATGATTCATTCGGATATCCGGCTAAGTCCGGTACACCTGTATTCTGCTTTGTAAATACCTATCAGAAGCGCGGCAACTTAAAGAAGCCCGCTATGGTGACCTATATCGACGGTCCTTTTTATCCCGATATGGAGCTTCCGCTCGTAAAGCGCCGTAAGAAGCTGCGCGATGAAGTCTATGAGACTATGTGCAATCGAGCGGAGAACTCTGATGTCGAGGTAATAAAGTATATAAGAAAGGAAGACGCCGAGGTCGGCGCCGAGGCTGAATAATAATATGCTGAACGTACTGTTTTGCGGCAACGACGGCGTTTTTAACGGATTTCTGACCTGCGCGCTGTCTATGCTAAAGAGGACGGCATCAAAGGAGCCGTTCTCTTTCAACATATTCACCATGAACCTTACAAGGATCGACAAGAGATTTACTACGATCCCCGAGGAGCATATAAAGCTGTTTGACAGCGTTATCAAGAAGTATAACCCCGAGAACCGCGTAAAGGTTTTTGATGTTACCGATATATACGAGAGGGAGCTCGGGGGCTGTCCCAATGAGGGCGCTTACTGTTCTCCGTATACGCTGATAAGATTGCTTGCCGATCTGGTTGACGGTATGCCCGATAAGCTCTTATATCTTGACGCCGATATCATGTTCAACCGTGATCCTCATCTTCTGTATGATATCGATATCAGCAACGTCGAATACGCTGCCGCAAGAGATCACTACGGCAAATATATATTAAGCCCTAATTATGTAAACGCGGGCGTTATCCTGATGAATATGAAGCGTATGCGTGAGACAGGTCTGTTTGTCAAGGCGAGGAATGAACTTCGCAGAAAGAAATTCCTCTTTGCCGATCAGACCGCGCTGAGAAAATCAACTACCGAGAAAAAGATGTTGCCGCAGCGCTTTAACGACCAGAAATTCCTGCATAAGCACACCGTGGTGCGCCACTTTTCAAAGAGGCTTTTCTGGCTGCCTTATCCCCATACCGAGAATATCAAGCAATGGCAGATCGATAAGGTACACAACGTATTTCACTATCACCAATTTGATGATGTCCTCGAAGAGTATTCCGAGATCATGAAGAACAATTAACAACAACGGAGGGTTTACCGATATGCAAAAGATAAATGTTCCTGTTTTCTTTGCGTGTGACGACGCTTTTGTAAAATATATGATCGTCTCTATGAAGTCGCTCATAGTCAACGCGTCACGCGATTATGATTATACGCTGTATGTGCTGCACACTTCTATCGCGGAGGAGACAAAGAAGAAAACCTTTGAGCTTGAAGAAGAGGGCTTTCGCATAGTATTTGTCGATGTGACCGAGAGACTGAGCGATATTTCAAAAAATCTCCCGATACGCGATTACTATTCAAACGCGACATATTTCCGCCTGTTTATCGCGGATATGTTCCCTGAGCTCGACAAGGCTATTTATATCGACAGCGATACCGTTGTCCAGGGCGATATCAGCGAGCTGTTTATGACAGATCTCGGCGAGAACTGGCTCGGCGCCTGTCATGAGCAGGCTATGGTGCAGACGGATCACTACGGCACATACGCCGAGAAGGTCGTCGGTGTGTCCCGCTATAATTTCTTCAATGCCGGCGTATTATTGATAAACTGCAAGATTTTCAGAGAGAGCATACTGCTCAAGAAGTTTGCCGACAGGCTGTCTGAGTATAACTTTGTAGTAACTCAGGACGAAGATTATCTCAACCTTATTTGTAAAGATCATATCCTCTGGCTCGATCAGCGTTGGAACACCGAGGCATACTGTGAGTTCCCTTATCCTATAGAAGAGGCTAAGATCATCCACTACATCATGGTCAGCAAGCCGTGGCATTATGAGAACGTTGTCGGCGGAGATATTTTCTGGAAGTATGCAGCGATGACCTCAGTATATGACGAGATCAAAAATGTTCTTGAGAGCTATACCGATGAGGAGCGCTCACGCGATGAGCAGGTCATGTATAATCTGCTTGAGCTCGCTAAACAAGAGACCGAGCGTGACGATAATTACCAGCGTCAGCTCAATAATTCCGTCAGAGCCAAGGATAGGGTAGAGATACTCGAGAAGATAGCTCAGTATGAGAGAGAGGGCCGTTTCGCGGAGGATGTTGAGAACGATCCGCCGTCCCGCGTGCTCATGCCGGATGAGATAAAATACGGTACAAAGGGTATCAAGAAGAGAGTAAAGAGCAAGCTTGCTTTTGCTGTAGCAAGGCGCTTTGTAAACTCTCTTTTAGATGATAAGAAGCTTATCATAAAGGATATCAAGGGTATCGAGAATTTCAAGAACCTCAATACCGGAGCGATCATCACCTGCAACCACTTCAACGCCTTTGACAGCTTTGCTATCCAGCTTGCATATGACGCCGCCGAGCAGCCCGACCGCCGTTTCTATCGTGTTATCAGAGAGGGCAACTATACATCGTTCCCCGGCTTCTACGGCTTTTTGATGCGTAACTGCGATACTCTGCCGCTCTCTTCAAACCTCGGTACCATGAAGAAGTTCATGAAAGCTGTTGATGAGCTGTTAAAAGAAGGTCACTATATCCTTGTATATCCCGAGCAGTCGATGTGGTGGAACTATCGCAAGCCTAAGCCCCTCAAGAACGGCGCTTATATCTTCGCGTTCCGCAACGACGTTCCCGTACTGCCGTGCTTTATAACCATGAAAGATTCCGATATCATGGGAGATGACGGCTTCTATGTACAGGAGTACACTATCCATATCGGCGAGCCTATCTATCCCAACCAGTCGCTCGCTTACCGTGAGGGTGTACAGGATATGCTCGATAAGAATTTCGCTGTATGGAAAGATATATATGAGCGCGAGTATCAGATGCCGCTCAAATACGATACAGAGGATCCTAAAAAAGCCCCGAAAGTATAAAGTTATATCAATGAATAAACGCCCTTCCGTTCGGAAGGGCGTTGCTGTGTTTTCAGAGTATTATTCGATCGTTCTGAGATCTATGCGCGGGATACCGCTGTCATAATAAATCCTCATTTCGTAATAGTAAGACGTTTTGTCTGTGTTTATTGTTATAATACCCGTGCCGAAATCGTGAGCATGGATAGTTATCATATCATCTTCGTAAGAAGAAAGCGACACTTCGGCAAGCTCAGCGCGATCTAATGAAATGACGGAGTTCTCAGTCAGTTCCGGGTCACCGGGAAGAATATTATTTGCAGTCAAATCTACCTTGGGAGCGATCAGAATAATGACCGCTACGGTAACTATAGGAATAGCAGCTCCAATCAGTCTTTGAGGCAGCTTGGGCAAAAACGCGAATACATAAAACAGTATTTGTATTACGCAGAATAATCCCGTGACTATCATTTTCGGGAAGGATGAGATACACGTTCTGAACGCTTCGAGAGCAGTATAACCGAGGAACGCGAGTACGGGTGAGAGTATCAACAGGCTTATCCAGTTGCGCTTAGTGATGAACCAGCCTACAAACGCCATCGGAAAGGTGAATAATGTCCAGATGAACCAGTACTTGTAATACATGAATAGTCCCCAGCCTAAATCAGAGAACGGGACCTGGAACAGATATATCAGCGGCTGGCTGATAAGGAAGAACACAAATGTCTTGAGGGCTGATTCAAGCGGCTTCTTGCAGTTCGACATGATGATGACCGCGAAGAATATCCAGGCCTCGAAGGTTTCTCCCATCCTCATGAAGGAGGTCTTGAAGAATATCGGAACTGTCAGGAAAACAGCAGATAATATCGCTGTACCGACAGCAAACAGTATGACTGAAAGCCAGCTCATGTTCAGTCCGCCGAATAATTTATCGGTGAATTTTCTAATAAAATTGGGGTTTTGCTTTTCCATTGTATTATCCGAATTAATTATTTGTATTTATTGTAAGGACATAAAACTCATACGGCTTATAATCCTTGTGCTCAAAGTCCTTAGCTGTCAATTCAACGGGAGTAGTGTCGAGAGCGGTTCCGTCGTGATGGATGACGCAGGTAGCTTTGTCAAAGTCCAGTTCGGCGCTGATATCCGATAAGCTCTCATAATACAGATTGCTGATATATATGACCTTATTATTACCGTTTGTTCTTGAGAAAGAGAAGAGCTTTGAGTTATCAGTTTTAATGAATTCGATTTCCTTGTTTGTAGAAGCGAGAGCCGCGTTCTCTGCTTTAAGCTTAGATAAAGCGGTGATAAGCTCGGCGTATTTTGGATTATCCTCCCATTTGACCGTATCCTTTTCAAAGAACTCTATCTCATGGTCATAGCCCTCTTCGTCTGAGGTATAAATAAGCGGGATACCCGGAGTTATATAGGTGAGCGCGAGGAGCGTCTGATAGGTATCCTTGAACCTTTCTACGATACTGCCTTCATATGAATTTTTGTCATGATTGTCAAGATAATTCATCGGGAAGCTGTCGCCGATATAATTCTGATGTACGCTCATGACATTCTGTATCGAAGAAGTAGCTACGCCGTTCTTGGTCATTGTGGCTTCGCCGTACAAGGCGTCGTTGTAGCAGCTGTCAAAGGCGTATTCGGTGAAGCTCTGTGCTGCTGACGCCTCTGCAAGCATCATTATCTCGCTGTTGACGGACTTAAGACGGTAGACAGCCGCGTTCCAGAACGGAGCGGGTACGCCCGCAGCGTGGTCGCATCTGAAGCCGTCTATGCCTATATCCTTGATCCAGTACTGCATACACTTGATCATCTCATAGCGCATTTCGTAATTGTCATAATCAAGCTGAGCGGTATCGGTCCAGTCATAAGGCGACTCGATCTCACCGTTCTTATCGTGAACATACCAGTCGCTGTGTTCTTTTATCCACGGATTATCCCAGCCAGTATGATTGGCTACCCAGTCGATAAGCACCTTGAAGCCCATGCTGTGAGCTAACTTGACCATGTTCTTGAAATCGTCTATCGTGCCGAACTCGGGGTTTATGTTAAGATAATTGCTTACAGCGTAATAAGACCCGAGGGTGCCCTTTCTCTCTGTCTCGCTGATAGGATGGATGGGCATGAACCATAAGGTGTTGACGCCCATTTTTTTGAGGCGTTCAAGATGCTTTTCAAAGGCTTTGAAGGTGCCTTCCTCTGTAAACTGTCTTACGTTGACCTCATATAATACGCAGGTATCGAGCCAAGAAGCGGTGGTTTTTTTGAGGATAGGATCGTCAGATGCGATATCGGTCATTATGCCGTTGACGACGCTGCCTTCTTTAACGTTGTTTGACATAGTATAGTCATTCTTCTTCGCTGCGGTATTATTGGATGAGCCGCAGGCCGCGAGTGATAAAACCGTCAGGAAAGCTAATGTGAGAGCAAGAAACTTTTTCATAATTCTACTCCTTATCAATAGGTTGTATGTAGTGTTATAAGTATACCTGTTTTGTATGGGGCTTGTCAATCAAAAAAAGGACGAAGTAAATCGCCCTTTTATACTATTCTTTTTTTTCGTTCAGCATATCCAGTCCGTGAGTAAGATGGGGGAGGATGAAACCGAGGTTTTCGGCGGCGGCCTTTGGAGAGCCGGGGATGTTGATGATAAGGCTCTTTCCGCGGATACCCGATATGCCTCTTGACAGCATACCTCTGGGTGTGATATCCATAGATCTGAAGCGCATATATTCAGAGATACCGGGAGCTTCTCTCTCAATGACTTCTTTTGTGGCTTCGGGAGTTACATCTCTCTCGGCAAATCCCGTGCCGCCTGTAGTGATGATAAGATGAACGCCTTTATCACACTCAGTAATCAAAGCGCTTATTATACCATCTATATCATCCGGTATAATAAAATACTTCGATACTTCATATCCGGCTTCTTTCAACATTTCACAAACGATAGGTCCGCTCTTATCCTCGTATACTCCTGAGCTTGCTCTGTCGCTGACGGTTATTACATCGGCTATATACATGATATCCGCCTTTCTGTTTATTTACCGAAGCCGCAGTTCGGATAGGTGCATTTTTCACATCCAAGGCATAATCCGCCTTCACCATACTGGTTGAAATCGGTTTTGTTTAGCCTTATGCCCGCAGCTATACGCGGCATGACCAAATCGAATATAGTAGCTTTAGCGTACATAACGCACCCCGGCAGACCGAGAACCGGAGTACCGTCGTCATAATATCCGAGCAGGAACATTGCGCCCGGCAATACGGGAGCGCCGTAGGTGACTATATCGGCACCGCTTTGTTTGATAGCGCCGGGTGTGTTGTCGTCGGGGTCAACGCTCATACCGCCTGTGCATAGGATGATATCCGTCTTACCGCGGACGCTGTTTATTGCTTTGGCAATATTATCTGTACCGTCATCGGTTTTTATATGCTCCGTTACGGATATACCGTAGGACTTGAGCTTTTCTATCAGCACAGGGGTGAATTTATCCTCGATCCTGCCGTGATATACCTCGCTGCCTGTAGTGATAACAGCGGCTGTTCTGAGCGAGTAGGGGATAATGTTCATGATAGGCTTATCGTCTGATATCTCTTTAGCTTTATTCAGCTTATCTTTGTCTATGACCAGCGGTATCACACGGGTGCCCGCGAGCTTGTCTCCTTTTTTGACGGCGGTATCTCCCTTTCGGGTCGCTATCATCAGCTCATCGACAGAGTTGATATCATACAGCTTTTTGCGGTCTATGACGAATACGCCGTCCGCTTCGGCACAGAGCTCTATTTTACCCTCTTTGACCTCTGTTCGACCGATATTATCGCCCTTGCATATATCACAGAGTATCTCAGCAGCGTCGTTTTCGTGTAGCATATTCTCGTCGAGCTCATATATGTAAAGGTTCTCTTTGCCCATGCTCAGCAGGACAGGGATATCCTCCTCGGTGACAATGTGTCCTTTTCTGAATTGAGCGCCCTTGAACTCTCCGGGGATTATGCGGGTCATATCATGACACAGAACGTGTCCTACCGCTTCGGTAGTTTTAATCAGTTTCATTTTGTACCTCTATCGTTATCGTATCACCGGGGTGAATTTCGCCGCCGTGTATTACCTTGGCAAATACACCCTCTGTCGGCATGACGCATTTGCCTGTCAGTCTGCGTATCTCACAGTCGTTGTGACACTCCTTGCCTATCTGGGTAATCTCCAGTACCGTTGATCCTATATCAAGTCTTGTCCCGATCGGCAGAGTAACGAGCTCTATACCCTTGGTCAGGATATTTTCGGCAAAATCCCCGGCGCTCAGCTCAGCGCCCGCGGCGCGCATTTTATCTACGCTTTCGTCAGCGAGCAGACTTATCTGTCTGTGCCAGTTGCCCGTGTGAGCGTCGCCAATGATGCCATGCTCCTCAATGACGTTGATATATGGCACCGGGTGTTTTTTTGTACCCTTCTTCTCACTTATACAGGTTGAGATCACTTTCGCGTTCATCTTATAAACTCTCCGCTTTTACCGCCTGATTTATACATCAGCTTAATATCGTCTATCTCAATATCTCTTTGCACAGCCTTGCACATATCGTATACGGTCAGCGCAGCCGCGCTAACAGCAGTCAGAGCCTCCATCTCTACCCCTGTAGAGCCTTTGCATTTCACCGTAGCGGTGATATTTATCTCTGTATCGGTCAGAGTGAAGCTTATATCGGCCGAGCTTAAAGCGAGCGGATGGCACATGGGTATGATATCCGAAGTGCGCTTTGCCGCCATTATTCCCGCGACCTGAGCGACAGAGAGAACATCACCTTTTTTTATGCCGCCTGTCTTGATAAGCTGCATAGTGTTCTCGTTTACTATTACGGCGCCGCTTGCCGTCGCTGTTCGGTAGGTCTCTTCTTTATCGGTGACGTCTACCATTCTCGCGCGTCCCTGTTCATTTATATGGGATAATTCCATTTTATCCTCCGATCTCGTTCATGTTTCTTACAGCCTCTGAGCCTATGGTATCAAGCTGATGATAGAGCGGTTTGTTCAATACCGCTTTTTTGATAGCCGCTTTCAGTTCTTCGCCGTTAAGTCCTCTCAGGTCGTATTCGATATCCGAGTGAAGACATGGCTTCAGCTTTCCGTCAGCTGTTACGCGTATCTTGTCACATTTATGACAGAAGCTGTGAGAGATAGGGGATATCAGACCAATACTTCCCGAATACCCCTTGAACCGAAATACCCTCGCTACACCGTCAACGGTATAATCAGCGCCCATCAACAGGCTCTCGATATTCTTTACGGTTATAAACATACTTTTGTCAAGAGTTTTGCTGTAGCCTATCGGCATAAGCTCAATGAACCTGAGCTGTATAGGATTATCGCGCGTCAGTTCTATGAGGGACATGACCTCGCTGTCGTTGATGCCGCCGAGCAGGACTGTGTTTATTTTAATATTATCAAAGCCCGCATCCTGTGCAGCTTTGATACCGTAAAGAGCTTCGCTCAGCTCGCCCTTGCGGGTTATCCTGCGAAAGCTCTCTTTGCCGAGAGTATCGAGGCTTATATTGAGCCTGTCCACGCCCGCGGCTTTAAGCTTTGCTGCCATACTCGGCAGCATAGAGCCGTTTGTCGTAATGCTGAGCTCGATATCGGGCGACAGAGAGCGGATGTTCTCACATAGTGTGATTATGCCTTTTCTGAGGAGTGGCTCGCCGCCTGTCAGACGTATTTTGTTTATCCCGAGCTCATATGACGCTTTTGCTATAGCTGTAAGCTCTTCTATGCTCAGGATATCTGAGTGGCTTTTTTTATTTATACCGTCCTCGGGCATACAGTAGATACATCTGTAATTACACAGGTCTGTGACCGAGAGCCTCAGATACTTGATTAGTCTGCCGTATTTGTCTTTCATAGATCAATTACCTTGGTTTAATACCGATTTATCGTGTAGTTTATTGATTATCATTGAGAATTCGTCAGCGCTTATGGCGTCTCGGGCCTGTCCGTTTATGAGTTGTATAACTCTGTCGCTCATGCTGAGGACCTCGCTGACGTCGTGTGATACCAATACCGTATCGCCGCCGAACTCACTGATGACATCCTTAATATATGGGATGAGCTCATATTTCAACAGGGTATCAAGTGAAGCGAACGGCTCGTCAAGCAGGATTACCTCAGGCTGAGAAGCGAAAATACGCGCTAAGGCTACCCGCTGTTTTTCTCCGCCGGAGAGGGTAGAGGGTCTCGACCTTTCAAGCCCTGTCAGCTTGAAGCGTTCAATCAGTTCTTTTGCTTTTGATTTGCGTTCGGACTTAGGCAGATGATGCAGACCCGCTATGATGTTCTGCTCGACATCCATATCGGGGAACAGAGCGTAATCCTGGAAAAGATATCCGATATGCCTTTTCTGAGGTGACAGATTTATCCTGTTCTCGCTGTCGAACAGAACTCTTCCGTTTAATTGTATCACACCTTTGTCGGGCTTTTCAATACCCGCTATACATTTAAGCGACATACTTTTGCCCGCTCCGGATGCGCCGAATAAAGCGGTTATACCGTCCTTGGTCTCGATATCTACCTTAAGCATGAAACGGTCGAGGCGCTTTTCAAAATCAGCGTACAGCATCAGGCACACCTCCTTTTCGGCTTTTCAAGCAGGTTGACTATCAGCAGCACGACCGCGGATATCGCAATATTGATAAGTACCCATTTAATAGCTAATTCGTCGTTTCCCGTACGCCACAGCTGATAGACAGCGGTTGATACCGTAGCGGTCTTGCCCGGGGTGTAACCAGCGATCATAGATGTAGCTCCGTATTCACCGAGAGCTCTCGCAAATGATAGAACGGCTCCTGCTATTATACCCTGCTTACAATACGGAATACGGATACGCCAGAATATGTAGCTGTTGCTGAGCCCGAGCGTTCTGCCTGCCGAAGCGAGATCCTCGTCAAATCTTTCAAAAGCGCCTCTCGCTGTGCGGTACATAAGCGGGAACACAACTACCGATACAGCAAAGACAGCCGACCACCACTGCATGGTCAGCCTTATTCCGTAATTCTCAAGGAAGAACTCGCCGACAGGTCTCTTGGGACTCAACAGGAGCAGCAAAAGATAACCCACTACCGTTGGCGGCAGAACCAACGGCAGTGTGAAGATAACGTCAAGTATTCCTTTGATCAATCTCGGAGCTTTGGCTATATAATAAGCCGCCGCTATTCCGATGAAAAATACGATCACAGCAGATATAGCCGCGATCCTGAGTGAATTGAAAAGCGGGTAAAGATCCATATTAAACCTATATTGAATGTTTATGAGAGGGGAGTAAACCCTACCTTCTTGAATATTTCAGAGGCTTCTTTTGTCTTGAGATAATCAAGAAAAGCCTTGGTTTTTTCGGATTGCTTGCTCTGTTTCAGCACGGCGGCGGGATAGATGACCTGACCGCACATCTCTTCTGTAGCGGTATCAGTGACCGTCAAGCCTGCAGAATAAGCGTCTGTCTGATAGATTATTCCGCAGTCAACGCTTCCCTCGGAGACCTGAGTAGTGACCTCTTTGACATTTGAACCGTAGGTCAGTACCTTTTTATCGGCAAGCGCCTTTTCATCAAGACCGAAGTATTTGAATATCTTCTGAGTATACTGACCGACGGGCACATCCTCGTTGCCGACAGCCATAAGGATATCTCCTTCTTCAAGGTGCTTTTTCATATCTTCATAGCTGCTGATATCCTTCTTGCTGTTTTCAGCCTTACACAGAGCGACCTTATTTTCGAGCAGATCTATCCTTGTGTCAGAGGCTATATAGCCGCCTTCTTCGAGAGCGTTCATCTGTTTTTGAGCGGCTGAGATAAACAGATCGCAGACCGAGCCCTCTTCTATCTGGGTCTTGAGAGTACCCGATGAGTCAAAATTATAGGTGATCGTAACATCCGGATCAACATTTGCGTAGAGCTTTGCGATCTCTTCAAGGGTCTCTGTCATACTTGCGGCGGCGAATACAACGATCTCAGCTTTTGCCTTTGTTTCAGTCGCCGCGGTGCTTTCGGTATTGTTGTTTTTTGAACCGCAGGCGGTAAGTACTCCTAAAATAAATAATACAGCGAGAAAAATTGAAATTGCTTTTTTCATGATCAACATCCTTTTGTGATTTGCGTTATAATTATATCATTTATAGGATGTTGACACAATTATTGATATACGGTATTATAGAATTATCATTCAGTATTACGGAATAGGTGATAGTATGGAAGATAGCAAGGGAAAGGTAAAATCGCTTAATAAAGCTGTGGATTTACTTGACGCTTTATGCTCGGCTCACAGCGGGCTCAGCCTGAGTGAGCTGTCCGAAAGATGCGGTTATCCAAAGAGCACGGTACACGCTCTCGTATCTACAATGAGAGACAGGGGGCTTATACGTCAGCTCCACGACGGTTCTTACGCTTTGGGACTGAGATTGTTTGAATACGGCTCGGCTGTATCAAGGGGCTTTGATATAAGCGCGATAGCGCGGCCGTATCTCGAGAGCCTTTCTGCTCTTACCGGAGCTAATTCGGTTATCTCTATGATTGACGGCGACAACGCTGTGTCGTTCGATTACGCCGTCAGTACCTCGGGAGTGCAGATCCTGCCTGAGATAGGGGTGAGGCTTCCTCTTCACTGTACCTCTCAAGGAAAGCTCCTGCTCGCTTTTTTGCCTCAGAATAAGGTAGCTTCTATGTACAAGAGAAAAGAGCTTATCCGATTTACTCCTCATTCAATTATTGATATATCATCGCTTTTGTCAGAACTCAGGGATATACGCGATAAGGGATACGCAGTTGAGGACGGTGAGTATAAGGTCGGCCTGCGCTCTGTATCCGCTCCTGTTTTTGACAATTCGGGAGCTTTGAGATACGCGCTGACAACTATCGGCTTTTTCCGCAGGGTGAGTTCAGAGGAGTTCTCATCCGCGACGGAAGCTACCGTTAAGCAGGCAGGTATGCTGTCGACGGCGCTCGGATATAATAACTGATAAAGAGGCATTGATCGCGGTTTGAATCAATGCCTCTTTTTTGCTATCTAAGACGTATTTCGGGTATGAAAAATAATTAAGCGGCGTTGGTGCCGTAATCACGGTCGCCCGCCTCGGTAGTATCTCTGAACAGGAGCGAGATACACCACAGAGCCGACAGAGCGACTATAACATATACGATCCTGCTGACAATACCCGACTGACCGCCAAATAAAAACGCCACTAAGTCAAACTGAAACAGTCCTATGCTGCCCCAGTTGATACCGCCGACGATCAACAGCGATAAAGCTATTTTATCAAGCATTATTTAACCTCCTTACAGTAAGACTGTAATGTTAGTTTAGACAATAATGCTGTTTATATTCATATAACTTTTGTTAAGTAAAGAATTAGCACGATTATACCGATAACAAACAGTATCGCCGCTACGATCTTACAGATCATCAGCGATTTTTTTAATTTATATTTATGTATCATGATATCGGGAGGGAAGGGAAGAAAAAAGTACATTATCCCAAGTATTATCAGAGCAAACGCCGCTCCGAGAGCTCCCACATCGCGTAAAAAGGAATACAAAAATATACATATTCCTATAGCAATAACGCAAATACCGTTCACTACAGCGAACAGCTTCTGGTACTTTTCTCTCAAATCATAGAATTTATTGGTGTTGTTCTGACACTCATCTGAACAGTACATTTCATGATAAGAGATCTCTTTGGCGCAATACTCACACTTCTTCATTAGTTCATGACCTTTCATGTAATATCAACAGCAACAATTATTCTATCACGATAAAGAGTTATTTGCAACATTTAAAACAAAAATCACTTGATTAATTGGGTAATATGTTCAAATATGAAGATAATATTTGTAGAAAAAGTGAATTGAAGATATTGACTTTTTTTGTTATACTAGCTATGAGGAATACTCAGATTATGATAGCCGTTCTTCGGCTATCCGTTTAGGAGGAAAATTATGAAAATGAAACGAGTATTAAGCGTACTGCTCGCAGCGCTGATCGTTGTTTCGAGCTTCGCGGCAGCTACTGTAGCCGCTTCGGGCGCGAGCGCGGATACTGCTGTGACAGGCTCTGCATATGAAGATATGCAGACGGCGATCGCGGCTGATAACAGCTACGGATTGTCCAAGACGGTTGATCAGGGTACCATCATCCAGGCATGGAACTGGTCATTCAAGAACATTGAGGCTAACCTCGAGAAGCTCGCTTCTCAGGGCTTTACTACCATTCAGGTATCGCCTCCCAACGAGATCAAAAAAGCTACAAAGGGCGTTAAAGTAACTGCCGGCGACGACAACGGCTGGTGGATGTTCTATCAGCCCGTAGGCTTCCAGCTCAACAACAGCACAGATAACGCTCTCGGTACAAAGGCTGAGTTCGTTTCAATGTGTAATAAGGCTCATCAGCTCGGTCTGAAGGTCATCGTTGACGCCGTTATCAACCACGTTGGCACAAAAGACGGTACTCCCGATACCGACAGCTCTGTTATGAACCATGTTAATGACAAGGTCAAGAACTTTGAGCCTGTACTCTATAACAATCAGCTTTTCCATTCTCCGTGGAAGAAGATGACATATGTTGAGAGCAACGCCTCTCAGTATGATTCTACATACGATCTTACACGTAACTGCACCTCCGGTCTTCCTGATCTGAAGACAGAGGATCAGCGCGTTCAGGATATGATCTATGAGTATCTTGAAGAGCTGATCGAGGCAGGCGCCGACGGCTTCCGCTTTGACGCTGCTAAGCACATCGAGACTCCCGATGATATCTCAAGCCTTAAATCTGATTTCTGGACCGATACTCTTGTCAAAGTGCAGAAAAAATACTCCGACAAGGAAATCTACGCTTACGGTGAGATCCTTAATACCTGCGGTGTAAATCGTCCTTTCAGCATGTACACCAAGCTGTTTGATGTAACAGACTCCGGTTCTTATTGGAACATCAAGGACGCTGTAGTCAAGGGCGGCTCCAACGGTAACGCTATTCCTTATTATCCCAGCGCTAACTTCACAAGTAAGAACACAGTTCTGTGGGATGAGTCTCATGATACATACTGTGACGGCGCTACAACAAGCCTTACATCCGTTCAGCGCGGTAAGATCTGGGCTCTCGTAGCAGGTCGTAAGGACATCAGCTGCGTATACTTTGCTCGTCCCGACGATGGTACAAACGTCGGCGCGATGAACAATATCACTCTTGGTGACGCAAAATCAACATCATGGGCTAACGCGACCACTAAAGCTGTCAACCAGTTCAACAACTACTTTATAGGTCAGGATGAGTATTGCTCAAGCTCAGGTGGCACTGCCTGGATCGAGAGAGGTACTACAGGCGCTGTTATCGTTAATCTCGGCGGTACGACTACAAAGAGTGTTTCTCTTACAAACCATAAGCTCACAAACGGTACTTATAAGGACGCTATCACAGGCAACACCTTCACTGTAAGCGGCGGCAAGATCACAGGTTCCGTAGGCAACACAGGCGTAGCTTGTATCTATGAGAACAATGAGAAGCCCACCGAAGCTCCCACACAGGCTCCCGTGACCTACATCCTCGGCGATGTAGATGAGAGCAAAGAAGTCGACTCTGTTGACGCTACACTCATCATGCGCTACTCTATCAACGCTGCTACATTCACAGATCTCCAGATCCTCGAAGCTGACGTTGACGAAGACGGATTTGCTACAGTTATCGACGCTACATATATCCAGCGTTATTCTATCAAGTCATCTACACCTTATGATATCGGTGCTGTAAAGACCGTAACCGGCGGTCAGCTTCCCACAACCGCTCCTACACAGCCTTACACTCAGCCCTATACTCAGCCTGTGACTCAGCCTGAAACTCAGCATTCCGATCCTCAGAATGTAACTCTCTACTTCTCTAACAACAAGTCATGGGACGGCGTTAATGTTTATATGTGGTCTGACGGCGGCGGCGAGTCCACTGCATGGCCCGGTGTTGCTGCTGATTTCGTTAAAAACAATGATTACGGCGAGGGCATTTACAGCGTGACTGTCGATACCTCTGTTTACGATCATGTTATCTTCAACGGCAGCGGCGGACAGACAGCCGATGTAGACGTTGCAGAAGCTGCTTCAATGGGTCGCGGTCTCTACTGCTTGGATCAGCAGAATGATGATGGTCACTATCTCGTAGGCTTCTATGAGTATATAGATAATGATTATCCCACACAGTCAGAAACTACATATGTTGAGCCGCCCACCTATAATGATAATAAAGATTATTTCCTGCTTACCGATAACTTTGGTTGGGGTACAGCTTATGTTTACGCGTGGGATGCTAACGGTAACGCTCTCGTAGGCGAGTGGCCCGGCGCTGCTCAGGCAGAGACTGTCACCAATGAATATGGTCAGACCCAGTTCAAGTGCTATATCCCCGAGGACGCGGTAGGCGTTATCCTAAATAACGGTAACGGCGCTCAGACTGAGGATATCACAGATTTCAGCTACGCCGGCTACTGGATGGACGGCTCTAAAAACGACAAAGGTCATTTTAAAGTAATCGGCTGGAACTGATATCAGCATTTAAGTGAATTCATTAATAAAGGGAGCAGGCTTAGGTCTGCTCCCGTTTTATTAGACTTGTTTTTATCTTTGAAACAGGAGAAAGATATGCATATTCCTTCGTCAGATACCGTAGATATCGAGGTGTTGACCTTTGAAAAGGCTTTGATCAGCACAAACAATGAATATGATAAAGAACGATGGCTGTATGTACCTGATTTCTACAGCGAGTACAGGTATATTCTCGGTACAAGGGGAGATACTCCGCTGATATGTATCGGCATCAATCCATCTACTGCGGCACCCGACGATCTCGATAATACCTTGAAAAGCGTTGAGCGTATCGCTCATTCAAACGGTTATGACAGCTTTATCATGTTCAATGCTTATGCTCAGCGCGCTACTGATCCCGACGATATGGAACGAATATGTAACGAGCTTCTGCATGAAGAAAATATGAAGGCATTTGAATATGTTCTTAACCTCAGTAAGGATAAGCCCGCTATATGGGCGGCGTGGGGGAATATAATCGAAAAACGTCCGTATCTTCCCGATTGTGTTCGCTCAATGATCGAAATAGGCAATAAATATGATGCCGTTTGGTATTCGGCGGGTAAAATATCCAAGAAGGGTCACCCTCATCATCCTCTTTATTTGAAAAAAGATACTCCGCTGGATATATTTGATATCAATGAGTACATAAATACATTATAATTATGCAGTGTAAAAGCCCGCTCAAAACGAGCGGGCTTTGTTATGCGGATATTTATACTATATCAAAGCTTAGCCATATCGGCTTCGGTGACAAGTTGTATTCCGTTTTCTGTAAGGATCTTTTCCGTCTCAGCGTTATCTGCGACACGCAGTACAACATATGCGAACTGTTTGCTTACGGTAATGAAAGCATACATATACTCAATGTTGATATTGTTATCTGCAAGGATCTTTACGACCTTAGCCAGAGCGCCGGGCTTATCCTCAAGCGCAACGCCTACGACCTCTGTTATCGATACAAAGCAGTTTGCTTCATCCAGCGCAGCCTTTGCTTTGTCGACATCGGTTACGATAAGACGGAAGATACCGAAATCATTGGTATCAGCTACGCTCATCGCGCGGATATCTACGCCGGCCTTAGCGATGGCGTCGGTAACGGTCACGAGAGTACCCTCACGGTTTTCTACAAAAATCGATAATTGTTTGATTGCCATATTTATTCTCCTTTATCAGATATTGATACCTATCTTTTTACGATTATCAATTACTCTAACGGCCTTACCTTCGCTTCGTACGATAGACTTGGGAGCCACGAGACGGATAGCGGGATTGATACCGAGCATTTCTTTCATAGCCGCCTGCAGCTGCTTCTCTTTCTTTGTGATAGTCTTAGGAGTATCAGAGAAGTCCTCGGGAAGCATCTCTACCCTTATCTCAAATGTATCGGTATTGTTTACTCGATCAACGATGATCTGATAGTTAGGAGCGTAACCCTTATTCAGCAGAACGGTTTCGATCTGGCTCGGGAACACATTTACGCCTCTTATGATCATCATATCGTCAGATCTGCCCATCGGTTTCTTCATTTTGATGAAGGTGCGTCCGCATGAGCATTTTTCACGGGTAAGTATGGTTATATCGCGTGTACGGTAACGGAGCAGGGGAAAGGCTTCTTTATCAAGAGAGGTGAATACCAGCTCGCCCTTGCTTCCCTCAGGCAATACCTCGCCTGTATCGGGATCGATTATCTCGGCATAGAAGTGATCTTCGTTGATATGCATACCTGACTGCTCCTCACATTCAAAGGCTACTCCGGGACCGCTTGTCTCTGTAAGACCGTATATATCATAAGCCTTGATACCCAGTGACTTCTCGATATCTCTGCGCATTTCCTCAGTCCAGGGCTCAGCGCCGAAGATACCTGCCTTGAGCTTGTTGTCTTCGGGCTTATATCCGCGCTCCTTTAAGCTCTCGCCGATATACGCCGCGTATGACGGAGTGCAGCAGAGGATAGTAGCGTTCAGATCCATCATAAACTGGATCTGGCGATTAGTGTTGCCGCTTGACATCGGCAGAGTAAGACAGCCTACCTTATGAGAACCGCCGTGAAGACCGGAGCCGCCTGTAAACAGACCGTAACCGTAGCAGACCTGTACGACATCTTCAGGTGTACCGCCTGCCGCCACGATAGCTCTCGCCACGCATTCCTCCCACATATCTATGTCGTTCTGAGTGTAGAAGGCTACAACGCGCTTACCTGTAGTGCCTGAGGTCGAATGGATTCGAACGCAGTTATTCAGATCTGTTGCGAGCATACCGTAGGGATATGCCTCTCTGAGATCGTCCTTGGTGAGAAAGGGTAGTTTTGAGATATCCGCAAGACATTTGATATCCTCGGGCTTTACGCCCTTCTCATCCATTAAGTTACGATAATACTCTACATTATCGTAAACGTGCTTTACCTGTTTGATGAGTTTTTCTTCCTGAAGCTTTTTGATGTCCTCGACTTGCATGGTCTCGGCATCCGGCTGAAAGTAATTGTGCATTTTCATAACCTCCTTGATTTATTTATTCCGCGGTAGACTTTGATATTTACCCCTTCGAGCCTGCCACAGATCAATACCTTATTTAGACGTTCAGCTGTTATAGCCGAGTTCAAACGCCTTTTTGTTTATCTCAATAAACTGAGGTTTAACACATTTCTCTATAGCGGCTATCCACTTTTCCTTAGGCATATCGAAGTATTTGGCAAGTCTGCCCATCAATACGATATTGCACGCCTTGGATGAACCCGCTTCATTAGCGAGAGCGAGAGCGTCAATATCATCGACGTTGATACCCTTAGCTTTCATCTCTGTGATGATATCAGAGGGATAGACCGCAGATCCGATGATAACCGGCATAGGATCTATCTGTTGAGTATTTACGATGATCCTGCCGTCCTTCTTAAGATTGCGGACATATCTTGCGGCTTCGATCTTCTCGAATGAAACGATAAAATCAGCCTCGCCGTCCTCAATAACTGGGGAGTATACCTTGTCGCCGAAGCGTACATAGGTAACAACAGATCCGCCTCTCTGGCTCATGCCGTGAACCTCGGATACCTTTACGTCATAGCCTTCATCAACAAGCAGTCTGCCGAGCAGCTTTGAAGCGAGCAGAGAGCCCTGACCGCCGACACCGACGATCATAATATTCTTAGTCATTTACAGGCACCTCGCTTTCAAACGCGTCAAAGGGACAAAGCTGAGCGCAAACGCCGCAGCCTACGCATAATGTGTCGTCTACAACAGCGTGACCGTCACGGAATGAGATGGACGGACAGCCGAATTTCATACATTTCTTACAGCCGCGGCACTTATCGGGATTGACCCACAGCGGCTTTTTGGGCTTAACATATTTGAGGAGCACACAGGGACGGCGTGAGATGATGACAGAAGGCTCGTTTTTCGAGAGCTCCTCTTTTACAACTCTCTCACATTCCTCAAGGTTATAAGGATCGACAACTCTTACTGAGTTGATACCGATGCTGTGGCAAAGATCCTCAAGATTGACCTTACCGGCGGGATCACCCTTGATTGAATAGCCGGTAGTCGGGTTCTGCTGATGTCCTGTCATGCCCGTAATGGAGTTATCAAGGATAATAACGGTTGAATTGCTCTGGTTGTATGCAATATTTATCAGGCCTGTGACGCCGCTGTGCATAAATGTAGAGTCGCCGATAACACAAACGGTTTTGTTCTCGGTCTCTTCGCCGCCCGCTTTGTTAAAGCCGTGGATGCCCGATACCGAAGCGCCCATACAGAGCGTCATATCAAGAGCGTTCAAAGGCGGAGCCGCGCCGAGAGTATAACAGCCGATATCGCCGAGTACGGTTATCTTGTTCTTGGCGAGAACATAGTACATACCTCTGTGTGGACAGCCTGAGCACATCATAGGAGGACGTACGGGGATATCTGTATCAAGCGCGAATACTGTCTTGTCAGCCATATCGAAAGCCTGCTCAATGCTCTTCTGGCTGAACTCTCCGAGGATAGAGAACTTATCCTTGCCGATGACGTCAACTCCGATATTTCTGCAGTGAGTTTCTACGATAGGATCGAGCTCCTCTATGACGTAGACCTTTCCGACCTTAGCTGCAAAATCCTTGATGAGCTTTACGGGAAGAGGATTTATCATGCCGAGCTTAAGGACTGCAACGCTGTCGCCGAAGGCTTCTTTGACATACTGATATGAGGTCGAAGAAGTGATGATACCGAAGTCATGACTGTCGTCACCGTCCTCAATACGGTTAACGGGAGAGGTCTCGGCATACTCGGTAAGTTTCTTGGTGCGTTCTTCAACGAACGGATGGCGCTGTATAGCGTTACCGGGGGTCATGATGTATTTATGAGGATTTTTGGTATATTCCTTAGTGACCTCTTTGCGCTCACCGATCTCAACTATACTCTGAGAGTGAGCGACTCTTGTACACATCTTGAGCAGAACAGGTGTATCGAACTGCTCTGAGATCTCATAAGCGAGCTTGGCGAAGTCCAGCGCCTCCTGAGAGTCCGAGGGCTCGAGCATGGGGATCTTTGAAGCGATAGCATAGTGGCGCGAGTCCTGCTCGTTCTGAGAGCTGTGCATTCCTGGATCATCCGCTACACAGATGACAATACCGGCGTTCACACCTGTA
The DNA here is from genome assembly GCA_946183365.1 of uncultured Clostridia bacterium. Taxonomy (GTDB): domain Bacteria; phylum Bacillota; class Clostridia; order Oscillospirales; family Acutalibacteraceae; genus Ruminococcoides. The sequence continues at coordinate 57,231 of CAMHAH010000016.1, forward strand.
TAAGACATAGTGAACAGGGGATCGGCGGCTACGTTCAGACCGACGTGCTTCATACAGCAGGCGGAACGCTTACCGCGCAGAGCTGAGCCGAAGGCAGCCTCCATAGCAACCTTTTCATTCGGAGCCCATTCGCAGTACGCGTCGTCGTTTTTTGCGAAAAATTCTGTGATTTCTGTACTTGGCGTACCGGGGTAGCTGGATATCACAGCGCAGCCTGCTTCGTACAGACCGCGAGCTACCGCGGCATTTCCTATCAAAAGTTCTTTCATTTATATCACCTTACAAATTTATTCATTGCGAAGATCAACGATCCTCTTAGCCTTGCCCTGGAAACGCTCAAGGGTCTTGGGGGCTACAAGAGTAACCTTGGTTCTCAGACCTAAGATAGACTGCATCTTAGCTTCGATCCTCTTTTTGAGGTTATCGAGCATCTGATAGTTATCGAGCAGAGCCTCGTTGATGACCTCGACTTTTATCTCGAGGTTATCCTTGTAGTTCTCACGGGTTATGAACAGCATATAGTGAGGAGCTATATCGGGGATATTGATCAGGATATTCTCGATCTGAGTGGGGAAGACGTTAACGCCCTTGATGATGAGCATATCGTCGGTCCTGCCCATGGTCTTAGCCATACGGCAGTGAGTTCTGCCGCATGAACAGGGCTCATATGTAAGCTTGGTGATGTCCTTGGTGCGGTATCTGAGCACCGGCATTCCCTTGCGTGTAAGGGTGGTGACTACCAGCTCGCCGACCTCGCCCTCGCCTAAGCGCTTGCCTGTATCGGTGTCGATGATCTCGGGCAGGAAGTGATCTTCAGCAAAGTGCATACCGTCTCTTGCTGTACAGTCGCCCGATACTCCGGGACCGCCCAGCTCGGTCATGCCATAGTTGTCTGATACTCTGATGTTGAAGTTGCGCTCGATCTGATCGCGCATAGCCGGCGTACAGGGCTCAGAGCCTAAGATACCGAGCTTCAAGCTGTAATCGGAAAGCGGATATCCGGCTTCTTTGATAGCCTCAGAGAGATATACCGCGTATGAGGGGGTAGCTACCAAGCCTGTAACGCCCCAATCGCGCATCATCATGAGCTGTTTTGCTGTATTGCCCGAGGAGGCGGGGATTACGGTCGCGCCGATCTTCTCCATACCGTAGTGAAGTCCCAGAGCGCCTGTGAATAGTCCGTAGCCGAAGCTGATCTGGATTATATCGTCGGGTGTTACACCGCCGGCGCAGGCTACACGCGCTACGCAATCAGACCAGATATCAAGATCCTCTTTAGTATAAACGCCTGTAGTGGGCTTTCCGGTAGTTCCTGATGAAGCGTGGATACGCACAATATCCTTCATATCGGCTGCCATCAGACCGAAGGGGTAATTATCTCTGAAGTCATCCTTTGTGGTAAAGGGGATATACTCAATATCCGACAGAGCCTTGATCTTAGAGCCGTCAAGCACGCCGCATTCGGTAAGGCGCTGATGATAGAGCGGTACGTTGTCGTAGCAGTACTTGACTACCCATTTAAGCCTTTCAAGCTGGATAGCTTCGATCTCTTTTCTCGGTAAGGTTTCGATGTCCTTTTGAAAAATCATTGTCAACATTTCCTTTTTCTTTTTTATACGCAATAAGCGTACAGATAAATATATTATAACGCAAAAGAAGCCTAAAGGCAAGTGTTCTTCAGACTTCTTTCGATAATATTTGCGATTATTATGCTTTTATTATTTCTCGTCTATCGAGTGCTTTGATGTGACGGTATGCGTCTTATTATAGCAAGAGAATATCTGTTCAACACGTTCTTTATCCTTAGCCGGCGCTATACACGCGATGATCGGTGTAATTACAATACCGAGTATCATCGCCAGCATACCCGCGTTGATGGGTGACTGGAAGTAGGTGAGCACGGGATTTGAGAACTTTACACCTGCCATATTGCAGATGAAAGAAGCGAGCGAGATGCCTACGCCCATAATGTAATTGATCCACACTGCGATCTTGGGTACACGCTTCATGTACAGTCCGTACATGAACGGAGCGAGGAAGGCTCCCGCCAGAGCGCCCCATGATACGCCCATCATCTGTGAAATAAACATTACGGGAGAGCTTGCCTGGATGATAGCGATGACCGCAGACAGAGCGATGAAGAATACGATGAAGATACGCATAATGAGCAGCTTCTTCTTTTCTTCCATAGGTTTCTTTTTATAGAATACGGGATCGATAAAGTCGATAGTAAGAACTGAGCTCGATGTAAGTACAAGGCTTGACAGCGTACTCATGGAAGCTGAGAGAACAAGGATCACAACTATACCGATAAGGATAGGTGAGAGGTTCTCGAGCATCGTGGGTACGACGGCATCAAAACCGCCTACAGGCTTGCCGTCAGCTCCGGCTTCACCGAACAGTCTGCCGAAGCCGCCGAGGAAGTAGCAGCCGCCGGCTACGATGATAGCGAAAATGGTAGAAACGATTGTACCGGTGCTGATGGATTTCTCGGATTTGATTGCATAGAACTTCTGGACCATCTGCGGCAGACCCCATGTACCTAAGGAAGTGAGAATGACAACGCCGATAAGACCGAAGATATCGGGACCGAAGAAAGATGTGAAAGCGCCCTTCATCTCAGTGCCTTCAGCCTGGATCTGAGAGAGCATAGTGATAGTAGAGCCTAAGCCGCCGTTTATTCTGAGTACCGCCCAAATAACCGCGACGATACCGAACAGCATGATGATACCCTGGATAAAGTCATTGATAGCGGTAGCCATATAGCCGCCGATAACGACATAAATTCCGGTCAATACAGCCATAGCGATTACGCAGTAAGCGTAGGGGATACCGAACGCCATATTGAACAGACGAGAGAGACCGTTATAAAGAGAAGCGGTATAGGGAATAAGAAATACAAAAATGATAACAGCCGCGGCGATCTTGAGAGCCTTGCTGTCGTATCTCTTCATAAAGAAGTCGGGCATTGTAGCTGTATCAAGATGCTGGGTCATAACCCTTGTACGTCTGCCCAGTACATTCCACGCGAGCAGCGAGCCGATGAACGCGTTACCCAGACCGATCCAGGTTGAAGCCATACCGAACTTCCAACCGAACTGACCCGCGTAACCGACAAAGATTACCGCTGAAAAGTATGAGGTACCGAAGGCGAACGCCGTCAGCCAAGGGCCTACGGAACGGTTGCCAAGTACAAAGCCGTTTACGTCTGTGCTCTGCTTTCTGCAGTAGATACCGACGCCGATCATAATGGCAAAGAATACTACTAAGAAAGCGATTTTGATAAACATATCCATGATTGTTTCTCCTTTTAGGATTTTATTGCATGGGATTGATCCCGAATTATATATTGAGCAGTTTTCTCGCGTTGCCGCTGAATATCATGTCTTTCTCGGTATCAGAGATACCTTCAAGTTTTCTGAACCTCTCGACATACGCCTTTTGATCGTTCCACGGACAATCTGTCGCGAAAAGTATCTTATCCGCTCCGTGATTTTTGATAACTCTGATTATATCTTCATCTTCAGCGTTGCTGAAGTTTCCGAGATCAGAGAAAGAACAGCTGATATCTATATAGCAATTCTCTCCGACCAGATACTTTTCTACATCGCTCAGCAGTCTGTTGCCGCCGAGGTGAGCAAATATAAAGAAAGGTTCATCAAACGGTGATATCTCCCAAACTCTGTCGAGCATATACTTTCCTTTGTCCGGAGGACAGTGGATAGTGCTGTAAGCGGGATCCTTACCGGCGTGGGTTATCACGAGAAGACCGAGCTTATGAGCCTTGGCTATTATATTGATATATCTTTCGTCATCTATGAAGGTCTCAGTGTAATCCGGATGTATCTTTATTCCCTTAAAGCCGTTATCCTTGAGATAGCTCAGCTTTTCAAAAACATCATCATCATCGGGGTGGATACCGCCGAATGATATCAGATTTTCATGATTATCATTGATAGACTTCGCAAATTTGGTAATGCTGTCAAACTGTCCTTTTCTGGTATTGACAGGGAGGATGACGCTTATATCCGTTCCGGAACGCTCCATACTTTCGAGCAGTCCGCCGAGTGTACCGTTTGTGTGCGCTTCAACATCCGCGACATTTCCGAGAGCCTCCATGGTTCTCTCAGCTATCTTATCGGGATATACATGGGTATGAAAGTCGATTATCATTTGTTTCCTCTTTCTTAATTGCTGCAAAAGATATACTTTGACTTAATTTCACAGCCTCATTATTTTAACACTTCAACGTTTTAAAGTCAAGAAGATTTAAAGAATTAAAGATAATTATTCCGTACAAAAATCGACTTGATATTCTGTGCAATATGTATATAAGCAGATAGTGAAGAGATTATAATAATATAATTCTTTGGGTTTATTGATTTTTGAATAATTTATGCTATTATATTAATGTAATTTACAATTAATAAAGGAGTTGTTTATCATGGCAATCAATTCTCGTAAGGTGGCTATAGTAGGCTGCGGATTTGTTGGCTCATCTACCGCGTTCGCGCTTATGCAGAGCGGTCTGTTCTCAGAGATAGTTATGCTCGACGCCGATATGGCTAAGGCTGAGGGCGAGGCTCTCGATATTTCTCACGGCGTACCTTTTTCAAAGCCTTGTGACATTTACGCTGGCGATTATGACGATATAGCCGACAGCGCTATTATTATTGTTACAGCCGGAGCAGCTCAGAAGCCGGGCGAGACCCGTCTTGATCTTATCAAGAAGAATGTCGGTATATTCAAGTCTATAATCCCTGAGATCGCTAAACGCAATTTCAAGGGTATCCTGCTGATCGTGGCGAACCCCGTTGATATCCTGACCTACGCGGCTAAGCAGCTTTCGGGTCTGCCCGATAATCGAGTGTTCGGATCCGGTACCGTACTCGACTCAGCGCGCCTGCGTTTCAATCTCAGCGAGCACTTAGGTGTTGACCCGCGTTCTATCCACGCTTTTATTATCGGCGAGCACGGCGACAGCGAGTTCCCGGCGTGGAGCAGCGCTAATGTTTCGGGTATTGAGATCAGCCGTTTTTGTGAGATGCGCGGATACTTCCACGACCACGATCAGGCTAAGGATAATATAGCGGACGAGGTCAAGAACGCCGCTTATGATATAATTAGCAAGAAGCGCGCTACCTACTACGGTATCGCTATGTCAGCTAAGCGTATCTGTGAGGCTATTATAAGAGACGAGAAGAGTATTCTTCCCGTAAGCTCAATTCAGCACGGACGTTTCGGCATAAATGATGTAGCTTTGTCTATCCCTGTTATTGTCGGTAAAGACGGTATCGAGAGCGAGGTCCCCTTCGCACTCAATGAGGATGAGATGAAGCAGCTGCGCTCATCAGCGAAAACACTTAAAGATGTGATCAAGTCATGCGATCTTGATATGGAAGAGTGATCGATACTTGATAACAAGGAGAGATCATTTGAGATATAAATCGTATTCTTTTATCCTCTGTTTTTTGATCATTTTTTCAATGCTTTTATCCGTTTCATTAACATCCAACGCTGAGGAAAGTTCCGATAAGGATACTAAGCTCGAGGTTCCTCGTATAACCGTAGTTACTGAGGATGGAAACGGAACTACTCTCCAGAAAGCCGACGGATACGTTAACGCTGATATCACTATTACCGATAATGACGGAGCTGTTTTATCCGATAAGGTATCGTTCAAGGTCAGGGGAAACACTACATCCATGCCCCACATAGTGAAAAAGGCTTATACCTTCAAGTTCGATAAGAAAAAAGATGTCCTCGGTATGGGTAAAGGCAAGAAATGGGCTTTGATAGCGAATGCCTTTGATCCTACCTTACTTCGAAATTATACAGCTTTTGAGCTTGCGTATGAGCTCGGTCTGGAGTATACATCCAATCAGAAGTTCGTAGAGCTGTGGGTAGATGGAAGTTATCGCGGCTGCTATACCTTGTATGAGCCTGTACAGGAGGGCAAGGACAGGGTAGATATCGATATTGAAAGCAACGACGGTAAAAAGGACTTTCTTTTGGAATATGAAGCTCAGAGAGTGGAAGATGATGTCACATACTTCACGGTTGGCGGGTTAAGGTTCATTTCATCTGAACCCGAAGAACCGAATGACGACCAGCTGCAATATATTGTTGATACTATGACGAATATCATATCTACTCTGAGGAACGGTTCCAAAGAAGAGATTGAGGCTGTTATAGATGTTTCGTCTTTTTCAAAATACTATTTGCTCAATGAATTGTTCAAGACATATGACTTCGATATGAGCTCGGTATTCTTCTATTATAAGAACGGAAAGCTGTTCGCGGGACCTCCGTGGGACTATGATCTGTCAACCGGTAATGTCAACGGCGAGACCTATAACTCATACAGAATTCAAAGCGCTTATAAAACAGACGGAGCCTTTGCCGCTTCAAGAAATATATATAAGTTTATCAGCGATAAAGAATGGTTCATCGACGCTGTAAAAGATGAATATAATACTCATTACGATTATATTGAGAGAATTTATACTGATGGTGGATTGCTTGATTCGTTGTTACAGGAATACGGCGATCTGTTTGATCGTAACTACGCTCAAGGCGTAGCAGGAGTTAGAAAGCACTGGCTCAATCTGCAAAAGCCGCCGCTTCCTACATATCGAGAGAACTATGATTATCTGAAAAATTGGCTTAATGCCAGAAACGAGTGGCTTTCTGAATACTATGAGGTACCTTTCGGCTTGCTGGGTGATGTGAACAGTGATGGAGATGTAGATGTTTCTGATGCCGCGTTGATTCTGAGAAAACAGATATTGATCAATGTTCCCGTTTTTACAGAAGTATTAGCCGATGTCGATTCCGACGGTGAGACGACAGTTTTAGACGCAACATTTATTCAGCGATATGATATCCGTGTTGAAACACCGTATAAAATCGGAGAGAAGCTGCGAATCAAATAAGCATGAGAAATGCCCTTCCTTGTATTTTGGAAGGGCATTGTTATATCATTTATTATTGTTCGCTTCTCTTTTTAACCTGAAGTCTACTGAGCGCTTCAGATATTTCAGATATGATTCGTCATGACACATGCTTTTTTCGGGGTTATCGCTTAGCTTTGCGACGGGCTTATCGTTGACATACTGGAGCTTTATCACAATGTTCAGCGGATCAACACAGGTGTCGTTAGAACAGAATGTTCCTATACCGAACGATACCTTGGCTCTGTCTTTGAAATAATCATACAGACTTTGAGCTCGGTCAAAGTCAAGACTGTCGCTGAACAGCAGGAGCTTTGTACGGGGATCAACGCCGAATTTCTCATAGTGAGCGATTATCTTCTCGCCCCACTCATAGGGATCGCCGCTGTCATGGCGAACGCCGTTATAGTTGTTGACATTTGAGCGATTGAAATCAAGCAGGAAGAGGTCGGTCGTGATGGTGTCTGTCAAAGCTGTACCGTTATCGCCGTCGAATTCATCATACCAGTCCCGCATGGCGTAGTGGTTGGTGTAGGCGAGAGGGTAGCGGTCGATACCCTGATACATCTGTACAAACTCATGGGCGTATGTTCCGATAGGCTTGAGGTTGTATTTCATAGCGAGATAAACGTTTGAAGTGCCGATACATTTATCGGTCTCGGTAGAGAGCCTGCGCACTACTACATCCTCCCACTCGCGTGAGAGCCTTCTGCGGCTACCGAATTCGGCGAATTTGAAGGTATATGTGCCGTCGTTCAGCGCCTCTATCTTTGCGTTGAGCCGCTCTTCTGCTGATTTCAAAAGAGTGTCATAGTCGTATGACATACGGAAGTATACTTCGTTTACGATCTCAAGCAGATGTATCTCAAACTGCATGGCTGAGAACAGAGGTCCGTCAATGATAATAGACAGCTCTCCGTCTTTGCTCAGCTCTGTTGTGACATATTCTCTGATGGGGTGCCACAGTCTGAGGAACTCTACATAGTCGTTTTTTATAAAACGGATAGAGCGAAGATAATCGAGCTCATCCTTGCGGAACCTGAGAGTACAGAGATAGTCGATCTGAGAGTTTATCTCATCTAACATCTCGGGGGTGAATTTTACGTCCTTGTTGCGGCATTTGAAATAATACTTACCGCACAGGTCTGTATGCTTGTGAAAAATAACCTGATCCATATTGAACTTATAGAGATCGGTATCAAGCAGTGATATTACTATCGGGTCTAATTTCATGGTTTTTTCCTTTCGTACCGATTGAATAAAGCAGATTACGCTAACCTACATAATAATACTTTGTCAGCTTTTAGTCAAGTTGTGACTTGTAAATTGGGTTTATAATTCTAATTCGGAATAATAAATCATTTGCTATCATCGCTGACTATGTGCACATCCATCTGGTTGAACGGTATAGATATGTTGTTTTTGTCTAAAGCGTGCTTAATATTCTCGGTAAGATGATAATATACCGTCCAGTAATCAGCGTAATCACAAAATACACGGACATTAAAGTCAAGCGAGCTTTCAGCAAAGCTCTCGAGCCTGACAGTAGGTGTATGATCGTCATCGGATACGGTTTTAGGAGTGCTATCTATAACACCGTATAATACTTCTTTTACCTTATCTATATCAGCTTCATACGGTATGGGAACATCTATCTGAACTCTGATAACGGGGTCTGAGGTGTAATTATTGACCTCTGCGTTTGATATGATAGAGTTTGGAATGATCACGTTAGTTTGGTCGTAGGTCTTGATTACGGTGTGAATAAGCTCGACCTTCTGTACAAAGCCCTTATATTTGCCGAATTCTATAAAATCGCCTGTAATGAACGGCTTGGTGAACAGAATGATTATCCCGCTGGTTATATCGTTGAGTCTGTCCTTTAGAGCTAAGGCCAAAGCCGCGGCGGCGGCAGAGAAAAAGGCTATTAGGCCTGCTGTTGATATATTCAACGCAGACAACGCCGCAAGCAGAGTGAATATATAAATAAGTATACGCAAGGCTCGGCATAAGAATGTCGTAAGCGATGGGTCTACCTTCTTGTGAAGCAACGCTTTGCGAGCAAGTCTGACGCAGATAAACGCTATCAGTATTCCGACCGCGGTGATTATCAGTGCTCCGCCTAAACCCGGCAGATATGAGATAACGCTTTCTTTAAGCTTATTCAACGTAAATCCGTCCATGGTTATCAACTCCTTACATATAATTATATTTATGCAGGTATTTTTTGTAAAGTAAAGATTGACAAAAACTGTGTCTAAGATGTAAACTTTTATACATATTAATATAGAGGTGATTTAATGAAGGCTCTTATAACCGGTGCGTCATCCGGCATAGGCAGAGATATGGCGCGTTATCTTGCGTCTAAAGGCTGGGATCTTATCTTAGTCGCAAGGCGTGAGGACAGACTGATTGAACTCAAACGAGATTTTTCCGGTGTAAATACCCGTATCATTATTCTTGACGTCGGCAAACAAGAGGATTGTTATAAGCTGTATGATGAGACTAAAGACGAGAAGATAGATATGCTCATCAATAACGCGGGCTTCGGGCTTGCGGGTGAGTTTATCTCTACAGATTTAGATACCGAGATCAATATGATCGATGTAAACGTTATAGCAGTTCATATTCTTACAAAGCTCTATTTAAAAGACTTTGTTAAAAGAGACAGCGGTATTATTCTGAATGTTGCGTCCTCAGCAGGGTTTATGCCCGGACCGTTGTTATCAACGTATTACGCGACAAAGAACTATGTATTACGGCTTACCGAGGCTGTATATGAAGAGCTAAGGAGAAAGGGGAGCAGAGTGAAGATAAGCGCTCTGTGTCCCGGCCCTGTCAATACGGAGTTCAACAAGGTCGCAAAGGTCAAGTTCGCGGTCAATGGTATTTCATCTGAGATGTGCGCTAAAACAGCGATCGACGGCGCTTTGAGCGGAAAGCTCGTGATAGTACCCGGTGGTATGCTGAAAGTCGGGCTGTTCTTTCGACGTTTTGTGCCCGAAAAATCCTTGTTGAAAATCGCATATAATTTTCAGCGCAGGAAAAATGAAAGATAAACAGTTTATTATGATTAAAGCTTTAAGGTATTTTAGTTTAAAAATGTATTCAATAATATAAAATCGCTCCCCCTTCCAAATCAGGAAGGGGGAGCTTTTTACGGAACGTTCAGTCAAACATTCCGAGTTACCTTTTTATATCAGCGAGTTCTCTTTTCGCCAACAGGATAGGGAACAGCAGACTGTGTAGCGAAACGCTGGATGTAAGTAGCATCCACTACTGTCAGTTCGCCGTCACCGTCAACATCGCCCTGCATAAGCATATCCTCAGAATAAGGAACGCCGATCTTTGTAGCGACACGCTGAACGATTGTAGCGTCTAAAGCAGTTGCTTCGCCGTCACCGTCAACATCACCTACAGTATACTCGATTGCGGGCTCGGGCATATTGATGAAGATGCAGCCGTAGAACCACTCTTCGTTGCCTTCACCTGCGGGATCGAAGTACAGTGTATAAGTGCCGTCAGCAGTGATCTCGCCGTTCTCGCCGTAATTGTTGCCCATGCCGTCGGGATACCAAGTTTTGGTTTCGCCCTCGACATAAACTACCTTGAACTGATCGTCGGTTTTGAGCTCTAAGCCGTTGAGCTGATACCAGCCGATAACATTCTGAGAGAGCTTGTAAGCGGGATCGACAGACCAATTGTTCATTGTACCTGTAACATAGTAGCCGCCCTCAGCAACAGGCTCGGTGCCGGGTTCTGTAGCAGGCTCTGTACCGGGTTCGGTTGAAGGCTCGTTAGCGGCAACATAGATGCAGCCGTAGAACCAATCATCACCGCCGTCAACGTTGGGACGGAAGTAAACGGTGTAGGTGCCGTCAGCAGTGATCTCGCCGTTCTCACCGTAGTTGTTGCCCATGCCGTCGGGATACCAGTCTGTATCCTCAAACTTTGTGCCGTCAGCAGAATAAGCGATCTTGAACTGATCTGTAGTTGTGAGCTCTAAGCCCTCAAATACATATTCCTCGGTATCGGCAGCGTCATTCTTTGTGAGCTTGAACTCAGCCTTAGGAGCCCAACCGCTTACAGTACCCGCAATATAGAAGCCGCCCTCAGCAACAGGCTCGGTGCCTGGCTCAGTAGCAGGTTCGGTTTCGGGTTCGGTTGAAGGCTCGTTAGCGGCAACGTAGATGCAGCCGTAGAACCAATCGTCACCGCCGTCAACATTGGGACGGAAGTAAACGTTGTAGGTGCCGTCAGCAGTGATCTCGCCGTTCTCGCCGTAGTTGTTGCCCATGCCGTCGGGATACCAAGTCT
>CAMHAH010000017.1 GCA_946183365.1 uncultured Clostridia bacterium
CATTTATTGCGTTAAATTCCGTATAACTTCGTTGTCCTCCTTGACAGGCGCCAGCAGTGACACTAAGCCAATCGCTTCGCTCTTGGAGTGTTGTTGCATGGGTGTTGTTAGCCAAATCAAAGATTTGGACAACACCTCAAGCCTGCCTGCGTCGTCCGCCTTGTTCTACGAAATTTTCCGTTAATAAATTTGTTAAAGCGTTTAATGGAAACTTAGTAAAACTATGACCGTGTAAAAAGGAATGTTGTTATGTCTGTTGTACAAGCCGTCAGGCGTTCGCGCTCGCGTGACAGGTCGCGTTCGGTCGCGCGCGAGGTCGCTTTTCATATCGCTTACTTCGTCGCGGGCGGAGTGATATCAAGGGGCGCTTCGCTCGGTCAGCTCAGCCCGTTCGGAGCTTCTCTTGTGGCGGGGGTGCCGTTCACCTATATGCCCGCCGCCATGCTCGGCTCGGCGCTGAGCTACCTGTTCTCGTCTCCGCTGAGCTCTTTCAGATACATAGCCGTGGTCATCTCGATAGGAGCGATACGGTGGGTGCTCAATGAGATAAAGAGGATATCCGACAGCCGTCTGTTCCCGTCGGTCGCGGCGTTCATACCCGTTTTCGCTACGGGCATAGCCCTGACCTTCAGCTCGAGGTCTGAGGTCTCGGAGATATACGAATGCGCGATAGAGGCGGTCATAGCCGCCGCGGGTGCGTACTTCATCAGCCGTACCGCGGCGCTCTTCGGCTCCCGCAGGGCGCTCTCGGGCTTTAATCAACAGGAGCTGGCGTGCCTGTGTATGACGGGGTGCATCGGGCTTTTGTCGCTGTCGGGCGTTATGATAGCTCAGGTCTCTGTCGGTCGAATACTCGCAGTGCTGTTTATACTTTTATTCGCGCGTTACGGCTTCGTCAAGGGCGGCAGTATAGCGGGCATAGCGGCGGGGGTTGTATTCGCGCTGTCCGATACCGACCTGTTGTTCCTGTCGGCGGGCTACTCGCTCTCGGGGCTTACGGCGGGTCTGCTCGCGCCTGTGGGCAAGGCTGCCGCGGCGATATCGGCGCTGATCTGCAACGGTATGTTCTCGGTAGCGGCTCCCGACAAATCGCTGATATCAGGCGTACTGATAGAGACCGCCGTCGCCTCGGTGATATTTTTTCTGATACCTAAGGACGCGGGCAACTTTCTCTCTGCGGTGTTCAGCGACAGCGCCGTCGAAGCCTCTCAGGACGCCGTAAGACGGAACGTCACCATGCGGCTCGAGCACTGTTCAAAGGCTCTCGAGAATGTCAGCTCATGTGTGAATTCTGTATCGGACAGGCTATCGAGGATGTATGAGCCAAACGCCTCGTGGGTCTATGACAGAGCCGCAGAGTATACCTGTCAGAGCTGCGGACTGCGCGTCTATTGTCATGAGAAGGAGCGCGATATGACCGAGGATGATTTCAACCGGCTTACAGGTATATTGAAGGAACGCGGCTTTGTAAAAGAGGGCGATATCGAGGATAATTTTCTAAAGAGGTGCTGTAAGACCTCTGAGCTCTCGCGCAGTATAAACCGCGCTTATAAGGAGTATCTCTCGCTCGAGGCGGCGCGGCGCAGGGTCACTCAGGTACGCTCGGTGGTAGCGGGTCAGTTCGCGGGACTGAGCGACATCTTGCACGATCTTTCTGAGGAATTCGGCTGTATCGAGCGCTATGACAGCGCCTGCGCCGAGAGGGTCACAGAGGCGGTGTCGTCGATGGGTCTCAGGGTAGTTGACTGCGCGTGCAGGCTGAGCGACCTCGGCGGCATGACCGTCGAGCTCGAGCTCTCGGTCGGCAATAAGACCGCTCTCTCTCAAAGCCAGCTCACCGATGAGGTCAGCCGAGCCTGCGGCAGGATATTCGAGCCGCCTTTGATCAGCTTTGAGAGCGGAAGGGCGAGAGCCGTCATGTGTGAGCTTCCGCTTTATGACCTCGAGATAGGCTCGGCTCAGCATATCTGTGACAACGGTACTCTGTGCGGCGACTGTCTGAATTATTTCAACAGCGGCGACGGCAGCATGGTCGCGATACTTTCGGACGGAATGGGCTCGGGCGGCAGGGCGGCTGTGGACTCGAATATGGCGGTAAGCATAATGACTAAGCTCTGCAAGGCGGGTCTGAGCTATGACTGCTCGCTGGCTGTGGTCAATTCGTCGCTGATGATAAAGAGCGAGGATGAGTCGCTCGCGACCCTTGATATGCTCAGCTTCAATCAGTTCACTGGCAGGGCGACGATACTGAAGGCGGGTGCCTGCACCACCTTCTTCAAGAAGAGCTCAAAGCTGATAAAGAGAGATATGCCGTCTCTGCCGCTGGGTATACTCAACGAGGCAAAGTTCGTCAAAGATGATATCGTGCTGACTGCTGAGGACTGGATAGTTATGGCGTCCGACGGCGTGCTCACAGGCAACAGCGACTGGATAGAAAAGCTGATATTATCATGGCGCAAGGGCAGCGCCGAGGAGCTCGCGGCTCATATCGTTGACGAAGCCGCCAAGCGCCGCAAAAACGACCATGACGACGATATAACGGCGATAGCCATGCGCGTAGTCGAAAACGCATAGGAAAAGCCTGCGGTTTTCGCCGCAGGCTTTGTCGTTATTCAACTATATATTCATCGGTCGCGTACTCGAGCACTGCCGAGCTGACCTTGTTGAAGGCTTCTGTGCCGTTTTCGGGCATACTCTCGCTCGAGACCCTTATGTACTCTCCGTCTTCGGCGGGGAATTTGCAGACGTATAATTTGCCGTTAAGCCCTACGTTATCCTCACGGTCGTTCCACTTATCCATACCCGTTTCACGGATGACGTCAAAAACCTTTTGAGCCGCCTCTATGGGCACATGATATGTAGTGACCTTTTCGTCATCGGCGCCGCCGTCGGTGTATTTCGCAATCTTTACATGGGTGTCGCTCAAGGTGTACATAACTATCTCAAAGTACGGCATTTTCATCGGAGTTCCGACCGTGCGGCTGTAGAGATCCGCAAGCATTACGCCGGGCTTTGAATTCTTATATGTCTTGATATCAAGGTTATCTGGCCTTGAACAGCCGAAGAGTGAAAGCATTATTATCACCGCCGTGAACAAAGATAATTTTCTGAGTATCTCTCTCATAATTCAACCCCCTTATACGCAGGGTTTATCCGTTTAAAGGATATCATAAGCCGTAGGAGATGTAAAGGGTAGTTTTTGTCGTTTTTTCAGTCATTTCGATCAATTACCGTATTGACTTATATGCGTCTTTAGTCTATAATTAACATGAGGTTACTATATTGTTACTTTGTGGTGGATAACCGTGGATTAACAAAGACCTTTATGCTGTTTTTGCCGATGTCACTGTACCGTGTGTCGGCGTTGTTAATAACATTTAAGGAGGAAAACGCATATGTATTACACAGCAGAAGTATCGAATATGTGCCCCGTAGCCAAGGGCGCGTATCACGGCCCTGCTCCCATCCCCGAAGAGGGTCAGTGGATCCAGGCCAAAGAAATCAAGGATATTTCCGGTTTCACACACGGCATCGGCTGGTGCGCTCCCCAGCAGGGCGCCTGCAAGCTCACACTTAACGTCAAGGAAGGCATAATCGAAGAGGCTCTCGTAGAGACCATCGGCTGCTCGGGCATGACCCACTCAGCCGCTATGGCGTCCGAGATACTCATCGGCAAGACCCTCTTAGAGGCTCTGAACACCGACCTCGTATGCGACGCTATCAACACCGCTATGAGAGAGCTGTTCTTACAGATCGTTTACGGCAGGACCCAGAGCGCGTTCTCTGAGGGCGGTCTGCTCGTAGGCGCTTCTCTTGAGGACCTCGGTAAGGGTCTGCGCTCTCAGGTAGGTACCATGTTCGCTACCAAGGAGAAGGGTCCCCGTTACCTCGAGATGACAGAGGGCTACTGCTCACAGGTCGCTCTCAACGCCGACAACGAGATCATCGGTTATGAATTCATCAGCCTGGGCAAGATGATGGACTTCATCAAGGCAGGCATGGACGCTAACGAAGCGCTTGAAAAGGCTAAGGGTCACTATGGTCAGTGGGATAACGCTGCCAAGTATATTGACCCCCGTAAAGACTAAGGGAGGTGCACAGTATGGCTTTATTTGAAAACTACGACAGACGTATAGAGAAAATCAACGGCGTTCTCGCCGAGTACGGTATCGCCTCTGTAGAGGAGAGCCGCGAGATATGCAAGGCCGCGGGCTTTGAACCCTATGAGATCGCTAAGGGCATCCAGCCCATCTGCTTTGAGAACGTATGCTGGGCTTACTGTGTAGGCGCTGCTATCGCGTTAAAGGCAGGCGCTAAGAACGCCGAAGAGGCAGCCCGTTATATCGGTATCGGTCTGCAGAGCTTCTGTATCGACGGCTCTGTTGCCGAGAACCGCAAGGTCGGTATCGGCCACGGTAATCTTGCCGCTATGCTGCTCTCAAATGATACAAAGTGCTTCGCGTTCCTCGCGGGTCACGAGAGCTTCGCTGCCGCTGAGGGCGCTATCGGTATCGTCCGCAACGCCAACAAGGTTCGCGAGCAGCCGCTGAGAGTTATCCTGAACGGTCTCGGTAAGGACGCGGCTCAGATCATCTCCCGTATCAACGGCTTTACATATGTTCAGACTCAGTTCGATTATTTCACCAGCGAGCTGAAGATCGTCAAGGAGATCCCCTATTCGGACGGCGAGCGCGCTAACGTACGCTGCTACGGCGCTGACGACGTTCGCGAGGGCGTAGCTATCATGCACAAAGAGGGCGTTGACGTTTCTATCACCGGTAACTCCACCAACCCCACCCGCTTCCAGCATCCTGTCGCGGGCACCTATAAGAAAGAGTGCACCGAGCAGGGCAAGAAGTACTTCTCGGTCGCTTCCGGCGGCGGCACAGGCCGTACACTGCATCCCGACAACATGGCCGCGGGTCCCGCTTCTTACGGCATGACCGATACTATGGGCCGTATGCACTCCGACGCTCAGTTCGCGGGCTCTTCTTCCGTACCGGCTCACGTTGAGATGATGGGCTTCCTGGGCATGGGCAACAACCCCATGGTAGGCGCTACCGTTGCTGTAGCTGTCGCTATCCAGAACAGCCTTAAGTGATTATTAGTTAGTCAATCTATATACTAAGGCAACGGCTCCGGGCAGAAATGCCCGGAGCTTTTTCTGCCCTCTCAGTTTGCGGCTGTGCAAGAGCGGGTGATGGCTATGCGAAATGCGCGCAACGCGATTTCTTGTTGACCGAAACGGGGTTTTGTTGTATGCTTTATACTAAGTAGCAATAAAACACTTTAATATCTATTGCGGATAATTCCGCATAACTGCGTTGTCAGTCTTGACAGGCGCCAGCCTGCCTGCGCCCTCCGCCTTGTTCTGCGAAATTCTCCGCTAATATCTTTTTAAAGCTTTTATTGCTACTTAGTATTATACGGAATGATAATCGCTGTCGGAGGTGTTTGTATGAGCGGTCACGGTGTTAAGGCTGAGAAGCTCTTTAGGGATGGATATAACTGCTCTCAAAGTGTTTTGCTGGCGTTCGGGGATATAACGGGCTTGGAGGATGAGACCGCCGCACGGCTCTCGTCATCTTTCGGCGGAGGCATAGGGCGAATGAGAGAGGTCTGCGGCGCTGTCAGCGGCGGCTGTATGGTGCTGGGACTTATCAAAGGCTACCGTGACCCCGATGACAGAGAGGCGAAGAAGGCCCACTACGCGCTTATCAGAGAGTTTGCCGACAGGTTCAAGGAGATAAACGGCTCTATGATCTGCCGCGAGCTGTTGAGCGGAGTTGATACCGCTCGCGGCGGCGACCCCGAGCCGCGGACTGAAGAGTATTACAAAAAACGCCCGTGCGCCGAGCTGTGCCGTCAGGCGGCTGAGATACTCGACGATATGCTTGATTTATAACACTTGTGACCGGTTGTATTTTGTACAGCCGGTTTTTCGTATCAAACAAAATAAGATAAAGCATGAAAATCTGTTAGATTTTGGCATATTTTTTGCAAAATGTATAAAAATGACGGGTTTTGACTGTAAAATTACTATGTTTGGATTTCGGTTTGTTATTGAATTAACAATAGAATTGTCATATAATTGTAATTGGTATTAAAGATTTTATACCGTTTTACTTTTGTTATATAGCTTAAAATGAGGCTATAAGTATTTAGGAGGTATATATTATGGCAAGAGTTTACAATTTTTCGGCAGGTCCTTCGATGCTGCCCGAGAGCGTGCTTAAGACAGCTGCCGCTGAGATGCTCGATTATAAGGGCACAGGCGAGTCTGTAATGGAGATGTCCCATCGTTCCAAGGAATACGGCGCTATCATCACCGAGGCCGAGGCTCTCATGCGCGAGATCATGAACATCCCCGACAACTACAAGGTTCTGTTCTTACAGGGCGGCGCTTCAACACAGTTTGCCGCTATCCCGCTCAACTTCATGAACGGTTCAGGCAAGGCTGATTACGTAATTACAGGCCAGTGGGCTAAGAAGGCGGCTGCTGAGGCTTCCCGTTACGGCGAGGTCAACATTGTCGCTTCCTCTGCTGACAAGACCTTCTCTTATATCCCCAAGCTCGACAAGAGCACCTTTACCAAGGACGCAGACTACTTCTATATCTGCATGAACAACACAATCTACGGTACGGTTTATCATGAGCTGCCCGATACAGGCGATGTTCCGCTGATCGCCGATATCTCTTCATGCTTCCTCTCTGAGCCCCTCGACGTTACCAAGTTCGGTATGCTCTACGGCGGCGCTCAGAAGAACGTAGCTCCCGCAGGCGTTACCATCTGTATCATTCGCGAGGATCTGCTCGGCAAGGCAAGAGATATCTGCCCGACCATGCTCAACTATCAGATCCATGCCGACAACGGCTCTATGTACAATACTCCTCCCTGCTACACCATCTACATCATGAAGCTCGTCCTCGAGTGGATCAAGAACGAGGTAGGCGGTCTTGAGAAGATGAAGGAGCTCAACGAGAAGAAGGCTAAGATCCTGTATGACTTCCTCGACTCCTCAGAGATGTTCAAGGGCACCGTTGTTCCCGAGGATCGTTCACTGATGAACGTTCCCTTCGTTACAGGCGACACCGATCTCGACGCTAAGTTCGTTGCCGAGGCTAAAGAAGCAGGCTTCATCAACATCAAGG
This sequence comes from uncultured Clostridia bacterium, assembly GCA_946183365.1. GTDB lineage: Bacteria > Bacillota > Clostridia > Oscillospirales > Acutalibacteraceae > Ruminococcoides. The sequence goes on from CAMHAH010000017.1 coordinate 7,154, forward strand.
GTCACCGCACAGTCGGCGGTATGCGCGCTTCTATCTACAACGCTATGCCTATTGAGGGCGTTGAGAAGCTCGTAGCCTTCATGAAGAAGTTCGAAGAAGAAAATAAATAAGAATTAGGAATGAGGAATGAAGAATGAGGAATGAACGGCGGGCATAGCCCGCACCCGGATTTATAACAGTCCGACAACCTTTCCTCTTCTTCATATAGGAATCAAAAGCACAAAGTGCTTCCCTTAATTCCTAATTCCTAACTCCTAATTCCTCATTATTAACAGGGGAGATAATCATGTATAATATTCTTAAGTTGAACAAGATCGCCGCTGTCGGCACCGACCGTCTCGGCGAGAACTATAACTGCGTAGACGAGTGCGCAGCTCCCGAGGGTATCCTCGTTCGCTCCGCTTCTATGCACGATATGGACCTGCCCGAGAGCCTCTTGGCTGTAGCCAGAGCCGGCGCGGGCGTAAACAATATCCCGCTCGACAAGTGCGCCGAGAAGGGTATCTGCGTATTCAACACTCCCGGCGCTAACGCTAACGCCGTTAAGGAGCTGGTCATCTGCGGTATGCTTCTCGCTTCCCGTAAGGTCGCTCAGGGTATCGCGTGGAACAAGACCCTCGCTGACGATCCTAACTGCCTTAAGGCTGTTGAGAAGGGCAAGAGCCAGTTCGTAGGTCCCGAGATCATGTTCAAGACCCTCGGCGTAGTCGGCATGGGCGCTATCGGTCTTCTGGTAGCCGCTGCTGCCTCTGTTCTGGGTGTTAACATCGTATGCTACGATCCGTTCGTTACCGGTGAGAAGAGAGCGACTATGCCCTCTGCGTTCAAGTTCGTTGACGATCTCGATGAGCTCTACGCTCAGTGCGACTATATCTCGCTTCACCTGCCGCTCAACGACGGCACACGCGGTATGATAAATGCCGAGACCATCGCTAAGATGAAGGACGGCGTTCGCCTGCTGAACTTTGCCCGTGACGGTCTGGTAGTATCTTCTGATATCATCTCTGCTCTTGAGAGCGGCAAGATGGCGGCTTATGTAACCGATTTCGCTACTCAGGATCTGCTCACCGTTGACGGCGTTGTAGCTATTCCTCATCTGGGCGCTTCTACTCCCGAGAGCGAGGACAACTGCGCTAAGATGGCTGCCGACCAGATCAAGGATTATCTTGAGAACGGCAACATCAAGAACAGCGTAAACTTCCCGAACATCTCTAAGGACAGAAACGGTAAGCGTGTTACCGTATTCGGTAAGGGCATCGAGGCTGCTGTCAAGGCTGCCGCTGCCGACGCCGCTGTTGCTACCCGCGGAGATTACACCTACGCTATCATCGACGGCGATGTTGACGCTGAGGCGCTCAAGGCTATCGACGGCGTTATCCGTGTAAGAGAGCTGTAAAAATAATATAAGCATATGATCACGCCCACGGTCCATATAGCCGTGGGCGTTTTATTGCAAAACACTCTGCCGCAAAGGGAACTCTCATGCGGCAGAGTGTTTGAGCTTTTAAACGTTATGTAAAATCAAATTCTCAGTTTACTTTTTCACCGATCGGATAAGGAGTCGGCAGCTCGGTGGTATATCGCTGCAAATAGGTAGTGTCAGTAATCGTTATCTCGCCGTCGCCGTCTATATCTCCGAAAACAGCCCTGTCGGTCGTTTTGGTGGGGTCAAAGGACGTTTGAGTAGGCTCTTGTGTAGGTGCCTGTGTAGGCTCGGTCGGCATATCTTCCAATGAAACGAATTTAAAACCGTTGTTATTAGCATAATACTCAGCCGCTGTAGCCTTATAGCCGTAGATCGTAAAGCCATCGACTTTGAATTCCTTTTCGAAATCGATGTCATAGTAGTATCCTAAGGCATATTCCTGTTTGCTTTGTCCGATATAGGTAACAGATGACGGAACAGTAACGCTTTTAAGCTTTTCACAGTTGTAAAATGCAGAATATCCTATCCTCTCAACGGAGTCGGTAATAGTTACGCTCGTCAGACCTGTACAGCCGTAAAACGCAGAATTGCCTATTTCCGTGACAGAGGCGGGGATATCTATGCTTGTCAAACTTGTGCAATTCCTAAACGCGTAATTTGCGATTCTTGAAACAGAATCGGGGATCACTAATTCGGTTATCAAAGAGTTATTCAAATATAGCTTTCGAGCATAATACAGAGGATTGGAATCAGAGCCTGAAAAACTTATTGAGGCCCACGCGCCGATATCGCTGATATGTACGCTCGTCAGCCCTGTGCAGCCGTCAAACGCACCACTGCCGATACTTGTGACGGAGTTGCCAATATTTACACTCTTCAACCATGTGCAGCTTGAAAACGCAGAGTAACCTATATTTGTAACTGAGTCAGGGATATCTATGCTTGTCAGTCCGGCGCAATTATAAAAAGCAAGATTACCGATACTTGTAACAGAGTTGCCGATAGTTGCGCTCGTCAGTCCCGAGCAACCAGAAAACACAGAATCGCCGATTTTAGTTACAGAGTCGGGTATAGTTACGCTTGTCAGTCCCGTGCAATTGTTAAACGCATAATTACCGATACCGGTAACCGTATTGGGGATGCTTACCTTTGTCAGATTTTTGCATTCGTAGAACGCATACTTACCGATCGACGCTACGCCCTTTTCTATCACAGCTTCGGTAAAGAGGTAATTCAGCCACGGAGCCTTACTGCTGCCGTAGCTATCATAGCTCCCCATTTTGCCGTTGCCCGAAACGGTCAGCACCGTTCCCTCTATCTTCCATGTGCAATCGCCTGTGGTGCCGCTTTTTGCGCCCGTTTCGGCGATATCTTTCTCATCCGCGTTCACGGTGAACGGTGCGACGACGAGCACGGTCATAAGTATCGCGTAGGCTAATATGATACATAATGCTTTTTTCATGGTTAAACCTCCTGAGAATATATGGTCAACGATTTATCCGATGAACTTATAATACTATAGCGGTTTCGATTTTTCAAGTATCGATTTGCGGAGAACAAATAACGGTGAATAATGAAGAATGAAGGGCGGACGTTACACGCGTGTCCTGCCCGCGCCTGATTGCGGTAAGCATGGATTTGAGTAGGGGAGGGGCTTGCTCCTCCCGAGAATGAAGGTCGTTTAATCATCATTCGACTTGAGTAGGATTTAACCTTTCAGTTAATGGACGATCAATGATCGTCCCTACGGCGGGGGGGGGAAAACCGTAAATCGCTTCGCGAATGTTCCTGCGGAACGCGGGAGGAGCAAGCCCCTCCCCTACAATACGCCCATGTCGGGTGCCTTCTTAAGGATTGCGGTGGCTAAAGTTCACAGATAATTAACAAAGAATTAGCACTCTAACCTTGACAGTGCTAAAAATTGGAGTATAATATAATTGAATTAAGAGCTAAGAAAGAAGAAATAAGAAATAGAATTAATGAATTAAAACGATAAATAAGAACATTCAATCTCCGATTGATTTTTTGAGTTATTTCTTCATTCTTAGTTTTTAGTTCTTAATTCTCAGTTCTCAGTAAAAGAGGTAATACATATGGCTAAAAAGCAATTTAAAACCGAGTCGAAAAAGCTCCTTGATATGATGGTCAACTCCATCTATACCCATAAGGAGATATTTTTGAGAGAGCTTATCTCGAACGCATCCGACGCTATCGACAAGCTCTATTTCCGTTCGCTTACCGACGACAGCGTGGGGCTTTCTCACGATGATTTTGAGATACGTCTCACCGTTGATAAGGATAACCGCACCCTGACCGTGACTGATAACGGTATCGGCATGACCAAGGACGAGCTCGAGAACAACCTCGGCACGATAGCTCATTCCGGCTCGCTCGATTTCAAGACCGACGACGAGAACAAGAACGAGAACATCGACATCATCGGTCAGTTCGGCGTAGGCTTCTACTCAGCGTTCATGGTAGCCGATAATATCAAGGTAGAGAGCCGCGCCTTCGGCTCTGACGAGGCTTTTCTCTGGGAGAGCTCGGGCGCTGACGGCTACACCGTAAAGCCCTGTGACAAGGACGCGGCGGGCACTGTCATCACCCTGCATATCAAGCCCGATACCGAGGAAGAGAAGTACGGCGAGTTCCTTGAGACCTACCGTATACGCGAGCTTATCAAGAAGTACAGCGATTATATCCGCTACCCCATCAAGATGATGACCTCTCACAGACAGCTCAAGGAAGGTACCGAGAACGAGTATGAGGACGTATTCGAGGACGAGACCCTCAACAGCATGACCCCAATCTGGAAGAAGCCCCAGAGTAAGGTCACCGATGAGGAATACGCCGATTATTATAAGAGCAAGTTCAGCGATTATGAGGCTCCGCTCAAGGTCATTCGCCAGTCCACCGAGGGCAACGCGACCTATACGGCGTTGCTGTTCATACCCGCTCACGCTCCGTATGATTACTACAGCCGCGATTATGAGAAGGGCTTACAGCTCTATTCAAGCTCTGTCATGATAATGGAGAAGTGCAAGGATCTGCTGCCCGATCACTTCAGCTTTGTCAAGGGTCTTGTTGACAGTTCTGATCTCAGCCTTAATATCTCACGCGAGATGCTCCAGCACGACCGCCAGCTCAAGATAATCGCTAAGGCTCTTGAGAAGAAGATATCGTCGGAGCTCGCTAAAATGCTTAAGACCGACAGAGAGAATTATGAGAAGTTCTTCAAGGAGTTCGGCGCTCAGCTCAAATGGGGCATTTACTCATCCTTCGGCGTCAACAAGGACGAGCTGCAGGATCTGTTGATGTTCAAGTCATCGAACGACGGCAAGTACACCACGCTCAGAGAGTACCTTGACCGCGCCCGCGAGAACCAGGATAAGATCTATTACGCGGTAGGCGAGACCACCGAGAAGATCGCTATGCTGCCGCAGGTTGAGGCTGTGCTCTCAAAGGGTTATGAGGTATTGTATCTGACCGAGGATATCGATGAATTCTGTGTTCAGATACTCCGCAGCTATGATAACAAGGACTTCCTCAACGTCTGCACCGATAACCTCGACCTCGGTGACGAGGAAGAGAAGGCTCAGCTCAAGGAAGCCAACGACAACAGCGAGGAGCTGTTCAAGTTCATCAAAGAGAGCCTCGGTGACAAGGTAGCAAAGGTACGCTATACCAATACATTGAAGAACCACGCGGTCTGCCTCTCGAGCGAGGGCAACGTATCTGTCGGAATGGAGCAGATACTCAACAAGATGCCCGGCGCCGAGGGTCAGAACATCAAGGCAGAGACCGTGCTCGAGATCAACATGGAGCACCCCATCAAGGACAAGCTGCTCGCTCTCTTTGAGAGCGACAAAGAGAAGCTCGCCGACTACAGCAAGATACTCTATGCTCAGGCGAGACTGATAAACGGTCTCTCTCTCGATAATCCCGCCGAGATCAGCGATCTTGTATGCGACCTTATGGCGTAAAACTAACATAAATATAAGCCCGAAGTACCGATAACGGCGCTTCGGGCTTTTTGCGTATGGAGTTATAAATCAGAGTTTATACGTTGATTTCACCGAATTACTCGGGTAATTCGACTGAGCTTTCTTCCGATTGCTCGTGCTCGGTCGGCTCGTCCTGTCCGGCGGGAGCTTCTTCGGCATCCGCGGTATCGGTATCGTCGGTCCGCTCGGTATCGCCCTCCGCCTCTTCGGGTTCGGGAGCGTGATCAAGCTCATGATCGGGCTCAGGCTCATATTCATCCTCGGGATCATATTCGGGATCGAGCTTATCCTTGATGAAGCTCAGCAGTTCATCGGTACAAAGCTCCTCGACAGCGTCGGGGCTGTCGGGCAGAGCGAGAAGTATCTGGCTTCTGTACCGTATGATATAGCCTTCATCGCCGTCGGCGGTCTTGAGCTTTCGCATATTCTCAAGGGTGAGAGAAGAATTTGAGAAAACGCGCGAGAGCACGGTCGCGAGGTTGTCGTCGTAATCGGAGCCCAGACCGCCGATGATGACCGCCATGGGGCATATCCTCAGACTGTGGCTGACCTCGGCTCCGAGCTCGGTGGGCGTTGTAGCTCCCACTATCCTGTGGGGCTCGGCGTCTATTTTACCGAGCGCTCTGCGGGCAGCTCTCTCACAGTATGAGGTCTTTTTTGAGATATAAAAAATCAGATCATACTTCATAATTCATCACTTCGGGATAGCTTTAAAATTGGGATAGATATTTAGACCTACGTTTATCGAGTTGATGTCTACGCCCTCGATATTGAGATCCCAGCCGGTAAATTCATATCTGTATGAATCGTCCTCGGGCAGGGTCGGAGTACCGTCGGGGATAGGCAGGGGATCGCCCTCTCTGACGTTGTAGGCGGCGAACTGAGAGCCGTCATAATTACAGAAGGTAACTGGATAATAGGTTACCGGAGGCGGATCGGTCGGTTTGGTCTCGCCGGGCTTCGGCTTCTCTGTAGGCGGATCAGTCGGGTTCGCGGCGAGGGTCGCGGTAAGATCCTCTGAGCCCTTCAGATCGCCCTTGCCGTCATACCAGCTTACCTTGCCGTCCTCATACGCCTTTTTAAAGGTGCCGGGGTCGGGTCGGGTGTTGCCGTAGCGCTCATAGTAAACGTCGGGGAACAGGGGAGATGAGTTGAGCTCGGCGAGATCTACGTCTACGCTCTCGGACTCGCCGGGTCTGATCTTGCGCGCTACAAGTACACAGCGCCATTCATAGAATTCGTAACAGCAGGTAGAGAGCGTGATTATCTGGTCGTTCTCGTTGACCGTGACGGGGATATCGAACATCGAGCGGATACGGGTATTGTATACGAAGTTCATGAACTCGGCGTCGGAGTTGAACTCGCCCTGCATATAGTTGAAGAACTCGCCGTGCTCATAGCGTGTAGAGGTCTTGAACACGGAGATTATCTTGTATTTCGCGTCGCCGTCAGGGGTGTTGAAGATGACGATCGGGTGCTCGCGGTAGTATTCGAGATCGCCCTTGAGATCGCCCTCGTGAGAGTAATTGAGCAGGGTGTGGAACTGGCTGCCGTCGCGCATATTGTGACCGTGCATGATGACGTTGCGCGATTTTGTGCTGTCGGTGGAGCGGTAGTCGATGAAGATACTGCCGTACTCGGTGCCGCCCTTCTTATATGAGCGGTCTATGTAGTACTGGTGATAGCGGTCGTCGCCGGTATGCTCGAGCACCGGGTAGTCTACCACGGTATCGGGTATCGTTATCCAGCCGACGATCTCTTCGTTTACTTCTTTCAGAGCGTCCCAGTCCTGAGCGGGCCCGTTTTCCTCATTATCGTCGCCGGACTTGTTGTAGGCGATCGACTGTATCTCGCTGGTGACCGCGTTGTTCCTCATCGGGCCGAATATGTAGAAGTCAAGAACATATATCAGCGCGCCGATGAACGCCACTATCGCGATGAGCACGATTATCTTGCGGGTCTTCATCCTGCGGCTGTCCTCTTTGAGAGGTATGAACGACTTTATGAAGCCCTGTTTCTTTTGGGGCTTGAGCTCGGTAAGGGTGACCGAACGGTTGAGCGCCGGGTCGGCTTCGATACCGCTTTTATCGGTGAAATATACGCCCTCGGGGTATTGCTCTCTCAGCCTTTCAAATACCTCGTCGGCTTTTTTTACGCCCTCGGATATGAGCTCAAGCGGTGCTGACGGGCTCTCGGGCAGAGCGATGAACCGCACTCCGCACAGGCTGAAGCAATAGCCCTTTGAGCCCTTTATGTCGGGTATCGAGCTTATCTTGAGCTTTGGGGCGAGGTTTTTGTGCGCCTCGTCCTTTACGACCCTCGCTTCAAGTCTGCCGATAAGGTCGTAGAAGTTTTTGCGAAAGCTCTCGTCGCCCGAGCTGTCGACGGCGTTCATGATTATGAACATATCCGCTTCACCCGCGCACAGGCTGTTAAAGACCTGTGCCGAGAGATCCTTCGGCGATACCTGAGAGGTTTTTTTAAGGGCGACGCCGCCGCTGCTGAGTTCGGCGGATACGGCGTCCATTATGCCTTCGAGGGCTTCTCTGTCAGCCTTATTCTTTTTAAGGGAAATAAGTTCACAGTTATACATATATCTTCCTCATTTATGAGTGATGTATCATACTAAGTTTCATTAAAACACTTTAACATTTATTGCGTTGCGTCGTCGCTCGCCGTTCTCGGTAAGCGTATCCGGTAGGTACGCTTTGACCTCGAGTGGCGGCTCCTCCTTTCCCCACCGCGCAGGGGCGCGTCGGGGACCCCTATAACACATAACTTCGTTGTCCTCCTTGACAGGCGCCAGCAGTGACACTAAGCCAATCGCTTCGCTCTTGGAGTGTTGTTGCATGGGTGTTGTTAGCCAAATCAAAGATTTGGACAACACCTCAAGCCTGTCTGCGTCGTCCGCCTCGTTCTACGAAATTTTCCGTTAATAAATTTGTTAAAGCGATTAATGGAAACTTAGTATCAGAAATCTATGGTCTTGACCGTAGTGTTCGCGATAGCCTCTTCTATGAGCTCGTCAAGCTCAGCCTCGCGCTCAGCCTGCTCGACAAAGTGAAGTATCGGCTTTGTGCGCGGGTGCTTCGGCGTGAATACGGTGCAGCAGTCCTCGTACGGCTCTATGGAGGTCTCAAAGGTGCCTATGCGGCGTGAGATATTGATTATCTCCTGCTTGTCCATACCGATAAGCGGTCTGAATACTATCTTGCCCGCGGCGGCGTTGGTGCAGTTCAGAGCGTACATGGTCTGTGACGCGACCTGACCCAAGCTCTCGCCGGTTATCAGAGCGCCTGACTTAGTCTCTTCGGCTATCCTTGTGGCTATCTTCATCATGACCCGTCTCAAGAGGATGGTGAACAGCTCCTCGGGACAGCGGTCACGCATGGTCTCCTGCACCTTGGTAAGGGGCACGGTGTGCATCTCTATGCTGCCGGCGAAGCGGCTGACCTGTTTTAAGAGCTTCTCGACCTTTATGCGGGCTCTCTCGGATGTATAAGGAGGGCTCTCAAAGTGTACGGCGTTGAGCTTTAAGCCGCGCTTAGCCATCATATATGCCGCGACGGGGCTGTCTATGCCGCCGCTTATCAGCACGGTCGCAAGCCCCGATGTGCCTACGGGCATACCGCCCTGACCGCGGATGGTGCCGCAGCGGATATAAGCGCCGAAGTCGCGTACCTCAACGGTAACGGTGACCTCGGGATCCTTTACGTCTACCTTTAGGTGCGGACAGGTCTCTAACAGCTTGCCGCCTACCTGAGCCGAGAGCTCGGGGGATTTTAACGGGAAGCGTTTGTCCGAGCGCTTGCTCTCTACCTTGAAGGTCGAGGCGTCCTCGAGGTAATCTTTACAGTAGAGCGCCGCCTTGCTGAGGATATCGTCGATATCCTTATCGCACACACAGGCGCGCGAGTAGGTGACTATGCCGAATACCTCGCCTATACGCTCGCAGACCTCGTCGAGATCGGTGTCGTCCGACAAGGGGTTTATGTATACGGTGGACTGAGCGATCTTTATCTCGAATTTGCCAAGCCCTCTCAGACGGTATTTTATGTTCTTTATGAGTACATCCTCAAAGGTGCGGCGGTTGAGCCCCTTTAGAACCATCTCGCCTAATTTTATAAGTACGATCTCTTTCATATTTCTTCCTTTATCTTCTTTGAAGCGACCTGATACCGCTCTCAAGCCCTGATATCAGAGCGTCGATATCGTCCCTTGTGTTGTATTTTGAAAAGCTTATCCTGATCGAGCTGTCAACGCGGCTGTCGGTAAGCCCCATAGCCGCCAGGACATAACTGCGCTTGCCCTTGGCGCACGCGCTCGACGAGCTGACGTATACGCCAAAGCTCTCGAGGTGGTGGAGAATAGTCTCGCTGCGGATACCCTCGACTGAGATGTTGATTATATATGGCAGAGCGTCGGTCGGGGAATTTATGCTCACGCCGTCAAGTTCGCTGAGCTTTGATACCGCGTAGGTATTCAGCTCTCTGATGTATTCGGTGGTCTTTGTGATATCAGCCTCGGCGACCGCGGCTCCGAACGCCGCTATGAGCGGCGAGCTCTCTGTACCGGGTCGGCGCTTGTGCTGCTGCTCGCCGCCATAGAGCAGGGGAGTTATCCGCGCCTTGTCGCTTATATACAGGGCTCCCGAGCCTTTCGCTCCGTGCACCTTATGGGCGCTTACGGTCATCAGGTCTGCGCCCCATTTTTTGGGCTTCAGGGGCATTTTGCAGTAAGCCTGTACCGCGTCGGTGTGGAAGAGAGCTTCGGGGCAGCATTTATGAACAAGCTTTGCTATTCGCTCTATTGGCTGTATAGCTCCCGTCTCGTTGTTCACGGTCATTACCGATACCAATATCGTTTTGTCTGTCAGCAGGTTTTTGAGAGCCTCTATATCGATCTTTCCGTCAGTGCTCACGGGGGCGTATTGAACATCATAGCCGAGTTCCTTAAGACGGCCGGCGCTCTCGTATACCGAGGGGTGCTCGACCGCGGATATGATGATCCTGTCGCCGCGTCGCCTCAAAGCCTGAGCCGCGCCGAACAGCACGGTGTTGTTGCCCTCTGTTCCGCCCGAGGTAAAGATGATATCTTTAGCATCGACCGAGAGCGAGCCGGCGATGATCTCACGCGCGTTCTCGACCTCTTCTTCGGCTCTGATACCCATTTTGTGCAGAGAAGATGGATTGCCGTAGTTCTCTGTCATCATATACAGCGCCTTTTCTGCCGCCGCCTTGCATACCGCGGTGGTAGCGCTGTTATCAAGATAGTGTGTCTCCATCATTACGTTCTTTCTGTCAATTTATTCTTTATATGAAGCTGCTCGTTTGAGTAAAGAAAAAAGAATTGTATGCCCGCTCAGTTTGCCGCTGAGCAAGAGCGGGCGACGGCTATGCGAAATTTGCGCAAAGAGCGCTTTATTATCAGTCTAATTATATATCTATACCGCGTCAATTACAAGAAGCAGTTTTTAATTTTTGTTGAATAATTTGTAAACGCGCGAAAACAATAATAAGGGTGATATTATGACTGCTGAAATCTATGCCGATCTGGTGAAAAAACGCTCTAAGGACAGCCGGGTCGCGGTGAACTGCGCTAAGGCGTTCATGATAGGCGGAGCTATCTGCGCTGTCGGTCAGGCTTTTTTGGAGACATATAAGCTGCTCGGGCTGTCTGAGGATATCTCTAAGACCCTGTGCTCGGTCACGATGATAGCCTTAGGAGTGATCCTGACCGCCCTGCACGGATATGAAAAGCTCGCCAAGCACGGCGGAGCGGGTACGCTTGTGCCGATAACAGGCTTCGCGAACGCGATGTCTTCGCCCGCGATAGAGTTCAAGGCCGAGGGGCTTATCACGGGACTTGCGGCAAAAATGTTCGTCATAGCGGGTCCCGTGCTGGTATACGGTACCTCAGCCGCCGTAGTATACGGCATCATATATTGGTTTATGACAGCCGCAATCTGAGCTCTGCCGTAAAACACTATCGGCGTGTTATAAAATAAAAGCTATTGACAAAAAGAAAATCATCATGTATAATACTAGTTAGCGGAGACTAACCAAACGGTTAGCTTTATATATTCGCTTAAGGTTAGTTGTGGCTAACTAGCTGACGCAAGGGGTGTATCATGTCAGAAGAAGCATTGGTCAAATACTGCTCGCCGACCTTGGCGGGGCTTAAAACCGGCAGTTTGTTCAGCTGTGACTACCGCTCACAGGCTGAGCTCTCGGCGTTCATGCGGTATTGGAACATAACCTTGAGGAGCAAGGGCGTGCGTATCATACCGCTCAGAGCGAAAGACGGAAAAGCGCTTATATATGTCTATCGTCCGTCTCAGCTTGAGAGCAGATTAAGGGACGATGAGGTCCGCGGTCTGCTGAATGAGCGCGGATACTGCTCTTTGAGCTGTTCGGGGTGTCTGTCTCAGCTCATCAGCCGCCTGACGCATAGCGGGGAGTTTCCTCATGAGATAGGGCTTTTTCTCGGATATCCCTGTGAGGATGTCAAGGGCTTCATCGATAACAAGGCGGCTTGCGCCAAGTGTATCGGCTGCTGGAAGGTCTACGGCGATGAGAAGAAGGCTCAAAAGAGATTTGATCTCTTCAAGAAATGCACACGAATTTATCAGCAACAATGGGCTGACGGTAAACCGCTTACAAAGCTGACCGTCGCCTGTTGACAGTAATATTCCATATAAAAGGAAGATGTATATGAAAACAGCAATAGTATATTGGAGCGGTACGGGCAACACCGAAGCTATGGCAAAAGCCGTACAGAGCGGAGCTCAGTCCGCGGGAGCTGAAGCGGAGTTGTTTACATCCGACGCGTTCAGCGCTGAAATGGCAGATGAGTATGATACCATCGCCTTCGGCTGTCCCTCGATGGGCGCCGAGCAGCTCGAGGAGGATGAGTTCGAGCCCATGTTTGAGGCTTGCGCTCCCAAGCTCGCCGGCAAGCACATCGCGCTCTTCGGCTCATACGGCTGGGGAGACGGCGAATGGATGCGTAATTGGCAGGAGCGCTGTAATGAGATCGGCGCGGTCATGACTGCCGAACCCGTTATCTGTAACGAGGCGCCCGATGACGAGGCTGTCGCGGCTTGTGAGGCTCTCGGTAAGTCGCTGACCGAATAATATCATATCAAAAAACAATCTATCTAATACTAAGTTTCATTAAAACACTTTAACATTTATTGCGTTAAATTCCGTATTACTTCGTTGTCCTCCTTGACAGGCGCCAGCCTGCCTGCGTCGTCCGCCTCGTTCTACGAAATTTTCCGTTAATAAATTTGTTAAAGCGTTTAATGGAAACTTAGTATAAAAAGTATCTTTTCCCCTGTTGAAGAGCGCAGTCGTCTTGTCGATGACTGCGCTTTTCGGCTGTTCACAGTTGCCAAAGGGAGCCTTGGCTTTTAAAGAAATTGCAAACGCTTTCTTTGAAGCTTCAGCGGTCATTTATGTCTTGCAAAAATGATAGCAGGCTGTTATACTTCTTGTATGCGAACAGTTCCCGATTTTTTCGGGCTGCTTCTACTGTCTGAGGTGATTTATGAGAAAATTAAATTCTATACTGACGGCTGTCATTCTTATAATGTTTGTCATACACGGATTTTTAGGCGCGCTGACCATGACTGATATCGCTATGGTCATCACAAAGCATATGGCTCGGGTCATGGTCGTGCTTGTCGCGATACATACGGTGATCAGCTGTATATTGACCGCGAGAGCGATCAAGACATGGAAGGTAACGAGAGCGCCGTATTTTAAGGAAAATACGCTTTTCTGGGCGCGAAGGATATCGGGTCTCGCGGTCATGATACTGATCGTGTTCCATATGTTCTCTTTCATGTCGACTACCTCGGGAACATTCACTCTGCCGTTCTTCGGCGGCTTTCAGCTCGCTGCCAATATCCTGCTTGTCGTCTCGATCGCGGTACACGTTATCACGAACGTCAAACCCATGCTGATCTCCTTCGGCATACGCAGTCTTAAGCCGAGAGCGGGAGATATACTGTTCGTGCTCTCGGTCCTGCTGGTGCTGTTTATCATCGGCTTTATCATCTATTACGTCAGGTGGAATACAATATGAGCATAAATATAATCGGAGCGGGGCTTGCGGGCTTATCCGCCGCGCTGACCCTCGCCGAACAGAATATACCCTGTAATCTTGTGTCTTACGCTCAGAGCGAGCGCTCGCAGTCCGTCATGGCTGAGGGTGGTATAAACGCCGCTCTCGATACCTCGGGCGAGCAAGATACCGTAGAGGAACACTATGCCGATACGCTCAAGGGCGGCGTGTACCTTGCCGACGAAAACGCCGTTTGGGGGCTGTGCTCTCACGCGCCTGAGATCGTTACAAAGCTCGACCGTCTCGGAGTGCCGTTCTCTCATAACGACAGGGGCATAGTACAGCGATATTTCGGCGGTCAAAAGAAAAAACGCACCGCTTATGTCAAGGCGAGCACCGGCAAGATGCTGGTCACCGCTCTCATTGACGAAGTGAGAAAATACGAGGTAAAGGGACTTATCACGCGTTATCCGCGCCATCGTTTTGTACAGCTTGTTTTGGATGACGGTACCTGTAAAGGCGTTCGGATCGCCGACCGCTTCACGGGTGAGCCGACCGTACTCCCGGGCTCTGTCATCATCGCCTGCGGCGGTATGGCGGGGCTGTTCGACGGTATGACTACAGGCTCGACCCACAATACCTCAGACGCGGTCGCCACCCTCTTTTCACAGGGAGTTGAGCTATCGAACCTCGAGTTCGTCCAGTACCACCCGACCACCATCGGTATCTCAGGCAAGCGCCTGCTGATATCCGAGGCGGCGCGCGGCGAGGGAGGTCGGCTGTTTGTCAGAAGAAACGGCGAGCCGTGGTACTTTATGGAAGAGAAATACCCCGAGCTCAAGAACCTCATGCCGCGTGATGTGGTATCTGCTGAGATGGTCGCCGTGACAGCGCGGGACGACTGTGAAACTCAGGTATATCTCGATATGACAGGGATAGATAAAAAGGTCTGGAAGTCACGGCTCTCAGACCTCGGAGACCAGTGCATACATTATATCGCGGTCGATCCGATAAAAGAGCCTATACCCGTCTCGCCGGGTATCCATTACTTCATGGGCGGTATTCGGGTCGATGAAAAACACAGGACCAATATCGATGATCTCTTTGCCGCGGGTGAGTGCGCCTGTCAGTACCACGGCGCGAACCGTTTAGGCGGCAATTCGCTTCTCGGCGCTATCTACGGCGGCCGCGTCGCGGCTCAGTCCGCGATGGAAAAGGCGGGCGACGAACACATTAAGGCAGAGGTGCCGTATCAAACAAAAACAGATCATTACGAGGTCTCACCGGCGTTGGCTGAGAGGATAAGCGCCGTATTATACCGCTCTCTCCCGATCATGCGGAATGAAGCGGATATGGCGGCGGCGCAGCAGGAGCTGAACGCTATGCTCACGCCCGATCTCAATGAAGCTGAAAAACGCCGTCTGTATCTTGCTCTCGCGATGGTGCGATCGGCGATAAACCGTAAAGAGAGCCGCGGAGCGCATAAGCGCACCGATTATCCCGAGCGTGATGATACAAATTATCGTAAGCAGAGCGTCGTCAGTTTTAAGGACGGTCAGATTATTCTTACTCTGAGCGATATTCCGGAAAGGAGAACCAAATGAACTATACGATAGATATTCTCCGACAGGAAAACCGTGTGGCTCAGCCGTATCGTCAGACCGTTCATTTCGCGACAGACGATGCGGAAATGACCGTCGCGACTCTGCTCAAAACGCTAAACGCCACCCCTGACCTAACCGATACCGACGGCAAAGCGGTTTCTGAGATCGAGTGGGAGTGCAGCTGCCTTCAAAAGAAATGCGGCGCCTGCGCCATGCGTATAAATAAAAAGCCTCAGCTCGCCTGCGATACTAAATTAGGCGAGTTCAAAGACGGCAAAATATCTCTTGAACCGCTCAAAAAGTTCCCCGTGATCGCGGACCTTATCGTTGACCGGTCGGTGATGTTTGAGAACCTGAAGAATATCGGGCTGTGGCTCGAGAAAGAAGCGCGGCACACAAAAAAAGGAGAGGACGTCGCCTATGAAGCCTCCCGCTGTTTACAGTGCGGATGCTGCCTCGAGGTCTGTCCGAACTTCATCCCGGGCGAGGACTTTTATTCCGCCGCTTCGTTCGTGCCCTCGGGGCGGGTGCTCAGCGAGCTGCCTAAGAAGGATAAGGCGGATATCCTCAACAGCTATGTCGACAAGATATATAAGGGCTGCGGAAAGTCGCTCTCATGCCGCGATATCTGCCCTGCTCAGATAGACATCGAGCACCTGCTCGTCAACAACAACGCCGTCGCGGTCTGGAAGCGGTTTTTGAAGTGAGAGGCAGTCGTTGATGACGAGGCACGCATTTTTGATCAGATTTCAAATCTATTAAGTTTTCGATAACGCTGTCAAAGCCGTTGAAATAAAAATTGAGCAATAAAAAGCAAACTCCTGCCGCGTTCGCGACAGGAGTTTTCGTTGGTGGAGTTAAAGCGAATAAATCCGAACCTTTTTCCAGATCCTCTTTTTTGAGCGTTTTGGCGCCCTCTTTGAAGTTGAAGTAAAACTCAATTCTGTCATCATAAAGAATCACTGCGTTTACAAAGCTGTCGATCAGGCGTTTTCTGTGCTTTGGGTTTTTTGTGTCGAGATCTCTGAAGCATTGCAACCAGAAGACGACTTGCTCTTTTGTGAGTGTCGGGCGTTTTATCTTCTCTGTAGCTAATTGGAATTCAAGATCCTTCTTTTGACTCTCCAGTTCCAGCAGTCGATCTTTGGTCGTTTCGGTGACGACGCCCATCTCGATCGCCTTCATGATGTTGGCGATACTCTTTTCTGTGTCGGAGAGCTGTTTTGTCAATATAGGGATTTCACTGCCGCCTTCGTTTTGAACTTTAATCACAGTCTCAGCGATCTCATCTATCAACTTATCATCCCATATGAGCTTTTGAATCTGATCGATAACAAGGTCTTCGATAGCGTCTTTCTTTACTGCCTTTTTATCACAACCTCGTTTACGCTTTGCTGAGAAGCATTTATAATACCGATATGTGATATTCCTGCGGCTGGTACCGCTCTCGCCAACCATGAATGACATACATTTTCCGCAATATAGCTTAGTGGTCAGAATGTATTCATCTTCATCCTTTGCCTTGAATTTAGCGGGTGACCTCTTATTCCCCGCTAAACGATGATTTGCTGCTTCAAACTCTTCCTTCGTAACGATAGCGGGTATACCATCATCTATCACTATCTCGCGGAACTTGTATTCACCCATGTATCTTCTGTTAGAAATCATTTTTGAGACAGACGCTACTCTGAATTCGGTGCCTCGACGGGTTCGGATGCCCTTGCTGTTAAGCTGATCTGCCACCTGCTGTAATGTCATACCGCCGTTATAGAGTTTAAATGCTTCGCGTACAACAGCGGCTTCTGCATCGTTTATCTGAAAATGCCGTTCATCATCAATATAGTAACCAAAAGGAATTGCTCCTCCGTTGAACTTGCACTTGTAGGCGTTTTCTGTCATCCCTCGGACGATTTTCTCAGCCAGTTCTGCCGAATAGTATTCCGCCATACCTTCCAATAAGGATTCAAGAATAATGCCTTCCGGTCCTTGGGAGATCACCTCGGTAGCGGATATGACGCGGACGTTATTCCTTTTCAGGATCGCCTTGTAATGTGCCGAATCATAGCGATTGCGGGCAAAGCGGTCGAGCTTCCAGACGATAATAACGTCGAACTGCTCTTTAGCACTATCGGTGATCATTTTCTTAAAAGCAGGACGGTTGTCTGTCTTTGCCGAGAGCGCTCTGTCGATATAATTATCAATGATTTGGATACCGTTCTTCTCGGCAAACGCATTGCATTCACGGAGCTGCCCCTCAATGCTTTCTTCTCGTTGGTTGTCGGAAGAATACCGTGCGTAAATGACACCTTTCATTCGTTCTCACCTCCATACTTTCACTGTCTTGATATTAGCGCTAAAGGAAGAATTTGTCAAATGTATTCTTAATCGCGTTGCGCCCATTTCACATTTCATCTCCCGTTGAAGCACTCTGACAAACATGGAAGGTATGTAAATCTATATACCCTTATAGGAAACAAGCAGTTTTTGATAGGGATAAAAAGCCTGACAACAAAAGCAACTCGGAAGGGACTTTGTGACAAGGCACAAAGTCGGACTCATGCTTTTGCTGTCAGGCTGAACGGAATACGGCCGGAGAGTTAACGGCCGCCGTACCGAAGTACGCGTATGATTTTAGCCCAATGCCGCTTTGATAAAGGCTGAGAACAGCGGATGCGGCTTGTTGGGGCGTGATTTGAACTCTGGGTGATACTGTACGCCGACATAGAACGGTCTGTCGCTGAGCTCGACCGTTTCGACCAGTCTGCCGTCGGGAGATAAACCCGACAGTACCAGTCCCGCATTTTGCAGCGCGTCACGATACTCGTTGTTGAACTCGTAGCGATGGCGGTGGCGCTCGGAGATGACAGGTGCCTCATTGTTCGTTTGTGAGATTGCCGCGGTCGCAGGCTCCCTCGCAATGACCGCGTTACCAAAATATGCTCTGTACATGGTCGTGTTTTCCTGCACGATGCACGGATACGCGCCGAGGCGCAGGGTGCCGCCCTTGTCGATCTCATCGTTCTGTCCGGGCATAAAGTCGATCACCTTGGGAACATTCTGAGCGAACTCTCCGGAGTTCGCTTTTTTGATGCCCGCGACATTTCTTGCGTATTCGATGACCGCGATCTGCATACCCAGACAAATGCCGAAGTACGGCATTTCATGCTCTCTTGCGTACTGCGCGGCGATGATCATGCCCTCGATCCCGCGCTGACCGAAGCCACCCGGGACGATGATGCCGTCAGTCTCGCCGAGGATATGATCGACGTTCTCCGCAGTGATACTTTCCGCGTCGATCCACTTGATCTCAACCGACGCGCCCTGATAGTAGCCCGCATGACGGAGTGCTTCGGCTACGCTGAGATAAGCGTCGTGCAGCTCCACATACTTGCCCACCAGACCGATCTTGACTACCCTTTCACGCGTCTTGATACGATCGACCATGTGCTCCCAGTCGCTCAGATCGGGCTTGTGGGATTTCAGATTCAGCTCGCGGCATACGATATCGGAGAGGTGCGCCTTCTCGAGCATCAAGGGCGCTTCATACAGCACGGGCAGGGTGAGATTCTCGATCACGCAGTCAGGCCATACGTTGCAGAAGCCTGCGATCTTATCGAAAATTCCCTTGTCGGTGATCGGCTCATCGGTACGCAGGATGATGATATCGGGCGATACGCCGAAGCCCTGCAACTCCTTGACGGAGTGCTGGGTAGGCTTGCTTTTATGCTCGCCCGAGGCTTTGAGATACGGCACGAGAGTCACATGGATGTACAAGCGGTTGTCCTCGCCGACCTCATGACCTACCTGGCGGATCGCCTCGATGAAGGGCTGGCTCTCGATATCGCCGATCGTGCCGCCGATCTCAGTGATGACGACGTCCGCGTCAGTCTTTTTGCCGACGCTGTAGATGAAGCGCTTGATCTCGTCCGTGATATGCGGAATCACCTGTACCGTTTTGCCGAGATACTCGCCGTGACGTTCCTTGTTGAGCACGTTCGAGTAGACCTTACCTGTGGTGAGGTTACTGTATTTGTTCAGGTTCTCATCAATAAACCGCTCATAATGGCCTAGGTCGAGATCGGTCTCGGCGCCGTCCTCGGTCACATACACTTCGCCGTGCTGATAAGGACTCATAGTGCCGGGATCGACGTTGATATACGGGTCGAGCTTCTGGGCGGCGACCTTCAAGCCGCGCGCTTTCATCAGTCTGCCGAGTGAGGCGGCGGTGATGCCCTTGCCCAGTCCCGACACCACGCCTCCAGTTACAAATATATATTTTGTCATAATAATACCTTCCTTGTTATTTGACAACCCTCAGTCGCTTCGCGACAGCTCCCTTAGGAAAGGGAGCCTGATTATAGGTTGGTATATCCCATCAGGCTTTTATCCACCTCACGGGCACAATCCCTGCCCTCGCGAATCGCCCATACCACCAGCGACTGACCGCGGTGCATATCGCCTGCTGTAAACACCCTGTCAACAGAGGTCTGATGACTGCCTGTTTCTGTCTGCACATTCGTTCTGCTGTCGAGAGCCACGCCGAACGCCTCGGTGATATAGCTCTCACTGCCCAAAAAGCCTGCCGCGATCAACAGCAGATCGACGTCTACCGTGTATTCACTATCATCAATAGGCACCATTTTCAGCCGTCCGGTCGCTTCATCCTTCTCGGCGTTCAGCTTCACAAGCACCGCCTGTTTCAGCTTTCCGCTCTCATCGCTGATCAGCTTTTTCACGGTCGTCTGGTAAACTCTGGGATCGCTTCCGTAAATTGCGGCGGCTTCCTCCTGACCGTAATCTGTCTTACAGACGCGCGGCCATTCCGGCCACGGGTTGTCCTCTGACCGGGTATCGGGGAGCTTGGGCATCATCTCGAGCTGGATGACGCTTTTTGCGCCGTGACGAACGCAGGTGCCGACGCAGTCGTTGCCGGTATCGCCGCCCCCGACGATCAGGACGTTCTTGTCCTTTGCGGAGATATAGGATCCCTCCTGCAAGCCGTTATCGAGCAGCGCCTTAGTGGTGGAGCGCAGGAAATCGACCGCAAAATACACGCCCTCCGCGTCTCGCCCTTCGACTGCTATATCGCGCGGATGAGAAGCGCCGCACGCTAGGATCACACGGTCATATTGAGAGAGCAGCTCTTCGGCAGAAACATCGACGCCGACGTTGACGTTTACTTTGAATGTAACGCCCTCCGCTTCCATCACGCTGATCTTGCGCTCGATGATGTGCTTTTCGAGTTTCATGTTCGGGATGCCGTACATCAGCAGTCCGCCGACGCGATCGCTCCGCTCATAGACCGTGACAGAATGTCCGCGGCGGTTGAGCTGATCGGCGGCGGTAAGTCCCGAGGGACCCGATCCGATGATCGCGATCTTCTTTCCTGTTCGCTGTTTGGGCGGCTGAGGTGCAGCCCAGCCCTCCTGATAGGCTGTTTCGATGATGTCATATTCATTGGCGCGGACGGTGACAGGATCACCGTTAGCGCCGCAGGTGCATGCCTTTTCACACAGAGCAGGACACACGCGCGAGGTGAACTCGGGGAAGCTGTTGGTCATTTTCAGACGATTGTACGCCTGCTTCCACGCGCCGAGACTGACAAGGTTGTTCCACTCGGGGATCAGGTTATTCAGCGGACAGCCCGACACCATGCCGCTGATCGGCAAGCCTGCCTGACAGAACGGAACGCCGCAGTGCATGCAACGCTCGCCCTGATGCTTTCGCTCCGCTTCACTGATCGGGGTGTGGAATTCGTTATAATTTTTGATCCGTTCTTCCACGGTATACGCAGGATTATCCTGCCGTGTATATTCCATAAATCCGTTGGGATTTCCCATTCTGCACTCCTCCTTATCTCGATCGGATCAGCTGATAGAAGGCTTCGATCTTGGCGCTGTCCTCGTCAAGACCGTTCTGCTTGCCTGCCTCGATCGCTTCGGTAATGATCCTGTAATCGTGAGGGATGATTTTTTTGAACTTCGGCAGATACGCGTCAAAGTCACTGAGAATTCGCTTGCCCTTTTCGGAGCCTGTCGCTTCCACATGCTCCGTGATCAACGCTTTTAATTCGTCGATATCCTTTTGCTCGCTCAGTTCCGTACACTCTACCAGCTCTTTGTTCAGCCTTTTATAAAGGTGATGGTGTTCATCAAGTACATAGGCGATACCGCCCGACATACCGGCGGCAAAATTCTTGCCGGTACTGCCGAGGATAACGACCTTGCCGCCTGTCATATATTCACAGCCGTGCTCACCGACGCCCTCAACAACAGCTGTCGCGCCCGAATTGCGCACACAAAAGCGCTCGCCCGCGATGCCGTTGATAAACGCCCTGCCGCTTGTCGCACCATAGAGAGCGACATTGCCGATGATGATGTTTTCCTCCGCCTTAAAGCGGCTTTTCTTGTCGGGATATACGATCAGCTTGCCGCCCGATAAGCCCTTGCCGAAATAGTCGTTGCTGTCGCCCCTGAGCTCCATCGTCAAGCCCCTCGGGATAAACGCGCCGAAGCTCTGACCACCCGAGCCGCTGCAGATGATACGGTAGGTGTCGTCCGCGAGGGCCTCTCCGTATCTCTTGGTGATCTCGGAACCGAACGCCGTACCGAGGGAGCGATCGGTGTTGCAGACGTCGATCTCGATCTGAGCCGACTTTCCCTCGCGCAGTGCCTTTTTGAACTGCTTAATGATCACCTTTTCGTCCAATGTATCAGAGAGCTTGAAGTCATAAGGATCTTTCTCGTTGTAGCGGATCGGTGCATTATCAAAGCTGTGATCGAGAATAGCGGACACATCGATCTGCTGTTCACGTGGCGAAAGGTTATCCCGCTTTTTCAAAAGATCCCTTCGTCCGATCAGCTCGTCAATGGTATGCACGCCCAGCCGCGCCATATACTCGCGCAGCTCCTGAGCGATAAAGCGCATGAAGTTGACGACGTACTCGGGCTTGCCCATAAATCGTTTTCTCAGCTCGGGGTTCTGCGTTGCTACGCCGAAGGGGCAGGTGTCGAGGTTGCAGACGCGCATCATCGCACAGCCCAAGGTCACCAGCGGTGCGGTCGCAAAGCCGAATTCCTCTGCGCCGAGGATCGCCGCGATCGCGACGTCACGGCCTGTCATCAGCTTGCCGTCCGTCTCAATGACGACCTTATGCCGCAGTCCGTTGAGCAGGAGCGTTTGGTGCGCTTCGGCAAGGCCAAGCTCCCACGGCAGTCCGGCGTTGTAGATCGAGCTGCGCGGCGCGGCGCCTGTTCCGCCGTCATAGCCTGAGATCAGGATGACCTCTGCGCCTGCCTTTGCCACTCCTGCGGCTACCGTTCCGACACCTGCTTGTGAGACGAGCTTGACAGAGATGCGCGCCTTTTTGTTCGCGTTTTTCAGATCATAGATCAGCTGAGCCAGATCCTCAATCGAATAGATATCGTGATGCGGCGGCGGTGAGATCAGCGACACGCCGGGTGTGGAATGGCGGGTCTTTGCGATCCACGGATAGACCTTCATTCCCGGCAGATGACCGCCCTCGCCGGGCTTGGCGCCCTGCGCCATTTTGATCTGGAGCTCATCGGCAGAGTTGAGATAGGTCGAGGTCACACCGAAACGGCCTGACGCCACCTGCTTGATTGCCGAGCAACGGTTCTGCTTAGTGCCCTTTGTCGCTAACCGTTCGGGGCTTTCTCCGCCCTCGCCGGAGTTCGACTTGCCGCCCAGCATATTCATGGCGAGCGCCAACGCCTCATGCGCCTCCTGAGAGATCGAGCCGTAGGACATCGCACCCGTCTTGAAGCGCATAACGATACTGTCAACGCTTTCGACCTCGTCGATCGGGATCGGCATATCGGCAAAGTTGAAATCAAATAGTCCGCGGATACTGACCAGCTGCATCTCTTCGTTGAGCATACGGGAGTATTCCTTGAACAGCTTGTAATCATTGTTCCTTGTCGCCGCCTGTAATGCGTGGATCGTCCGCGGATTATAGAGGTGTTCCTCCTTACCGCTGCGGCTCTTATGACTGCCGCGCGACTCGAGCTCCCCGCTCACCGTCAGCCCGAGCGGATCGAATGCCGCTGAGTGCAGACGGTCGACGTTCTGCTCGATATCCTCAAGCGTGATACCGCCGATACGGCTGACCGTGCCCGTAAAGTATTCATCGATCAGCTTCTCGCTGAGTCCCAGCGCTTCAAAGTTCTTGGAACCCTGATAGGATTGCAGGGTCGAGATACCCATCTTTGACGCGATCTTCACGATACCGTGCAAAACGGCGTTGTTGTAATCCTCGATCGCCGCATAGTAGTCCTTGTCGAGCAGATCGTCGTGGATCAGCTCATGGATCGTCTCGAGCGCCAGATACGGATTGACCGCGCTTGCGCCGTAGGCGAGCAGGGTCGCGAAGTGGTGCACCTCTCGCGGCTCTCCGCTTTCAAGCACGATGGAGAGGGCTGTTCGGCGCTTTGTCGCGACCAAATGCTGGTGCAGCGCCGATACCGCGAGCAGCGACGGGATCGCCAGATGGTTTTCGTCCACTCCCCTGTCGGAGAGGATCAGGATATTCGCTCCCGCGGCGCTCGCCTTGTCCGCTTCCACATACAGGCGGCGTATTGCCTTGCTTAGCTTTGTGTTTTTATAGTACAGGATCGGGATCTCGGCGACCTTGAAGCCCGGCAGGTTCATCCTCTTGAGCTTGAGCATACCGGTCGAGGTCAGGATCGGATTGACGACTTTGATCACCTTGCAGTTATCCGCCTTTTCCTCCAGCAGATTGCCGTCCTTACCGATATAGATCGTAGTCGAGGTGACGATCTCCTCGCGGATCGCGTCGATCGGCGGATTGGTCACCTGCGCGAAGTTCTGTTTGAAATAATCGAACAGCGGCTGCGGCTGATCGGACAAGACCGCAAGCGGTTTATCAGATCCCATCGCGGCGATCGGCTCCGAGCCGTTCTGCGCCATCGGCAGGATCGACGTCATCACGTCCTCATAGGTGTAGCCGAATGCCTTTTGCAAGCGACGGCGCTCCTCCCTGTGGTGCTCCTCCACCTTTGCGTTCGGCACCTTCAGATATTTCAGGCGGGTCAGGTTGCTGTCGAGCCATTCGCCGTAGGGAGCTTTGGAAGCATAATGAAGCTTGATCTCTTCATCGCCGATCAATCTTCCCTGCACGGTGTCCACGAGCAGCATCTTGCCCGGATGGAGGCGCTCCTTCTTCACGATCCTTTCAGCGGGGATCGGCAGTGCTCCAACCTCGGAGCTTAGGATCAGATGATCGTCGTCGGTGATATAGTATCTCGACGGTCTGAGTCCGTTTCTGTCGAGCACCGCGCCCATCATATCGCCGTCCGAGAACAGGATCGACGCGGGACCGTCCCACGGCTCCATCATCGTCGCGTAGTATTGATAAAAGTCGCGTTCCTTCTGTGAGATCGCGTCGTTGTTGTCCCACGGCTCTGGAATAGTGATCATCACGGCAAGCGGCAGCTCCATTCCACTCATCACTAAGAATTCCAAGGTGTTATCCAAGCGTGCGGAATCCGAGCCGTCGGGATTTATGACCGGAAGCACCTTGTCCATGTCGCCCATCAGATATTGCGAAGCCATGTTTTCTTCACGCGCGAGCATCTTGTCGCTGTTGCCGCGGATAGTGTTGATCTCGCCGTTATGCACGATCATACGGTTCGGGTGCGCCTTCTGCCAGCTCGGGAAGGTGTTGGTCGAAAAGCGCGAATGCACTAGAGCGATCGCGCTCTCATACGCCTCGTCCTCTAAATCAAGATAAAACCGCCTGAGATCGCCGACGAGGAACATGCCCTTATACACGATTGTCCTCGACGACAGCGAGGCGACATAGGTGTCCTCATTGCTCTGCTCAAAGGATCGCCGCACCACATAGAGCTTGCGGTCAAAGTCGATCCCGCGCTTGATATCCTGAGGGCGGTTGATGAAGCACTGCTCGATCTTTGGCATACACTCCCGCGCCTTGCTGCCGATCGCGTTCGGGTCGCAGGGAACTTCTCTCCAGCCCAGAACAGATAAGCCTTCTTTCTCGGCGATGATCTCGAACATCTTCTTCGCCTGATTGCGTCGAAGCTCATGCTGCGGAAAGAAGAACATACCGACCGCGTAATCACGCTTTGCACCAATCGGGATGTTCAATTCCTTTGATGCCTTTTGGAAGAAGCGGTCTGAGATCTGGAGCAGGATTCCGACGCCGTCGCCGGTCTTGCCCTCTGCGTCCTTACCGGCACGGTGCTCTAAGGTCTCGACGATCGTCAGGGCATTGTCGACCGTGGTATGCGAGGGCTTGCCCTTGATATTGACGACCGCGCCGATACCGCAGTTATCGTGCTCAAAGCACTCTCGATAGAGAAGGTTATTTGTCTGATTCATATGACCCTTCCTTTCCGAATAAATAATATGTCATTGCGAGAAGTCGGTAAACCCGACTCCGTGGCAATCTCAACCGAATAAAAAGATAGGCTGCCTCACCTGATCGGTGAGACAGCCTTTAGTCAATTATTGCAACTTTGCAAGGAGCTGCTCGCGTGTTAGGTTCGCGTTGCGTGAAATCTCATCATTGGGAATCACTCTGAGAATCTTGTCGTTGTAGCGGGAGACCAGCACAGCGGCTTTCTCTCCGTTTATATCAATAAAGGTTTCTGTTGTTTTTTCGTCGAGCGGCACCTGCTTTTTGAGGTTGGCTTTCTCGGTCAGCGCGCCTGTGGGACAGAGCTGAACGCAGAGTCCGCAGTTGTTGCACTTGGTCTGATCGAGCGGGAGCGCGAAAGCGGGGGAGGGTTCGGTGGTGAAGCCTCTGCCCATCAAGCCTAAAGCGTGGATGTCCATGACCTCGCGGCAGGAGCGCACGCATAAGCCACATAAAATACATTTCGCCGTGTTGCGCTCGATGAACGCGTTTTCGTCGTGGGTGTACTTTTGCGGCATTTCGCCCTTGAAGCGGCTCGGGTCGATGTCGTAGCGTTGCGCCACATTCAACAGTTTGCATTTGTAGTATTCGCGACACCCACATTCAAGGCATCGCGATGCCTCTGCCTGCGCTTCTTCCTCGGTGAAGCCTAAGCTGACTTCATCAAAACTCTTGTTTCTGACCTCAGGCGCTAACACCTTCGGATTCAGGCGCGCCTGTTTTTCTCTGTCGGAATAGTCGATCGTCGCTTCATCACGCTTAGAGATATACGGAACGCGGGTATCTAAGCGCTGACCGTTCAGATACGCGTCGACAGTCTTCGCGCAACGGTCAGCCTCGCCGATCGCCTCGATCGCGATGGACGCGCCGCGGTTGGTCGCGTCACCGATTGCGAACACGCCCTCAATGCTGGTGGTGAAGAAGTCGGGGTCGGCTTCGATGTTGCCGCGCTCGTTGAGCTTCAATTCGCTGACGTCGCCCTGCACGAGCTTTTGACCGATCGCGAGGATTACGGAATCGAGCGGAATTTCTTCCGTCTTGCCATCGACAGGAACAGGTCTGCGGCGACCCGACGCGTCGGGCTCGCCCAGCTCCATGATCTGCAAGGTCACGGATTTCAGCTTGCCGTTCTCGCCGTTGAAGGAGATCGGGTTGGTGAGGAACTTGTAGATCACGCCCTCTTCCTCGGCTTCATCGATCTCCAAAGCGTCGGCAGGCATTTCCGCACGGGTACGGCGGTAGATGACGTAGACTTCCTTTGCACCTAATCTTACCGCTGTTCTGCAAGCGTCCATAGCCGTATTGCCGCCGCCGCAAATGGCAACGCGCTCACCAATCTCAGGAGGATTACCCTTAATAACCGCACGGAGGAAGTCAATACCGCCGTATACACCCTCAAGGTCCTCGCCCGGGGTACGCATGGAAGATGACTTCCACGCGCCGACCGCGACGATCACCGCGTCATTCTCCGCTTTCAGACTTTCAATGGTAAAGTCCTTGCCGAGCTTCACATTATTGACGAGCTTCACGCCGCTTTTCTCAATAATGGCGATCTCTTTGTCCAAAACCTCTTTCGGCAGTCGATACTGCGGGATACCGTATCTCAGCATTCCGCCCATCTTATCCATCATGTCATAGACGGTCACGCTGTGACCCATGATGTTAAGGTAATACGCGGCTGTCAGTCCCGCGGGGCCACCGCCTACAATCGCGATTGTTTTTCCGGTTCGCACCATCACATCCGGTAAATAACTGTCTTTATTGAGGTCAATATCCGCGGCGAAGGCTTTAAGCTGAGCGATATTGATCGGCTCTTCCACATTCTTTCTGCGGCATGCCTTCTCGCACGGATGCGGACACACTCTGCCGATGGACGCGGGGAGCGGAATTTTATTCTTAATTAGTTTTATTGCACTGTCGTATTCGCCGTTCGCGATCAGTCCGACATAGCCTTGGCAGTCGGTGCGAGCAGGGCAGTTGAGCTGACACGGCGCGACGCAGTCGCCATCATGTGCAGACATCAACAGCTCCATCGCGATCTTTCTTGATTGAACCACGCGTGGTGATTCTGTATTGATGACCATGCCCTCGCTGACTTTTGCGGAGCAGGAGCGCAGGAGCTTCGGGATGCCCTCAGCCTCCACCACACACAGACCGCACGCGCCGTAGATCTCTACAGCCTTGTCATAGCACAGGGTGGGAATGTCGATACCGTTCGCTCTCGCGGCTTCCAGGATCGTCGCGCCCTCGGGGGCTTGGATCGCTTTTCCGTTGATGGTTAAATTGATCATTCTTACCCCTCCTTTACGCCTTCACGACCGCATCAAAGCGGCACACGCTGTAGCACTTGCCGCACTTGATGCACTTGTCTGTGTCTATTACATGGGGTTGTTTTACGCTGCCCGTGATGGCGTTGACAGGACAGTTGCGGGCGCATAAGGTACAGCCTTTACATTTGTCCGCATTGATGGAATATTCAATCAGGTCGGAGCACTCGCCCGCGGGACACTTTTTGTCCTTGATATGGGCTTCATACTCGTCACGGAAATACTTGATGGTGGTGAGTACGGGGTTCGGAGCCGTCTGACCGAGACCGCAGAGCGCGCCGTCCTTGATGGCGTAGCACAGCTCTTCAAGCAGTTCGATATCTCCCTCTTTACCCTCACCCTTGGTGATGCGCTCGAGCATTTCTAACATGCGCTTTGTGCCAATTCGACAATGGATGCACTTACCGCAACTCTCTTTCGCGGTAAAATCAAGGAAGAATTTTGCCATACCGACCATGCAGGTGCTCTCGTCCATGACGACCATACCGCCCGAGCCCATGATCGCGCCGGTGGCTCCCAGAGCCTTGTAGTCGATAACGGTATCTATTAAGGAAGCAGGAATACAGCCGCCGGAGGGACCGCCCATCTGGACAGCCTTGAAGGGCTTATCTGTTTTCATACCGCCGCCGATGTCAAAGATGACGTCGCGCAGGGTCTTGCCCATTGGGATCTCGACAAGACCGCTTCTTTTTACCTTACCTGTGACGGCGAATACTTTTGTACCTTTACTGCCCTCGGTGCCCATCGCGGCGAAGGCTTCGCCGCCGTTGTTGATGATCCACGCGACATTGGCGAAGGTCTCAACGTTGTTGATGTTGGAAGGTTTACGCCAAAAGCCCGACTGAGCGGGGAACGGAGGCTTCAGTCTCGGCATACCTCTGTGACCCTCGAGTGATTCGATCAGGGCGGTTTCTTCACCGCAGACAAACGCGCCCGCGCCCGCCTTGATCATGAAGTCGCAGGAAAAGTCGGAACCGAAGATATTCTTGCCGATGATGCCTTTTTCACGCGCCTGTTCAAGAGCATTCTTTAAACGCTTGATAGCGAGCGGATATTCTGCTCTTACATAGACGACCGCGTGCTTTGCACCGATGGCGTACGCGCCGATCAGCATACCTTCGATGAGGTTGTGGGGGTCGGATTCGATAACAGCGCGATCCATGAACGCGCCGGGGTCGCCCTCGTCGGCGTTACAGATCAGGTACTTTTCCTCACCCTCGGAGTTGCGAGCGGCGTTCCACTTGAACCATGTCGGGAAGCCTGCGCCGCCTCGACCTGCAAGCCCCGAGGTCTTGATGATGTCAATTACTTCCTCGGGAGTCATGCCGAGCGCTTTTTTGAGTGCTGTATAACCGTCTTTCTCGATATATTCTTCGATGATCTCGGGGTTGATGATACCGCAGTTGCGCAGTGCGATTCGGGTCTGTTTGCTGAGAAACTCGCTGTCCTCGTCGGTGACAACTAAGTTGTCTATTTTTTCTCTATCTCCTGTGCGTATATATTCGGCAATTGCGGGAGCGTCGCTCTCCGATACCTTGACCAGTCGGGTGAGCTTATCTTCATCATAGATATCCACGATCGGCTCGAGATAGCACATACCGATACAGCCTGTGATGGAGACGCGTGCGTCTATTTTTTCCTTTAATAAGGCTTGGCGAACCTTTTCGGCGCCCGCGGCAATACCGCAGGAGCCCTGTCCGATGACGATTCTCATACTGCCGCCTCCCTTAATTCTTTGAGAATTTTCTTGGTTTTATCCGGAGTGAGCGAGCCGTAGGTGTCCTCGTTGACCATCATGACGGGCGAGAGCGAACAACAGCCCAGACACGCCACGCATTTGAGCGAGAACAAGCCGTCCTCGGTGGTCTGACCGTCCTCGATATGCAGTTCGTCCTTGATCGTCTGCAAAATGAGCTCGGAGCTGTTGACGTGGCACGCCGTGCCCTGACACAGCATGATCAGGTACTTGCCGACAGGCTCAAAACGGAACTGGGTGTAGAACGTGCCCACGCCCATGATCTCGCTTGTCGCGATCCCCGTCCTCTCGGAGATGCGCTCGATCGCCTCCTTCGGCAGGTAGCCGTAAATGTCCTGCGTGTGCTGTAAGATGGTGATAAGACTGCCTTTGACGGAGGCGTATTCGTCGAGTACGCCGTCGAGCAGTGATAAGTCAATACAATTATCCATATTTTTCCTCCAATCGCTGAAAAGCCACCTGAAATATGGGTCTTAACAGCGAAAGATCCATACATTTTTCTTCTTGCTATTTACAGGAAAAGCGCACTCTCACTTTTTTGGAGAGCGCGCTATTGATATTGTGAGTAAAGGGCTTCTATCAGACGATGCCCTCTGCGAGCATAGCGTCGGCAACCTTCTCAAAGCCGGCGATGTTAGCGCCTACTACATAGTTGCCCTCAAAGCCGTACTTCTTCGCCGCCGCATCAAGATTATGGAAGATGTTGACCATGATCTGCTCGAGCTTCTGATCGACCTCTTCAAAGCTCCAGGAGAGTCTCTCGGAGTTCTGGCTCATCTCCAGCGCGGAGGTAGCAACGCCGCCTGCGTTAGCCGCCTTACCGGGTGCGAAGAGTACGCCGTTCTTCTGGAAGTACTCGGTCGCCTCAAGGGTGGTCGGCATATTAGCGCCCTCGGCTACGGCGATCACACCGTTTGCTACGAGCTTCTTCGCGTCGTCGATGCCGAGCTCATTCTGAGTTGCGCAGGGCAGCGCGATATCGCACTTGATATCCCAGACGTTAGAGCCTTCTACCTTCTTGTCGTGATAAACGGCAGAGGGACGAGCGGCGGCATACGCGTCAAGACGAGCGCGCTTGACTTCTTTGACGTCCTTTAAGAGAGCGACGTCGATGCCCTCTTTATCATAGATCCAGCCGGTAGAATCAGAGCAGGTCACGACCTTAGCGCCGAGCTGCTGTGCCTTCTGGATTGCGTAAGTTGCAACGTTGCCCGCGCCGGAAACGCAGATGGTCTTGCCTGCGATATCAATGCCGTTTGTCTTGAGCATCTCTCTGGTGAGGTAGAGCAGACCGTAGCCGGTAGCCTCTGTACGAGCAAGAGATCCGCCGAAGCTCAGGCCCTTACCGGTGAGTACGCCCTCAAAGCTGTTGCGGACGCGCTTATACTGACCGAACATGTAGCCGATCTCTCTGGCGCCGGTGCCGATGTCGCCGGCGGGAACGTCGGTGTCAGCGCCGATATGACGGAACAGCTCAGTCATGAAGCTCTGACAGAAGCGCATGATCTCCATATCGGACTTGCCCTTGGGGTCAAAGTCAGAGCCGCCCTTGCCGCCGCCGATCGCAAGACCGGTCAGTGAGTTCTTGAAGATCTGCTCAAAGCCGAGGAACTTGATGATACCGATGTTGACGGACGGATGCAGACGGATACCGCCCTTATACGGGCCGATTGCGGAGTTGAACTGAACGCGGTAGCCGGTGTTCACCTGTACCTGACCGTTATCGTCGACCCACGGAACGCGGAACTTGATCTGGCGCTCAGGTTCGCAAAGACGCTCTAACAGCGCCTGCTTCTTATACAGATCCTCATTCGCCGCGATGACCGGACGAAGAGAATCAAGGACTTCTTCCACCGCCTGTAAGAACTCAGGCTCGGAAGCGTTCTTTTCTTTTACTTTAGCCAGTACTTCATCTACATAAGACATGGTATTCCCTCCAAAATAATAATTATTTTAATTGCAAAAAGACACAAAAAAATAAAGGCACCTCGGACTATGTGTCCGAGACGCCTTTGTCTCAACAGCACGAATTATACGCCCAAATCATTCGTTTGTCAAGCGATAGAACGAATTTTAACAAAACTTACTAATTGATTTTGCAGGATTCCCACTCTTTTCTTGCAAAATGTGAAAAGATCGGGTTCACTCAAAATGAGGGATTGACATCAAAAAATAATTATGTTAAAGTGTTAGCGGAACAAAGGCGTTCATTTGAGGCAGTATTCTGTACTGCTCCAAATGGCGCTTTTTTGCTTTATGATATGTTATGAACAATGGCGTTCATTTAGGATGACTATACGTCCTAAGTGTCGCCTTTTTTTGTTTTTTTGCCATTACCTCTGAAAAGGAGCGAGTGAGAGATGAATCATACGGAACAGGAACTGATGAAGCAGATCGAAGAAGAGGACGTCAAATTCATTCGTCTTTCCTTCTGCGATATTTACGGCGTTCAAAAGAATATCTCTATCCAGCGCAGTGAGCTGCCCAGAGCGTTTGAGAAAGGGATCGGGATCGACGCTTCCTACATCAACGGCTTCGGCGGTGATTACGGCAAGGATATCTGGCTTCATCCCGAGACGGATACGATCACGGTACTGCCGTGGCGGCCTGAGCACGGTAAGGTCGTCAGGATGTTCTGCACGCTGACCTATGAGGACGGCACTCCTGTCGAGACCGACACACGCGCTATGCTGAAGAACGCGGTCAAATATGCGCAGTCAAAGGGATATCGCTTCCACTTTAAGTCCGAATTACAGTTCTATCTTTTCAAGATAGACAGCGACGGCGAAAATACAGGAGTCCCTTATGACAGTGCGGGCTATATGGATATCGCGCCTCTCGATAAAGGAGAGAACGTGCGCCGTGAGATTTGTCTGACGCTCGATCAGATGGGGATCGACCCCGAGAGCTCTCACCATGAAGCAGGACCGGGACAGAACGAGATCGACTTTCGCTATGCCGATCCGATCACAGCCGCGGATAATACCGTGACCTTCTTGAGCGTCGTGCGCACCATAGCGGCTCGAAACGGACTATATGCTGACTTCTCGCCCAAGCCGATCAAGGATAAGACAGGCTCGGCACTGCACATTTCCGTATCAACAAAAGCAAAGTCGGGAGAGGATGTGACCGACGCCTCGATCGCAGGTATCCTGCATAACATCGCGGGTATGACGGTATTCCTCAACCCGAAGGCAGAGTCCTTTGAGCGCTTTGGCAAGCACAAAGCGCCGAAGTATATCACATGGTCACAGACGAACCGCTCGCAGCTTATCTTCGCACGTTACACCGAAAACGGGAACCGCTGTGCCCAGCTGCGTTCACCCGACCCTGAGGCGAATCCGTATCTGGCATACGCGCTGATAATCTACGCGATCATGGACGGCATCGAAAACAACAGATCGTTGCCGCAGGCCACAGATGAAAGCGTTACGAAATGTGCAAGCGCCGATACGGCAGAGCCGCAAAAGCTGCCCGACAGCTTGGAAAAGGCGCGTATCGAAGCGACCAATTCACCCCTTGTACAGCAGTTCATTCCCTCGGCGATCACAAGGATTTACTGTGCCGAATAGCGGAACTTCACACTAATGACAAAAGAAAGGAGAGCGCACTTTGGAATTGACAGAGCATCGGTACAGAATGCTGATCGTATCCTCAGATGACAGATTCAGCAGAGACGTCAGCGCTCTCCTGCAGGGCGATCAGTTTCAGCAGGACTGCTCCCGCAGCGCGTCGGACGCACGCTGTAAGCTGCTTGAAAACCAATACGATTTTGTGATCGTCAACGCGCCCCTGAGAGATGAGTTCGGCTCTCGTCTGTGTATCGACATCAGCCGCAACAACGGGACTATCGCCGCAATCTTTGCGGCGAACGATACCTATGACGAGATCTACGCGAAGGTAGCTGTCCACGGCGTTTTCGTGCTCCATAAGCCGACTTCAAAAACGCTGGTCTCTCAGGCCGTGTCCCTGATGGTATGCGCCAGAGAACGACTGCGCTCTTTGGAAAAAAAGGTCGGCAATACCGAGAGCAAGCTCGACGAGATCCGCATCGTCAACAAGGCGAAGTGGTTGTTGATCGATCAGGAGGGCTTGAGTGAAGCCGACGCGCATAAGTATATCGAGAAGTCCGCGATGGATTCGGGTATCACCAAAAGGCTTGCCGCTCAAATGATCATTGACAAATATCTCTAAATGACGTATTTTCTTAAAAGGGAATGCGTCTTTGTCTTTTTCGGACAGATGAAGATTTGATTGACATTTTATTTGTAAAGGAGAACGCTTATGTGCGGAATAGTAGGCTATGTCGGACCGCGCGACTGTACGGACGTGCTGGTATCGGCTCTGACAAAACTGGAATATCGCGGATATGATTCCGCGGGCATCGCCGTATTTGAAAACGGCAGGATCGAGGTCGCCAAAACCAAGGGCAGACTGGCTGATCTGACAGAGAAGATGGAGAAGGAGGGCAAGCCGCAAGGTCACGCAGGCATCGGTCATACCCGCTGGGCGACCCACGGCGAGCCGAGCGACGTCAACTCTCACCCCCACTCGGGACGCAGGGTCACCATCGTCCACAACGGTATCATTGAGAATTACAAACAGCTCAAGCAATTCCTGATAGAAAATGAACGCGACGAGTTTCTCTCCGATACCGATACCGAGGTCGTGGCGCAGCTTCTCGACTTCTACTATGACGGCGATCCTATCCGCTGTATCCGCAAGACGCTCCATGAGCTGCGCGGCTCCTTTGCGCTGGGGATCGTTTTTGCCGACCGTCCCGAGACCGTTTACGCGGTGCGGTGTGAGAGCCCGCTGATCGTCGGTCAGGGTCAGGGCGAGGTGTTCATCGCCTCCGATGTGCCCGCTATCATCAAATATACCAAGGACTACTATCTGCTCGAGCAGGGCGAGATCGCGATCCTGAAAGACGGCAGCGCAGAATTTCGCTCCCTGCACGGCAGACTGCTCAAAAAGGAATTGCTCTTTGCCGACTGGGACGAGGACAGCGCTGAGAAGGGCGGCTATCCCCACTATATGCTCAAGGAGATCCACGAGCAGCCCACGGCTGTCAAAACGACGATCACGCCGCGCATCGAGGACGGTCTGCCAAACCTGTCTGAGTGTGGTATCATCTTCGGCACGCTGAGAAATCTGAAAAACATTTTCATCGTTGCCTGCGGCACTGCCATGCACGCGGGAATGGTCGGCAAATATGTCATCGAAAAGCTCGCGCGCGTTTCCGTGACGGTCGATATCGCCTCTGAGTTCCGCTATCGTGATCCGCTGTTGACGCACGACGATTTGATCATCATTATCAGCCAGAGCGGCGAGACCGCCGACAGCAAGGCGGTACTGAGCCTTGCCAAGTCACGCGGCGCCAAGACGCTCGCGATCGTCAACGTCAAAGGCAGCTCCATCGCCAGAGAAGCCGACATGGTCATCTACACCCATGCGGGTCCCGAGATCGCCGTCGCCTCCACCAAGGCGTATATGGTCCAGCTTGCGGTCATGTATCTTTTCGCCTTTGAAACGGCTCTCGCCAAGGGCAAGCTTGAAGAGAAGGAATGCCGCAGACTGACTGCCGAGCTCCTTAAAATGCCCGACATCATTGAGAAAACGATCAACAAGGTCGTGGATATGTGCCAGTATGTTTCCACCAAGCTGATCACCGCCGACAGCCTACTGTATATCGGCAGGGGACTTGACTATGCTCTGTCGATGGAGGGCTCCTTAAAGCTCAAGGAGATCAGCTATATCCATTCCGAAAGCTACGCCGCGGGCGAGCTCAAGCACGGCACGATCTCGCTGATCACGGAGGGTATGCCCGTGATCGCTGTCGCGACCCAGAACACCCTGCTCGAAAAAACCGTCAGCAATATCAAAGAGGTCAAGGCACGCGGCGCGATGACGATCGTGATTTGTGACGAGCGCGCGGATATTGACGCAGACGCGGTCGATTACATGATCCGTATCCCGAAGATCAACGAGACCTTGATGCCGATGGTCGCGACGGTGCCCATGCAGCTCCTCGCCTACTATACCTCGGTCAACAAGGGCAACGACGTCGATAAACCCCGCAACCTCGCCAAATCCGTAACTGTTGAGTGATTGAACACATATACACGGCGTACTCTTCAAAGGAGTGCGCCGTGTTCTATTTAAAAAGGCATAAAAATACAGACCCCGTCGCAAATCGGGGTCTGTAAACCAAAGGGGAGTGTGTGCAAGTTTTCTTTTGGCAATAATGTTGATGAAGTATATATTGTTTGAAGAAATCTCCCCTAAAGTCCGTGTTGATCCTGATCTGCGGTGACAGATCAGGATAACGAAAAAAGAAGGGTTTTGGGATTCCAAAATAGCAAAAAAAGACGCCTTGAACCCCTTGGGGGATTCAAGACGCCTTTGTCTTTACTGTCTGCATTATACGCTGAGATAGACCAATTGTCAAGTCTTTTTATAAAATTATTTTAACGCTTTGATGTGCGAAAGATTGACACAACACGTTGATAATGTTATGATACACACAGAGCTATTTGATTAAAGAGGGTGTCACCGTGACAACGGAAGAAAACCAGATCATGCAGTATATCGAGGAAGAGGACGTTAAGTTCATCCGCCTTGCTTTTTGCGATATTTTCGGCGTACAAAAGAATATATCCGTCCAGCCCACTGAGCTCCACAGAGCGTTCGAAAAGGGCTATCCGATCGACGCTTCTTACGTTGCAGGCTTCGGCGGCGATTACGGAGTAGACGTTTGGCTTCATCCCGAAGCGGATACCGTTTCCGTCCTCCCGTGGCGGCCCGAGCACGGCAAGGTGATCCGTATGTTCTGCTCGCTTTGCTATGCCGATGGCAGACCGATCGAGGCGGATACGCGTTCTTTGCTGCGCGGCGCCGTGGAATACGCCCGTCAAAAGGGCTATCGGTTCCACTTTAAGTCCGAGATGCAGTTCTATCTCTTCAAGACGGATGATAACGGCAACCGCACCTATACGCCCTACGATCACGCGGGCTATATGGATATCGCGCCGCTCGATAAGGGCGAGAACATCCGCCGCGAGGTATGTCTGACGCTGGAGCAGATGGGGATCATGCCCGAAAGCTCTCACCATGAGGCGGGACCCGGTCAGAATGAGATCGACTTCAAGTATGCTCACGCCCTGCCCTCAGCCGATAATACAAGCACCTTTATCTCCGTCGTTCGCACGATCGCCGCGCGCAACGGTCTGTATGCCGATTTTTCGCCGAAGCCGATCTCCGATAAGCCCGGCTCGGCGCTCCATATCCGCATGTCGGTTAAAGCAAAAAACGGTGAGGAAGTCACCGATCGCGCCATCGCCGGCATCCTGAAAAACATTGCGGCTATGACGATCTTCCTCAATCCGACCGAAAAATCCTTCAAGCGCTTCAACAAGATAAAAGCGCCGAAGTACATCACCTGGTCGGACAAAAACCGCGCTCAGCTGATTTTTGCGACCCGTACCGAGAGCGGCGGCAGATGCTTACAGCTTCGCTCACCCGACCCCAACGCCAACCCGTATTTGGCGTTCGCGCTGATGATCTATGCGGCGGTCGACGGCATTGAGAACAACGATCCCCTTCCGCCTTCTACCGATACACAGCAGCAATACCTGTCCTCGTCGGAACAAAACGCAGCGGAGCTTCTGCCCGATACCCTTGTCAGGGCACAAAGTGCCGCTTTAAACAGCGACTTCATCAAGAGGTTCATTCCCGAAAGCATTATCAAAGCCTATTGTAGCTGATATAACAAAAGGCAGTCTGTTCAAACAGGCTGCCTTCATTTTATCTCAATATCTTTTTGATCCTCTCTATCGCTTCTATCGTGTTCTCTCTGTCGCCGAAGGACGTCAGACGGAAATGCCCTTTGCCCTGACTGCCGAAGCCCTCGCCGGGTGTTCCGACTACCTGAGCGTTCTCGAGAAGATCATCAAAGAACTCCCAGCTCCCCATGCCCTTAGGACATTCGAGCCAGATATACGGCGAGTTTTTGCCGCCCGTATAGAATATCCCCAGCTCGTCGAGCGCCTTGGAGATGATCCGGGCGTTCTCTTTATAGTAGGCAATATTGGCTTTGAATTCTTTCTGCCCTTCCTGTGAGAATACGGCGGCCGCGGCACACTGCACGGGATAGGACACGCCGTTGAATTTGGTCGCCTGTCGGCGGTACCAAAGGGCATGGATATTGTGACCGTCGCGGGCAAGCTCCTTCGGGATCACCGTATAGCCGCAGCGCACGCCGGTAAAGCCCGCAGTCTTTGAAAGAGAGCAGAACTCGATCGCGCATGTTCTTGCCCCGTCGATCGCAAAGATCGAGCGCGGACAGTCGTCCTCGATAAACGCCTCATATGCCGCATCATAGAGAATGATCGCGTCATGTTGATTGGCATAGTCCACCCATGCCTTGAGCTGTTCGGCATCATACGCCGCGCCGGTGGGGTTGTTCGGAGAGCAAAGGTAGATGATATCCGCATGAACACTCTCGTCGGGCATCGGGAGAAAACGCTTCTCCCTTGTACCGGGTGCGTATATGATTTTTCTGCCTGCCATAATGTTGGCGTCAACATAGACAGGATAGACCGGATCGGGAACCATCACGACGTTATCGGCGCCGAAAATATCGCCGATATTGCCTGTGTCGGACTTTGCGCCGTCGCTGATAAAGACTTCATCCGCTCCGACTGTTACCCCAAATCCCGCGTAATACTTTGCGACCGCCTCGCGTACAAAATCATAGCCCTCATACTCGGGATAGCCCTTGAAGGTCTCTTTGAGGCTCAGCTCTCCCGCGCCGATCTTCATCGCCTGCACGGCAGTGCGCGGCAGAGGGAGCGTCACGTCGCCGATGCCGAGTCGGATCAGCTTTTCGTCGGGATGAGCGGCGGCATACGCCGAGGTTTTCTTCGCTATCTCGGCAAAGAGATAGTTCGGTACTAAGTTATCAAAATTTCGATTGATTTTCATGTTGTTTCCTTCCTTGTTCGGTTGAGATAGCAGTCTCAAAATAAGGTTGAGATTGCCACACGTCGTCGCTCGCCGTATTCGGTAGGCATATCCGGTTGGTATGCCTTGACCTCATGTGGCGGCTCCTCCTCTCCCCAAAAAGCGGGGCTTTTCGGGGACCCCGTTTAGGCCTCGCAATGACTATTTTAAGTATCGGTCGATCACGATCTGAGCCGCCTGTCGCTTGGTGATGCCTGCGTTCATCGCCTGTTTTTCGATATACTGATGCGCGTCGCTTTCGCTCATGTCCTCGTTGTCGATCAAAAACCATTTTGCTTTGTTGACGATGCGGATCTCTTGGAGCTTGTCTTCGGCTTTGCCTGCCTTTTTCTGTACCGTCCTGAGCATTTCTCGCGCGGAGATCAGGAGTGATACGGCCTGCGTGATCGTTTGCTGAGAGGACGGCTTTCGAACGACGAAAACGCCGTGAGAGACCGTCCTTTGCATAATATCCTCGTACACATCCGATGACGCGAAAATCACCGCAAGCGTGCCGATATGCTCAGTCACATCGACGCATAGGCGCGAGCCGAACTCGTCTTTAAGCGGCGCGTTGACGATCACGAAGTCATAGCGCTTCTCCGTCAGGTTTCGCCTTGCC
This sequence comes from uncultured Clostridia bacterium, assembly GCA_946183365.1. Taxonomy (GTDB): domain Bacteria; phylum Bacillota; class Clostridia; order Oscillospirales; family Acutalibacteraceae; genus Ruminococcoides. The sequence goes on from CAMHAH010000017.1 coordinate 46,386, forward strand.
TCGCCCGCGTTCGTGACATGATCGGTATGAAAATTCCTCTCATGCAGAAGGGAGCTTATCTCTTGCATAAATCTTTCAGACGACGAGACCACCATCGCCTGATAGCGCAGCTGTTCTAAAGTCATATCTCCCTTCACCCCTTTTATACCGTACACGGAAGTACGATCAACGTAAAAAGGCGCTATTCGGGCACGAGCTCCCAAATAAACGCCTTTGTTTATCGTGCATATTATAGCATTGTTTGCATAATATGTCAATTGTTTAAAACTTCAAAGTGTTAAATTTTTTTGATAATTTTTTCACGATTACCCTTGACAAATGAAAAGTCGGGGCGTATAATGCGTGCTGTAAAGACAAAGGCGTTTTGGACACAGAAGTCCAAGACGCCTTTGTCTATTTCTTTATGAAAAGGAGAAGGTATTATGGCAAACGTAGCAGAATATTTCGGAAGTCTGGTATTTGACGACAAGACGATGAAAGAGCGGCTGGATCCCAATATCTACAAGCAGCTCCGCAAAACGATCGACGACGGCGAGCAGCTGAATATTCAGGTAGCGAACGCCGTAGCCGCGGCATTGAAGGAATGGGCGGTAGAGAAGGGTGCGACTCATTACACTCACTGGTTCCAGCCGCTGACCGGTATCACCGCAGAGAAGCATGACAGCTTTATCACTCCCTCTCCCGACGGCAGAGTGATCATGGAATTCTCCGGCAAGGAGCTGATCAAGGGCGAGCCCGACGCGTCCTCGTTCCCCTCGGGCGGTCTGCGCGCGACCTTTGAAGCGAGAGGCTATACCGCGTGGGACCCCACCTCCTACGCTTTCATCAAGGGCAAGACCCTCTGTATCCCCACCGCGTTCGCATCCTACAGCGCAGATGCGTTGGATAAAAAGACCCCGCTGTTGCGCTCCATGCAGGCGCTGAATATCCAGGCGATGCGCGTCTTGAAGCTCTTCGGTAACGAGGACGTCAAGCGCGTTGTTACCTCTGTCGGACCCGAGCAGGAATACTTCCTTGTACCCAAGGAGCTGTACGCAAAGCGCAAGGATCTGATCTATACAGGCCGCACGCTCTTCGGCGCTCGTCCTCCCAAGGGTCAGGAGCTCGACGATCACTACTTCGGTACCATCAAGCCGCGCGTCCTCGCGTATATGGAGGATCTCAACGACGAGCTGTGGAAGCTCGGTATCCTCGCGAAAACCCAGCATAACGAGGTCGCTCCGGCACAGCATGAGCTGGCTCCCATCTACACGACGACCAACGTCGCGACCGATCACAACCAGCTGACCATGGAGATCATGCAGAAGGTCGCGGAGCGCCACGGTCTGGTATGTCTGCTGCATGAAAAGCCCTTCAAGGGCGTGAACGGCTCGGGCAAGCACAACAACTGGTCGATCGGCACGGATACAGGAGTCAACCTGCTCACTCCCGGTGAGACGCCGTTTGAGAATGTCCAGTTCCTGCTATTCCTCGTAGCGGTCATTAAGGCGGTCGACGAGTATCAGGATTTGCTGAGATTGTCCGTTGCCACCGCCGGCAACGATCACCGCTTGGGCGCGAACGAAGCGCCGCCTGCCGTCATCTCCATCTTCCTCGGCGACGAGCTGACTGCCGTGCTGGACGCAATCGAGAACGATACCGAGTATGAGGGCACAAAGAAGAAATATATGAAGCTCGGCGTTGACGTTCTGCCGCGATTCAGACGTGATACCACCGACCGCAACCGCACCTCGCCATTTGCGTTTACGGGCAACAAGTTTGAGTTCCGTATGCTCGGCTCCTCTAACTCCATCGCCTGCTGTAACATGATGCTCAACTCCGCTGTCGCGGAAGTCTTGAAGCAGTTTGCGGATGTGCTGGAGAAGTCCGAGGACTTTGAAAACGATGTTCACGATCTCATTCGCAAGACGATCAAGGAGCATAAGCGGATCATCTTCAACGGCAACGGCTACGATGACGCATGGATCGAAGAAGCCGAGAAGCGCGGATTATCCAACCTCAAAACGACTGCCGATGCGATGCCGCATCTGCTGGACGAAAAGAATGTCGCGATGCTGACCGCTCACAAGGTATTTACCGTCGCTGAGCTTGAGAGCCGCATGGAGATCATGCTCGAAAACTATGTCAAGCAGGTCAATATCGAAGCGCTGACGATGGTTGATATGACCGGCAAGCAGATCATCCCCGCGATCGAGACCTATCTGATGAAGCTCTTGAAGAACGTTTCTATGAAGAAGGCGATCTCGCCCGAGATCAGCTGTGCTTATGAGACAGCCAACATCGAGAAGCTCTCCGCCGCCTGTGACGAGATGAGCGCCAACGCGGGTATCCTCGAGCGTTTGGCAGAGCATCTGGCGCATATCGACGATATCGTGGAGCAAGCGAACTTCGTCCGCGACGAGCTCCTGCCGCAGATGGATACACTGCGCAACTATGCCGACGCGGCAGAAGCGGTCGTTGATGCCGAGATCTGGCCGTTGCCGACCTACGGCGAGCTGCTCTTCGGAGTGAGATAAATCGGTTGAGGCGGAAACCTTGCATAACAATATCTTTAATTGATATAACGGAATCGCTTCCACCTCATCAGTCAGGCTTTGCCTGACAGCTTCCCCTCAAGGGGAAGCCTATAAAAGTACAAAGGCGTACTCTGCTTTTGCGGGGTACGCCTCATTTCATATTTGGAAGGTGAAACTATGACAGTAGAATTTTGGTTTTTGATCGGCGCCGCTCTGGTGTTCTGGATGCAGGCAGGCTTTGCGATGGTAGAAGCGGGCTTTACCCGTGCCAAGAACGCCGGCAATATCATCATGAAAAACCTGATGGATTTTTGTATCGGTACCGTGGTATTCGCCCTGTTGGGCTATACCATCATGATGGGTGAGGATACCTTATTCGGTCTGATCGGAATCCCGAACATGGACTTATTTACCCACTTCAAGGCGTTCATCGCGTCTCCCGGGAACGGCGACTTTACCGCCGCTTCCACCTTCGTGTTCAACCTTGTTTTCTGCGCGACGACCGCAACGATCGTTTCCGGCGCTATGGCAGAGAGGACGAAGTTCTCCGCCTACTGTATCTATTCGGGCGTGATCTCCCTGTTCATCTACCCGATCGAAGCGCACTGGATCTGGGGCGGCGGCTGGCTCAGTCAACTCGGCTTTCATGATTACGCAGGTTCATGCGCGATCCACATGGTCGGCGGTATCGCGGCGTTGGTAGGCGCGGCGATCTTAGGACCAAGACTTGGCAAGTATGAGCGTGATGAAAACGGCAGGGTCATCAAGGTCAATGCATTCCCCGGTCACAACATCGTTATCGGCGCTTTAGGCGTATTCATCCTGTGGCTCGGCTGGTATGGCTTCAACGGCGCGGCGGCGACCACTCCGAGTGAGCTTGCGTCGATCTTTCTGACCACCACGATCGCTCCCGCTGTCGCCACCTGCGTCACCATGGCGTTCACATGGATCAAAAACGGCAAGCCCGATGTATCCATGTGCCTGAACGCCTCTCTTGCCGGACTGGTCGGCGTGACCGCAGGCTGTGATGCCCTTGACGCGATCGGCGCCTCAGTCGTCGGTATCGTGTCCGGTATCATCGTCGTTGTCGTCGTCGAGGCGCTCGACATGAAGCTGCATATCGATGATCCCGTCGGAGCGGTAGGCGTGCATATGGCGAACGGTATCTGGGGCACGATCGCTGTCGGTCTGCTCGCGAATCCCGACGCTCCCGCAGGGCTCAGCGGCTTGCTGTATACAGGAGATTTCCGTCAGCTCGGCTTACAGCTCTTGGGCTTCGGCTCCGTCGGTATCTACGCGGCGATCATGATGGTCATCACCTTTGTGATCATCAAAAAGACGATCGGACTGCGCGCAACGGCTGAGGAAGAGATCATGGGTCTCGACATCACCGAGCACGGTCTGCCGTCGGCATACGCGGGCTTTGCGGCGACATCGGAGGACTATTCCGTATACGGTGAGGACGTTGCCGTTGTCGCGGGGGATATACCCGTGGCTGAGGCTGTCGAGGTCAAGAGCGTTCCGTCCTTTGATAACGGTGAGCAAAGGTTCACGAAGATCGAGATTATCTGTAAGGAAGCTCGGTTTGAAAAGCTCAAGAGAGCGATGGCTCAGCTCGGTATCACCGGCATGACCGTCACCCATGTCATGGGCTACGGCTCTCAGAAGGGCAAGCCCGAATATTACCGCGGCGTTTTGGTCGACACCAACCTGCTGCCCAAGATCCAGGTCGAGATGGTCGTATCCGCGATCCCTGTTCGCGACGTGATCGAAGCGGCGAAGAAGGCGCTCTATACCGGACACATCGGCGACGGCAAGATCTTTGTTTACAACGTAGATAACGTGGTCAAGGTCCGCACCGGTGAAGAGGGCTACGCCGCCCTGCAGGATGTGGAATAACGGGTTTTCGGGAGCCGGAACCGTCCCTTTAAAATATCTGAATAATAACTCTCATTAAGTTGCCTAAAAGACAGGCTCCCTTCAACCATAGACCCCGAGGATCATTTCTTCGGGGTCTGTTTGTCTTGACAAATCACGCGCTGAGTCATATAATACATGAAGGCAAAGACGCCTTGGATATCCAAAGCGTCTTTGCCTATTTTTATGCCCAAAAACCATGAACAAGAGGTTTTATGATGAACAGTATACATGAAGAATGTGGCGTGTTCGGCATCTACAGCGCGGCCGACGATGATTTAGCGGCGTTGACCTATTACGGACTGTATGCCCTGCAGCACCGCGGACAGGAAAGCGCCGGCATCGCCGTAAATGATGACGGCGTGTTCCGCTGTATCAAAGGCGAGGGCTTGATCAGCGAGGTGTTCGGCGGAGAAAAGTTCCGATCCCTCGGGACAGGTCATATCGCGGTCGGTCATGTGCGCTATGCCACCACGGGGAGCAACGCCGCGCAGAATATCCAGCCGCTCTTGGTCAATCACCATAAGGGCAGGATGGCGCTGTGCCACAACGGTAACCTGTCCAATTCCTACCTGCTGAGGACAAGGTTAGAAGAAAACGGTGCGATCTTCCATACTACCACCGACTCAGAGGTCATCTCTTATATGATCGTACAGGAGCGGCTGCGCCATGGCTCGATCGAGGATGCCGTCAGCGCGGCGATGGAGTCCATTGAGGGCGCGTACTCGCTCGTGATCTGCTCGCCGCAAAAGCTGATCGCCGTCCGTGATCCGCACGGATTCCGTCCGCTGTGCTACGGCGTGACCGATAACGGCAGTGTGGTATTCGCCTCGGAATCGTGCGCGCTGGACGCGGTCGGCGCCAAGCTCGTCAGAGATCTGCGACCGGGTGAAATGGCGATCGTAGACAAAAACGGTCTGCGATTCGATACGACGCACTGCGGCAAAGTGCCGAAACACTTTTGCGTGTTTGAATATATCTATTTTGCGCGCCCCGATTCGGTGATCGACGGCGCGTCTGTCAGCCTGTGCCGCCAGCGAGCGGGCAGATTTCTGGCAAAAGAACATCCTGTGGACGCGGATATCGTCATCGGCGTTCCTGATTCGGGCTTAGAGGCGGCGATCGGGTACTCGTATGAATCGGGGATACCATACGCCATCGGCTTCACCAAAAACAAATACATCGCCCGCACCTTCATCACACCGGGTCAGGGCTCGCGTGAAGCAGGCGTGGGGATCAAGCTCAATCCGATCCGTGAGATCGTCAGAGGGAAACGCGTCGTGCTGATCGACGATTCGATCGTGCGCGGCACCACCTGCCGCCGTATCGCCGATCTCTTGTGGCAGGCAGGGGTCAGAGAGATCCATATGCGCGTCAGCGCCCCGCCCTTTGTCGCGCCGTGCTACTACGGCACCGACATCGACTCCGCCGATGTGCTGATCGCCAACCGTATGCGTGTCGACGAGATCGCAAAGGAGATCGGCGTGACCTCGCTCGGTTACCTCAGTATCGAAAACGTCAGGCTGCTGACGGGAGAGGACAGCGGCTTTTGTACCGCTTGCTTCGGCGGCAATTATCCGACCGCGATCCCCGGCAAAACCGCGAAAAATCGCTTTGAAACCAAAATCAGTGAACAGCAAAAGGGATGAATGGAATGAATGATAACTCACAATTCGATCGCAAATTGATACTGGAAAACGGCGCCTTGTTCTACGGAAAAGGCTTTGGCTGTACGGACGAAAGGGTCGTTGAGATAGTGTTCAACACCTCGCCCGTCGGCTATCAGGAGATCCTGTCCGACCCGTCCTATACCGATCAGGGAGTCGTTATGGCATATCCGCTCATCGGCAACTACGGCATGGCGGACGACGATTATGAGTGCGATACGCCGACCATCGGCGCGCTGATCGTGCGCGAGTATAACGGCGAGCCGTCCAACTTTCGCAGTAAGGAGCCCTTGGAGGATGTGATGAACCGTTACGGTATCGTCGGCATCAGCGAGATCGATACCAGACGGTTGATCAGACATATCCGTGATCACGGCTCATGCAAGGCGCTGATCACTTCTGCAAATACTCCGACAGAGGTTGCAGAAAAAGCGATCAAAGAAGCCTCGCTCCCGCATAACGCAGTCAGCCGCGTCAGCAGAAATAATTTTCAAAAATACGATTCCGCCGAGCATTTGTATCATGTCGTCGCGATCGACTGCGGCATGAAAATGAACATCGTGCGTTCACTCACACAAAGAGGCTGTGATGTGATGGTCGTTCCGTGGAACGCACGCGTGCGTGATATTCTTTCTCTCGATCCGGACGGTATCTTTTTATCTAACGGTCCAGGCAACCCCGAGGATGTTCCCGAGGTGATCGACGCCGTGAAGGAGCTGATCGGCACCGTCCCGATCTTCGGTATCTGTCTGGGTCATCAGATCCTGTCACTCGCCTACGGCGCGAAGACCTATAAGCTGAAATTCGGCCATCGCGGCGGCAATCATCCCGTCAAGAATCTGCTGACAAACAGGATCGAGATCACCTCACAGAATCATTCTTACGCGGTCGACGCGGAAAGCCTGAAAAAAACGCCTCTCACCGCGACGCATATCAATCTTCTGGACAACACAGTCGAAGGCATCGAGTGCGCGAAAGATGCCGTCTTCGGCGTGCAGTATCATCCCGAAGCCGCTCCGGGGCCGCAGGACAGCTCCTATCTGTTTGACCGGTTTATCGATTGGATGAAGGAGGCGAAGGACAATGCCTAAGAGAACGGATATCAAAAGGATCATGGTCATCGGCTCGGGTCCGATCGTCATCGGTCAGGCGGCGGAGTTCGACTATGCGGGCACACAGGCTTGCTTGGCGCTAAAAGAAGAGGGCTACGAGGTCATCCTGTGCAACAGTAATCCCGCGACCATCATGACGGATACCATGATCGCGGACAAGGTCTATATGGAGCCGCTGACCCTTGAATATATCGCGAAGATCATCCGCAAGGAGCGTCCCGACGCGATCCTGCCCGGCATCGGCGGTCAGACGGGACTGAACCTTGCGATGGAACTGGAGCGCAAAGGCGTATTGAAGGAGTGTCAGGTCGAGCTGCTCGGTACCTCCTCCGAGAGTATCGAGCGCGCCGAGGACAGAGAGCTGTTCAAGGAAATGTGCGAAAGTATCGGCGAGCCTGTCATTCCCTCACAGATTACCTACAACCTTGATGAAGCGAAAAAAGCAGCCGCGGCGGTCGGTTATCCCGTCGTGCTCCGACCCGCGTTCACCCTCGGCGGTACAGGCGGCGGCTTTGCAGACAGCGAAGCTGAACTCTTGGAGATCGGCAGACAGGCGTTTGCCCTAAGTCCCGTCCATCAAGTGTTGATCGAAAAGTCCGTCAAGGGATATAAGGAGATCGAGTATGAGGTCATTCGTGACGCGAACGATACCGCGATCACCGTCTGCAACATGGAAAACCTCGACCCGGTCGGCGTCCACACCGGCGACAGCATCGTTGTCTGTCCGTCCCAGACTTTGACCAATAAAGAATACCATATGCTGCGTGACAGCGCGTTGAAAATCATCCGCACCTTGAAGATCGAGGGCGGTTGTAACGTCCAGTTCGCGCTTGATCCGAAGTCCTTTCAATACTATGTGATCGAGGTCAATCCTCGTGTGTCGCGTTCCTCGGCGCTCGCGTCTAAAGCCTCAGGCTATCCGATCGCCCGCGTCAGCGCGAAGATCGGCGTCGGACTGCGGCTCGAGGAGATACCGCTCGCCAATACGCCTGCGTCCTTCGAGCCTGCGCTCGATTATGTGGTGACGAAGCTGCCGCGCTTTCCGTTCGACAAATTCGCCTCCGCGCCCAACACCCTCGGCACCCAGATGAAGGCGACAGGCGAGATAATGAGCGTCGGCAGGACGCTGGAAGAAAGCCTGCTCAAAGGCATCCGCTCACTGGAAACGGGAGTGGATCACCTCTACCTCGAGAAATTCGATGGTATGGCGACAGATGAACTGCTCAGATATATCAGCGATGGTACCGACGACCGCGTCTTTGCGATCGCCGAACTGCTCAGGCAAAATATCGACATAGACACGATTTTTGAGCAGACGGAGATCGACCGATTCTTTCTCCGCAAGCTGAGAAATATCATCGATACAGAGCGTGATCTGAGCGCTCATATCCATGATGAAGCCGCGTTATATCACGCAAAGCGAATGGGCTTTTCCGACAAGGCGATCGCGCGTTTGTGGAATACCGATGAATTGACGATCTATCATACCCGAAAAGAAAACGGGATCGTGCCGATATTCAAAATGATCGACACCTGCGCCTCCGAGTTCAAGAGCTATGTGCCGTACTTTTACTCCACATACGAGGAGGAGAATGAGAGTGTTCGCACCGATCAGAAAAAGATCATCGTGCTCGGCGCGGGTCCCATCCGTATCGGTCAGGGCGTTGAGTTCGACTACAGTACTGTTCACGCGGTACAGACGATCCGCCGCGCAGGATATGAAGCGATCATCATCAATAACAACCCCGAGACCGTTTCCACCGACTACACGACAGCCGACAAGCTCTATTTCGAGCCGCTTACTCCCGAGGACGTCATGGCGATCATTGACTTTGAACAGCCCGAGGGCGTTATCGCTTCTCTGGGCGGGCAGACTGCGATCAACCTCGCTCAGCCGCTGATGGACAGAGGCGTGAAGATCATCGGTACAGACTGTGCCGCGATCGAAAGAGCCGAGAACCGCGACAGCTTCAACGCGATCATCAAGGAACTTGGAATCCCGCAGCCCGCGGGCAAGGCCGTTACCTCTATCGAAGAGGGCGTAGCGGCAGCCGCAGAGATCGGCTATCCCGTGCTCGTTCGTCCGTCCTTTGTCCTCGGCGGTCGCGCGATGCAGATCGTTTCTAAGGAAGAAGACCTCAGACATTATCTGAAGACCGCTGTTGAGATCGACGAGGACAAGCCTGTACTTGTAGATAAATACATCATGGGTAAAGAGGTCGAGGTCGACGCGATCTGCGACGGCGTAGACGTATTCGTGCCCGGTATCATGGAGCTGGTAGAGAGAACGGGCGTGCACTCCGGCGACAGTATTAGTGTTTATCCGTCCTTCTCCATCTCCGACAAGGTGAAGGGAATTATCTTACAGTACGCGAAAAAGCTCGGTAAAGCCATCGGCATTATCGGCCTGTACAATATCCAGTTCATCGTTGACGAAAACGACGATGTATATATCATCGAGGTCAACCCGAGATCATCGAGAACCGTTCCGTTCCTCTCTAAGTCCACGGGCTACTCCCTCGCGGATATCGCGACTGAGGTCATCTTAGGCAAGAGCCTGAAAGAGCAGGGAATCTTCCAGCTCTATCCCGAGGAGAAGAAGCGCTACTATGTCAAAGTCCCGGTATTCTCCTTCCAGAAGATCAAAGGCCTTGACGCTTATCTCTCTCCCGAAATGAAGTCTACAGGCGAAGCGATCGGCTACGATAAAAAGCTATCCCGTGCAATGTACAAGGCGCTCGTTGCGGCAGGCACCAAGGTGCAGAACTACGGTACCGTCATTGTCACCCTCGCCGACGAGGATAAGGAAGAAGCGATCCCGCTCGTCAGAAGATTCTACAACCTCGGCTTCAATATCGAAGCGACCGACCTGACCGCAAAGGTCATGCGTGAGCACGGTATCAAGACCCGTAAGCTCGGCAAGATCAGCGAGGGCAGCACCGAGATCCTCGACGCGATCCGCGCAGGCTATGTCAGCTACGTCATCAATACTCGCGCCATCATGTCGGGCGTGCACTATGAGGACGGCACCGCGATCCGCCAGACAGCTGTTGAGAACGGCGTGACCATCTTCACATCATTAGATACCGTTCGTGTATTGCTTGATGTACTCGAGGAGACCACGCTGACGATCTCGACGATCGATTCGTAGCAGATAAGACCCTGAAATTTTCATATAAGGATACTAAACGCTTTGATAAGCGACGTCAATGCGTTTAATAACTATTATTAATAATTCACTTGACTTATTATTTTTCTGTGGTATTGTGTTGTGCTTGAAAGGGGCGCGATACGATGACCACATTAGAGAACTTCTACTTCGGGAACATCACTCCGAGTGAGTACAAGCAGAGCAAGAACACCAAGAAGAAGCTGTCGGAGATGACACAGTTGCTTGATGAACTGCGATCTATTCTTACAAATGAGCAGCAGAAAGAGAAGCTGGAGCAGATGGAGAACTGCCAGCTATCCTTGATCGCTCTGTCTGAGAAGGACGCCTACATCGACGGTTTCAAGCTTGGCGTTAGGATGGCAACAGAAATATACGCAGATACACAGCAGCGGAGATGACACGTTAGTCGTCCCCCGCTGCTCGCGTTTATATACAGGCGTTGGAGAGATAATAGGAAAAAGGCACGCGCGCCCGACACAGACGATTTGTGAGCATTTGTGAGAGGATTAGTGCCCAAGACCGTGTCAAAAAATACTATGCCATAACAAAGAAAACGGACGAGTTGAAACAAATAGAAATATTTTGTTTCTAAATCTATTGACAAACGCTCACTTCGATGTTATACTGTTACCATTATTGAAACGCTACGTTTCTATCTTACTGGAGGTCATCTTATGGCACGAAGAAATCCCGAATGGTATTCTATTATTTACAACTATGTCAACCAGTACTATGCGGAGCAGAGCAAGTATCCGTCTGTCAGAGATATTACGGCAGGAACAGGTATTTCTGTTTCTACCGTTCACCGCTGTCTGACCGATATGAAAGAGCGCGGTGAGATCGTATACAACGGCAGAAGAAATATCAGCACCGCGCAGACAGAGATGGAAAGCCCTTCAAAGTACATGAAAGTCCTCGGTTATGTCGCCTGTGGTGAAGGTCAGGAGGAAGAAGAGACCGTCATCGAATATATCCGTATGCCCGAGAGCATTGTCGGCAAAGGCAACTTCTTTGCGCTGATCGCAAAGGGTGAATCCATGATCGACGCGGGAATACACCCCGGAGATTACGTCATTGTAAGACAGCAAAAAGGCGCGAATGACGGTGATTACGTTGTCGCTTTATATGAGGGCAAGAACAATCTGAAACAGTTGATCAAAGAGGACGGAAGGTATATCCTCCGCTCCTGCAACGAGGATAAGGAATCCTATCCGGACATCTATCCCGAGGATCTGCAGATCCAGGGCGTCGCGGTATGCGTGACACATAAGCTGAATCATAATTGAATACGAGATAGCGAATAAATGAAGGTTAGTTGAGAGATGAAAGTATCCTGTAGCGAAGGTATTCTCTTGCAGTTTATCTTCGTTACAGGATATATTTAGATAGGAAAGTTCGCACATATATTCTATATTTGAGAGGAAGGTCAAAATGAATTGGGACGCATTTAAGAATCACGACGGGACGTACTATGTACACAGGGAGTATAACAAGCCGATGCCGGACGCGGAACTCGGACAGGAAGCTACGCAAAATCGAAAAAAGTTCAAGAAGCTGAGGACGGTCAGCGGAGATGAATTGATGAAGAAAACCGTCAAGCCCGCCCGCTTTGTTGTCAACGGATTGCTCCCCCGAGGGCTGAATATCGTCGCGGGCAAGCGCAAGGAAGGCAAGTCATGGCTCATGCTTGACCTCTGTTTTTCCGTCGCCGAGGGCGAGAAGTTTCTCGACCATGACACCGAGCAAGGCACGGTTCTGTATCTCGATCTGGAAGATCCCGAATCGAGATTGATCCAGCGCGCGAGAGGAATACGCGACGTCATTCCCTCCGGGTTTCATGAGGCGACTAAGGCGGGCAGACTCGGCGGTGGGCTCACCGAACAGATCGAGGATTTCGTCAAAGAGCACCCCGACACCAACCTCGTCGTCATCGACACTTTGCAGAAGATCCGCAAGCCGAAGGGCGATACTTACGCAGGTGATTACGCCGTCATTTCCGCTCTGAAAAACCTCGCCGACCGACTGGATATTGCCATCGTTTGTATCCACCACACACGGAAGATGAAGGCGAAAGATACCTTCGATTCCGTGCTTGGTTCGACAGGTTTGACAGCGGCTGCCGACGGCATTTATGTGCTCGAGCGCAAGGCTGACGGTAAGCCTTTCGGCAGGCTTTCCTTCATCAGCCGAGACCTGCCCGACGGCGATCTTCCCGTCCGTTTCGATCACGATACCTGCCGTTGGTATCCGATTGCTTCATCCGATATGGAGCGCGAGTTACTCCTCGCGGACGAAGCCATGTCCGCCCTCGTTTCGTTCATGAAACAGGAGCTGATCTATGAGGGAACTGCGACAGATTTGTGCGAGCGTTTGGGTCTGAATATCGGCGCGAATAACCTCAGCTCCAAGCTCAGTAAATACAAAAATTCGCTTCAAAAACTCGGCGTTGATTACACCAAGGAGAAGCGAAATAATCATAAAG
>CAMHAH010000018.1 GCA_946183365.1 uncultured Clostridia bacterium
GCACCCCTCCCGTCAGATACCTACCCTGTGTAGTCCCTTGTAAACTGTACTTTACCGTTGCCGAAACGCTTGAATGCTTCTGCTTTGAGGAGTTCTATCTCTTTGGGAGAAAATACCGTCACAAGCTCATTCTGTGGCTTGTTTTCGATGCCTTGGGCTGAAAGATAATTCGCTTTCTTGATCATCTCGACATTTCGCATGGGGTTCTTTTCAATGAGATCTTCTCTTTCAAGGTAGCGGTAGAACTCGCTGAGAAGGAGATACGCTTTCTTACAGGTCGAGTATGACTTACCGCTCAGCATGATGTTGTTGAGCACCTTCTTGATGTCAGCACCCGTAATATCTCTGACGATCTTCTTTCCGAGGTAGGGATAGATCTGATGCTCGGCAGTTACCTCATATCTGTCATAGGTCGTCCGTTGCAGAGATGGATACTTGAACACCTCCAGCCAGTTCTGCATACTCTCTTTTAAGGGCTTGGTGCTTGCGTTGTCCGCAACGATCTCCGGCTTATCATAGAAGTGCTCGATGTAGCTCTTGATCCTCTCTTTGACTTCCTTCTGAGTATCGGCAGAGAAGGATTTTCGTTTCCGCTCTCCATGCTCGTCCATATACCAGACAGAGCCGTTCCATCTGCCGTTCTTATTTCTGCTTGTTGTTCCGTTAGTTAATAGCTTTCGAACCATAATAAATCCCCTTTCTTAGCAAGCAACAATACCATAAACCGTTCGTAATATCCAGTTACAAAAGTCCTTCCAAGCCGACTTTTGATTTCTTTGGTTTGCGTAATAATAATTGAAAATTTCGGTACTTTATTCTTGCCGAACACAGGCGCCTATCATTGTTAAGGTGAGGTATATTTTTCCTCATCATCCCTGCCTGATTCCTGCCTGCTGTTCGTAGTCTTCTCTGGTGCAATATGTCAGATACGCTTCGTTGGAAATCTTCCTGCCAAGTATCTTTTCAATGGCTGCTTTCTCTGCCTGACTCATCTCATTCAGCTGTTGAGGGGTATAACCTGGCTCATCCTCGATAGCACAGAACATCTCGCACAGCATTTCAAACAGACCTGTGCTCATCGTTCTGTCCGCCTTATACGGATGCTCGGGTGTCACATAATTCAGATAATCCATCGGAAGGCCACCCAAACAACCTCCGGAGAGGAAGTACAATTCAAGGTTGTTTTTGAGGAAGCACTCATTGAACAGTTTATTATCTCTTACCTTGATCCCTTCGGGCGTAGTAAAGGTGATGTACTTATATTCGTCCTCCCACTTCACCTTGTAACCGTGAAGCTCCATGTACTCGATGAACTCGTCCTTAGATGCGGTATTCTCCAAGGCGTCATACAAGGTCTCGATCAGCTCGTCCTTCCAGCGAGCGCGCTTCTTCGTCTTGACCTCAGTCACGCTCAAACCATATTGCCGACACAGCTGATTGGATATCTCCTTGTACTGCAACATCTGGTCACGTGAGATATGGAACTTCCTGCCGTCCTCGAAGTTGACCGAATTCATAATGAGGTGATTATGTACGTGTTTGGTATTCGTATGTGTCGCCACCAGCACTTGATATCCGGGAAAATTCTCAGCGAACTTCATCCCGATCTCAAGCGCCAGTTCGGGGGTAACATTATCGTCGGGAGAGAATGACTGTACGATATGGTAATATTGTCTGCCGTTTTCCTTATGGTATTGATGCTTCACATACTCGAATTCATTACAGGCTGAGACAGGAGAACAGTTCAATCCATCGATCAACTTTCTCTCCGTCGCTTCTTTTCTCATAACGTATTTGAAGATATAACTCATTGGACACTTTGCTGCAACGAATTTAACGACTGCCATAGCTGACCCAACACCTCCTCTGTTTCTTGCAGATTGACCGCTTGAACGTATCCGGAATTAACAGCTCTGGTGATCTGATTGAGGTTATTACCGATCGCTCTAAGCTCCCTCGCAACATCATCCAAACCGTTTACGGCAACGATCTTCTTGTCCAAAGCGCACCGTCTCAGGTACTCGCTGATGCTCAGATCCGAGGCATCCACCTTCTTTATGATCCTGTCCTTTTCTTCTTCGGTCGCTCTGAATTTCATAATACAATTCCTTGTTTCTTTCAACCTACATACCTCCAATCTCTAATACAATTTGCTTCATAGGGGTGCGGGCCTAGCCCGCATTCGCCTTGTTCGGCGGCCAACGAAGGCCGTCGTAACACAAAGGCGAAACTGGCGATATATACCTAAGTGTATACCACTTTTTAGCCTTTCATCACACCATAGCTTCTACCAATTCTATTGAAAGAAGAAATGAGCCTAACTTCACTTTGAAGGTACCCCTATATACTATTATAATCACGAGTAGTACGATAAGGGGTACTCTGAGACGGTATATTTCCATCAGAGAATAAAAACAGCAATTTTTTCATAAAAAGAGCGCAACACATGATCTGTAACCACCTGTCGGAATTACCGCCGTAGGTGCTCACAAATCGTCTGTGTTGCGTTTTGAGTCATGCTCCGAGTCTTTACTGGCAGAGGAAGAATATCTCGATAAACGTGAACAGCGGGGACGACTGATGTGTCATCTCCGCTGCTGAGTATCTGCGTATATTTCAGTTGTCATTTTCACGCCGAGTTTGAAGCCCTCGATGAAGGCGTCCTTCTCAGATAGAGCGATCAAGGATAACTGGCTGTTCTCGATCTGCTCAATCTTCTCCTTTTGCTGTTCGGTCGTGAGCATAGATCGGAGTTCATCAAGTAATCTCGCCATCTCCGACAGCTTCTTCTTGGTGTCCTTGCTCTGCTTGTATTCACTCGGATTGATGTTTCCAAAGTAGAAGTTCTCTAATGTGGTCATTGAATCACGCTCCTTACAAGCACAACACAATACCACAGAAAAGGAATAAGTCAAGAGAAAAATTGTCAGATGAACTTATATTGATATATAACTGAACTATTGCTTTTTATCTTTTTTCTTCTTCATCTTATAACCAGCATATCCTGCTGCTCCGACCGCAAGCGTTCCCATTGTAAGTGCGGCAGCAGTTGTACCGGAACTATCGGCTGAGCTACTTTGTGCTGCTGTATTAGCCGCGGACGAAGGCATAGTAGTGGCTTTCGTTACCGTACTGTCTGCGGTAAGGGAATGTGAAGTTGCTGGTTCTGTATGGGGAACAGTAGCAGGGACTTTGGTTGGAGGTTGAGTTGCGTTAGCATGGGATGAATGTGAGCTGTGTTGCGTTGCAAGATTGTTGTGCGAGGAATGGGAACTATGCGGCGTTACAGCATTACTGTGTGAACCATGTGAACTATGCTGTGTAGCTACATTAGAATGCGATCCATGTGAACCGTGTGATGATGTATGTGAGTTGTGAGTTTGAGACGATGCATGGGATGAGTGAGATCTATGATATGAAGTCGAACTATGCGAAGAGTGTGATTTGTGAGAGCTGTGTTTTGCGCTTGCGTTAATAGTTGCGATCAAGCTCAGAAGAATAATAGTTGACCCTATAGTCAGAATCTTACTTCTGGTAATATTTCCTTCTTCATCTTCAATAAAATTGATTATCTCTTTCTTTATTTCTGGAAACTTTTTCTCTGAGCTTTTCATTTTTACACCCATTTTTCTATTATCTGTTTATTGTTACTTTTTAAGGTATTAAAAATCTTATCCATGATTCCGGCGTTTATCTTACATCTGTAACTGTGAGCAGTTTTTTGAAAAATGTTTTTGTTTTGAGCAAGATTAACTACCGGACAGGTTCCGCAAAAAGGATTATACACACAGCTTGAACATTCCGGAAGCGATTCCAAAACACTCGATATGCATGCTGCCTTGCATGAGGGATTATTGATCAAATCATTGTATGTGCTATGATAAACATTTCCGAGTAGGAATGAATCATCACCCATCTCAGATAGCATTCTACCCTCATCACAGGTATATACATTTCCGTCATAATAGTATGCCAACTGACCTATGCCGGCTCCGCACGGAGAACGTAATTCCATATAGTTTACCGGATTACCGTATAGTATCTTCGGAAGGATCAGGAGCGCTGTACCTTCTTTTATATTTACTCCCTGCTCATTGAGGTCTATAATATAATCAAAACACTCATAATAAAATGTGACGAACTGCTCGGGGGTATAACCGATATCGCTCCATTGATTGCTTGCACAACCAAGCGGCGTCAACGGACGGATGAATACATTTGTCAGTCCGAGAGAAACATAAGCATCAACAATTTCTTTCGCATGATCAAGACTTTGGCGCGTTGTCGTCAAGATCGCCCCGACTGCAACGTCTTTGCTTCTGAGCAATTCTATGCCCGAGACTACATCATCAAAGGTACCTTTACCGTTTCGGTATTGTCGGTTCGTGTTATGTACCAGCATATCACCGTCGATAGAAGTGGATACTTTGATATCATGTCTCTTGATATAGTCAGCGGTATCCTCGGTTAATAAAGTGAGATTGGATACCAAGTTGAATTCTATCTGCTTAGTATAATTCTTGGCTTCTGTATACTCGACGATATGCTTGATCGTATCAAAATTCGATAACGGTTCTCCGCCTTGGAATTCAAACGAAAGATAGTCGTTTGGCGATTGCAGCGCAATATCAACAGCTCTTTCAGCGGTTTTGTGATCCATCATCCCGTGAGGATGATCATTACCATTCTGCGCCTGACAGTAAACACACTGCATATTACAACTGTTTGTTACAACAAAAATATGCAATCCGGTTGACTGAAACAGATAGCTTTTGCTTTCACGCATAAGATGCTTTGCTTTATCTGCAAACGCGCGTTTGGAGCATTGAAACGCAAAATAGTTTTCTTCTGCTTTTCTGCCAAAGTCGGAGCTGAAATCGACGCTGTTATCAATCAGAGACCTGAGTTCTTCTTTAGTAACGAACATATACTTTCCGAAATCGTTGGTAAGCAGGTATTCATTATCAAATTGTTTGAAGTTAAAATAATTAATCATAGATCAATCGTTTATTATTGGTATAATGTCATCTTTTGAAAGTCTGATCGTACCGGAGAACATTCCACCGCAGGCGTCTTTTACAACGCAACGATCGCATGCGGCTGCATAACGAATTTTATAATCCGATATGCTTTTTTCACAAATAGATCTGTAGTTTTCATTCACAGAACACAAGGGGAAATTATATAACCCGACATCGATACCCGCTTTCGTTAAAATATCAATAGCGGGCTGCGCTTTCTCGAAGGCTTCCTTATAACCGATCCAAACCGAATCCTTATTCTTTGCCGCGTTACCAGTCATTTCGAGCCCCATGATTTTTACACATTCGGCTCTTTTAAACTCATTGACAATCAGTTGTGCAATACCGGTGATAAAATCCATATTCAGCTTGCTGACCACCATTCTTAACTCAACCCGGATTCCCCTTGATAAAAGGTTCTTTAGTCCTTTGTATGTCTGGCGAAAGCTTCCCGCTGACTGCGTGATAGAATCGTGGGTCACATCATCAAACCCGTGTAACGGAATACCGAGAATCGTATTGCTCGGCTGAGTCTCTGACAATCGATCAGCATATTGAATCACGCTGAATATTCTCCCGTTTGTTAATACTAAGAAATCAGTAACAGGAAAATGCCCTTTTAAATAATCGAACAGTTTGAATATATCTCGACCTGCAAGAAACGGTTCTCCTCCGGTGATCGTTATATGCTCCGCATCTTTAGGGAAGTGCTGAGCTACATGGATCAGATAGTCGATATCAATAGCAATATCTTTTTTGCGTATTGACTCCGGAGTAGGACACATCAAACAATTCGAATTGCATTTATTTGTGACCATAATGGCGTTATCCAAAGAGGAAGCGTCAAAATACTTGTAAGCATTTCCGTCAGCATCTATTTCAAACACATCAAAATCAGCAGAATCGAGGAACTTGTTATATTCACTCTCAGTAAGGTCGATTCGTACGTTATCGGGACTCAATAATAATGCTTTGTCGCATAGTTTAGCGATATTCAGGTGATTGTCACATAGCACGGCGTATGAATCATCCGTCTTTGAAAACGATACGACTCTTGCATTTCCGTCATAAGATGAAATCTGAATGATCAAGAAAATATCACTCCTAATACGATGTAGCAAAGTGTTCCGATTGAGATAAAAATGATAAACGGGATCTTTCGTACCGTTTTCACTTGACTGAGACCATACTTGCTCTTTTCCCATCGTTTGACGCTATCGGCTTCTTCTTTCGATAGCCTACTTCTTAAATCCTCTTTCGATATCGGCGGTAATCCTTTTACTTTAGAATTCAAAAACAGCATGGTCGTTTCAGTTGAAAGGATCATTCCTTCTTCGACCTCTGACGTATTGATGATTTGATAATTATACTCACTGATGAAAATCCTGATCACCATGATCAATAACACTAAAGCAAAGCTGATAAGGTACCGAACAGGTGATTCACCATACAGTATCATCAAAACGATATCGACTGTGATGATCGGCAGAAAGACATAAGCCTTTTGAAATAGCCGAATCGAATTCACAATAATAACCAGACAGATATTGATCACAATGATCATGACCCAATATCGGTTTACTAAGTCTTTGAAAAAGATAAACAACAATTTATCAGCGAGCAGCACAACTGACATCGTAGAGATATAACGTATCAGAAGCACTTTGAGCGTTCCGATGAGCTTGTCCTTTTTCACGATATGCTTTTGCTTGATCATAGCTCGAATCGAATCGACAATCAAAAAGAAAAAGCTGAATAAAAACGCAAACGCGGGGATAAGTATGAGCGAAATATAAGGTATTCTGCTGTGGAGTGACAGAGATGGCGGGATCAGGATAAAGACGGCAAGCAACATTTTACAGTCACCTGCTGCCCATACATGAAACAGATACAGCAATAATGATATGAACGCATTGATCAGGATGTTGATGAAAACAATCCAAGGATCATTGATACCGAAAGCAACAACCTGGATGATATACAGTAAAACACCGATGCCACCGGCAGATAGCAAGATCGTGTTTTTTACGATTCCATCTTTAATATCTGTGATCGAACAGTAAACACATAAGAGCAGTAAGACTGCAATCCTAATATAATCAATGATCAGCATAAGCGTTAATGTTCATCAGGTCTATCACATAATTGGAAAACTCTTGTGTGGTCGCGGTCGGTTCATATTTACAATCGGAGAATTCACACATCAGTAAATCGTTTTTCTTAGAAACAGCGATATTGCAAATCTCCCGATAATCCTCTATCGCTCTCAGAATGGCGCTTTCACTGTAAATAGCAAGATCAAATTCAACTCTGTTCATTATCAAACCAGTTTCTTAATATATCTTTTTCGTTTTCCGTGCTTTCGCTTTCATCGATCGTTTCATCGCCGATTATGGTTGAAGCCATAGCCCGAGCAACGATTATTTTTCGCAATTCCTTCGTTTCGAGGAACACCTGATGCCTCGCTGTTTGAAACAGCATCTCGTTTTCAACTTCTCCAGGATCAAAGTGACAACCATCCTTAAAGCTGTATTCAAATAGATAATTGTCATCGCTCTGCCCGAGTTTGATATAGGCTCTGTCTGTAAAGCTGTATGCAGCTTTGATCAATGCCTCTTTCGCATATAAATTTTTTGAAAACTCAATAATCATAAAAAAGCAACCTAAACAATCAATTCAAAATACCTATAAATAACTAATCCGATTACAATCATTATAATGTATGGATCGCGTGATTTCAACAAATAATTACAATAATCTTCATAATTGAGACTAAACAATATAATACTTTAATTGTCATGAACTCTTATTACGCACATAGAAACCAAGGTTCAGCCGCAGAATAGCCGCATGGAGAAAAAGTGGGGTTTATCAGCTGAAAAGGAAGAAATACTCTTGAAAGAGGTCAAATAAGGTGATCCGTTCGCCAAAATCGCCATCATCATCGAAAAACTGTAGAACCTGCCCGGGATAATCAACAGACTTTTCATTTTTATCTTGACATTTTTCTCATTCGATGATATACTAATTCTCGCACGAAAGAAAGTGCCGCACATCAGCGTGACACCCACTCGTTCAACTTAATATTTAGGGGTATAGCTCAGTTGGTAGAGCAGCGGTCTCCAAAACCGCGTGCCGAGGGTTCAAGTCCTTCTGCCCCTGCCAGTTCAAGCAGCAGTAACGGATTTGTTATTGCTGCTTTTTCGTTTTATGATTGGTCTGTTATAATACCTATATCATTAGAAATCGGATTAAAAACAATTACAAAACATCTATTATCAAACTATTCTACCTTCTGTAGGAACTATTAATCTAATGTCAAAATCATTTATAGCTATATTCTTTGCGCCCTTACAATCGTTTACGCAAAGCATCTCTATTTGTTTAATACGCATATCAGATATAAGTCATTGATAAAGCATCTTGAATATGATAGAATTATATAGAAAAAGAAATAGACGGAGTGTAGAATATGTGTCAAAGCAGAAACGAGCGATTAGCTGCCGATTACAGAGAAATGATGGAAATACAGAACAGACCATATTTATCGTGGATCGCCGTAAAAGGCGAGCCGCCGTATGTTGAAGAGTATTTACTCGATGTAAATCTCAGGAGCTATGCTTTGGCTGTTAAGTCGCACAAGTATATAATAGGCGCTGTAAACAGATTTATAATCAAAGTTACATTATGGGACTCATATCCATATATCGCGCCTAATATCAGGATGCTCAATATCCCTCCCGTATTTCATCCCGATTGGTATTCAAAGGGCACCTACAGTCCGTCTCAAAAATGGTCACCCGATATCTTGTTGAAAGACTATATCAAGGATATGCTTGACGCTATGAGATATGAGCCGTCTCTTATACATACATCCGCTCCCGCTAACTATAAAGCTATGGACTGGTATAAAAAGAACATAGATAATACATCTCTGTTCCCTTCAGACACAACAGAGCTGAGCGAAAACAGCCCGGAAGAAGCCGCTGCAGCAGAGCTCAGTACCGCATACTTTGAAGAGATACCCGGAGCGTACTGAGAAAATAATTCTAAATCAGAAATTTGGTATCATCATGAATATATTGAAATGTCCGGTATGCGGACAGGAATTATATAACGAAAACAAAACATGGCGGTGTGCAAACAAACACAGCTATGACATCGCTAAAGAAGGGTATGTAAACCTTCTCTCCGCCCATAAAAAAGGCGATGTAATAGGCGATAACAAAGAAATGGCTTTATCGAGAAAAGATTTTCTGAACAAAGGATATTATCGTTCACTCGCTAACACGGTCACGGAATGTTTGGATAAGTATTCGGACGACGGGGAGAACGTACTCGATATATGCTGCGGAGAGGGCTATTATACAGCCTTTGCCGCTGAAAGACTGAACCGCAGCTTCTATGGCTTTGACCTGAGCAAGAATATGGTTCGCCTTGCAGCAAAGAGGAAGATCAACGCTGAGTTCTTTGTGGCGAATATTGCATCGATACCAGTCAAAGACAGCTCTGTAAAAGCCGCTTTTCATTTATTCGCGCCGTTCCACGCGTCTGAGTTCAGAAGGGTCATAGCGGATGACGGAGTTATTATCACCGCTATTCCCGGTAAAGAGCATCTGCTCGGGATGAAAGAGATACTCTATGATGAACCGTATCTTAACGATGAGAAGGAACCTCTTGCGGACGGCTTGAAGCCGATCGAAAGAATAAGGGTAAAAGAAGAAATAAGCCTGTATTGTCGCGAGGATATTAATGCTTTGTTCAAGATGACGCCGTATTATTATCATACGCCGACAGACGGTATGAACCGTCTTTCAGAATGCGAAAAGCTCGATACAACTATTGATTTCGTACTGATCGTATACAGAAGACAGACGTAAAAAAGAAGTTTCCGCGTATATCGCAGAAACTTCTTTTATACTTTTATGTATAATAGCTAAACAGCTCTCTCCCCTACTCTATCATAGCTTATCGGTTGAACGGATAAAGACATATTCGCTCTCTGTTGAGCGATCCATATCAAAGCGATAACCGCTCAGAGAGAATGATTTTAGCTGTTCGGGGTATTCAGCGCCGATCTCAGCCGCGTACCGCACCATCTCACCGCGGGCCATTTTTGCGTATACTCCCTTGGTGACTACCCTCTCTCCTATCAGTTCACCAAACACTATTGTGATAAATACATCCTTAGGTTTAAGGTGTTTTTCGATACACTTTGAATACTCTTTTGAAGCAAGATTTACTATCACCCTGTCGCGGTGGATCACCTCAGAATAGAGAGTATCTCCCCAGAAATCATAAAGATTACGGCAGCCGTTAATCGCAGCCTTAGCCTGCATCTCAAGCCGATAAGGAGTTACGCCGTCAAGAGGTCTGAGTACTCAGTAAAAGCCAGATAGTATCCTCAAATGCTCCTGAACGTAATCGAAGTAGCCTTTCTCAAAAACCGACGGCGCCATATAGGTATACTGTATACCGTCATACGCGAGCAAGGCGGGATTGAGATCATGATACAGGTCCATATCTGCAAATCGTTCCCTATTCTCAGCAGCTATCTTATCATTGCACGACCACAGCTTCTTTTGCTCTTCAAATGTGAGACCGTTGATATAGTCCTTTAGCGCCTCTGCTCTGCCGAGATATTCAGGCAAACCGGAGCACTCAAGAGTATCGGTATCTGTTTTCATTTTCTTTGCGGGAGATATGATAAGCCTCATTACAGCTCTCCGAGCATCTGAGCGGGATTATCAGCCGCTTTTACCTTATCGAACGCTTTGACGATAACTCCGTTCTCGTCTATAAGATATGTAGTACGGACAACTCCCATACTGACCTTACCGTAAAGCTTCTTCTCTTTCCAGACATCATATGCTTGGATTACGGTTTTTTCTGTATCAGAGAGCAAAGTGAACGGCAGTCCGTGTTTCTCTTCAAAGCGCTTATGAGAAGCTACAGTGTCCTTGCTTACGCCGAGCACTACAGCTCCCTTTTCTCTGAATTGAGGATAAAGTTCCGAAAAAGCGCACGCTTGTTTTGTACAGCCCGACGTCATATCCTTAGGATAGAAATAAAGGATCACCTTCTGTCCCTTGTAATCAGAGAGCGATCTCATTTCACCGTTCTGATCGGGCAGAGTGAATTCGGGGGCTTTTGAACCTATTTCCAACATATAGTATTCCTCCGTTATTTACCGTGTTATAATATCAGCCGTCGATATATGAATGGTTGCCGATTATCTTTCTGAACTTTGCTTCAGAAATAGATCCTTTTACAAACGCATACGCGGCGTTAAGATAGTTTACTGCGTCCTTGAGAGCCTTCCTGTACAGCGGATAAAAGCCAAGCAGCTTCATCTTTTTTATCGCTTTGCTCTTATACGATACAAGAGCGAGTTTTTTACTTATGATCGGCGCAAAGCGAGCTAAGGTACCGTTTTTATCGGAAACTATTTTATAAAACGGTCCCATATCGAGACGGCCTTGCCTTAGCTTTTCCCACGCGTCAGACCAGCCGTAGATCTTAGCGATAGCTCCGCCGACGTCTTTTTTCATAGACGAAGGCAAAAACGGAGGAATACGGATATTTCCGCCGCTCAATATATCCAGCCTGTGTTCTATCGCCATGTGCATAACTCTGCTGTTTTTTGCCTTAGCATTAATATACGGATGGGTAGTGGAGTCAAGAGCGTAATGACACAGAAAACCGCAGAGGTACGAGAACATCTTTCGGTTATTCTTTGAGCGACGAGCGAGTTCAACAAGGAAGTCCGCGGTATGCTCACGGTGCATAACGGATGAATACTTATTTACATTATTGCGAAACGGCGGCAAATAGAAATGATAGAATAAAAACGGATCGGGTCCCAGCAAGCCAAAACGATATATATCCCTCTTCACTTTGAAATTGACTTTTCTGAGCACCTCAGCTCCAAATCGGGTATGTAAAACTATATCAGGCATAACGCCACCTCCGATAATCTTTTATTAATATGAATTATAGTACAAATACAAACTTCTTTCAAGGGCAATCACACGAAGAATTATAAATAATGCTTATCGCAATTGACATTTTAATACATCGAGATAAAATATATATAGAAATATCACGGAGGCTTTTACATGATTTCTTTATTGATATCCTTTGCAGTTTTGATAATAGGATATTTTATCTACGGCAAAATAACAGAAAAGGTTTTTTCTCCTGATGACAGACCGACCCCAGCTGTAGCGATCAACGACGGCGTAGACTGTGTCCCGATGAAAACCTGGAAGGCGTTCCTCATACAGCTGCTTAACATAGCGGGTACGGGGCCTATATTCGGCGCTCTTATGGGAGCCGTGTTCGGTCCGGTCGTATTTTTGTGGATAGTATTCGGCTCGATCCTCGGCGGAGCGGTACACGACTATATGAGCGGAATGATAAGCTCGCGTCACAGAGGCAGCTCGATAGCCGAGCTGTCGGGTACATATATGGGAAACGTCGTCAAATGGATAATGCGTGTATTCTCGGTTATTCTGCTTGTGCTTTGCGGTACGGTATTCGTTACAAGTCCCGCGGCTCTGCTTGAAGATCTGACGCCCGACTGGATGAACGGCACCTTCTGGGCGGTGGTCATCCTCGTATACTATTTACTGGCGACGCTGCTGCCTATAGATAAGCTTATAGGCAAGCTCTATCCTGTATTCGGCGTTCTGCTTATAATCATGGCTGTCTCGGTGATAGGCGGTATCATATTCTCGGGAGGCAAGTATACTATACCCGAAATATCGCTGAGCAATCTGCATCCTGATGGTACTCCTGTGTGGCCGTATATGTTCATTACTGTAGCCTGCGGCGCTATTTCGGGCTTTCACGCTACGCAATCACCAATGATGGCTAAATATGTATCAAGTCTGAAAAAGAAGGAAGAGCGGTATTCTACGGCGCTATGATAAGCGAGGCTGTCATAGCTCTGGTATGGGCAGCCGCCGGAGTATCGTTCTACGGAACCACTCAATTGCTGAATGAAGCCTTAGCAAACGGCGCCTCAAATGTAGTATACGAGATATCAACAGGAGTTCTCGGCGTATTCGGCGGTATCTTAGCTGTTGCAGGAGTTATCGTCTGCCCTATCACCTCGGGAGATACAGCATTTCGCAGTGCGAGACTTGTTCTCGCCGAAACATTTAAAATTGATCAGAAGAAGATCAAAAATCGTTTATTGATAACAATTCCATTATTAGCGGCAGGCGGATTGCTGACCTGGTTCGCAATGACTGATGATAACGGATTTGAGACGATATGGAGATACTTCTCATGGAGCAATCAGACCTTAGCCATGATAGCGCTGTGGGTATCTACGGTTTATCTGTTGAAAGAGAACAAATACCGCTTCGGTTCATTGATGACCGCTTTACCCGCGGCGTTCATGACCGCTGTAAGCTTTACCTACATCCTCACAGCAGAGGAAGGATTAAGGATCGATTATAATATCTCTTGTATTATCGGCGCGTCGATATCGGCCATATTCCTGATAATATACTTCGTATTCCTTTCAAAGAGAATAAGAAAGCCGTCAAAAACACTATAGACTATTAATTTGAATACAGCAAATAGTCAAAGCCACCTGTTCAAATCGATCAGGTGGTTTTGTACTATATCTCATACAAAAAGCAGGTACCCAAACGGATACCTGCTTAATCTTTAAAGAAATCGGGTAAGCTTGATTACTTAAGCTCAACCTCAGCGCCAGCAGCCTCAAGCTTCTCCTTGAGAGCCTCAGCGTCATCCTTAGAGATGCCTTCCTTAACAGCCTTAGGAGCCTCGTCAACAACAGCCTTAGCTTCCTTAAGACCGAGACCTGTAGCCTCACGAACAGCCTTGATGACAGCGATCTTATTGCCGCCGGCAGCCTTCAGGATAACGTCAAACTCTGTCTTCTCTTCCTCAGCAGCGCCTGCCTCAGCAGCAGGACCTGCAACTGCAACAGCAGCAGCGGCGGATACACCGAACTCATCCTCTACAGCGTGTACGAGATCTGCGAGCTCGAGAACTGTGAGGGTCTTTAATTCTTCAATAATAGCAGTAATCTTCTCAGATGCCATTTTTATTTACCTCCAATTAGTAATGTAGATTTTAAAATTGATGATTTGCTGAATTATTCAGCAGGAGCCTCTGCGGGCGCCTCCTCAGCGGCGGGAGCTTCAGGTGCTGCTTCTTCAGCAGGAGCCTCTCCTGCCTTCTTAGCTAAGCAAGCCTCGATACCGCCGTCGTCAACGATAGCCTGTATAGCACGAGCGAACGAAGCGATAGGAGCCTGGAAAGCACCCAGAACGTTTGCGAGCAGAACTTCTCTTGTGGGCAGCTTAGCTAAGCTGTCGATAGTAGCCAGATCAACGACTTCACCGTCGAGATAACCTGCCTTGATTTCAAAAGTCTTGCTCTTCTTTGCATAGTTTGACAGAATACGAGCCGCAGCGGCGTAATCCTCGTCGCTTGTAGCGATAGCTGTAGTACCCTCAAGGGTAGTCTGCAGACCGGTCAGTTCAGCCTCCTCGCACGCGCGGGATAACAGAGTATTCTTAACAACGCTGTACTTGACGCCTGCTTCACGCAGCTCCTTACGCAGAGCTGTATCATCAGCGACGTTGATACCCTTGTAATTAACAAGAACACCTGTGACAGACTTCTTAAGACGGTCGGCGAGCTCAGCTACGATAGCTTTCTTCTGCTCTAAAACCTTAGCGCTTGGCAAATTATTCACCTCCGTAAATAAATAATGTTTACGCGGTTCAAAAAACAGCCTCTCCCTTTCGAGGAGAGGCAGACATAAACATGATAGCGCAGTTGTACTGCGTATGTTATGCTTCTTCCTCGGCAGGCGGTAAACCATTATATCTCCGGAATACAGAGACACCTGCTGTCTTTAGAACAGCGATTTATATATCAGCTCAAAGAGCGTGATAACTGTATAGTTCTCAGATAGAGAGCTTAAGATCAAACGCCGAACTTAGTCGGGTTGATGCGAACCGACGGACCCATTGTAGAGGTGACCGCGCAGCTCTTGATATACTGACCCTTTGCAGCGGCAGGCTTAGCCTTAACGATAGCACCCATGAGGGTATCGAGGTTCTCCTGGAGCTTCTCAGCGCCGAAAGAAACCTTGCCGATCGGGCAGTGGATGATGTTTGTCTTATCAAGACGGTACTCGATCTTACCTGCCTTAGCCTCGTTGATAGCGCGGGCGATATCATTGGTAACGGTACCTGCCTTGGGGTTAGGCATCAAACCGCGGGGACCGAGGATACGGCCGAGACGACCGACCAGACCCATGCAGTCGGGAGTTGTGATAAGAACATCGAAGTCCATCCAGTTCTCCTGCTGGATCTTCTGAGTCATATCCTCAGCGCCTACATAATCAGCGCCTGCCTCCTGAGCGAGCTTCTCATTCTCGCCCTTGCAGATAGCGAGAACGCGAACCTTCTTACCTGTACCGTTGGGCAGAACAACCGCGCCGCGGACCTGCTGGTCAGCATGACGGGAGTCAACGCCTAATTTAACGTGGAGCTCAACTGTCTCGTCAAACTTAGCTGTGGCTGTCTTGATGACGGTATCGAGAGCCTCGTTGGTATCATAAAATTTAGTTCTGTCGACGAGCTTTGCAGCGTCAACATATTTCTTACCGTGTTTCATATTTAATCCTCCATAGTTAGGTGGTTATGCGGAAATCTCCTCCCACCCGGATGTTGTTCTAAATCAGTCTACTACCTCAATACCCATCGAACGAGCCGTACCCATGATCATGGATGTAGCTGTCTCGATCGTAGCGGCGTTGAGGTCTTTCATCTTTGTCTCAGCAATCTTCTGGCACTGTTCCTTAGTGATCTTAGCGACCTTCTTCTTGTTAGGCTCGCCTGAAGCGGTCTCGATGTTACAAGCCTTCTTGATAAGAACAGGCGCAGGCGGAGTCTTTGTGATAAATGTGAAAGAACGGTCTGCGTATACTGTGATTACGACAGGGATGATAAGTCCGATGTCATTCTTTGTGCGCTCATTGAATTCCTTTGTAAAGGAAACGATGTTAACGCCGTGCTGACCCAGAGCGGGGCCTACAGGCGGAGCCGGAGTAGCTTTTCCGGCAGGAATCTGTAACTTGATTAATCCTGTTACTTTCTGTGCCATTTTTATTTCCTCCTAAATTCGTGGTAGATGGCGGAGCCGATAAAGCTCCTCCCACAAGGGGCTCATGCCCCTCATATAAAAAGCAAATCGCTTTTTGTCCTTATTTCGACCTTATACGGTCCGGTACTCAGCGTACTGCCGAGTTAATCGTCAAGCTTTTCAGCCTGATTGAGCTCGAGCTCTACAGGGGTCTCACGACCGAACATAGAGATAGTGACCTTGACGTAGTTCTTATCAGTATCAAGCTCGTCTACGATACCGACAAAGTCCTCGAGAGGACCGTCGATGATACGAACCTGATCGCCTACCTCATAAGAAACCTCTACTACGCGGTTCTCAACACCCATCTTATAGACCTCAGCCTCTGTGAGCGGGACGGGCTTTGAAGAAGGTCCGACAAAGCCGGTGCATCCGCGGATGTTGCGGACTACATACCAAGTCTCATCGGTATAAACCATCTTTACAAATACATATCCCGGAAAGATCTTGCGCTCGACTTCTTTAGTAGAGCCGTCGTCCTTGATCTCTGTGACTATCTCTGTAGGAACCTTTACATCGGGGATCATATCCTCAAGTCCGCGGTTCTCTACGGTAGTCTGTAAGGTTGACGCTACCTTATTCTCGTAGCCTGAATAGGTATGGATAACATACCACTTTGCTTCATCAGCCATCAGCGTTCTCCTTCTGCAGAACTTACTGTGTGCCTGTGCTCATTACAAGGTTAAGCAGAGCGTACAGACCTCTGTCGAGAGCGTAGATAAACAGACCCGAAACAGCGATAACAGCAATAACGATCAAGAAATTCTTGGTTGTCTGTTTAGGTGTGGGCCATGTGATCTTCTTCATCTCGCCTATGCAAGAGCGAAAGAATGAACCCGCTTTACTGAAAAAGCCTTGTTTTTTAGCTTCTTTCTTAGCTTCAGCCATTTTCTTTCCCTCCGCTTACTTTGTTTCCCTGTGAAGAGTATGCTTCTTGCAGAATCTGCAGTACTTATTCATCTCTAATCTGTCGGGACTGTTCTTCTTGTTCTTCATTGTGTTGTAGTTGCGCTGTTTGCATTCAGTGCAGGCCATTGTGATTTTTACTCTCATTATCGGCACCTCCCGTGTTTTTCGGAATAAATTAGCCTCCCTCAAAAGGACAGCCGAGGCGATCCAATGAAAAACCGCCGCGACCCAAAGGAGCGATCTCTGCGCCTCATATATTTTATGGCACAAAAAACAAGCCCCTTTACGAGGTAAGTAACAGTATAACACATTACTGTCAACTCGTCAAGGGCTTGTTCGTATTTTTTTATAAATAATAAATATAAGTTTTATCTGATAAAACTAGTATTACTGCATACCCTGGAGACGCTGAGCGATCGTCTTCTTTGGTTTCTTCTCTTTTTCGGGCTTAACGGTCTTTCCGCGGTACTTCTTAGCGTATGTAAACGCCTTCTTAAGATTATCGCTGAGGTGCTCCTCTATCTTCGATTCATCCTCTTCGGGGATGGAATTGAGGATCACTATAGTTATGATAGAGCGGGTATCAACGTCACCGTTTACATACTGAGTATTGAGGATGTTTCCGAGCTTCTTGAGTTCTCCTGTCTTACCCTCACGGACAAGCTTATTGACGCGGGGAACAATGCTCGCTCTGGTAAAGGTAACTCCTCTGAAAGGATAGTAGCAGTCCTGCTCCTCCTTGATCTCATCACGCAACTCGGGGAACAATGTGATAAAGCGCTTTGACAGGAACAGCGGATCGGCGTTTCCGTCCTCACTCTTCTTTGTCTTTTTAGCCTGCTTGAGCTTCTTGACCGCCGAAGGGGCTGAGAGAGCGTCACAGAAGTCGTTCGCTATTGAGCTTGCTTCTTTTAATGTATCATGATCGGGGTCAAAGAGCCATGTAGCAAGGGTCTTCCACTGATTATCGGGACCCTCGTCGGTCATGCCGCACTCGCGCAGAAGAGTGTGCATACTGTCCTTATAATAGATAACGGAATACGCAAGGTTCTCTGAAGTATAGAGAGAAACAAGCTCGTTATCATCGGTAGACGCTATCTTGACTTTGGTAAAGTTCTGAGGTTTTAGAGTATCTTCAACTTTATCCGATATCAATGTAAAAGCTTCGTTAAGCATTTCTATCAATCCTTTTTCCATAATTACAGTCATTATACATTATAAATAAAGATATTGCAAGCAAAAAGTGATTTTAGATATCTTAGTTTGTGATTGTCACTTTTCTCTTGCACGGAATGTAGCTTTGTGATATTATATATAATGTATATATATGCGCCGCTGCTGTTATACAAATAATAAGAGGCGCTTTATGGAAACAAACAAGAACTACAGTCGGCTTACGGCCGCGGAGGTTATGCATATGATCAACAAAGCTATCGGCATATTTGACTCAGGGTTGGGCGGTTTGACCGCCGCCAGAGAGATAATGGAAATAATGCCGGGTGAGGATATCGTTTACTTCGGAGATACCGGCAGAGTTCCCTACGGCAGCAAAAGTAAAGAGGCTATCAATAAATACGCTCGTCAGGACGCTCGTTTCCTCAAAAAAATGGGTGTAAAAATCATAGTTGCCGCTTGCGGTACGGTCAGCTCCGTTGCTCCGGATCTGAGCGACGAACTCGGTCTCCCCTACACCGGAGTAGTCAATCCTACCTGCTTCACCGCGGTAAACGCTACCAAAAACGGTAAAATAGGCGTTATCGGCACAGCCGCTACGATAAACTCTCACAGCTATAAACGCAGGATACAGGAGAAGCATCCCGAGTTTGAGGTATATGAGCAGCATTGTCAGTTGTTCGTTTCCTTTGTTGAAAACGGGCTCGTTGATCCCGACGACGAGTTGGTCAGGCTTATGGTAAAGAGATATATGACGCCTCTTAAAGAGAGCGGCGTCGATACCCTGATACTCGGCTGCACACACTTTCCTCTGCTTGCCGAGGCAATCCAGCGCGAGATGGGCGACGGTGTTACACTTATAGATTCCGGCAAAGAGACCGCTATCTATACAAAGAAGATATTAAGCGAAAAGGGACTGCTCAGAACAGAACCAAACAAAGGCGAAGCGAGGTTCTATGTCAGCGACACCCCCGCGGACTTTGAGAAATTCGCAGGTATGTTCCTTAAGAAGAGCAGCCTTGAAAACCATGTTGAACATATAAATATCGAGGAATACTGATGGAAGAACGATACATGATATCTGTCGTCGGCAAGCAGACCATAGACGGAGAAAGCGACAGTATAGAGGTAATCACCGCCGGCGATATGATAATAGACGGTGACAAGATCACTATCACCTACCCCGAGTATTCTCAGGATAATCCCGCTAAAAAAACCGATACCACTGTCACCCTACAAAACGGCATACTCAGCATCGACCGTCAGGGAGAGATGGCGTCGCACCTGATACTCGAGGAAAGCGTCAGGCATGAGTGCCTTTATTCAACCCCTATGGGTCAGATGTTCATAGGTATTTATACCGACAGTATCCACTCATCTCTGAGTATATTCGGCGGCGAGATAAAAGCCGCGTATCAGCTGGATTTTAACCGAAGCGTTGTCAGCTATAATGAATTCTATATAAAGATAACACAGAAATAATTATTTGATCGCGACGCGATCATCGCCGTGATCCGCAATCATAAAGGGAAGGTAAAACATATGTCAAAGACAAATACCAAAGTAACTGAAAACTTAAAAAAACAGATCGAGGCCGCAGTAAAAGCCGCTATGTGCAAGGGAGAGCTGCCTGAGGGCGAGATACCTAAGTTCGTCATCGAAGAACCCGCCGACCGCTCTCACGGCGATATAGCTACAAACGTAGCTATGGCAGGCGCGAGGGTCTTTCGTATGGCTCCCGTTAAGGCCGCTCAGATCATCCTTGATAACATTGATTTAGATAATTCTTTAATAGAAAAATACGAGATCGCCGGTCCGGGCTTCATCAACTTTTTCCTTGATAAAAAGTACTTCGCAGAGGTCCTGCATGAGATAGAGAACGACGGCAGCCGCTACGGAGAGAGCGACTACGGTAAGGGCGCCAAGGTAATGGTAGAGTTTGTATCCGCCAACCCTACAGGCCCGATGCATTTAGGCAACGCCAGAGGCGGAGCTTTAGGCGACTGTCTCGCCGCCGTTATGGATAAAGCGGGATATCAGGCATACCGCGAGTTCTATGTCAATGATGCCGGCAACCAGATAGAAAAGTTCGCCGGCTCGCTCGAAGCGAGATATATGCAGATCTTTGACAACTCCTTCCCCTTCCCCGAGGACGGTTATCAGGGTTCGGATATATCCGAGCGCGCTCAGCAGTTCGCCGATATCAACGGTGATAAATATGTAAACAGCGACACCGAAACACGCAAAAAAGCTCTCGTAGATTTTGCCCTGCCGCTCAATATCAAGCGTATGCAGGATGATATGGCTAAGTACAAGATAAACTTTGACAACTGGTTCATGGAGAGCACCCTGCATGAAAGCGGCGAGGTCAAGGCGGTCGTACAGCTTTTGACCGACAAGGGGCTTACATATGAGAAAGACGGAGCGGTCTGGTATAAAAACAAAGATGTGTGCACCGAGATCCTGCTTGCTCAGGGTAAAACTCAGGATTATATTGACAAATTAGAATTAAAAGATGACGTTCTCATCCGTTCAAACGGCAACCCCACTTACTTTGCCGCCGATATAGCGTATCACAAAAACAAATTTGACCGCGGCTTTGAAAAGCTCATCAACGTATGGGGAGCGGATCATCACGGTCACGTAATGCGCTTGAAGGGCGCTATGAACGCGATAGGATATGACGGAGATAAGCTCGACATCCTTCTTATGCAGCTCGTCAAGCTCGTCCGCGACGGTCAGATAGTAACGATGTCGAAGCGTACCGGAAAGGCTATACAGCTCAGAGATCTCCTTGATGAGGTACCCGTAGACAGCGCGCGCTTCATCTTCAACACAAGAGAAGCGACCACCCAGATGGATTTTGACCTCGATCTCGCCATAAAAGAGGATAACCAGAACCCTGTTTATTATGTTCAGTACGCCCACGCGCGTATCTGCTCTATACTCCGTAATCTTGAGGCTGAGGGCGTCAAGGCTCGTTCTTGTACCGATGAGGAGCTCAGTCTGTTGACAGCTCCCGAAGAAACCGAGCTTATACATCTCTTATCAGCGTATGACAGCGAGATAATTGCGGCCGCGCGTGATTATGATCCCACAAAGGTCACAAAGTATGTTACAAATGTCGCTACATACTTCCACAGGTTCTATAACGCCTGCCGCGTAAAGTGCGACGACGAAGCGCTCATGCAGGCTCGACTGACGCTATGCGGCGCGACAAAGACCGTAATAAAGAATGTTCTCGATATGTTTAGCATAACCTGTCCCGAGAGAATGTGATAAAGCTTTGCTCATTTTATATAATGTATACGCAAAAGCGGTACGGCTGTTCGAGCCGTACCGCTTAATTGTTTCTTATTCAATTACTGAAATCTTCTGCCGTGACGAGCGGCTCTCTGCTTCTTCTTCTCAACAAAATATACGACAGTGAATGTGATTAGCATTACAACGATCATGATACCGAGCCAGAGAATGAACTCGAAGTTAGTGCCGTTAGCGCCCTGCTTGAACAGAGGAGACTGCGCTACAGCAGCTACACTCTTTGAAGAAAGCTCTGTAGTCTTTACCTCAGTCTCAGTATTGGGAGCTGTGACGGGCTTTTCGGGCTCAACCGTCTTACCCTGCGCGGGAGTATTACTTACAGGCGCAGTCGCGTCAGTCTTTTCTTCTGTATCCTTATCGGGTGTATCGGGCTCTTCTTTCTTAGCGGCAACTGCGCTGTCTGAGAAGAGGATATCATATGTGCCCTGCTCAACAACACCGGTAGCTGAAAGGTTGTTAGCGAGCTGGAAGCCCTTAACAGCCTCTTCAGTCATTGCACCGAAGTCGCCGTCTGCAGTACCGCTGAGATAGCCTAAAGCGATAAGTCTCTCCTGGATCTTAACGATCTCATCATTGTTATCGCCTAAAGCATACTTAAGCTCTGCGGGCGTCTCTTCAACTTCTTCTGTATAAACCTCAACAGCACCTGTCTGTGCGAGTTCTTCTTCATTCTCACGGGCAGAAAGTGTGAGATCGGACGTATCGTCAGCCTTGTCCTCTGCCTGAGTTTCGCTTACATAAGCGGGAGCGTCGTCAGCAAAAAGATACTCTGTGTCTGAGCCTGCGATACCGTCGACATAAAGACCCGCGTTCTTCTGGAACTGCTTGAAAGCGTTCTCGGTGATCTCGCCGAAGTCGCCGTCAACAGCGCCTGTATAATAACCGAGCTCCTGTAATCTCTGCTGGAGCTTCTCAACGAGGGAACCGGTAGAGCCCTTCTTTAAAGGACCGTTGTTATCTGAGCTTGATGATGAGCTGCTTGAAGAGCTGCTCTTTGAAGATGTATCGGCTACAGCAGAAGAATCAGAGGGAGCTGAGCTTGAGCGGCCCTTTGAGTCAAAGTAATAGGTCTCGCCGCCGATAGTTCTTGATGTGTTGACGATATACTCGCCGTCTTCGTAATAATAGTTATCGCCGTTGAACTCTTCCCAACCGTTTTCGGGATAGGTAACGGCTGTGAGCTTGAACCAGCAATTCCAGTTGTTCCAACCGCCGATCTCCTGATAGCAAACGCCGTAATCAGTACCGCGAGCGTCAACTTCCATATTATCGGCAATATAAACGCCTACGTGACCGGGACGAGAAAGGCCCAAGCCGTGTACTCTCGGAATACCCTCGCTTACATAACCCCAGTCTCTGCCATTCGCCTGAGCGTCATCGAGCATGCTTATTCTGTTGCCGCCGCAGTAGGACCAGATAAGACCCGAACAGTCAACTGCTCCCGGAGAGGAACCTCCCCAGACATAGCTCCAGTCGCTGTAGTAAGCGTTGAGCGCCCACTCAGCAAGACCGGCGCCTGTGCCGGACGCGCCCGAGGATATGGTACCAATCACACATATGCTCGCGATCACGGCGGCAACCATTATAATTGAGATGATCTTTTTAAACTTATTCATAAAAACCTCCATGTAACCTGTCGGCTGCGCGCAAAATACATATATATAGTATATATACGCGCCCGAAAGGACAGCTTATAGTGTTTTTTTGATTACTTTGGTAACAAAACTGTCATTATTATATCAAAGAATTATTCCAATATCAAGTATTTTCTGTAAATTGTTGTCATTATGCCAATAGAATTTAAAATTTATTCATATTTGTATACATTTTGTACAAAAAATGTTCATAATTCGGTAGGTTACAACTTGTAACCTTTAATTATATTTGAGAAAAATAAGCCATTCGGATAATTTTTGACAATTCCCGACAAGAAAAATAAATGTCTTTATGTTCCAAATTAGAATAAACTATTACTAAAATGTTAATATTTTAAAAGAATTATATGAACAGGAGGTTACAAACCGACGTATGTTTGTCAAATAAGCACAAATAATTCGAATTCAGAAATATATCAAAAGCCGCCGGGTGATGGCCCGACGGCTCTGTTTTTAACAGTGTATATACATATTATAATATAAAATGCTGAACAACGATACGGTTTATCCGATAAACATCTGTGACCAGTAACTGCCGTCAGATATATATCCCATACCGATCTTCTTAAAGCCGGCGTTCAGAATATTCCTGCGGTGACCCTCGGAATTCATCCAGCCGTTTACAACGCTTTGAGGTGATCTGTAACCCATAGCTATATTCTCCCCCGCTGTGCGATAGCTGATACCAAATCCCCTCATCATATCGAACGGACTTCCGTATGTTGGTGAATTATGGTCGAAGTATCGGTTGTCATACATATCCTGAGCTTTCAGTCTCGCGACCTTACTTAGCTCGAGATCGATGCTCAGAACACTCAAGCCGTATTCTGACCTTATCTCATTGATAAGTCTTACAACTTCGAGCTCATATTCGTTCAACTGATACTTAGCTTCTGTCGGTCGCTCTTCGACCGCCTCTGTATTATTCTCAGTCGCGATCTCCGTCGGAGCCTCCGTAGACGGTTGAGTCGGAGCATCTGTAGGCTTTTGAGCAGGAAGCTCTGTAGCTACAGGCTCAGTTGCTTCGGTTACGGGCTGTGCGTTTGTCTCGGAAGTATTATTCTCGGGAACTTCTGTCTCTTCAGACGGTATACACGTATCGCAGGTAGGATCCGGATCATCTGAACAAAGCCCGCTGTTTAATACATCTTGCAGTTTAATACAGAGACTGTCGCTGCATCCTAATCTTCTGAGGAAATCGCACAGACTGCGTAAGCAGCGCGCGTCAGGCTCTCGCTGAACCTCAGCGCATGTACCGTTGTCACAAGAATTATTATCGCAAGTATCATAAGCAGATATCCTTTCTATATAATATGCGGATGTGCTGAAGGCGCTGCCTGAGATCATTACAACAGCAAGAACGCCTACAAGCAAATTTTTAAATAATCGTTTCAAAACAACCTCCCTATATACTGATCTGAACTGTCAGTGATGGATTACAGGACGTCCATGAATTAATTCTATCTGCTAAACCAACGAAGTTCAATCCTCAAATACTGGGAGTATTGCCATATCAAACCATAGGGGTTGGCACTGCCACGGTCTGCGATCATCATTATACATATTAATAACGTTGCGTGCCGAAACCCGCATAAACACTGGGCTCTACTGAGAGTAGAGTAGCTTTTCTACCGCAGAGATACAAGGGCTTTGCTGCGGGAGAATTCATTTATTATACAGGTAGAGAACAAAAACGCTTTGTAGATTGTCTTTTTTTCCTCGGGTAAGTATTATTAAAATAGTTCAGTAATAATAAGTTTTCAGGAGGAATTTAAATGAGCTTTACAATACTGACCGACACATCCGCTAATCTTCCCACCTCACTATTGAAGGATCGCGATATATATGTTATCCCCTATTCGTACATGATAGGTGAAAAGGAATACTCCTGCCTTGATACCGACGGTTTTGACGGTAAAATATTCTATAAGGCAATGAGGCTCGGCGCTGATATTAAAACATCTGCCATCAATTTCCAGAATTACATAGATTTCTTCGGAAACCATCTTGCAAAGGGAGAAGATATACTCTTTGTCAGTATGTCATCAGGCATAAGCAGCTCTTTTCATTGCTCAGAGGTAGCGGCTAAGGAGTTGAAAGAAAAGTATCCCGACCGTAAGATCTTGCTCTGTGATACTTTAGGCGCCTCGCTCGGAGAGGGCATCTTCGCGCTCAAAGCTGCCGACTATCGAGATGAGGGACTGAGCATCGAAGAAGCCCACCGCAGAATAGAAGAAGAAAAGCAATGTATGTACCAGGTTTTCACAGTCGATAACCTGATGTATCTGAAACGTACGGGCAGGCTTTCGGGTTCAGCCGCGGTAATCGGCAATATGCTTCAGATCAAGCCTATCCTTAAAGGCAACGAAAACGGTGAGATAGTTAATTTCGCCAAGGTCATCGGCAGAAGAAAAGCGGTAGATATGCTTGCTCAAAGGTACAATATGCTGGTCCAGCATCCTGAAAATCAGATCGTGGGCATAGCTCACGCCGACTGCGAGGATGAAGCGAATTACCTTATTGAACAGCTCAATAAGAAAAAGCCACCGAAAGAGATCCTCAGCGTAATGTATGAGCCTGTTACGGGTTCTCATGTCGGTCCGGGTACTCTGGCGCTGTTTTTCATCGGCGATGATAAAGTAAGATTCAGATAAAGAAACAATCTATGGGGAGCGATAATTTTTCGCTCTCCTGTTTTTCTATACTAATTGGTGAAATCTATTGACAATTCAGATTTGTTATGATAAAATATTACTTGCTTTACGGAGAGATGTCCGAGTGGTTTAAGGAGCTAGTCTTGAAAACTAGTGATCCCGCAAGGGACCAAGGGTTCGAATCCCTTTCTCTCCGCCAACTTTATATATTATGGATTACTTCACATATACGGAGGATTACTCAAGTGGTGAAGAGGCTCCCCTGCTAAGGGAGTAGGTCGCTAACGCGGCGCGAGAGTTCGAATCTCTTGTCCTCCGCCAGAAAAAGGTATCACGCAAACGCGTGGTACCTTTTTCTCTTGCGGTGGGTTATGTTTCGAATTGAGCGGTGCGCTCGTTTTGACCGAGCGCGAACATCGAGCAATACAGACAACAATAAACAATACTATAAAAATGCACAGACGCCATGACGCAGTCTGTGCTTAAATTATTACAAGTTATTTTGACGGGACAAACGGTAGCTCGTTATCGTCATAAGACACTCTATCGCCGATATTATAAACATTAGAAAAGCCGGTTAAAAAGCGCTGTATATTTGTAGCGTCGGTAATATCAACGCCGTTATTATCAATGTCAGCTTCCCGCCTGTTGAAAGTATTCACAGGTATATCGTTGAGCTTTCTCTGAATCACAGTGGTGTCTGTAATGGTGACTATTCCGTCATCGTCGGCGTCGCCGCGCAAATACGTATTCTCAGCTGATGACGGTATTGCTGAAAACACTATCAGAGCAAGCACAAATAATAAAGCAACACCTTTTTTCATAAATTCCACCTCACTGAAAAAACAGATAACGATCATAATAGGGTTGGCACGTTTGCTCAAAACAGATTTATGACGCTAAGATTATAACACATTATCATTTTAATGTCACTATTAGAAATACAGTTTTATTATTTAATAATTAAGAAAGCTTTGATTAAGGTGTTAAAAAACATTCTTTTTTATACTCGTCATAGATACGCTCTGTATAATTATTTTTCCTAACTATAGTTTTTTGTTTGTCATTAAGATAACATTATGATATACTATATAAAAAAGATAAAGACACAGAAACAGTAAGGAGAAATATGGATTATTCAGCAACCTTATCACAATTATTCAATATCAAAGAAGAATATGCTCAGAACATCATAACGCTGCTTGATGACGGTAATACTATTCCGTTTATAGCCCGTTACCGCAAAGAGATGCACGGATCGATGGATGATCAGCTGATCCGTGAATTCAGTGAAAAGCTGGATTATCTGCGCGGGCTCGATAAGCGCAGAGAAGAGATCCGCGAGCTTATAAGCGGTCAGGAAAAACTGACTGATGAAATAAACTCAGCTCTTGACAAAGCTCAGACCTTAAGTGAGCTTGAGGACATTTACCGTCCGTTTAAGCCCAAAAGAAAGACAAGGGCCTCTGTCGCGAAGCAGAGAGGGCTTGAGCCGCTCGCACTCGAGATCATCAAGCAGGAAAAAGGTTTTGACCCCATAAAACGCGCTGAGCAGTTCGTCGATGAAGAAAAAGAGGTTCCCACCGCTCAGGACGCGATCAACGGCGCTATGGATATCATCGCTGAGATGCTCTCTGACAGCGCGGCTATACGCAAGCATCTCAGACCCGTATTCAGAAACAGCGGAGTGCTAAGATCCGTCGCGACAGATGAAGAAAAAGAAAGCGTGTATACCAACTACTACGACTATACCGAAGCGGTCAAAAAGATCGCGGGTCACCGTATTCTCGCGGTAAACAGAGGAGAAAAAGAGGGCTTTTTGAAGGTAAGTATCGAGCTTGACCCTTACCAGCCTTTGAGTATCATATTCAGAGCGCTTGACAAAGGCACCAATCCCCTATGCTCGGATATCTTAAGAGCTGCAGGAGAGGATGCTTATACAAGATTGATCTTCCCTTCTATCGAGCGAGAGATACGTTCAGAGCTGACGGAAAACGCTTCTGAAAATGCAATGAAGGTATTCGCCACAAATCTTAAGCAATTACTTATGCAGCCGCCTGTAAAGGGCAAAACGGTACTCGGACTTGACCCGGGTTACCGCACCGGATGTAAGGTCGCTGTCGTTGACGATACGGGCAAGGTGCTTGACACAGCCGTCATATACCCAACTCATTCAGAAGCCAAGATCGCGCAGTCTAAGCAAAAGCTGCTTGAGCTTATCAAAAAGCATAATGTAGATATTATTTCGATCGGTAACGGAACCGCAAGCAAAGAGACAGAGATGTTTGCCGCTGACGCAATCAAGGAAGCCGACCACACGGTGTATTACATGGTGGTCAGCGAAGCCGGAGCGTCGGTGTATTCAGCTTCAAAGCTTGCCGCTACGGAGCTGCCTGAGCTCGACCTCACGCTCAGGAGCGCTGTCTCTATAGCAAGGAGACTGCAGGACCCACTCGCGGAGCTTGTCAAGATCGAGCCTAAGGCGATCGGAGTAGGTCAGTATCAGCACGATATGCCACAAAAGAGGCTTGGAGAGACCCTCGATGGAGTTGTTGAAGACTGCGTCAACTCAGTCGGAGCCGATCTCAACACAGCCTCCCCTGCCCTACTGCTGAGAGTATCGGGTCTTAACGCGACCGTGTGCAAGAATATCGTAGCCTACCGCGAGGAGAACGGCGCTTTCAGCTCACGCTCGGAGCTTAAAAAAGTACCCAAGCTCGGACCGAAGGCGTTTGAACAGTGCGCGGGATTTTTGAGAGTACCCGAAAGCCGCAATCCTCTCGACAATACAGGCGTTCACCCTGAGAGCTACGCGACAGCTAAGGAACTGCTCAAGCTTGTTGATTATTCTGATAGAGAAATAAAATCCGCTAAGTTCAGCGATCTTTCATCAAGAGTAAAAGAGATCGGTACCAAGAACCTTGCCGAGAAGCTCGGTATCGGTCTGCCTACTCTGGATGATATAGTCAAAGAGCTCTCAAAGCCCGGACGCGATCCGCGTGACGAAATGCCGAAGCCTATGCTTCGCACTGATGTACTCGATATCAACGACCTTAAAGAAGGAATGGAGCTCACTGGAACAGTCAGGAACGTCATCGACTTCGGCGCTTTTATCGATATCGGCGTACACCAGGATGGACTGGTACATATTTCTCAGATATGCGACAAATATATCAAGCATCCGTCTGAGGTACTCAAGGTCGGAGATATCGTTAAGGTAAAGATACTCTCGGTAGACGTAAAGAAAAACAGGATTTCGCTGACGATGCGTACGACATGAGGCTTGTACCGTTGCCGGCAATAATAGAAAAATGAGGAGATGTTATTATGAAAATCGCTATGTCAAACGATCACGCGGGAACATCAATGAAATACGAGATAAAAGCTTATCTTGAATCTCAGGGACACACTGTAGTAGATTTCGGAACCTATGACGAAGTATCCTGCGACCTGTCCGACTTTGTCCTGCCCGCCGCTATATCTGTAGCTAAAGGAGAATGTGACAGGGGAATATTCGTAGACGGAGTAGGCTACGGCAGCGCAATGATCTCAAACAAAGTCAACGGTATCTATGCCTGCGTTTGTCAGGATCCTTTCTGCGCTCAGTTGGCGCGCGAGCATAACGACGCGAATGTCCTTTGTCTCGGCGCTAAGATCATAGGCGGTATGATTGCCATGGAAATCGTAAAGACCTTTATGAAAACCGAGCCTCTTACCGCGGAAAAATACATCAGAAGAGTAAAGAAAGTACAAAAAATCAACGATGAGCACTGTGTTCCGATAAAGTAATAGAATACCGAATATCAAACAGCGCCCGACCTATCAAAAGAACCAACGGTTCTGAAGAGGTCGGGCGCTTTATTATGATTTATCAGGATACAGGGTTATATTATGAGATAAATGTACCGATCGAAAAAGGAGTACCAAGACCGATCAGCCAACGTCGGATAGCGGTCACATCGGTTATTTCAAGATCTCCGCTGCCGTCAACGTCAGCACGCATCAGCTGCTCCTTTGTAAACGGTGTTTTGACATCCGTAAGAAAACGCTGTACAAAGGTCGCATCAACGATATCCACCTCTCCGTTGCCGTCGGCGTCACCGAGCAGA
Organism: uncultured Clostridia bacterium; assembly: GCA_946183365.1. Classification (GTDB taxonomy): domain Bacteria; phylum Bacillota; class Clostridia; order Oscillospirales; family Acutalibacteraceae; genus Ruminococcoides. The sequence goes on from CAMHAH010000018.1 coordinate 30,042, forward strand.
TATTCGGTATCCGGGTCGGCACTTATCTCAAATACAGCGCATATATATCGCAGAGGCTCAGTATCACCGTCTACGACAGTCACACCCGGCTTATAACTATAGCTTATATCGGTAGAGATAACGTCTCCCTCATACTTTTTGCCGTTACCGGGTCCCCACTCGATATTAACATGATACCATCCCTTGAAGGAATAGCCTTTATCGGGCTTCGCGGTCACCGTGATCTCGTCACCCCGCCAGAAAGGTACAACCTCTCCGATCTCGACAAAATTGTTTCCGTCCTTAGGCTTTACATATGGATTACCTTTGACAGAGGGTTCATACGCGACAGAAGCCTTTCCCCCATCGGTTATCCAGACCTGTATCTGGTCGCCCTGAGGCCATACAACACCCGTATGCTTGAACTTAGCGCAGATATATGGATAGCCCGTAGAGTTGAAAACATAAGGATTATCGACAGTGATAAGCTCATCGGTGAACATCTCGTTATACGAAGAAGCGTTTACATCGCCCTTGTACCAACCCTCAAACTCATAACCCTGCTCGGGAATAGCGTACAGAGTGACCTCTGCGTCCTCGGGAACGGCATAAGGCTGCGTATAATCGCCGTTGTATTCTTCACAATAGAAATCTATCATACCGCCGTCGGTGCTTAGCACATGGATATAGCTCATGGGTACGCTTGTGTATTCCGCCTCAAGGGTCACGGCATACTTCCAATTCTTGTAATAAACGCCGTCTATTATCAAAGCTTTGGTAAAATAATCTCTGTTCTCGTCATAGCCGCCGCCGTCAAAATAAGTATAGCTGCGATCATCCTGAGAATAAAGAACGGTCGGTTCAGAAACTGTCAAAGCGTTTTTCTGCGCATCGTCATAATAACTCAAGCGTTCACAAAGCTCGTCCTTCGTTTCTTCAATCAGCGCGTTAACATCGGGATCGGACGGCTCGGTATATGATGACGCCAAAGTCATATCAGCGACCGTATACTCGGTCACATCACCTGTACGCAGATCCTTAAGCTTAAGTATCCCTACGACCTGTGTCGTGCTGGAGTCATATGAATTATCGATGGTATAGGTCGATGTATGCTTCCAGATTGCCGTTAAGAGTATATCATCGGTGACTATGATCGTATCATCCGCATCGTACTCCGTACCGTTTATCTCCCACTTATAGAACTCACGGTTCTCTTTGGTATATTTACATTCGGGCAGGGTGTAGCTTTCGCCGTATAATATCTCGGTTTGCGACATTGAGCCATCACCGCCATTGCTGTCAAATGACACAGAACACATATCGCCCGGCTGATGAGGAGTGGGTCCGACAGGCTGAGTCGGATCATCCGAAAAGTCCTCGGGTTTTGCGAAGGTAACTGTAAGTGTCACGTTCTGATCAGGCATAGTAAAGCCATCAACATCCTCCTCAAAACTTGCCGAATTATAATCTATCCGCGTTATCTGCTCGCCGTCCTCCGCGATAACGAGCATCTGTCTGATAAACCAGCCTTTACCGGCAGTCATCGTCACAGTCACATAGTCGCCCGCCGCAGCAGAAACAGGATCGACTGATACAGATCCGTTGCCTATCTTTCGGATACCGATTGAATACTCTGCGCTCTCGGCATTTGTGATAATCACGCTTGACGGCAACATCATCACGAAAATCAGCAGAGCTAAAACAATACTGAGCGCACTCTTCTTAATCATGTACATTCCTCCTTGTTATACTAATTTCAAACAAAAAGCTTTAATAAGATTTTCAGCAACAGATGTTAAAGGGTTCAATCTGAAATTAATATTAAAACATATTTGTACATATTAAGCATAGCATAGTATATTGATGGCAGACAATCTCTCAGTAGTAGAATAGGCATTATAAGCGGGTCAGTTTTCGGTCAGGTTGCGTTATAATGCAAGAAAGCGTGCTTTGCGTGCATTTTGCATAACCATCTCCCGTTGTTGCGCAGCAACAAACCGGGAGGGTATATAAATCTTTTTACCTCATAGGAAATGAGCAGTTTCCTATAAGGTAAAAAACGCCGTGAAAGACCACGGCGTATCTCAAATCATATTCGGTTTATATAGTAGTAGTTCTTCAAATCATTACGAGTTTTACATCCTGTCTTTGACAGAAGGTTGTGGACATGAAATTTGACCGTACTCTCAGATACCGAGATCAAATCGGATATTTCTTTATTAGTCTTTTCTTCGAGGAGCAAACGAAGAACCTCTCGCTCTCTGCCTGACAGATCATGCCGAGCGGCAAAGCGAGCAAATATCTCCTGTTCGCTTTTTGGATTGTCGGATGCAGTGATGTATAGCGACTGAAAAAGTTTGATAAACAAGAATACAGCTCCGACAAACAGTACTCCCGCTGCGACAACAAGTATAGTTTTATTATTTGAGAATACAGCATATATTTCCGAACCGAGCGCGTCACCGACCCTGCCGATCATCAAACCCGCGCCCGACAGCCAAAGCATATCGTGCTCTTTCGCTATATCAGAGAAAAGCATCACGCGGTAGACGGAGTAAAAACCAAACGCGAGGTATCCGAGTGTCCAAAAAACAGTTGTCGATATCCGCTCACCATTGAGCGCCAATACTATGAATGGGATCGCAAGAGCGGCGAGCGCGCATACCGCCCCGTACTTTCGGTTTTTATCGGTAACAAAACCCGCCGTCAACAATCCAACGGAATAAAATACACGCGAGAACTCAGGATGCAATCCGCTCTGAATCTCACTCTCGGAGAAAGAAAAACCGATATTGTTGACCAAACTGAAAAGCAGGACAAGTCCGCAAGCCATAAGCAACAGTGTTTTCAGCTTTATCTGTGGCTGTGTTGTTTTTTGTTCAGGTTCTTCTTTCTTGTTTGAGGTCTTTACAAATACCGTAACGATAATCATAACAGTAAGCGCAAGGCAGGCAGCAATAACTCCGCCGCTGTAATATATCGCGCCGTCACCGATTATTGAAATCATCCACGAGACGACCGTCGCGGCGGAGTATCCGACGCTGAACGATACCGCCCGATGATTATCGGGCGCATACCGCGTGAGGTAATAAAGATAATATCCCGCGATCACTCCGCAAAACATACTGAGTAAGGACCCGAAGATGATTGTTTTGATCAGATCGGTTCCTATCACGGCGGGCACAAAACACGCGGCGTATACCACCAGCGACACAACGAACACCGCTCGCGGTGAGACGCGTTTTTGCCTGAGCAAAACCATAAAAACGCCTATACCGACTGCTTGTAGAGCGTACCCCAACACTGTCGATATAAAGTAAGAAAGCTCTGCCGTTGTTTGCTCCATCAAATGATACATCCACGACAGATGACCTGTAGACGTCAGCAAAAAGCACAGAAAAATAATCAGTACGCTTTTGATGAGTGATGTAGAAAGCTTTTTCATGATTGCCTCTCGTTTGTCTGTCCGAAAGAGAATGTAGATTAACAAAGATGAGCGATGATAATTCTGAGTAGGATAAACCTTAAAACATATTCACGGTTGATCCTTAGGGAGCTTAGGTACGTCTATTTTCTTCATAAACAGACCGATTCCCTTAAAGATATGACCGTTAGTGAGTTCGACGAACGCCTGAGCGAAGTTATAGGGAAAACTCTGTCCCGTTTCCATAGTCAAAGTACGCGGAGAATTGCTTTCTATCATTTTCTTCATGAACTGCGCGCCTTTTATTTGATTATCCCTCTCAGGCCCTTCGGGGAGCTTTTTCGCATCCTTTTCCTTTTTATTCGGCACAGACATCACAAAATTGAATAATCTGCGTCCGAAAAAGGTTTGCTTAAGATCCGTAAAGCGGGATTCCAAAGTAACGGGATATTTTTTCGGCTCTTCGGGAACGGTATAGGTATCGGGATACACCGTATCGTCAATGGGCTCGGGAATGATCTTGACCGTTTTGCTTTCGCCCGGTTCAAGACAGACCTTTGAAAAGCCTCTCAGTTCACCGTCGATAAAGAGCTGCGCTACCTCAGCTCCGAAGCGATCACCTGTATTAGTGATCGTTTCCTGATAGGTATCCCCCGTTCTCTCCCAACCTGAGTGCTCAAATGTAGTATAGCTGAGGCCGTACCCAAAGGAACAACGCACGGGGATATTGTGTTTGTTATAATAACGGTAGCCAACCTCTGTGCCTTCAGCATAGACTTCGGTTATTTTTTTGCTGAAAGTATTTGCCGACGGTACGTCATCATAGCGCAGCGGCCATGTTTCGGCGAGCTTGCCCGATGGGTTCTTCTCACCAAAAAGCAGCTGTGTAACAGCAGTTCCTCCGTTCTGACCCGGCAGATACATATTCAGTATAGCGTCAACCTTATCAAAAAACGGCAGCTCTACAGGCGAGCCCGTGAACAATATAACAACGATCCTTTTGCCGCTTTCACAAAGATTATCAATCTGTGCGAGCTGCTCCTGAGGCAGACGCATATTCTCGCGGTCGCCGCCCTCTGACTCATATTCATCGGTCAGACCCGCAAAGACGAGAACCGTGTCGCTCTCCTCGAGCGGGTAACTCTTGATACATCTCTCTTTAAAAACATCAGCCGTAGTCGTGACCTTTGTCGGGTTTATCATAGAGCTTCCGGCGCCCTGATAGCGCATATTCTCAAATAATTCGCCGGTGATATAAAGCTTTTCATTTCCGTTCAGAGGAAGCGTACCGTTGTTTTTCATCAGCACGGCGCATTCAGCGGCAAGCTCAGCCGACAATGTATGATGAGCTTCAAAATCCAAAGGCTCGGTATCGGCTGGCTTAACATACTTATCGATCCAGTTCAGGATATTCCTGCAAGCCTTATTGAGATCCTCCTCAGGCAGAGAACCGTCCTCTATACCGTCAAGTATCCATCTACGACAGATCGCGGTATCGCCGGGCATCTCAAGATCAAGCCCTGCCTTAAGGCCCGCGACTCTGTCATGTGTCGCGCCCCAATCGGTCATAACTACACCGTCAAAGCCCCATTCATCCCTAAGTACATCCGTAAGCAGCCATTTGTTTTCTGAACAGAATACTCCGTTAATCTGATTGTACGCGCACATCAAAGCGGCGGGCTTTGACTTTTTGACAACGTATTCAAAGGGCTTAAGGTATATCTTTCGAATGGTATTCTCAGAAGCGACGGAGTTACCCATAAAGCGGTAATTTTCGCTGTTGTTCATGGCGAAGTGTTTCATACACACTCCCACGCCCTTGCTTTGCACGCCGTCAACCTCAGCCGCCGCCATCACACCGGCGAGCAGAGGATCCTCACTGAAATACTCAAAGTTCCTGCCGCATAATGGATTTCGCTTTATATTCACGCCGGGTCCGAGCAACGTATGAACGCCGTAATGACGGCACTCACGCGCTATTGCTTCTCCCATCCTGCGTGTAACATCGGGGTTCCAGCTTGAAGCGGTCGAGACAGCTGTAGGGAACGCCGTCGCGGGCTCAGACAAACTAACTCCGTTATCTCCCCCGCCGATCTGTTTGCGCAGCCCGTGAGGGCCGTCAGACATACAGAGACTTGGGATATCAAGCCTTGGAATCGGGTTAGTATACATGAAATCGGTACCCGAAACCAGAGCCGCCTTTTCTTCTGTCGTCATTTCTCTGATAAGTTTTTCGATGTCCATACAGTCCCACCCTGAAACAGATCTCAGCAACCGAAAAGCTGTTTTGATATCGATCTTTTTTATGATTAATAATGAAAAACCTTGATTTTATTCAACAGCTCAGTAAGGATTACAAACAAAAGCTGTATATACGATGATCTTATCTTCAGCTTCAAGCGAGACGTCTATTTCAGACAGATCTCCGCTGAAAACTATTGTTTCGCCTGTAGCTTTTACATAGCCGAGAACAAGTGCGGGATGTTGCATTTGAGATGCTTCAGCCGATGAAACAGACGCTTCAAAGACAGCGCGCACCAAATCGTAAGCAGTACACTTAGGAGGAATTTCCTTGAAAAAGGACGAGACCTTCTTGAGCTGCGGCTTCTTGCTTTGACCGCCCGCTTTATCCGACGAATAACTGAGCAAGTCCTTATAAAAATCATATATTGCCTCTTTTTCACCTATTTGTGTGATAATATTACCCGTAAAGCGGTTACTGATCACCGCTTCGACATTTTCGTAGCCCTTGACTATATCGTAATGCCCCGGATCTGTGATCTCAACGATAGTTTTTATCCTTTTCTTATCATAGCCGGGGTTTTTGCGAAGCATTTCTTTGATATAGTCCTGAATATAAACCAAATACATCAAAGCCGAAGAGTCGGCATATTCATCGAGTTCCGTGTCATCTGAGAGAATGAGTATACTTGTTTCTTCCTCTGTGTCAAAAAGCAGGCGGCCGATCGTCTCAAAGGCTTTCTTAATATTATAAAGATCCAATTCAGCGGTTTCTTCAACAAAAGAATAGCGTTGGTAATCAATCCACCGGATGCTGTCTGCTTCATCGATCACGGTAACTTTAAGCGGGCTGATCTGCTTATCGCGGGTCTGACATGATATGTAGGCTTCGTAGCAGCTCATGATCTCTTCGACCTTGCTGTTGTGACCTATCATGATCACTCTTTTACATTCGCTTTGCGTATCGTTCAGTTTTACGCTATAGCCCGAGCTTTTGGGCTTATGCTCTTCGTCGATATCGTCATGATTATTTGCCGCGAAGCAAAAGAAGCTTTCGCCGTTATGAGTAAGTAAAGCGAGAGGTATGGCGTTTTCGTGCGTTGAGAGATAATCCCGGATATATCCGATCTCATTATCGGTCTTCACAGGCTCGGTATAAAACGCCGCTCCCTTGTTTGAGAACAAATCGTCATATACAAGCGTCATCTGAGGCGTTATTGATAATTGAGCCAGCAGTTGCCCGAGGATTTTTTCAACGTGAAACGTTATGATATTGCACTTATCCCCAAGTTCTTTACCGCTGATGATCCTCTGAACGATATCATACGTCCACGGATCGGTAATCTCAATGATGATGTTCTGATCATGCGAGGCGTTTCCTGCCGACACGATATCCGCTGCCTGCATCAAAGCTTTTACAGCCTGAGGATTGCCCTCATCCGAATGAGTTCCGTCTTCGGCTGCCGAATCCGACGGATCATTGCTCAGTATGATCACGGCTTTAGCCAAGTCTATTCTTATATCCCTTAGCTGCTTTTGAGAAAAGATATTTCCCTCAATAACAATAAAAGAAACGTTGTTGCCGAGCTTGTTGTTTTTCAGATACCGTCTGCGGGCGAAAAAGCCCATGGTATCTGCTTTTTTACTGACTACCGCGTTCTCTTTTTCTATCGTAAGATGCAGTCTCTCTTCGATCTCCTTTTTTATCTCATCCCTACCGGATTTGACTAAAGCCACTACCGTTTCCTTATTATCGCTGTAAAGGAGATCGTTGACTATCTCGGGGGCTCTTGCGTTCCAATTAAGTATGACAGTGTGATTGGATAGATAAAGCCGCGTATTGCCCGCGCTCGCGTTTTCTATAAAATCGTTGAGTATGTTGGTAAAATAACCGATGACCGCTCCCGTGAAGGTTATCATACCGATGACGATGACTGCCAGACAGGTTATGGTCAGCGCAACGCCGGTAGTGCCTATATCCTTTATTACAGACTCGATACATCCCGCGTCAAGGATCATAGTCACCGTATAATAGGCTGCATGGAAGAAATTCATTCCTTCGGTTCCGCGCAGGGAAAGAGCGCTGATCAACGCGGCGGATAAAGTGATAAACAGCACGTTGAACAGAATGATCAAGACCAATACCACACGTTTCGGATGCTTAGCAACCTGGACGCTTAGCCATCCTCTGAACTTTGTCATACAAACCTCCTGCAATCATCAGATAATAAGAATGTTTTTACAAGATCAATTGTACACCTTATCAATAAAAAACGCAAGTAATCAACAGCTTTTCCTATTAATCTTGTATTCTATTTCTTTTTTTATGAAATCCTATTTGCTTACAATCCGCAAAAAGAAGGCTGTTGGGCAGTAGCAAACGCTATTAATCGGTTGGTCGCTTTATGAACAAAAACCGCCCCTGAGAACGGATTGTTCAAAGGAGCGGTTATGATTATTTGATTTTAAGCGATCTTGATATATTCATTGATCGGATAAGGTACGGGAATATAGGTCGAGAAGCGCTGGATCAATGTAGCGTCGATAGCAGAGACCTCGCCGTCTCCGTCAACATCCGCAACCTTAATCTGTGCTTCGGTGAAATCGATTCTCTTAACGCTGTAACGCTGGGTTATCGTTGCGTCAACAACCGTCACCTCTCCGTCGCCGTCTACGTCGCCGAGCAGCTCTTGTTGATAGCTCGGCGTGTAAGCGCCGCTTTCGCGGGGCAGCAGATACAGATTGAACATCTCCATATAACTGTCGGTATTCTCTTCAAGGTAGTATCCGCCGGCTTTGGTTTCTACTGCTGAGAGCGTTTTCAGATAATCGACCTTGAAGTTTGTAAAGGTATAGTACAGCGGTTCGATTTTACCGGTATCACCGTGAACAAGAAAGACGTTTCCGCCGCCGTGTGAACAGAACGGCAGAATGGTTTTTTCGCTTAGATCGTATTGCTCCAAAAGTGTTGCGATCGGCATCGGGATCGACGCCCACCGGTTGGGATACCCGAGAATGATCGTATCGTACTGATCAAAATTATCGATAGTCCCCTTGATCTCGGGTCTGTCCTGATTATGCTGGGCTTGTTGCGCCTGCATCAGCACGGTGTTGTAGTCGGTGGAATAAGGTGTGACAAGCTCTATTTCAAATATATCCGCGTTTGTCTGCTTTTGTATCTCCTGCGCGACGCCGCGCCGGTTTTCGCTTTCGGGACTTCCCATCAAAAACTGCCACACTTGATGAGGATTTAGTTATCGGAAAGCTCTTTGTTTTCCGTGCTGACAGCCTGCGTCGGCGATACGCTCTGAGTCGGATCATTCTGCGGTACGCTCCATGAAGGCGTCGCAGAGGTCTGCTGAGGGTTGAGCACCGTGTTCAGAACGATACCGCTCACGATCACGGCAATCAACAACAGCGCATACAACAGAGCCGATCTTCTCTTCTCCTTCTTTGTGACCGACCTGAGAAATAGCGAGAGCAAATATGCCGCGAACGCCCATGCGAGGAGCATCGCGAGATTCTCGAGAAGCACGAGCCACCACGCCTTTTCATAATCGAGGAAGGCAAAGGGATTTTTGAAGAACATATAATTGAGCATATTCGCCTTGAAGAACAGATAAAAGCCATAGGCGGAGATACCTGTCATCATGACCCCGAGGACGATCCTCACAGTTCTTTTTTTCAGCTTTGCGGTCATGATACCAAAGTGCAGTCCGAGGTGCAGACCCATCAGCACGAACGACCAGTGCAACATTGCCAGATGTCCCTGTCGGACGATGGACGACGGCAAAATTCCATTCATAAATGGCGTTGCGAAACGGCTCATCATCATACCCGACAGCGCCGTGCATACAAAGGACAGCAATAACAGAATATTGACAACCAGCTGAAATACTCTCAGCGGACTGTACCTGCCCTTGAAGATCGCCGCGTAATACTTTCGGTTCAATATCTGATGCACGATCGTCAGCGCGAACATCGCAATGCCCAGCCACTCGTGCGCGAACTGCTCCGTAACCTGAAACGCCATCAAGAGCAAAAGCGTAACCGTCAACGCCACATCAACGACGCGTTTGATAATATTCTTTTTCATTCGACCCACACCTTTCTCATAAGATAGACCGCAAGCTCCGTGTCGATATACAAAGCTTTTATAAACCATCAGCTTACTTTTTCATCTTAGCGCAATCGCCGACCTTTTCACCTGTCACAAAATATCCGTAAATCGGAGACTCAAACTGCACAGGCTTAATAATGTGATAATTGATTTTCTCTTTTTCATTCAGGATATCTTCAGCGGCATAAATTACATGCATTTTCAATATATATCTTTTCTCTGATAACATTGTACTTTTGGTTGTTGTCAAAATGGTTTTTCTTTTTGATGATCACCTTTGTCGGCGAATGAGGAAAACCACTTCCGTAAACTATATAAGAATCATCGGCAATCATCCTCAACATATCAAGCTGCACCGGCTCAGGATCGCCCGTGATATCAAAATACAGCTTGGACAGCTCCGCTCTGACGTCTACCTGCTCCATTATCCCCAGTGAAGCAAGAATTCCCGAAACACCTGAAAATCTGCTTGCCATATACGGCAGGAAAGAGCCGTTATGCGGTACAACAAACTCTATATCAGGGTAACGTGTCATCACCTGATTAGCTATCATATTAAGCACCACTCTCGTTGTGTCGGCAGGATATTCGTAAATTGCCGCGACTTTTCCCGTGATTACATTGTCCGGTCGCAATCTTGCGCGACAGGGATGGATGATCGCAAGAGCTTTTCTGCGGTTCAGTTCTTTCATCAGCGGATCAAAGCGTTTGTCACCGAGATAAACGCCGTTGCTGTTCGACGAAAGTTTCACTCCGACAGCGCCGAGTTGATCCATCGCCTTTCTGAATACATCTGTCACGGGGTGCGCGTGAAAATCAACAATCCTACTCATATTCACCTTACCAATTGATTACATAACATTCTGACATTGTGTCAACGTCTATATTATACAAGTGTTCTGACACAGTGTCAATATATAAAATAAAACTTTTTCAATTATAGCGCTCTATCTTATTACGAAGCATCGCATAGTTCTTTAAGAATCAGAAAAATTACGAGCAATTTTCTTTTACCGTCAAACATTATTTCTTCGGTAAGACTGAAAAAGCTGTCCTGAGAAAAGGACAGCTTTTTGTCATATTATGTTTTATCTTTTTTCAGGAAGTTGTCAGCGATTCCCTCTGATCGGTAATTCGTCATCTTCTTCCTCAGGGAATCCTCCCGAGGTCATGATGATGTCTTCTGTTTGAAATTCAAAGATTTCCAACTCAGTGCGCTCATATCTTTCTTTCTTCATGACTGACCTCCTTACGCTACGCTGTTAAAGTATTTGATCGCCGCTTCGTTATAGCGATACAGCGCCGTCACGGTGTCGGTGATGGGCTGAGCGCCGCCGTCATTCCGCAAAACGTCCTTAACATAAGAGAATGCCGAGTAACTACCAAGGGAAACGTCATCGTATCTCAGCTCATAGTTCTCACCAAGCTTCGACGCGGGGATATCCGTGACCTCGATATAGCAATAATCATCGTCGTAATCCTTGACCGCTCCGACGTTTTTGCCCTTGCTGTCGAGCATAGAAAGAGCGGAGGTATCCGCGCCGTTCTTCTTGAAGTAGAAGCGCAGGGTAGTTTTGGTCTTTAAGAGCAGGCTGTAGCCGTAATACTCGATCCCCTTGCCCGCGAGCGCCGCGTTTATGGAGTCCTTATCGGGAACATCTGATAAGATGGAAGCCATCTCGCTGTCAATCAAAGAAATGAGGTCATAATCCACATCGTGGCTAGCCGGAGCATCTGTGTTGTGGACGAACTGTTCCTGAGCGCTTGCACCGTAGTTGAGCATGGTCTTGACCAGCACGATGAGCTCGTCGGAGAACTTGTTGTCCTGATTCGCTAAGATGACGTCGGCATAATCCCTCACCTTGTAGGTCTCGGCAGCGATTGGCTCAGAAGCGTTGCCGATGGTGATGCTCGCCGCGATCTCGTCGTTCATTTCAGCTGCGCAGACATTGCAGATAGCCTTGTAACAACCGGTTTTTGTGTCCTTTTCACTCTCACTGTCAAATGTGACGGAATCATTCTTCCCGTTCCAAACAAAACCAATGCGAACGCCCTCGGCGAGTTCTTCGTCGGCAAGATTCAGATAAAAGTTCACGCCGATGTCGCCCTTGAGCGATAAGCTGTGACCGACAAAGTAACTGAATTCTTTTGTATCGGTATAGGCGTTGCCGCCGAAATCAACGGTTGCGAGCAAAACATTTTTGCCGTCTGCTGCGCCTCTGGTGATCGTCGCTTCCACGGTTTCTTCATGCTTGCACCTTTCATCGGTACAGGTAAATGTCGCGGTAGCGGAGGTATTATCCTTCGACCAATTCCAAACGGGATCGCCGTAGGTATGCGCGTCGGTGAAGTCATAGGTAATGCTCCGCGCACCGAAATCAGTACTGCTGAACCGCGTGCTGTGCTTCAGGTGCATGGTGACGCTGCGATTGCCGAAGATGTTATTGCCGACAGTGATCGTGCCGCTGCGGTCAAAGGTGATATCCAGCGGGCTGCCCTCCTGAGAGGATGCAAAGGCATTGCTGCCGATCTTGTTCAGGTAGGTTGTACCGCCGATCACCTTCGTCACGTTCGCGTTGCAGAACGCGTTCGCACCGATCTCCTCGGGATAGCCCTTGAAAACAAGGGTGAACGTAGGCGTCGTTTGATCATTAAAAATGTTCTTGCTTTGACTGTCGCCGCCGATGAAGCTGATTCTATGACTCTCATAGCTCGCGGGGATCACGAGCTCGCCGAGGTTTTCAACCGGTCCGGTGTATCTTACGATACCGTAATCTTGACTGAATGGATTAGTCGGGGATTGCTTGATCGTCACTTCAAAGTAAGAAAACGTGATGGAGCTCAGTTCACTACCGATAGAGCCGTCCTCGTTCACGGCGTAGTTTCTGCCGTCGATAGCATAATGCTCTACGGTACCGAAAACATAGCTGCCTGTGCCGTCTACATACGGTTCGACCCGCTCGACGTACTCGACATAGCTGAACGCAGCGCCGACAGTCACATCGGAGTCGGGCATAATGAAGCTGTATATATCGTTAACAGGCGCAAGATTCTTGCCGTTGACCGTCACGGCTTTGATGATATAGCTCTCATCGGGCGTGACAGTCAGGGTGACCTCATTGCCCTCGCATGCGGTATCATCAGACGGGGTGACTGTACCGTGCTCGATCGTATCTATTAGAATACGGTGCGCCAGCTTGAATACCGCTTCGCCGTCGGAATTCCTGCCGACGGCATAGCCCTCATGATCGCAGAAGAAGGACTTCACGTCGCCCTTACCGGACAGTCCCGAGGTAAGCGCGGAGGAATCGAGCGCATCCTTGCGCAAGCCGATATGCGCGCCGGACTCGAGCTGATCCGTGATGGTAACGAAGCGATCGCCCTTGATGTAAAGATCGCTGTCGGAACCGGAAGCCGTATTGCCGCTGATGACGGGCGATCCGTAGAGATTCAGCGTACCGCCGGTGTAGTAGATACCGCCGCCGTTGCCGCCTGTGCCCGCCTTGTTGCCGATAATCGTACCGCCGCTGAGGGTCAGGGTTCCGTTCGTCCAGATACCGCCGCCGTTGTAGCTGACGTCCTCAACCGTATTATCCGAGATCGTGCCGCCGCTCATCGTCATCTCGCCGCTGTTCAGAACACCCGCGCCGCCGAAATGATAGGCGGTGTTGGAGGCAACTGAGCCGCCGTATATGTTCATCTGAGCTCCGGAGAGATTCGCGATACCGCCGCCCTCATAAGCGCGGTTGCCGGTGATCGCGCCGCCCTCGATATTCAGCGTACCGTTGTTGACGATACCACCACCGGCTGTGCTGTGACAGCCGCCGGTGATGACGCCGGAATCATCTATGCTCGAATCCCTGATCGTCAGGGTACCATTATTGGTGATGACGTTGCCGTCGGTGGTCGCCTCATCCATACAGCGGTCGAGCGTGAAGCCGTTCAGGTCGAGGGTGATGCTCTTGCCCTCGGGGATCACGAGCGCCGTATCGGTATCCGTCGCCTCGACGTTCTCCGTCAGCCTGATCGTTGTGTCGTTTGTCGCGTAATTGATACGGGATTGCAGGAACGCCCACGCGGTGCCGGCTTTATCGGGAGTAAGCGTTTTTTTGTTGAAGCGTTCTTTGTCGTTGCTTTCGTAAGTACCGCTGTAAGAGTAAGTCCCATCCGTCATATCCCGGATGAAAATGATCTTTCCGTTTCCTTCATACGATGTAACGGTGATACTGTCGGTCGGATCGGTCCAGCCCAGGATGACGTCGTTCGGAGAACTGAGCGTTCCGTCTACAGTTGTACTGCCTCCGACGATGGAAATATTCTTACCGTAGAGCCTGCCGTTATAGGTCAGGCTTCCGCCGGAGACGGTCACGACAGTATTCTCGTTCTCCATCGTTCCGGTCAATACTGTGTCGCCGCCGGAGATCGTCAGCTCACCACTGCAATTGATCGGGGAGCCGGAACTGCTCTTGACCGTCATGCTGCCGCCGGTGACATTGATATCTCCCAAGCAGTTGAATACCACGCCGTAGTCGCGGGAGGAATTGATGGTACCGCCGGAGATATTCGCTTCATCCTCAACAGAGATATACGATGTCTTCAACGTTCCGCCGAGCACATCAAGAGAGCGCGCATACACGTTCGTCTCTATCTTTCCTCCAACGATATCAACGCTTCCGGCGTAAATGCCCAAGCCCCTGATAATGCCCTCGGTCTCTCCGGGAGCGCGGTAGACCGTCAGCGCCCCGGCAGTCTTCAGGTCGCTGCTTCCGAGCTCATAAGGATTCATGTTCATGATCGCGCCGTCACGAAGGATCAGCTTGACGTCGCCGTTGAGGTCGATACTGTTCGTGATACTGAGCTGACCGATATTGTGTCCGTTGCTCTCTTTCTTTTCAACGTAGTACCAGCCCGAGGTCAGCTCGGGGATACCATTAGTCAGCTCAGCCGCCTGAGCCGTCTGCACGTTGCCCTCCTCGTCGATGTATTCTATCTCATGCAGAGTGCTGAACACTGCTGTCACGGTGATATCGCTCTCCGGCATTTCAAAGGAATCATCATCGATCACGGTCTTAGCGCCGTTCTGATCGGTATAGTACAGCACCGTCAGCTTGCAGCCCTCATCGGGAGCGGTCGTCAGCTCGATATGCTCGCCTCTCTTAGCCGATGCCGCGGAGGAGGTGACCGTTCCGTGCTCGCATTCCGCGATATTGATATCAAAGATCAGGCGGAACGTCTCGGTCACAGAGTATTCCTTACCGGCGAAAACACACTGAGCGGTAGCGATCCTGTTCTTATCGATATCCTCATATCTGACCTTTGCGCTGACCTTGATGATATCGCCGTTTTCCTGATGCTTGAACACAGCGGTCGCCTGCGTATGATCGTCTGACCAGAGCCATTCCGTAAGGTCATAATGGGTCGAGTCGTACAACTCGAGCTTCTTGCCCTCAGCCGTCTGTACCTGTTCATCTGTCAGCGTACCGGTGTAGAGATTTACCCCGTCTGTCAGCGTCTGACCATCGGAAATATTGATGCTGTACTGATCCTTCTTATAATTGATTTGATCCAAGGTGATCGAGCTGTCGGAGGTGTTGCAGCCGAGCTCGACGCTCTTGACCGCGGAAAAGTCATCTATCTCGATCGTCCCGCCGAGGAGATTCGCAACGCCGTAGGCGGTAGCGCCCTTTACATCAAAGGTACCCCGTACGATCTTGATGGATTCATTCGTGACAAAATCCGCTGCTCCGCCCTTCACGATCGCGCCGTACTGTACGAAATGTCTCAGCTGAGGTGATTCGTTACAGGAGCTGAGATCCAGCGTGCCGCTCTGTGAGTACTGTCCGTAGATCGTCAGGGAAGAGTTTTTATTCATACTGTAATCGATCGGGATTCCGCCGTACGGAATAGGCTTCAACGTCGTGCCGTCAGCGAGGATCAGGTGGGCGTCACCAATGACCGCGATCGTGCTGTTCGCATCAAAGGACTGACTCACCACATACCAGCCGTCGCCGAGGATCAAATGATCGCTGTCGAGTCTCTTCGCCAAAACGCTCTTCCTCTCACCCGCTTCGTCAACATATTCTGTCGTCACGACCGGGAGATACAGCGCGCGGAAGGTCTTGTCGTCGGCAAGCTCCACCACATCATACGGGAAGCGCGCATTCTGATAATCCTGTCCCTCTTCCAGCCAGCATACAAATTCGTATCCGACGGGGACGCGCTCGCATTCGGGAAGGACAACCTTCGTATTAACGGGCGCTTCGATCGTGGTAGAGAGGTCGTCATTATTGTAAACGTTCCTCTCGATCAGGGTCAGTTGCTTCATCACCGCGTTCTGACCGCATTTCATACAGACGTTGTTCACGTTCCATTCGTGCTCCTCCGTCGATTCGGGGAAGGTACAGCCACAAACGCTGCAATACAGCTGATGCGTCATGACGTCAAGAGGGATCCACTCGGCGTTTGCGTGATCGCAGGCGTAGACCAACGCATATTTATTGTTGCGAACCGCATTGTACCGGCTCTGCTTGTAATAAGCCGCGGTGCTGCTCGCTTTGGAACCCGCTTTGACAAGAAGATTATCGGAAAGCGTGAGGGTCCCGCAGGAGGGACGGGAGTGCAGGAAGCTGTTGTAATCGCCGTTGCCGATCGCGACCGAGTTTCCGTCGCCGCCCGCGACCGCTTCTACCGTGCTTTGCCCGGAGATCCCGACGTAGCTGACGCCCTCGTCCTCACCGCCGCCGATGCCGGAGCCGTACTCACTGCCGTAGGCGTGTACCTCGGAATCGATGATCTCGATATGACCGCCGTTTCCGTCCTCACCGCCGCCGATGCCCGCGCCGTCTACTCCGCCCCACGCGCTCACGGTAGAGCCTTGGAGCTTGATATTTCCGCCGTCGCCATCATCGCCGCCGCCGATGCCCGCGGCATAACCGCCGCCGGTCGCCTTGACAGTAGAATCGATGATGGTGATGGTACCGCCGTGGCCGCTCTCACCGCCGCCGATACCTGCGCCGTCGGTCGCGCTGTCGGCTGTGATATTCGAACGCTCGATGGTGATATCGCCGCCGCTGACGTCGTCACCGCCGCCGATACCCGCGCCGTAGCGCCCGCCGTGAGCGACTACGGTAGAGTCTGAGATCTTGATGGTGCAATTGGCGTCGGTCTCGTTGCCCGTACCGATGCCCGCTGCGTCGGTGCCGCCTGTCGCGGTAACGTCAGCGCCGTCCGTGATATTGATGGTGCCGCCGGTCTCAGCCTCGTCTCCGCTTCCGATACCTGCGCCATAGTCGCCGGCATTCGCGATGACCGTACTGTCGGAAATATTGATCGTATTGAAGCTGTGCTCGTCAGCACCGCCGATCGCCGCTGCATATTTACCGCTTGAAGCATTTACATTAGCTTTCTCCGTAATATTGATCGTACCGCCGGAGCCTTGGTATCCGCCGCCGATACCCGCGCCGGAAACCGTCTTGCCGAACAGCTGTGCAAACCAGCTGATCAGCTTCAGTCCCGTAGCGTAGTATTTCTCTCCGTCCGAATACCAGTTGGTTCTGCCAATCTGAGCCTGGATATCCTCGTCGAAGCGGTCGCCGGAATTATAGGATTTGGAGATCGCGGTAACATGGACGTCCTTACCTTTGATATTGATGGTTCCGGCGTTGCCCTCTCTGCCGCCGCCGATACCCGCGCCGCCCGCGGTAGAGGTGGCGACGACCGACGCTGTGCCCGAGATATTGATCGTATTCGCGTTTCTTCTCGCACCTGCGCCGATGCCCGCGCCGTATTCACCAATGGCGATGATCGTACCGCCGGTGATCGTGATCGGGCGGGTAACCCATGCATCTTCACCGCTGCCAATACCGGCGCCGGAATCGTCCAGATCGTTTCCGGTGGAAGCGGCAGTGACCTTGCCGCCGTAGATGTTGATCTGCGGACTGTAGGATTGAGCGCCGCCGCCGACGCCCGCACCGCTTACCGCCACTGTCCGGATATCGCCGCCGTAGATGCTCAGGGATGAGTTGAAATACTCGTTTCTCGCACCGCTGCCGATGCCCGCGCCGCTGGTGGTGTCGGTCCTGATGGTACCTCCGTAGATACGGATACCTTCGCCGCCCCAGGACATCGTGCCTTCATAACCACCGCCGATACCGGCACCGTTGCAGTATACCTGCTTCATACACGAGATATTGCCGTCCCAGACGGTGATGCGCTTCGGAGCGCCCTTATGTCCGCCGCCGATGATCGCGGCAGTGCTGTTATAATCGCCCCTCAGGTCGAGGGTGCCGCCGTGGATCGTGATCTCACCCGCGTCCTCGCCGTCGTTCGAGCCGATCGCGGCACACGGCTGGTAGGTATCGCCGGAATTATGATTCAGATAGATCGAGAGCTTACCGCTTGTCTTTGACGCGGCATAGATATCGAGCGTACCTTCCTTCTCGACGCGGATGCCCTGATCGCAGGTCAGGGTAGCGCCGTCGCCGAGGTACAGTCCGACCGTCTGACCGTTCGCGACGTTCAGACGCCCCGAAACTTTCGTATCGGACGTGACGACATAGTAGCCGCTCGTCAGATCGTTAGACGACCGCTTGGAGAGCTCGGTATACTGCGTAATGACCTCGGGATCGTTGACGACCTTGCCAGCCGCACTGTCCCAGTGGTGCTTAGTAATCGTGATTGCTCTCGCGGCACTGAACTCAAACGGAATAATGGTAAACATGCTGAGGATCATGACGATCGCCAACAGCAGGCTTAACGATTTTTTAATTATCTTCATTCATATCACCCCGGATTAGGCAGGAATAATTATGCACGTATTTGTTATATTATAGCAAATAATCAATAAAATGTCTATCAGAAATCCGCTAAATTATTAGAGTATCATGGATTTGTAAAGAGTTAAATGTATAAACTAACATACGCTAATCTTACTGGGATCAGCTCGATCATTATTGATAACAATTCGAAAACGCATACTTTAGAATTGTAAGGAACGTATCATACAATACGACCGACTGCGTTCTCGTTTCGTTTAATGCATAGAAAATGAGCGTCATACTTGGGCCACAAAACTCGAAACAGCCGGTGAGAAAAAAGCAATGAAACCGTCCAATCTGAAATCGGCTACAGTCTTGCCGAGCGTCACATTATCTGTAGCTTCACAGCCATGCAAATATCCAAAATAACAGTGACGGTTTTCAGAGACTTATACAATTTATCATATATTGCAATTTTTTTGAGTTTTAACAACACACTAGACCAACTTTGATATTCATTAAATCCCAATAGAGCACTATAAACTTACAGCCCACATAGAAGTGAGCTGTAACTATTAATTGTATATATTAGTTTACGTTAAATATAAAAATACTCACTATCAGATGTTGGCATCTTCCTATTTTCACACCCCGTCGCCAGGGCACTATCTTCGGCACTACAGGGCTTAACTTCCGTGTTCGGGATGGGAACGGGTGGACCCCCTGCGTCATCAACACCAACTGTTGATAGTGAGTATTCTTTTGGCTCCCCCAGTTGGACTCGAACCAACGACAACTCGGTTAACAGCCGAGTGCTCTGGAGCTTTATGTTAACTAAAAATACTGATTTTATCAACAAATAAGCCGTGTTAGAATTGAAGGTTGCTTTTAGTAACCCGACTTATAACCTAAAGGCTAATCAATTCGGAATACTCCTCATTCAACTGAACCTGAATGTCATAGCTATTGCCTGTTCCCTTTCCTGCATAAATCTTTTCTATCAGGTCAAGCACTATCATTTTATTGTGGTCCACATCTGCAACATCAAATTGTTCAGCCATAGATTTCAATTTTTCATATTTTTGTCTTATTGTCTTTTTCTTCCGGGCTTGTATTTTTCTCTGCTCATTCAATTCCTCCAGTTTCTTTGTCTGCTTTTCTATCTTCTTTTTTGCAACGGATAATCGTTTGCTGATAACCTCAGCAGAATACTTTTCAGGGTGCATTAACGACTTGGGAATGAGCATTATCAGATTATCATAATCTTCGTTTTCTTTTTCCAGATCATACTTCATAACGCGAATTCTTTTTTGTAAAGCATATTCCTTCTTTCTATGTTTCTCCTCTAGTTTTGCTATTTGGTTTTCAGATTTCAAGCTCTTAAAACACTTGTACAAATAAGCATTCACTGTCTTTTCCATTTTATTTGAAGAATACGTACTCTGTCCACTGCAATCATATCTATTCAATGCACTTCCGGGACAAACAAACCTACCGTAAACATAATGATGTGTACTTCCATCTGCTGTTTTTCTGGATCCGGACGTTGTAGTATATGTCATTTTCTTTTCGCAGGAAGAGCAATATACCAAATCACCCAGAACAGACCCATCAATCTGTTTCTTATTAGAAACATGCGATTCTGTGTATTGGTCGGAACGTTGCTTAAGGATCAATTGTGCTTCATTATACAAATCATCATCGATATCTATATTTGATATAACAAATAAATCTATTGAAATAAATCGATTTCTATCAGCTCGGCAGGGTACAAATGATTCTCAATTGATCATCGGGCGTTTTTTGTGCCTTGATGATGCCGCCGTGCTTTTCGGTGATAGCTCTTGCTACCGAAAGCCCAATGCCGAAGCCCTTATTTTCATCCTTGGAACGGGATGTATCACCGCGATAGAATCGATCGAACAAGCGCGTCAGCGCTTCATCGCTCAGGGGTTCCTTCATGACGTTTTCCGTTTTCAGAACGATATTCTTACTCGATTTACTCAGTGACACATGAATGTCGGTATCTTCAGGCGCGTACTTGACGGCATTTTCGCAGAGAATGCTGATAAGCCTTCTGATTGCTGCTTCATCGCCGCAGTATGTCAAATCCTCTTGCACACTGACGATCATATTCTTCCCATTGAATTCTGCCATACTGACAAATGGCTCCGCAACGTCATTTACGACATTTGACAGATTGAATTCGTTTCGTTCAAAAGCGGAATCCGCTTCATCCATACGCGACAGATACACCAGCTCATTAACGAGCTTGCGCATATCGGCGACCTGCTTCTGCGTCCCCTGCACCCACTCGTTCGGCCCGATATCCATTGATAACACATCCATGTTAGCAGAAATGACGGTCAACGGCGTTTTCAGCTCATGCCCTGCGTCGGTAATGAATTGCTTTTGCCGTTCGATATTATCCATCATCGGGCGTATCGCTTTCTTGCTAAGGAGCGATACCAGCAGCCATGATAATAAGATTCCGACAACGCAAGCACCTATTGAAATGATCAGAAGCGAAAACACTTTTTCTCTTTGTGATTCAAAATTAAGAAAGACGGCTGACTTAGAACCGTCTGATTTTTCAGTCACCTGATACAGATAGTTCTTGGTATGACCTGACAAGGTATCGGACGACAATACGTCATTTGCAATCGTTAAAAGCTCATCGTTGGCGTATTCGGTCTCTTTGGAGCCTGCGCCGAGGAACAGCTCGCCGTCGGCGCTTTGTATCGCAATAAAGTATCTTGATTCCTCGACCTTTGTATTCATATGATGATTACTGCCTTTTTGCCGTGTTTGCGGAACGCTGTCATCGGAAGCAGTTTTCCCGTGATGATTTTCACCGTTCTGGCTATCGGTTTTGCCGTACGCTGCATTATCATTTTCGACTATATAATTCATCGTTTCTTTCAGCTCGGCAGAAGTATTGACATAATGGACAGCATTGATGACGCCGGCAACAAGAAGCATTGCCAGCGTCAGCGCCAATAAAGCGATTTTGATAAAGCGCTGTCGGATTTGTTTCATCATAGTGTACTCTCCAGACTGTATCCGACGCCGCGGATCGCTTTGATCTTCAAGTGCGCGTCGATCTCGGTCAGCTTTTTGCGTAAGGTTGATATATTCACCCAGATGACGTTGACTTCTGCGTCGCTGTCCCAGCCCCAGATCCGTTCCATGATCTGATCGATGCTGAGGACTGCTCCCGGATGCTCGACAAGCATTTCCATCAGTTGGAACGCCTTGTTATTCAGACTGACACGTTTATCGCCGCAAGTGATTGTCATTGCTGATCTGTCAAGCTCAATATCAGAGTATTTGATGATATCATGCTGATAGTCCACCTTGCGCCGCAGCATGGCGCGAATACGTGCGAGCAGTTCGGAGGCGGCAAAGGGTTTCGGCAGATAATCGTCCGCTCCGGTATCAAGCCCTTCGACTCTGTCCTCTATCGCGTCGCGGGCAGTGAGCATCAGCACGGGAGTCGAGATACCCTTACCGCGCATCCAGGCGAGCACTTCGATGCCTGTCTTCTTCGGCATCATCCAGTCAAGGATCACACCGTCATAGTCGGCTTGCTCGATATAGTCGAGCGCGTCCTGCCCATTATATACTGCGTCGACGGAATAGCCGGATCGTTCCAAAAGTGTTTGGACAGCTTTGGATATGTCACGGTCATCTTCGGCGAATAACAAGCGCATAAAGGTCACCTCCAATATATGTTAAGTATAGCAGAACAAAGTCACAACTGCAACAATCAAAAACAGAATATACACGCATAGCTGTACCCACGGCATCGCCTTGCCGAGCTGACCCGCGATCTTGCTGCTGAGCACACCCGAAAGCCCAAAAATCAGAAGTGTCGGAGAGAGCGAGCTCGCCAAAGCAAAGACAAGACCCAGCAGGATTGCGCCGGGGACGGAAAGCATGATCGCATAACCCGCGACCATGATCAGCGGAGCACAGGGATTGGCGCCGTAGGCAAGTCCGACGGTGAACGAAGGGATCACGCGGCTTTTGGAAGAACACTTTCCACCGCATTTTTTACAGTCATGCTTACGGCTCATGAACCATTTCCAAATCAGGTACAAGGACGATAGAAGCATGACCAATGACATTACGAGGTGAAGATTAAAGCCGCCGATACAGCCGTTTTCATCGATGAAAACATTTCCAATCGTCGCACAGAGCACGGTGATGGAGCATACGCCGAGGATCTTGCCGAGGAAGAAGCCGCCGACATGCTTTAAGGATGATTTGAAACCGCCGCCCTCAGATAGGATGTAAACCGCTAAGAAGGATGAAGCTGTCGTGCCGCAGCAGGTACCGCAGCCTAAACCGACGGATACCGCCGCCGATAACGCTGTTGCTAACATACGCTCAACCCCTTTCGCTTGCGAGGAGTGCCGCCCCGATCGCGCCGTTGAACTGCGGATGATTCGCAACGAACACGTCGCGCATCAATTCATCCTCAAAGGCTTTGCGCAGTCCTATATTCAGCGCACCGCCGCCCGTCATCAGAACGTCGCCGTTCTTCTCGCTTTTTTTCATCATCTTGATGATACGCTTCGCCATCGACAGGTGCATTCCCGAGAGAATATCACGGCGGTCAAATTTACGCGCGATCAGCGAGATGACCTCCGACTGCGCAAACACGACACAAGTGCTGTTGATATCGCAGGGAGCTGTGCTCTCTAAAGAGAGAGGTCCGACCTGATCAATGGTCGTTTCCAGTATCTGCGCGATGACCTCCATGAATTTGCCGGTGCCTGCCGCACATTTATCGTTCATGCTGAAATTCTTGACGGAATAGTTCGCGTCCAGATAGATGATCTTGCTGTCCTGACCGCCGATATCGACGATCATACCGGGACGGTATTCGTGCGGAGCGGTCACACGAACGCCGTATGCGTGGGCAGTGATCTCGCTGACGTCGTCATCCGCGATCTCCAGTATCTTGCGGCTGTAGCCGGTCGCCATCGTATAGTCGACGCAGGATACGCCAACCTCGCTCATCAGTTTTGCAAGCAGCTTTTGTGCAGCGCCGTTGTTGTCGATACCGGTATTGGTTACGCCCGTGCGGAGCACCATGCCGCGTTCATCTATCAGGGCGGCTTTCAGATAGGTGGAGCCGCCGTCCAAGCCTGCATATACTTTCATTTTGATGACCCCTTTCCGTATTTGATCAGCTCGATGAATGCTTCTATGCGGATTCTGAGCTGTTCGACGTCTTCTTCATTATAGTCACTCTCGATGCGGATGATGGGAATACCGAGCTTGCCGAGTTCTTCCTCCATGACTTGATATTCATAATCATAGACAAGGCATCCGCGCAAAACGTGATAGATCACGCCCTGTACCCTGTAATCCTTCAGCATCTGCATGATACGATACACTCTGCGTTTGTTATCAACAAAGGTCGGACAGGTACAGGGACGGGTGCTTTTGTTGGCGAGTGCCCGCATGATACCGTCGGTACTTTGATCGACGATCGCCGGAGGATCATATGCGCCGCGCTCGCCCATGCAGGTCTCGTCCGCTACCAGCGCGCCGCCCATCTCTTCTATCAAAAGAGGTATCTTGAAGTTCGGGAATACGATCGGCGAACCTGTGATCAGGATGCGCGGACGGTTCTCCTTACTCGCCATCACACCGCGTTTTGCTTTCGCTTCTATCTCATCACAAAGGTTGTGCATATACCGTGTCCACAGCGAGATATGCGTGTAGCTGATCGCGTTCATCGCCGCCATGTAGTGCGTCCCCTTGATCGCAAGGGGATACTTGCGCCTGAGCTCAATGAAGCGGGACAGCTCATACTGCGCTGCGGCAGTCATGCCGCAAGCCCATGACAGTCTCTCGTAACTCAATTCTACGTCCGTCACCTCAGTCAGCTTTTGGCTGAACAGGTACAGCTCTCTGACATATTGCTCCATATCCTCGTCGCGGTCGCGTCCCGAGGGTACATGAAGCGCTATGGTGTTGCGCCGCTCGGCAAGATAACCGGCGAGCTTCTTCTTGCAGTCGCAGGTGATCGGTACCGCCATCAGCTGACATTCCTGATACACCGGCATCACACCGATACTCTCAAAGCCCATGATCGCCTTGACCAGCGGACAGGCGTCGCGCGGAGCAATATCGTCGCCCACGTTGAAAGCGGTGTAGCTGCCGCCGCAAAGCTTGACGGGCATCGCGCCCATCGCGTAGATCAGCTCGGGCGGGATCATCACACAGTAGGTGCCGACAGACGGAACGCCTTGGGGATTTACCGCGCCCTGCATATCGACGAAAACGTGTTTGAGTACATCCGTGAACGGCTTGAGTGCGTCGGGCTTGTGCGGCAGATCTTCGATTTTTCTGAGATATTTGATAGCGGTCGTTGAGGATTTATTGAGAAAGCGCGCTTTCCGGCGATCCTCGGCAGAGCCTTGCCTGCTGATATAATCATTCATACTTATCACTCTTTTCATGATTCAGAAACGGTGCGTATTTGTCCGGCTTCGGAGCGTATTGTTTCATAAATTTCATGCGATCGGCGTTATAGACCTTCTTGCCGCAGAAGGTGATCGCTAATGCGTTGTTCTCGGGGCAGCGGCGTACACACTCGCCGCACATAATACAGTCGGGCGTTGTGACGTCAATCTTGCTCAGCTCGCCTTTCTTGCCCTCGCGTACGGTAAAGATCGACTTAATCCCCATCGGGCAAGCCTCATAGCACGCGCCGCACTCGGTACAGGCGACCGCGTCCTTTTTGAGTTTGAAGAGCGATGCCTTGTGGGTCAGTCCGAGGATATAACCCAGCGGACAGATATTGCAGAAGCTCCTGCGCTTGAAGAAGCTGCTGACGATTACAATGATCATGAAGAATCCGCCGAGTCCTAAGCTGAGCTTGAAGCCCGCAAGCGCCGGTGAGATTGCCGCCGCCGGACAGAAGTCGCAGAAGTTGCCGCCGACAAATCCGATCCCGAGGAAGATCACCAGCATGATCCATTTTACCAATCGGAGCACAGTGTACATTTTTTCGTTGAGGGAGACGCCCTCGATGTGGAGCGCCTGACGCGCCTCATGTGCGACGTCCTGCACAAATCCCAAAGGACAGATGAAGCCGCACAGCACGCGCCCGAGCAGTACCGCACAGACGATGAATGTACCGAAGAAAGCGAGGATTTCCTGCCAGCCCTCTGTAAACAGCACATCCGGATGGCTGAAATAATAACATCCGGCGCTTGTCAGCTGATCGAGATTGTACGGGCAGGCAAGCACAGGAAGCTGAACATTGGAGAATACCGTTCCCGTCAGCCTGCTGCCGAAGATCAGCAGCGCGAAGCTGAGGATCATCACGATCCATCTGACAGTCTCAAATCCGGGCAAGATGCGCTTTTTTCTTGTATCTTTTGCCGTGATCGCAGTTTTGCCGACCGGCATTTTTTCTTTTTGATACAGCAGCTTTCTCAGGAATACATCCAGAACGATACACACGACCGAAATCAGGATGATGATCCCGAACGGCAGCATAGCGGACAGCCAGCGCGCAGTGAAGATCGTATCCGCCTCCACCTGATAATGAAGGATGTAAGTGTTCTGTGTATCGGAAATGTATGTAAAACTCAAACCGCCCCGCACATCGTTGAGATCAAGGTCGGTGATATTGCCGCTTTTATCGGTCGTGACTGTTTTTTGTGAGCCATCTGAGAGCGTAACCGTGATCTCGACGTTCGATAAAGGTTCTCCGTTAAAGTAGACCGTGAAATACTCTCTGTCGGCATACGCGACCTCAAAAGGGATCTCATCGCTGAGAAAAAGATTTGCCGCGGTGGTATAGCCCTGCGTGTATTCCATATCGGTTTTGGCAATACGGGTGACATTCCCGTCGGTCTGCACCGCCGCAAAGCTTCCCATAAAATCAGACGGCAGATTTTCGGTATAAGCGTCTGTAACCACGGCAGTCCCGCCATATGTCAGTGCGTACACGGTAGTGTTATCTCCGCCGTGAAGAGTAATGGCGTCATTATCATAGGTGAAGGACAAATCTTCGCCATCGTTGATGATTGTCAGCGAAGCTCTCTCCAGAGGGTCGTCATATTGAAAAAATGCAAGATCCGCCGCAAAATATGCCGCTACGCATAAGGCGATCGCAAATACTGCGAAGAGGATTCTTTTTGTGACTTTATTCTTCATAATGATCCTCCTATGCGCTTCTTTTGACCTTTCGTTTAACAATGATCTTCTGCGTCAGCATTTCACCGAACGCTTCCATGCGTATCCTGAGCTGTTCCACATCCTGATACTGATAATCCGTCTCCAGACGAAACACCGGGATATCGGCTTCTTCGGCGGTTTTTTCGATATACGGCAGTTCAAAGTCGTATTCGATCTGTCCCTTGAGGATATGGCACACGATCCCGTCAGGATGAAGCTCTCTGACGAGATGCAGAAAAAAAGAGTACAAGCCTTCGTTGTTCACTCTCGCGCCCGATGAAGTCGCCCACAGATGATCCGATACGATTTGATCCAGCAGCCGTTCGGATGAAATCAGCCTTTTCGATCCCGGAACGGCAAGATCAGCTTCTAAGGAAAGGCTGTCGGCTACCGCCGCGATCCGCATCCCTGCCGATGCGATCAGCTGGGGTACCTTGTAATTTGGGAAGACTATCGGTGAACCAAGTACGATCACCTTCGGCTGATCCTTTTGCGTCATCATAAAGCGTCGATTCAACTCGTCCAGCTCTCCGATCAATCGGGAAACATGGATCATCCACTCATCCAAACTATCGGCAAAGTACATACATTGCTCGACGAGGAGTACCGCTTCATCTGAGATAAAGCCGCTTGCTGTATGGGCTATCGTTTGGAATCTATGCCAAAAGCGGTGTGCGCGAACAACCTTTTTGACGGCATTTCTGAGATTTCTGCCGGTCAGGTGTTTTCCTGTGTGTTTACCGATTTTCTCTGCGAGTGTGATCAGCTGATCTTTGTAGTAGTTCGTGTTGTTGAGGGTTGCGCTCATGGGAGGGATATCCATTGCGGCGACTTTTCTGCCCGCTTTTTGCAGGATGGAGATCAGCTTTCGCCTGCTGTCTGAAGATACGGCAGTCACGATCAAAGCGTCGTTTGCAATATCGAATTCCGGATTAATCAGCCATCCGAGAGAAGAACGGCTGAACGGATCGGTATCACGCGGCGTCAGTTCATCTGCCCAGTGTGCTGTACCGAGACTTCCTCCGAGAATATAAAAGGGATTGTCGCACACCGCATAGATAATCTCTGCGGGTATATCATTGCCGAGAACAATCACCTGCGGTCTGACATTGTTCAGATAATCGCTTTTGAATCGCATCGACGCGGTATCCGGAAACCATTTGAGTTCGAACAGGTTGCTGTTCTCTGTTTCTATCCGGTTGATCGTTTCGATCGCCTCATTTTTGAAAGCGTTAAGCTCCGTAGATCTCATAGTATTCCACCGTTGCGCTCTCTGCTTTAGAGCGTCCTTTCATACATCTTGGGCTGACGAGAGAACAGTTGTGTCTGCATCCGCCGCAGATCATCAGCGAGAGGAATTCCGAAAGAGAAGGGACGTCGCCGCCGGACTGTTGTTCGGGCTCCTCCTGCCATTCTTCTTCAACTCCGTCATCCGACCCGTTATCTTCGATATACTCTTCTTCTGGTGCTTCGGTCACCGCTTCTGTGGGAGCCTCTGTAGGAATCGCGGTTTCTGCCTGATATTGCAAGAATAACTCTGTCGGCGATACAGTCGGAGCAGCAGTTGCAGGTTGTGTCGCTTGAACGACAGCGGTAGGCTCGGGCTTCTTCCAGTCTGCCGTAATCAGCTCGCTCGGATCGTTCATCGCGGCGAAGGGCATCCTGATTAGCGCGTAGGTAAAGCAGATACCAATCGTCCCCGCTGCGAACCGTTTCATGATCTTATCTCTCATATCGTCCACCTCCTGTGGTTTGGCTCTATCTTACCAGCCGAACCTAATACGAACCTTAAATCACAGTGAACCAAAGCTGAACGTTATGTGAAGATATTGTGAATATTATTTTTCGGGCTCAATCAAAACATCCCGAACAATGGCAATATCATAAATTTATTGAACAGGACACTCACAAATAGTGGGTACCCTGTTTTATGACCTGTTTTATGAAAAGGCTTGACAAATCAGTAGAAATATGCGACTGAACGAACAAGTCCTGCTCGTTTGTTATAAGAATTATATTTAAAAAAACTTTTTAGCAAATAAAAAAAAAGAACCTGCCGTGCAACAAGTTCTTCCTTTATAATTCTCCATAGTATAAACACATAAGGCACGCATATTTATGATTCGCAAACCCGCAAAGCAATATAAAATAAGAAATACTCACTATCCGGTGTAAGAGGTAAATTACGCTGTGACCATTCATTTATAAGTTCAGGGCAAACATCAGCTAACATTCTTTTCATACCGTATCCTCTCCTTTACCTATATTATATAAGAAACAGGAGAAAATCGTAGTTTGCGATTCGTTTCAGGGCATAAAAAACAGGCACCTCATATAAGGCTGCCTGCGATTGCCATAATAGTAAATGCAAATAATCAGAATTTAGCGATTAGAGCTTCATGAAAGACTTGATTTCTTGTTCCAAGAGACGAA
>CAMHAH010000019.1 GCA_946183365.1 uncultured Clostridia bacterium
AAGTAATTACGGGTCTCTTTTCTTCGTTGTTTAATTTTCAAGGTCCTTTGTCACTGAGAATTCGAGGTTACATTCGTGTAATCTCTCGTTGCTCAGCGTAAGTCATATTATATTCGATTTAGCAGCAAATGTCAAGTAAAATTTTCAAATTTTTTAAAAAATTTTTTAATAAATTCTATCTTGTAAATTTGCGTAAAAAATCACTTATTATATCAGGCAGGATTTATTGCTTTAGAACCTGATAAATAAGCGAATACGGAATATATTATAACCGACGCGAGTTATTTTATACCACATTTTCACATTTAGGTCAATACCTTATTTAAATTATTACAAATCTGTAATTTCATTTACGCCGTTTTATGGTATTATATATTAGAAGATATACTATATGTAGTTATTCAGGGGTGTAATATGGAAAAGTTCGTAATAACAATAGGCAGACAGTTCGGAAGCGGAGGCCGTTCGATTGGTCAGAAGCTTGCAGATAAGTTAAACGTTTCCTTTTATGATAAGGAATTGATCTCTTTAGCGGCTAAAGAAAGCGGTACCGATCCCGAGATATTCAAGGGAGTCGACGAAAAAGCCGCTAACAGCCTTCTGTATTCTCTTTCTATGGGAATGTACAGCTTTGGCAGCGGATTCTCAGCTATGGGAGATCTTCCCGTAAATGATAAGCTATACTTACTGCAGCATAAGATAATCAAGCAGATCGCCGAAAAGGAATCTTGTGTTATAGTCGGAAGATGCGCAGACTATGTTCTCAAAGATGATCCTAACTGTATCAATATATTTGTATATGCGAATATGGAATTTCGCAAGGAGCAGAGCGTTAAGAAACACGGTATAGACGAGGACAGAGCGGAGCACATCATCAATAAAACAGATAAAAGCAGAGCTAACTACTACAGCTTTTATTCCGGTCAGAAATGGGGTATGGCTGAAAACTATGATCTTTGTATAGACAGCTCAAAACTGAGTGAAGAAAAGATCGTCGATCTGATAATCGATTACATCAAAATGAGATAATATAACGAGCCGCGGTAATGCAAAACCGCGGCTTGTCTTTTTATTTCTTCTTATCAGTAAGCTCATAACTCATGTCAAGTAAAGGAGCTATATCGGATAACGGCACCGTACCGTCAAGTAGTATAGTGATCCAACCGTCATGCTTCATATGATACGCCGGGAAATATCCTTTTTGCATACGAAGAGAGCCTGACATCAGAGGATCACACTTGATATTGAGTATCCATACGATATCGTCGCCGTTAAGTCCCAGTCGACTGCGAGGTATATTCATAAACAACGCGAACCATTTACGGGTATCCGAGTGACGGAGCACAAAATAATCGGGAGCAATAGCAAAGGGATGATCGGGCTTGGTGCCGAAAGCTTCTGAAGAATACTATAAGATCTCCCCCATCAAAGTATCCATACTATTTCTCCTTGCGTGAGCGTAAACGCTTAACGCCTCTTTCGCAGGCAGGGAAAACAAAATAATGTACAAGCACAGCAAAAATAACGCCAATCGCTACACCCGCGAGAACGTCCGTCGGATAATGAACGCAATTATAAAGACGAGAGAAGGCTACCAGAGCAGCTATTATAAGCGCGAAAGTACCCCACTTTTTATTATCGAGGAAAATCGCTGTCGCGGCTGCAAATACGTTTACCGTGTGCCCCGATGGAAACGAGCTGCCGTGAGGCTTTTTGATCAAAGCCTCGAGATAAGGATAAGCTTCGAACGGACGAACTCGTCCGACTACGTTCTTTATTATAAGGTTCGCGACTATATAAGCGATAGCCATAGACAGCAAAACCTTTATTCCCGTGCTGCGGGTCTTAGAGAATATCAATAGGATAAGTCCCAAGCATATACAGAATAAGCCGTGATCACCTAACATTGATAATATCTCCATCGCCTTATCAAGAAACGGCGAACGAATAGCCTGCAATGACTGCAGAAACTGAGCTTCCCAAAGCATAATAAAACCTCCAATTAAAATATTATGTTATGCTTAATCAGCTATTTGTTTTTGCGAATAACCTTATCCCTTATATCACTGTACTTCCGGGCGTAGCGTTCATTTGCCTGGATAAAGGAATAAACGATAGTACATATCCCGTCGATGACCATAATAACGCCCAAGGCCAGCATGAACCATTTCAGCGTCTGCAGCGGCGTTACCAAGACCATTATTCCGCAGATAAAATACAAAAGGGCTTTGAGCGCGTTCTTTATATACGCGAAGTCACGAACAGGGCTGTCTTTGACCTGCAGAAAGCTTCTGTACGCGATAACGAGCAGACAGCCGCCCGCCAGTCCGCTTCCGACGACAAACAGCGCCTGATCCTTGACAAGAACAAGAGCGAATATCGTAGTGATTATCAGAAAGATATATACACGGGTTCTCTCAC
Source organism: uncultured Clostridia bacterium (assembly GCA_946183365.1). Lineage (GTDB taxonomy): Bacteria > Bacillota > Clostridia > Oscillospirales > Acutalibacteraceae > Ruminococcoides. The sequence continues at coordinate 2,422 of CAMHAH010000019.1, forward strand.
GGCTGAAATTCCAATTGCTTTCATATAGCTTTCTCAGAGTATGTATAAGCTGAAAAACGACCAGAGCTCCTAAAGCCGCTACGGCGATTATCTGCAGCGCGCCTTGAGGAAAGATAAGCATAAGGATACCGATCACCAAAAATACGATACCCTCGATAAGCTCATTTGCTTTGATGAATTTAGACAGCTTTCCTGTTCTGAGACGATCCATAAAATCTCCGAATACAAATCTTTCGGGTATCTTTGCGGCGGTTTTGATAGAATCGGTCTCGACCATATTGACCAAAAGATCCTCTACCTCATCGACTCCACCGTCCAATATTTGCTGTCGGGTCTCGGCGCCGTGCTTCTCGACAGTATCGAATATACTGTTAACGAGCCTCTCTCGTTCCTCAGCGGTTACTACGTCAAGCCATTTGTCGGCGACCTCGTTTATCCACAAACTCGAGGGTTCAAAATCAGGCGCTCTGTCAAGCTTGCCCCTATCGACCTGCCAACTCATTATATCATGCTGCTCAATATTTTTATATGAGCTTTTTACTATCTTCTTATCCGGAAAGTCATGAGGGAATATCTTGCCGAATACACAGTAGCTCGGCATGATGACCGTTGTCCGGAGCCTTATCCTGTCTATCAAGCTTACGTCGCTGACCTCGGGGCAAAGCCCGGGGCCGTCGTTATTATAAATATGTTTTACCCGGCTGAGCTTTTTTTCGCTCAGATTACAGCAGCCGTACAAGGCGAGATTGCCACCCTTGCTGTGACCGCCGACATAGTATTCAGAGCTGTCATCTATGACGCGTTCGAGGTAATCCAGCGCCTCTTGCTGTGCCGGGGTCTTAGTGTAGCTCATCATAAAATCTTCACGCCATCCGACGAGAGAGTCGTCTGTACCGCGAAAAGCTATGTAATACAGACTGTCAGTCAATCTGAATGTCATAGCCGCGAATTGAACTGACGCCTTCTTATCAAAGACATCTGTAAAATCAGAGATGACCAATCTTCCGAAGCGAACAGAATTATATGCCGCTTTGATGAAATCGTCGCTCTCGTGATCGTTTTTAAGACACCGCCTGAGCGTAGCTGTTCTGTCGCCCGATTTACTATTCAGGTCGTAGTCGTAATATGTGAGCATACACAAAACAAGATTATCGACCTCGTTAAAGGGCTTCTCATAGAAAGTGAAATCGGAATACCAATCTATATATTCAGCGAGCGAGCTCATATCTCACCTCCGTTAATAGTTTTCAAGGAAATGATGAACGATACCGTCCTTTTTATATGCGATGACAGTGTCGATGTTGACGTTATGCATACTGTTGAAAACATTTGCTTCTATATGAGGGTTGCTCTTTTTAAGCTCTTTGATAAGTCGCTTTGTCTCAAGGCGCTTTGATACCGAAGCCTCCTGCCCCGATCTCTCGGCGTTCTCGGTAAATCGACAGGCGCACTGAAGAAAACGCAGTCCGTTGAAATCACGCCAAGCCTTTATATCATCCTCACGAATATAATACATAGGTCTGATAAGCTGCATACCCTCGTAATTTGTCGAATGCAGCTTAGGCATCATTGTCTGTATCTGACCGCCCCAAAGCATACCCATGAGGATCGTCTCGATCACGTCGTCATAATGATGTCCCAAGGCTATCTTGTTACATCCGAGCTCACGGGCCTGTTTATAAAGATGACCTCGTCTCATTCTGGCGCAGAGATAACACGGAGACTTATCTATCTTATATACAGCGTCAAAGATACGGGTATCGAATATCTGTATCGGCACGCCGGTGATACGGGCGTTGCTCTCGATCATAATACGGTTAAGCTCGTTGTATCCGGGATCCATCACCATGAACACAAGCTCAAAGGGGAACTTATCGTGTCGCTTGAGTTCCTGAAAAAGCTTAGCCATAAGCATACTGTCCTTGCCACCGGAGATACAAACGGCGATCTTATCCCCCGGCTGGATCATATCAAATTCAACGATAGCTTTGGTAAAGCGGCTGAATATGTTCTCTTTAAAGCGACGGCGCTTGGTGATGCTCTGTTCGATCTCTCGGGAGCGTTCGGGAGAATCGCAGTATTCACGAAGCTCCTCTGCCGATATCACAGACGAGTTATCCGACATTTTCTCCCTCCATATGACAAATTTTAATACTATTAGATTACCTCAAAGTCCGATCTCAGTCAACAGCATAATGGAATTATGAATAAATAATCTTCCTTGAGAGCTTTATTGAGCGAAAGAAAGGACCATCGTATTTTGAAGCACGACAGTCCCCTGCTGATGATGTTATGTATTTTTGAAAAGATAATCTATTGCGAACTCAGCCGCCTTGTCGAAATCATCACCGCCGAAGCCGTGGCCAGCGCCTTCGATAATATGAAGCTCAGCATTCGGGAAGAGCTTCAGCGCCTGCTCGGATATGTTGACAGACACCAGCTTATCATCAGATCCGTGGATCATAATAACGTTGCCGTCGAAGGTGTTCAGCCTGCTCATGACCTCTACTCCGAAAAGATCGGTCACGAACTTGCTGCCGAGCTGATAATCGTCGCCGAACGAGATAGTCTGAGGTACATCCTCGGGGCTGCTGTATCTGCCGAATACCGCCTCAGCCATGGTCAGCGCGGGATACATAAGTATCATGCCCCTGACCTTGTCCTTGTTGTCAAGAGCTACCATAGTGCTGACCAAGCCGCCCTGACTGCCGCCCTCAAGGAACACATAGTCTGTATCGACGAAATCCCATGTAAGAGCGGTATCGAGTATCTTTTGAAGATCTGAAGCCTCTGTAACAGCAGACATCTGCATAGGGTCACCGTCGCTTCGGTTCTCGTTAGACGGTTTGCTTCCGCCCGGAAAATCAAAGGTATAACCCGCGAAGCCTTTCTCTGCATAACGCTTGCAAAAGCCCTCTCCCGCCTCGTGGTTTGAGCCGAGCCCGTGAGAATGGATAACAAGCGGGAATTTACTTACTCCTTCTATAATAGGTATATAGGCTACGCCGTAGATACGGTTGCCGTTGTTCTCACACCATATCTCCCGCGTTTCGTATTCATATACAGCGTCAGGATCACGCACAGCTTTTGTCTCCTTTTCAGCGGACGTAGTCTCGGTCGGTTTTTGAGTTTCGCTGACAGCCTCGGTCTGAGCCGCTGTCTCATCGGTTTTTTGAGTATTGCCGCACGCCGCGAGCGCCATCACCATAGCGGCAGCCATAATTATACAAAGCAGTTTTTTCATATATTCATCTCCCGTTATTTATTTAACACAGACATAATAACATAAAAATAATATTTTATCAAATACTTTTTCTTATTCACAAGATCGGTTCAACAGATAACATACATTTCAAAGCGTACAAAGCCGACACAGCTTGACAAAATAATAACGATTAACTATAATTTAGCAGTAGAAAAAGGGGATGTAAATTCAATATGGAAATGGCTCTGAATATCTTTTTGCTGATAGTCGGATTCGTCGCTCTTATCAAGGGCGCAGATATTTTTGTAGACGGCAGTTCATCGCTTGCGGCTATCTTCAAGGTCCCGTCGGTCATAATCGGTCTTACGATAGTCGCCCTCGGTACCAGCGCTCCTGAGCTCGCGGTAAGTACATCAGCCGCTCTCAAAGGCTCCAACGAGATCGCGCTGAGCAATGTTGTCGGCTCAAATCTGTTCAACCTGCTTGTGGTACTCGGCGTATGCGCGATAATCAAGCCCATACCGATAGACGGAGTCATCAAAAAGCGTGATTATCCGCTTTCTATCGGCGCTACGGTACTTCTCTTCCTCGCCGTAGGTATACCGGCTTTGAAAAACATAGATTTTTCGAATATAAAGATGTCTGAAAACGTCAGCGAGGTCACCAGAATAATCGGTATAATCCTTCTGGTATGCTTCATCGGTTATATAGCTATGCTGATAATCTCAGCAAAGAAGAACAAGACCGAAGAGACGCCTACAAAGACTATGTCTCCGTTAAAGAGCGTTCTGTTCATCCTGCTCGGTATAGGTCTTATAATCGCGGGCGGCCAGTTCGTAGTAAACTCAGCTAAATACATCGCCGCCGCGTTCGGTATGTCAGAGACGCTGATCGGTCTTACGGTGGTAGCCGTAGGAACATCCCTGCCTGAGCTTGTGACCTCGGTAGTCGCCTCAAAGAAGGGTGAGAACGGACTTGCCATAGGTAATGTAGTCGGTTCTAATATATTCAATATTTTATTCATCCTCGGCATTTCCTCTACCCTGCACCCCATCCCCGTAAATATGGCTTGCCTGATAGATTTCGCTATCCTGCTGGTTGCTTCCATAATGGTTTATTTTTTCTCGCTTTCAAAGAAAATAAACCGAATTGAAGGTGCAGTGATGATCCTGTTCTATATAGGAACAGTAGTATATGCGGCTCTCAGATAAAAATAAAACTGTATAAAAGCACACGCTTCCGTTCATAATATGAGCGGAGGCGTTTTATTATGAAGAAATATAAAAATACACAAAAGAAGAAAGCATATGAAAGGGCAGGCTTCTACGTTGCGCTGTCGGTCTGCCTTATGGCGGTAGGAATGGCAGCGTGGTCGGCATATTCGGCTTTAAGCGATAACGCTGTTGACAGCGACAGCTCATACTTCTCTTCCCTGTCATCAGCTACCGTAGCGGTGGGTCAGGATATGACCGGAGTTACAGAGAGCGAGACCGCCGCTGAAACACAGCAAACAGAAACGCAGATACCTACACAGGAGCAGACACAACCGCAGGAGAAAACACGCAGCTTCTCTCTGAGCGAAACTATGCCCGAAGAGAGCGACAGCGCCGAGCAAAAAGCCCTCACGACCATGCAGGCGGTCATGAAGGTCGACGATAGCCTTGTCTATCCAGTCAAGAGCCGCAAGGTAACAAAGGAATACAGCGAAGACAGCGTATACAACAGCACAATGAAGGACTACAGAGCGCATACAGGCTGTGATTTTGCCGCCGAAGAAGGCGAGAATGTATATGCGATGAGCGGCGGCACAGTAAAAGATATTTCTGTATCAGAATTATACGGAGCCATCGTTGAGGTCGATTGCGGTGATTACACGGTTTACTACTGCGGACTGAGCAATGATTTCAGCGTTGAGAACGGCTACGAACTCAAAGCGGGAGATACGATCGGCAAGGTAGGTAAAATACCTTCTGAGATCTCAGAAGGCTCTCATATTCATATAGAAATAAGAGTAGGAGATAAGCTGATAGATCCGCTGAGCGTTATAGAGAGCGAAGACTGATAAAGCTTTGCCGATAGTATAATCAGCCGGCACACTGAATATAATATAAATGGTCACGATAAGCGCCCTCGAACCGTTATAGGGGCACACAGCGGGATGCCGCAAAGCTTTCGGTTTTTGCGGCATCCAGACACACATAATACTTTATCAGCAAAAGCGGCTGCCGCAAAAAGAAAAGCGGCGGTCACTTTTGTGTTACAAGAAATCGCTCGCTTGGAGCGCAATTTTGTATACCCATCGCTCGTGTGCACGCAGCTCGCTGCTGAGCGGGCATAAATCAAAACACGTTCGCTTTCAACTCCTGTTACCCTCATTTTGCCGGTACAAGAAAGCGTGCGCCCCACGCGCGCGATTTCGTATACCCATCGCTCGTGCGCACGCAGTGCGCTACTGAGCGGGGACTATAAATTATTTTTTATTTGACATATGTTACCGCAATAATACAATTTGTATAAAATATCTTTGAAAATCATTAATTATATAGTTTGTTGTAGTTTCCTGTCAAATAAAATATTAAAGGCATATACACCAAAAGGTGTATATGCCTTTAATGGTGCAGGTAACAGGAGTTGAACCTGCATGAGCGTAATGCTCACATGGACCTGATGGTCGCGTCACGTCGGTGAACTCCGATTTTTCCATCCCCAAGCCATTTTTTGTGGCTTGAGTATACCATAGACGATGGGATTAGTCAAATGGTTTCTCTGATGGCAATGAAGTCGTTACGCGATCTTAAATCCTTCTTCACACTCTGTATTGAATATTCTAATAATCAATACCAGTTGAAGACATAATAATTGCCGCCTCCGTTAGTAATATAGTAATTAATCATAGAGGCATATCTCGCGGCGCTGATCTCTGTATCGTTGTACTCAAACTCGTATTTTGTAAAGGCGCTCCAATCGCCGTTGCCGTCGGGAGCGTACTGAATGACCCCTGTTATAACACCGTCCTTCTTCACTACCTCATACTTTGCTTGCTGCTGGACGCCGAATTCGGTCAGTTCCGCCGCAGACAGGTTCACGATACCGTCAGGATCGTATGTGTTCGTGTATACGCCCCTGAAACGAATCCATTCTTTCTCCTGTCTTTCGCTCCAATAAGCATATATACCGGTGTTCGTAGTAGTTTTCAGCAAACCGTTCTCTGCGGTGATCGAAACCGAGTCAACCTCTTCCATATGCACATCGGGATTGTATTCATTTCCCTTTCGAAGCTGATTGTGCAGCACCATGGTGAAATTGTCGTCGCCGTTGCCATACTGATACATCAACTTCGTGACGCCGCCGACACCAAAGTCATAAGTTACATTATATACCCTTCCCTTTGAGTATTCAACAGTCTTTCTCGATCCCGTAGATCCGTCGATCTCGGTGCTGGTCAGAGGCAGATCGCCGTCGAAAGTATAGGTGACCGTTTTCTGAACCGGTTCGGCGTCCTCAAAGTTTTCAATCGAATCAAACAGAACAGGATAACTGTTCTCATACGTTATGGCAGTGGTCTGAGACAATTCCCAATTGCCGGTCTCAAAATCCTTAGAATATGTTTTCAAGCCGCTGAGCAGTTTATGCTCGGTATCGCCGGGCTGTTCGGGAGTCTCGCCGATCGGCTTTCCGATCCCCTCGGGAGCGGAAAGCTCTGCCAGCCAGCGCTGTAAACAAGTCACGTCGAGAACGGTCACTTCTCCGTCACCGTTTACATCGGCAACCCTGTCATTGAGCTCAAACGGGATCGGGATACTTATAATCTTTCTCTGAATAAATGTTGCGTCGGTGACGGTCACTTCACCGTCACCGTTCACATCGCCGAGGATCGGCGCAGCGGGAGTCGGCGAAATCTGATATGTCAGGCCAAAGCCTCTTGCATACAACACAGTATCGGTGAAGTTATGTTCCGCGTCAAGCGTGGGGATATTGATCGGCAGCTTTGCGGTCGGCGCGTCATCAGCGCTGAACATCATATAAAGCGCAACAGGCATATTCGGACCGTACTGGGTGATCCCTGTCGTTTTATCCTCGGGATCGACCGGCATGGAGCGTGCAAGATAGGCGATCATGATCGCGTCCGCTTTCTCAAAGCGAGCGGCGTCATACGGCAGGCTGACCGACATGACGATGAATTTACCGCCGTTTTCATGGATCGTATCGGCGATAGTATCCGCCATTTTCGCCGTGTCGTTCTTCAACGCATAGGCGCCGTATATCTCGGACATAAAGACAACATTATCCGCGCCGTCGATCATCGGCAGGACTTCATCAACGGATTTTTGATAGTAGGAATACGCGGTCACATCCGCTCCCTCGGGGAGCTTGCCATCCTCTGTCAGCTTTCTGACCGCGTAGTTCATCGGGATGGTCTCGTCGTTATACGGAACCAGCACGACGGTCTTTTGGTTTGCTCTGGTCAAGGGTAAGGTGCTGTCGTCGTTCTTGACGAGGGTGATCGCCTTTTGGGTCAGCTCCCACTCTCTGTCATGGCGCTCCTTTGTGCCGACCGTATCGATCGCTTTCTGCACACGGTTCTCGATATTCGACCAATCGTATTCTTCAAACAATCCATTGTTCTCTTTCAGCTTCAGAATCCTGAGCACAGCGGCGTTGATTTTCTCCATCGGTATCTCGCCGTTATCTGCCTTTTGAGCAAGATTCGAGATGTACGCATCCATCTCATCAAAGCCTTCTTTTGTCGTCATATCCACAGGCATGAGCAGAATATCTACGCCTGCTTCGATTGCAAGCTTTGCCGCGTCGTACTTATCAAAGTGTGCCGCGATCGCATCCATCTCCATTGCATCGGTGATGACAACGCCGTCAAAGCCCATATCGCCGCGCAGGATATCCGTGATGATCTTCTTAGATAGGGTCGCCGGAAGATTGATCTCTTCACCCGTCTTCTTGGAGATATAAGTTTCAGTCTCGATCTGAGGATACACGATATGCGCGGTCATGATCATCTGTGACCCTGCGTCGATACAAGCCCTGAAGGGGATCAGTTCATTTTTCTTGAGTTCCTCATAAGTCTTGTTGATAGACGGCAGCCCTGTGTGGCTGTCGGTATCGGTGTCGCCGTGACCGGGAAAATGCTTGAGTGTAGAGATGACGCCGGCGTTGTTGAGCGCCTGTACAAAAGCGCTGCCGTGAGCTGCGACAAGCTGAGCGTCGTCCGAGAAAGAACGCACGCCGATCACGGGATTCGCGGGATTGCTGTTCACGTCCACATCGGGAGCGAAATCAGCATTGATACCGAGCGCAGAACACTCGTTTCCGATCACTGTCGCGACCTCTTTGGTGACATCGATATCATTTGCAGCGCCGAGAGCCATATTGCCCATCATCATGGTACCCTGCGTGAAGCGGGTGACGTTACCACCCTCCTGATCGGTGGTGATCAAAAGCTGCGGACGGTCACTGACGGAGTTTGCCTTTTGGAGCGCGTCGACCAGACGGATCGTCCCTTCGTTCGTTGAGGTATTCTGACCGAAAAGGATCACGCCGGCATAGCCGTGCCGCTTCAGCGTATCGGCGATATTCTCCGTGATCTCGGTGACGTTTGTTCGGTTGTCCTCAGAGTCGGCGCTGTAGCGAAAAGCAGGCATGATCATCTGCTCAATTTTTTCCTCTGTCGTCATAGAGACTACGTACCGCTCCGCTTCGCTCACTTGCGCGCTCACGGGTATTACCGTTGCAGATAAAGCTAAGATGAACATAGCGAGTATCAACGAAATTGTTCTTCTCTTCATCATATTTCTCTCCTTGGGTTTTCAAAGATACGGCAAAACATGGTGTCAAATTTGCGTATCGGATTTTTATTTTGCAAGTATTTATATACTATTCCTTAATAAAATCCTTTATCTCTGATATGTGATTCAATCATTTATCAGGTCCGTATGAAAGCAATTTCATGCAGGTTCAAGTCCTGTTACCTGCACCAAATGGTACAAATCCGAACCTCGTTCCGATTGGGGAAGGGTTCGGGTTTGTTCTTTTATTCGGCTATCCGAATTTCAATCTAAACGCATGTGATACCGACATACTTTGTTGTACTTTTCCTAAGCGGTTTATTCCTTAATTAAATACACCACGTCGGTGAAACCCTGTTTTTCCCATTCCTATGCGGTTTGTTGAGTGTAGTATAGCATAGAGGTCCGGAGATGTCAAATGGGAATCCTGATTCGTGACGCGATTGAGAAATATATAGAAAAGCACGGGAAGATTTAAATATGAATAAATCAAGATTAACTATTGATTAATTTTAATAATAATGATAAGTTGATAAATAAAGTTAAGCCTTATCTGATATTTACGGGTACTATCCATGCGGACGAAGGCTGTCCGCTGTATGAGGATATGAGGTCAGGAAAATTTAATGAATGTACTATCGGAGAATACATAGCCGAGAAGGAGCTTTTGTTAAACCTCATAGATATACCCTGCTACTATTTCGGACTGCATCCGTCAAATGTCGTACCTGTACACGGTATACTTCCGCAGAATAAGAAAGCGCTGCTTTCTGAGCTGCAAGATGCCGAAGAAACCTTTGGCGAGGAAAAATTGAAGTCAATCCCGAGGCGAGTGTCTGAGGGAGCTATTGTTTGATTATAAGATTATTAACTTTTTTGACAAACATTGTGATGTCAACTATAATATAACTGCTCGTTGGAGGGCAAGTTTACCGAATTACGGAACAACAAGTCGGATAAGATGGCAAATAAAACGCTTGAGAGATTGGCAATAACATTGTTATCATTTATAATCTTAACAGGCAAATAATATCTTGCCTGTTATTTTTTGATTATAGGTTAGCTGTGCCTAACCGATATGTTTGATATTGAAAAGATAGCATCAATTATCCCGCCGCTATGTGGAACAATTCGGCTGTACGGGTATAGACTTTTTAGTTAGCTTATGATAACTTGTATACTGCCGGCAATAAAAAATAAAGGAGTTTCACATGAGTAATCAAACAAAAAAGTACTTTATCGGCGGAAGAGATTTAATCAATATCGGTATCTTCACCGCAATTATATTTATCATTACTATGGCTGTTATGCCTCTTGGGTTTATTCCTGTTTTAATGCCCTTATACTGCGTCATTATCCCGGTAGTCGGCGGTATCCCGTGGATGCTGTTTGCTACAAAAGTAAAAAAACTCGGTATGGTTTTTATTATGAGCATGCTGCTCGGCTTGTTGTTAATGCTTACGGGAATGGGCTGGTACGCGCTGCCCGTATGCGCCGTGTCGGGAATAATAACAGAGCTTATTTTAAAACTCGGAGCATATAAAAGCAAAAAACATACGGTAATAGCGCACGGTGTATTTTGTACTTGGTTGTTCGGCAGCTACATCCCGCTGATTTTTATGGCGGATACATATTGGCAGCAAAACGCGGATTACGGTGAGGAGTTTATTTCCTCGGCAAAGAGCATTTTCCAAATTTGGACTGCGCCTGTGTTGATTGCGCTGTGTGTAGCCTTTGGGATTCTCGGCGGCTTGCTTGGACTGAAAATAATGAAAAAGCATTTTGCTAAGGCTGGGATTGTCTGATGTTAAAAGGTGATTACGGAAAGAAAAGCTTTATAAACCCGATAACAAAGCTTGTGCTTTTGGTAACGCTTCCTGCTTTTTTAATGGGCGGGTTAGGAGGAACAGACGCGGAAATATTCACCTTGATATTTCCGCTTGTTTCTCTTTTTCTGCTGTTTATATCCAAAAATCTTAAGGCGGGAATGGTTGGGCTGTTGATGTATATTGCAGTCATAATCGCATGGTCTGTACTGCCCTCAGGCTCAGACGGCATATTTCATATTATATTGTTTATTGTTGTAGGAATAGTAACAGGACTTCTCCCCTGCGCGTTGATGAGTGTTTATGTTATTTCAAGCACAACCGCAAGCGAATTTATTACCGGAATGAAAAAGCTCTTTATACCCGATGTGATTACAATTCCGATGTCGGTTATCTTCCGATTTTTTCCAACGGTTAAGGAAGAAATTCAAGCGATTAACAAGGCGATGACAATGCGCGGCATACGCTTTGGCGGAAGAAACGCGGCGGGAATCTTAGAATACAGATTGATCCCCATTCTAATGTGCTCTCTTAAAATCGGCGACGAGCTTACTGCCGCTGCACTGACGCGGGGCTTGGATTCACCGCGCAAGCGCACAAATATTTGCGATACCCGCTTTAGATTTCAGGATTTTTTTCTTTTGGCACTCTGCTTCTGTGCTTATTTGGTATGGGTATTGAGTCTATTCGGAATTCACTTCGGGGAGGTTGTGAAGCTATGATTGAACTAAAAAACGTCAGTTTTACGTATCTTTCCGAAAACAGTGACGAATCAAGTGCCGAGTTAAACGGAAGCCTGAGTAATATAGATTTAAGAATAGAAAAGGGTTCTTTTGTGCTTCTTACAGGCCCTTCGGGCTGCGGTAAAAGCACGCTTTTAAGACTAATCAATGGCTTGATTCCGCATTACTATTCAGGCAAGCTCGAGGGAGAGGTTGTGATTGACGACGAACCTGTCAACGATAAGCCGCTTTGCAAATCGGCTGAGAAAATCGGCACGGTTTTCCAAAATCCAAGGTCGCAGTTTTTTAATGTAGATACCACAAGCGAACTTGCCTTTTTGAGTGAAAATCTGGGTGTAGAAGCCGAAATAATCAAGAGCAGAATTGAACAAACCGCCGAGAGCTTTCAAATAAAAAATCTACTGGACAGGAGTATTTTTCACCTGTCCGACGGCGAAAAACAAAAGATTGCCTGCGCTTCAATTGAGGTCGGCAAGCCTGAGATTATCTTGCTTGACGAGCCCTCGGCAAATCTTGATTATCATGCGACAATGCAGCTGAGGAAGCTAATCGCGCAGTGGGTCAGGCAAGGAAGAACCGTCATCGCGGCAGAGCACCGCCTGTTTTATCTTTGGGATTTGATTGACAGAGTAGTTTTAATGGATGACGGAAAAATCATCAAAGATTATAATAAAAATGAGCTGAATAAGTTAAGCGATAATGATTTGAGTGAATTAGGTTTGCGAAGCGCCCATTCGCCCGCGCCTACGGAAATAGAGTTGCCCGTTGTAACAACGGATGATAAAACGCTCACCATAAATAGCCTGCGATTTGGCTATAAGCAGGGCTTTTTCAACCGTTCAAAAGTAAATAATAACATCATAGATATTCATAATATGGAGCTTGCGCTTGGAAAAATCACCGCGATTACCGCCGCTAACGGTGAAGGTAAAACGACCTTCCTGAATTGTCTGTGCGGCTTGGAAAGGCGGAGCAAGGACGATATAATAATTAACGGCGCGCCCTTTAAGCGAAGAAACAGACTGAACAGTTTCTTTATGGTTATGCAGGACACGAATCATCAGCTGTTCACCGACAGCGTGCTTGAAGAGGTGATGATCAGTCTGCCCGAACCGAATGAAGATAAGGCGCTCAAAATACTCGAAAGCGTTGACCTTGTTTGTTATAAAGAACGTCACCCGATGGCGTTGTCGGGCGGTCAAAAGCAAAGACTCGCCATTGCCTGTGCGGTTGCCTCAGAACGGGATTATATATTATTTGATGAACCGACAAGCGGTCTTGACTATGGGCATATGAAAGAGATTGCCGCGCTGATGAGGCAATTAAGAAATTTGGGAAAGACTGTCATCATTGTTACGCACGACAGCGAATTTATTGAAGCTTGCTGTGAACGCAAGGTTAATTTTGTGAGCAGGGGTTAATATGAACAGAGATTTTTTAGAGCCGTTTCTTAAAATCCGCGGCGCTGAATACAATTCAAAAAGGCGAAGATTGCACGTGCCTCTCGACAATAACGGCGGGAATCTGACAACCGTGTTCTTCTCTCCATATGTTATGGTGCAAAGAATAGAGATTCATTCCCATACTATCCCCGATTTTTCAAGTACGATTGACGAAACATGTTATCTGAAAATCAATTACTGTCAAAGCGGCAGGTGCGAGCTTTCCTTAAACAACGGAGAGCGCACCTATCTTTCAGGCGGAGAGCTTGCCGTTGATACGGGTCAGGCGACAGACAGCTTTTATTATCCCAACGCTGAGTACACAGGGATTGAGATTTTTGTCTTTTTAGACAGCGATTGGCGCAATGATTTAACCTTACTCGGAGAAAGCGTTGAGATTCCGAATCTTCTTGCGGAGAGCTGTCGGAAATACAGCAGACCGCAGATAATACAGACTGATGATGAAATAAAAAGCATTGCCGAAAGTATTGATCGTCTGATTGCGGCGCAAGCGGAATATGCAAGAGTTTACCTGAAATTTTTGGAGCTGCTGTTTGCATTGGGGAATAAGGATTTCGGCAACGGAAAACAAAAAAGAAGCTTCTATACCTCAACGCAAGCGGAAATAGCCAAAAAGGTATATGATAAAATTTCAAACAATTTAGATATACGCTATACCGCGAAAGAATTGGCGGTTGAATTCGGAGTGAGTGAAACAAGCCTGAAAACCTATTTTCGCGGTGTTTACGGCTGCGGCTATGCTGAATTCCAGCAAAATCTCCGGCTGAAAAAAGCCGCAAACTTACTTGCACAAACAGATAAAAAAGTAATTGATATCGCGTTGAGCGTCGGCTACAAAAGCCAGCCGAAATTCGGAGCGGCTTTTAAGGAGCGATATAAGGTTTCTCCCTTAGAGTATCGCAGAAGATGCAAATTCGAGAACAAAACGGAAGGTGATGACAATGTCCTCGGTAAGAGGTAAATTCTTTAAAATGATGATGCGGATGCAGAACATCAACCCGATAGCGCATCCCGAAATGGAACAGAAAATGAAGCGAATGTCGGAAAAATATTCGCACACGAAGCCGAAGAAGGGCTACTCGCTTGAGTGTCTTACTACGCCAAAAGGCACAAAATACCAACGGCTCAGAATAGACGGCACCAAACCCTCGGGCAAGGTGATTTACTATATGCACGGCGGCTGCTATATCAGCGGACTTACCTATAATTACCGTGACTTCTGTGCGCCGTTTTGCGGCCTGATAAACGGAGCGGAGATTGCCCTTTTGGATTACAAGCTTTCTCCTGAATGCAAGTATCCCACCCAGCTGAGTGAAGCGCTCGATTTATGGGATGAGCTGACCTCGAGAACAAAGCCTGAAAACATTATAGTCGGCGGAGATTCTTCGGGCGGTAATCTTGCGCTTGCAATGCTGTTAAAGCTGCGTGATAACAAAAGGGAAATGCCCTGCGGCTGCTTTTTCCTTTCGCCGTGGACGGATATGACCGCTTCGGGAAAAAGCTATGCTCTGAATTATCAAAGGGATGTTGAAATCGGCGACAAAAAGGGAGTGCTTGATGAAGCCACACGGCAAAAGCTGCTTGACAGCTACCTTTTTGACTATATCGGTACAACAGACCGCAAAAGCCCGTATGTTTCGCCTGCCTTTGCCGATTACAGCGGTTTTCCGCCGATGCTGTTCTTCGTTGGCGGGCACGAAATGCTGCTTGACGATACGCTGACGGTTTATAACAAAGCCAAACGTGCAGGTGTGGATGTTATGCTTGAAATACAGCCGGGAATGTTCCACAGCTATGTGCTTTATCAAAACTATATGCCTGAGAGCAAAGAGTCCTACAATACATTAAAGCGCTTTATTTTTAAGCATTTGGGTTAGCGGAAACTAACCCGATACAAGGAGTGATCTGATTGAAAAAAGAGAAAAAACAGTCGAATCTGTCACGGCTGATGTATTACGCGGGAGGGTATAAAGTCCTGACATATTTGTCATGGGTTTTGAGTTTTATAAGCTCATTGGTAGCCTTACTTCCGCTTGTTTATATCTTCTTTATCATCAAAGAGGTGATAGAAGTCGCACCTGATTTTACAAAAGCAACCTCGATTGTCCATAACGGTGTAATGGCGGTTATTTTCGCCGTGCTTGCATTGATAATTTACTTTGCATCACTGATGTGCTCGCACGTAAGCGCGTTTCGAATCGGCAGTAACATCAAGCGTGATTTGCTGAAGCACATAATCAAGCTGCCGCTTGGATTTTCCGAGGAAATGGGAAGCGGAAGAATCCGCAAGATTATCAACGATTCCTCAACCGCGGCTGAAACCTACCTTGCGCACAATATGCCCGATATGGCGAGTGCAGCAGCCACGCCGCTCGGTATGGTCGTAATGATGTTTATAATCGACTGGCTCTTCGGATTAGTTTCAGTTCTGCCTGTGATTCTTGCTTTCCTCTGTATGATGAAAATGATAGGTCCGCAAATGCAGAAGGATATGAAGGCGTATAATGACGCGTTAGAGGATATGAACAACGAGGCGGTAGAGTATGTGCGCGGAATTCCTGTTGTCAAAACCTTTGGGCAAACTGTGCACACCTTCTCGCGTTTCAAAGCGTCAATTGAAAATTACGGAAAATTCTGTATTTCCTATACCAAACGCTGCCGTCAGCCGATGTTATTCTTTATGGTGATCATCAACAGCGCGTTCGCGTTTTTGATTACTCTTGCTCTTATTCTATCTCAGGGCAGCGCGAACATCGCTGCCGATATTATTCTCAACTTCATTTTTTACGTCATCATCACGCCCGTAATCACAACGACAATGCAGCGCGTGATGTTTATGAGCGAGGGCGAAATGACGGTTGCCGACGCGTTCGAGCGCATTGATTCCATTCTCAATTTAAAACCGTTTGAAAAGAATGAAAACACAGACAAGCCGAAGAACAGCTCTGTTACCTTTGAAAACGTGTCGTTCCGATACAGCGGCGCGGATAACCTTGCGATTGATAACGTTTTCTTTACGGCAGGAAGCGGCAAAACTCTCGCGCTTGTCGGTGCTTCGGGCGGCGGAAAAACAACCGTTGCCGGACTTATCTCGCGCTTTTGGGACGTGACCGAAGGCGCAGTAACAATCGGCGGAGTTAATGTTAAGGATATCGACAAATCCGAGCTGATGAACACGGTGTCCTACGTTTTTCAGGACAGCAAACTCTTAAAGCGTTCTATTCTTGAAAACGTCCGCTTGGGCAGACCCGGCGCGACTGAGCAAGAGGTAATAGAAGCGCTTAACAAGGCGCAGTGCGCGGATATTATAGCCAAGCTGCCCGACGGAATCCACACAGTTATCGGCACAAAGGGCGTATACCTTTCGGGAGGCGAGCAGCAGCGTATAGCGATTGCCAGAGCGATTCTCAAAAACGCTCCTGTTGTTGTGCTCGACGAAGCAACCGCTTTTGCCGACCCCGAAAACGAATATCTTGTTCAAAAGTCCTTTGCCGAGCTTGCGAAGGATAAAACCGTGATTATGATTGCGCACAGACTGAGCACCATTCAAAACGCCGACAACATCATTGTTCTTGAAAACGGGAAAATCGCCGAGCAGGGCACGCACGGCAATCTCTTAAAACAAAACGGAATTTACAAAAAGATGTGGGATAATTATCAGTCCTCAATTGCTTGGAAGGTAGGTGAGCACAGTGCTTAATAAGATTATGAAACGCTACGCAATGTCTCGCGCCGGCGCGAAAGGATTTGTTAACGCCGTATGTGCCTGCGTGGTATCGGATATTGTGCTTATGCTGCCTGTCAGCCTTCTCTATTTTTTCACGGGAGATATGCTTGAAAACACAATCGACAACGGAAAAATTATCTTTTATATATTCGGAATTGTCATTTCGCTTCTGCTGATTTATGTCACGCAGTTCTGGCAGTACAACGCGACCTATTATTCAACTTATCGGGAAAGCGCCGTACGCCGCATTACCCTTGCGGAGTCACTCAGAAAGCTGCCGTTGTCATTCTTCGGTAAAAAGGATTTGAGCGACCTTACAACAACCATTCTCAACGACTGTACTGTTATTGAACACACCTTCTCTCACCAGACGGCGCAGTATTACGGCTCAATTATCTCAACGGTCATCATCGCAGTTTCTCTGTTTGTTTTTGATTGGCGGCTGGCACTCGCTTCTGTTTGGGTGCTACCTGTTTCGCTGCTTGCGGTTCGACTTTCAAAAACGGCTCAGAACCGTTTTAACAAGCGCAAAAACGATACACGCGTTCAAATGGAGGACGGCTTGCAGGAGGCAATCGAAGCCCTGCGCGACCTTAAGAGCAATAACGCCGAGCAGGAGTACATTGACGGCTTAGACGGAATCATCAAGGATTATGAAAAGAAGTCAATAGCCGCTGAATTAGGCGTTGCGGCGTTTGTAGTACCCGCGCAAATGTTTCTGAAAATCGGTATCGCCACCACAGCTCTAGTCGGCAGTACTCTTCTTCTGAGCGGACAGCCTACCGTAATGACTTTCTTTATGTTTCTGCTGGTTGTGTCGCGTTTGTACGAGCCGATGAGCGGCACGCTGATAAACCTCGGCGCGCTCAACGCCGCTCAGGTAAATATCGACCGCACAAACGCAATGAATAACAGTCAAAAGCAGGAGGGCAAGCAAGATTTTGCTCCCGAAAATTATGACATTCAATTTGAGCACGTCGGTTTTGAGTACAACGATGACGAGAGCATTCTTGACGAAGTAACCTTTACCGCCAAGCAGGGCGAGGTCACCGCATTAATCGGACCCTCGGGCGGAGGAAAGACAACTGTGTCACGATTGGCGGCGCGATTTTGGGATGCTACAAAAGGAAAGGTTACCTTCGGCGGCGAGGATATTTCCGAAGTCGATCCCGAAGCGCTCTTGAAGTATTATTCCATTGTTTTTCAGGACGTTACACTTTTTAACAACACTATTATGGAGAATATCCGAATCGGTAAAAATGGCGCTTCCGATGAGGAAGTAATAAATGCGGCAAAGCTCGCTAACTGTGAAGAGTTTATAAACCGTATGCCCGACGGCTACAATACCGTAATCGGCGAAAACGGAGAAAAGCTCAGCGGCGGCGAACGACAGCGCATTTCAATCGCCAGAGCATTCTTAAAGGACGCGCCCGTTATTTTGCTCGACGAAGCGACAGCGTCACTCGATGCGGAAAACGAGACTCTGATCCAGCAGTCCATTTCACGTCTTATTAAAAACAAAACCGTTATGATTATCGCTCACCGTATGCGCACTGTCGCCGGTGCGGACAAAATAGTTGTAATCAAGGACGGCAGAGCGGACGAACAGGGTGCGCCCGAAGAGCTTGAAAAGCAGAACGGCATATACGCGAAAATGTTGGCTTTACAAAAGTAAAATGAAGTGCAGCGAAGCATAATTCGCTGCACTAGTTTTTTATCAAAACATTCAGAGATATTGATTTTATTATCAAAATATGTTATACTGATTTTATTGGTTAGCAACGGCTAACCAACGGCGTTAATAAGCTGCTAAAGGAGTTTTGCTATGTTGTTAATATTTTCAATTTTGGGATTGTGCGGAGGGCTGCTCTGCTGTGCGGGAGATATCCTGTTTGATCTCAAGGGTGCGGGCAACGAGAAGCTCGGCACATCCAAGAACATCGACAGTAATTGGATGAAGATGTCGGAGTGGCGCTTTGGCGCGTCCATTCTCTGCGCCTTTTTCGGCGACATAGGAATTGGCTTCGGCTTTTATTCTATCGCGTCACAGATCAGCGGCAGTCATCCGACGCTCGCTTTCGTCATGAGCATCCTTGCTTTTATTGGTTGTTTCGGCGGCTTTTTTGTTCATTCGATGGTTTGTATTCAGGCGGTCATCTACAAGCGAATTATGGGTATGAGTGAAAAGAATTTCGAGATTGCCGATAACGCCCTAGAGGGTTTGTATAAAGCGATCACCGTTCCGTTTTTCCTGAGCTATCTCATTTTGATGGCGGCGGATATTTGCCTTATTGTCGCAATCCTCATCGGCGCGCTGGATGTCCCGAAATGGATGGCGGCGCTCAACTCCATCGTGTTCCTGATTATCGGCGTAACGCTGCGGAAAATCAATCCCAAAGCCTTTCAGGATTTGCCTGGGATTATCATGCCGAGCCTCGGACTTGCCATGGTGGGGTTGATCGGGATCGTTGCATTAATCTGATAATTTGTGAAAGAGCTTTTTGCCGAAGGTGGTTCCTCTGGAGGGTAACAAATGATAATTATGATCCAACTGGTTTTGTTCTGTCTGCTGTTCACGCTGTTAGTGCGTCTGTCCGCTATCGGCGTCGGTATCAACGCCTTGTATTTTTACCCGAAGGCAGTGCAGGAAAGGGCGTTTTCCTTAGGACTTACCGATGAAAAGACCGTAAAAAGGAAACGGATCGTTTTTATGATTCCGTTCCTGTTGATAATGCTGACAGCCCTTTTGCTGATGATCGGATTGTGGAACGGTGTAAATGACTTTTGGACGGCGTACCTTCAAGCGCTTCTGTTTTTAGAGGTGATGAACTGGTACGACGGCATTGTGATTGACAAACTGTGGGTAGGTCACAGCAGGCTGTGGCTCATAGAGGAGTGCGCGGACATCCCCTATGTACAGACATGGAAACAGGTCTTGAAAAAGAGTGGTATCCTGACGGCGGTTTGGATTGTCCTATCCTTTGCCGTGGCGGGATTGGTCGTTTTGATTTTTTGATAAACAGCACAAAAACAAGGTGGCTATATACTCGATATGGTGCTGGTAACATTCGCTATATAGTTCCTCAGCGGCCGCCTCGTCTTAGGAGCGCCCGGTCGGCGGCATCAGTTCGATCTGCGCTCTCGCTGAAAACAGTCCGCAGGACTGTTTTCGTCTGCGATGTGCGCTGACGCTTACATCTTGACACGCTCGCCTTCAACTCCTGTTACCCGCACTTTGCTTGTAAAGTATAAGGGACTGTCGCAAAACGAGAAGTTTTGCGGCAGCCTTAGCTTTCGAGAACAAATAGTATTTATAAGCTGTTTATGCTCAGCATAGAATCGCATCAAATCAGAGGGCGTTGAAAAGCGCTCTCTTTTTTACTTTCTATGTTGAAAACTTTTAGTTTTATGCAGCCTCCTGATTGAATAATTCAATGCCTAAACGTTTGTAAATCGTTCGGTTATGCAGTTTATTGATGTTGAATGCGAAAGCGAGCAAGAAAAATTGTGTTTCGGTTTTGATTTTTCCTCTGGTCAAGAACCGTCGGAAATCCCTGTCCTGCTTCAGTACGCCGAAGGCTCCCTCTACTTGTATGGAGCGATTCTGACGAAGAATGTTTCCTTCATCAGCAGTAATGCGTTCGGTAGCTTCGGCTTTCTGTCGCGCCATTGTTTTGGAGAAAGAAATCTTTCTGTTTTCGTACCGTATACAAGTGAAGAAAACTTGACTTATTCGATTTATATGGTATTGTGTTGTGCTTGTAAGGAGCGTGAGCACATGAGCATACTTAAAGAATTATACTATGGAAACATTAGACCGACCGATGAACCGCAGAGTGTTGAGGTAAGAAAAGCCTTGTCAGAAGTTACAGAAATAGAAGAAGCATTAGGAGAGATCTTTACGGATAAGGGGCAGAAAGAAAAAATATCAGAGCTTTCGGAGAGATACAGTAAGCTGATCACGCTGACCGAGCGTGATGGATTCCTGCAAGGCTTCCGTCTCGGCGCGAAGCTGATGGCTGAACTCATGGCAGAGAACAACTGAATAAAATAATGAACAGCAGATCGGGCGCGTACAGGCGCGTCTGACCCGCTGTTTCTCTTTATAAAACCAAACCGAATCTGTGATCGGATATCTTTTTTTCTCTGTACAGAGGATTTCTCGGCATTTCTCAGGCGTCAAAATATGCGTCGTCAATCAAAGAAAAACTGACTTCCACAAAAGCCCTGTAGTATTCAAAATAAAGAAATCTTATTTTTGTGAATCAAATGAAGAAAAATTCAGCCATATAGAGAGTAGAAGGTTTTTTCGTATCGGCAAATGTCTATGGGAAGATTCTGAAAGCTCAACGATCAACTTGCACAACCAGCGAACCCAAATATTGTTCAAAACGCTGAATTTTACTCAAATTAAGAAAAAGTGTAGTAAAATTGACGTTTTCGACGGCTAGTAAATAGAGGGGTATTTATCAAACAGTAAATGTATACAAACAACAAGCCTCTAAATTGTTCAAAACGCTGAATTTTACTCAAATTTAGAAAAAGTGTGGTAAAATCGACGTTTTCGACGGCTAGTAAATAGAGGGGTATTTTTTCCAATGATAAACTTGCACAAACAATAATCAGTTTTGTTGTAGATAATGCTGAATTTGATGAATCTACGAAAAGACCGCATAAAACTCACTATTTCCGTGCCTTGTAAATAGAAGTGTTATTATTGGTCGTCATGTTGGAAAATATAAAGAAAGCCAACCAACAACTCAAACAAAATCGTTCGTTCTCGGTTATACAAATCGCCGAAGATGGATGCCCTTGAAAGAAATATTCGCCCACTCCTCAAAAAAGTGTGGAATAGAGTAGTAGAGGGTGTTTTATAAAACCCTCAAATGCACCTTGAAAACTGAACAACCTACCGTGCTGTACTTCGGTACCGTCCTGCCATGACGCTTATGCCGAGCGGGGTGAGGGCTGATGACATACGAGCTTTGGTCGAACAGGATCAAACTTAGGGGTCCCCGCGAAGCCTGCTTCGTGGGGAGAGGAGGAGCCGCCACATGAGGTCGAGGCGTACCAACCGGATACGCCTGCCTCGTACGGCGAGCGACGACGAAGGAGCAGTTACGGATAAAGGGTGTTTTACCTCTGTAAACAGAGGATGATATTTTGAAAGGAGGACTTCTATGTCCAAAGAAAAGAATTCAAATCAGGACAGCTATCCCTATGAAATCAGGGATAACTATCTCTTCGTTACAACGGTCTCAAAGCGCGGGAGCATCACCACGAAGGTCTGTAACTTCGTCCCGCGTATCGTCAGCGAGAAAACGGTCGACGACGGCGCGGTGACGGAAAAGACGCTGGTGCTAAGCGGTATTCATGCCGACGGGAGCACACTCCCGCCTGTCGAGGTAAACGGCGCCGATCTGAGCAACTTCAACTGGCTTCTCGACAAGTGGGGCGCGAAGTGCATCATCGAGGTCGGTCAGCGGTGCAAGGATCAACTGCGCTACTACATCCAGACGACCTCCGAGAACGCCGAACAGCTCACAGAGTATCATGTGACCGGCTGGAAGAAAATCGATGGCGAGTGGCATTTTCTTCTGCCGGGTGATGGCAGTCTCCATGTGACACTGAAAGGCAAGCTCCGATATTACTGTGGCGAGCGTAATTGGAGCAAAACCGATCTGCACACAGCGAAGCTGTTGTATACGATGCCTCCCGCGAGAAAGGAGATCATCCATCCGCTTCTGGCGTTTGCGTTTCTGACGCCGCTCAATGAGTTTCTCAAACAAGCGGGTTGTATGCCAAAATTCACTCTCTTCCTCACAGGTCGTACAGGCACCAGAAAGAGTACGATCGCCGCGCTGATACTCAGCTTCTTCGGCGCGTTTACCTCAACCGATCTGCCGATGTCCTTCCAGGATACGGCGAACAGTATCACTGCGAACGCCTTTACTCTCAAGGATGTGCTGACCTGCATCGACGACTTCTATCCCTCGGATAACGCGGAAATGAAGAAGCTCAACACGACCGCACAGAAGATTATGCGCGCTTACGGCGATCGAACCGGACGCGGGAGAATGAGAGCAGATTGTACATTGATGGAAAACCGTCCGCCCCAAGGGAACGCCATCATCACAGGCGAGCTGAGACCAGATGTCGGCGAAAGCGGTATCGCAAGATACTTCCCCTTGGAGCTGAAGGACGGCGACGTGAATCTCGCTTACCTCACGGAGTATCAGGAAGAAGCTGCGCAGGGCGTCTATCGCCGTACCATGTTCGCATACACCGAATGGCTCAAACGAAGATTTATTTGCGACGATGATCACGAGGAAAAATTCGTGAAAAGGCTGAGAGAATTATACGATTCTTACCGCAGTGATTTCCTCAGTCACGGCGTAAAATGTCACGGAAGATTGCCTGAGATCGTCGCGTGTTTGATGATCGGTATGAGATTCTTTCTCTACTTTTTGAAAGAAAACGGCGTGATTTTTCAAGACGAAAAGGACGAGGAAATCAAAAACTTTTCCGAGCTTTTACTCCGGGTTGCCGCACGGCAGGCAGTGGATATTGAGTATGAAAAGCCCGCAAATATCTTCGTCCGCAAGCTCTACGCGCTGATGGAAAGCGGAGATGTTGTACTGAAACGAAAGGGCAGCCACGGAGATTATACGCCGAGCTTTTTCAGCGGGATCGTCAATTCCGATTATCTCATGATCCATCTCGACAGCGTATTTCCTCTGATCAAGAAGCTCTGCAGCGACTCCGGCGAAGCGTTTCCGTATACCAAGAATTCGATCATGAAGGCTCTGGTTGAAGAAGGGATCGCCGAACCGGGCAGACAGTCGACGACCCGCGTCACGAAGATCCAAAACTTCTCGATGCGGTTGCTGTATCTGCGTAAGGACAAAACCGACGCGATCGCAGAGGTGAACGGCGACGTTGAGGAGGTCGCATAAAAAAAAGTGTAACTCTGTAACCGAGATTGAGAAAGCCGCTTGGCGATTGAGATTCTCAATAAACTTTGCTTGTAACCTCGGCTGTAACTCAGCGAAAAAAAGTGTAGCCGGTAACACTTGAGGAACAGCTTGGTTACACTTTTACAGATATTCAAAAAGCTGATGAAGCCTTGACTTTTGTTTCGGAGTAACAGAAGTTACAGTTTTCTGCAGAGCATACCCTACAGAAAGCGAAAAGATATTTTTTCTTTCTGCCAGTAAAACTATGAGCTTCTTTCAACGAGAAGTTTTTCAGCCCGTTACTATGGGCTGCTCTCAACGAGTGACTTTTCTTTCTGCATCCCTATAGTATCCATCTATAAGGGAGCGGAGGCAAGCAGAGCGTCCGGCTGTCCGCCGAACACATGACTTCCGGGCAGTAGCCCGGACCCACTACAAAAACGCTAATGAGGTGATTAATTATTGCAAAAAGAAAGAGAAATGTAACGCTGTCGATTCGATTGACAGCAGAAGAAAAGAAAGAGATCGCCGCCAAAGCGAAGCAGGCTCAGATGTCTTTGACTGATTATCTGATCGATTGTTCACGCAAAACGACGATCAAGGTTACAGATTTATCATCGATCCTTGTGGAGCTGAAACGCATCGGCAACAACCTCAATCAGATCGCGCGCAAGGCAAATTCACGGAGATTTTTCTTCGCAAAGTTCGATTCTGTCATCGAAGGTCAGCGGAAAATCTACGACGCGATTCTCAGTATGATGGGAGAAGATTGATACGTGGCAACAGTAATTTTCATCAAAGAAAGCAGACAAAATCCGTCCGCGATGCGAGCCGTTATCAACTATTGTCAGCAGGAATATAAGACCTTTGACCGCCGATCCAAACGGCAATTGGTCAGCGGAATCAACTGTGACGGAGCAAATTCCTATCGTGAATTTATGGCAACGAAAAAGGTTTACGGCAAGGCTGACGGGATATTTTTCTACCAGTACGCGCAGTCCTTTTCGCCGACAGAGGAGCTCACGCCCGAGCAGGCGCACGAGATCTCAATGGAGTTTGCCGAGAGAGCGTGGCCGGGGCAAGAAGTTCTCGTCGCCACACACTGCGACGCCAACCATCTCCACAGCCACTTTGTTATCAATTCCGTGAGCTTTGAATCAGGGAAAAAGCTCCGCCAATCGCCCTCTACTCTCAGACAGTTAAGAGCGCTCAGTGATGAGATTTGCCTCGCTCACGGGCTCTCCGTTCTCACGCCATACGAGAACGGAGGCCGCAGGATTTCCAACCGTGAGTATCGAGCGAGGATGAGGGGCAACAGCTGGAAACAAAAGCTCGCTGAGGACATTGACAAGTCGATGGAGTACAGCGGCAGCAGGGATGAATTTGTCAGGGCGATGTCGATTCTCGGATACCGAATGACATGGACGGACGAGAGAAAACACATGACCTTTCACTGTCCCAACGGCAGAAGCTGCCGCGATAAAAGTCTTTTCGATGAAAAATATCTGAAGAATAATATCGAAAATGAACTCGATTTCAGAGAGAGATCAGACGGCGTTTCAGATGAAAAACAGCCGACCGGATGGGAGAAATCACGCGAGCTTTACGAACAACATTTGCAAAAACGCGCCGCTACAAAAGCCGAAACACAAAAGATTTCCGAAAGTTATTCCGATCCTTCAAGCCGCATCATCGGTGGAGTCGACAGCCTCGCCGGAGCGGTAGCAAGGATCGTTGATGACGATAACGAAGACCCCGAAGAACGCCGCAAGCGGATCGAAGGGCAGGAGAACGGCGCGGCGATCGGAGCGCTGATCGGAGCAGGTGTCGGGCTGATTTCCTCTATCGCAAACAGGACGGAAGAGCCGATTGAAAGCGCGGAAGAAGATGATTACCGGAGAGAAGAAATCCTCCAAGAAGTATTCGACGAGGACGACTATGACGATGAATATTACGACGACGAAGACGAGGGACAAGGCTTCTCAATGGTGATGTAATAATTATAAAAAAACTTTCGGATTTCATATAGACTTTTCAAAAAAGGTGTGGTAGTGTTTGGTTCAACAAACCAGACGCGTCCGCGCCTGATGCATGTATCAACTAAACACCAGAAAGGAAGATAATTATGGCAACTGAAAACAAGACAAAAATTCATTCCGTACATTATAACTACATCGGAACCGATGAACAGTTCAACGCATTCATCAAAAGCGTTGTAAAGGACTATATCACTGAGGACAGCTTACTTCCCGATCGGGAAGAAGAAATACCCGTTGTCAAGAAGTCTGCTTAACCGCAGGCTTTATTTATATACAATAGGAGGCATAAAATGAAGGTATGGTTATACTACCGACTTTCACGGGATGAGGATGCCGAACTGAATTCACTCACGAACCAGAGAAACATCCTCGTGGAGTTCGCTAACACCAATCATCATGAGATCGTCGGAGAATCCTTTGACGATAACGTCAGCGGAATGCATTTCAATCGTGAGGGTATCAACAAGATCTATGAACAGGTTGAGCAGGACACCATTGAAGCGATCATCGTCAAGGACATGTCCCGTCTCGGCAGACACAAAACACAGACTGCGCTGTTCATCGATTATCTCAGAGAGCATGACGTAAGGGTTCTGTCGGTTACCGAGAACCTTGACACAAGTAACGAGGACGATGACCTGATCATCGGCTTCAAGGGATTGTTCAACGATATGTACGCACGCGATATCAGCAAAAAGGTGCGCGCCGGTATGGTACAGAAGCAGAAGAAGGGCTTTGTCATGATACCGCCGCTCGGCTACTTCAAGGACAAAAACACCAACCAGGTCCTCGTGGTAGAGGAACACGCGCGTATCGTCAGAAGAATATTCGATATGTATCTTGAGGGCTATGGCTTTTCTGCCATAGCCCGTATCTTTAATGAAGAGGGAATCAAATCTCCCGCCTATTATCAGAAGCAGCTCCTCGGCAAAAATCTCGGCTGCAATAAGCCGAAGATTGGCTTCAAGTACCTGTGGGATAACACTGGAGTAAAAAGAATATTGGAAAACGAATTCTACATCGGAACGGTGACCTGCCACAAAACCTATAATAACAAGATCACACATATCCGAAAGGACATTCCGAAAGAAGAACAGTTTGTACACGAAAACTTCGTTACCCCGATCATTTCAAAAGAAAAGTTCGAACTGGTACAAAAGCTGATCGCACAAAAGAAAAGCGGTAACGTCAGGGCGAGCTCAGGAAATCCCTGTCACCGATACACGGGACTGCTCGAATGCGGCGACTGCGGATCGACCTTCGTCGCGATCAAACGCCAATGGCGTAACAAACCCCTGCGAATCGAATATGCTTGTAACGCTTACCACCGCTACGGAAAAGAGAATTGCACAGCTCACAGGATCAACGAGACTGAACTCGACGACCTTGTATACAAAGAGATTCTGAACATTCGCGAGCAGGCAAAAAGAATCTATCACAGCATCGACAGCGACGTTCAGAAATGGATGAAAAAGAAAAGCACCGTCAACGGAAAAATCGAAAGTCTCAAAACAGAGCTTGAGCAGCGCAAGTCAGACCAAAAAGAGATTCTTCTCGAACGCATACGTGACAAAGAACACGCTGAGGTCTATAACGAAATGCTCGCCTCCTGCGAGGAAGATATCAAACGGATAAAGCAAGAGCTGAGCGACATCATCAACTACAACGATACGATCAAAAAACGAAAGTCCGAGATGAAAGAGACAGTCGATTTGATAGAAGAAATCATTCAGGAAGGACAGATCAGCAATGCCAATCTCCGGCAACTGGTCGATAAAATCATTATATACGAGGACGCGGAAGGTCTCAGGTTGCAGATAAACCTCAACGCTTCTTTCACCGAACACATGACAATATTCGATGAGAATGGAAAAAGCAGGGCTGACTATCAAGTCATCAACAACAATTACCCCTCCCCCATGCGTCGAAGAATGATAAAGGGATAAAAAAGCAAAAGGCAGGCAGATAACTCACACAGCTATCTGTCTGCCATATTTTTTGATTTAAAGAAAATAATCGTTTCATGAATCTGAAAACCAGAGTACAATTAACAAAAAAATTGGCAGACGCACGATGTTGTGTGACGATAAATCAGTCATTATATACAACAAAACCATATATCATTTGTGCGAATAGGACAATAGAAAAGGTGCATAGGTTACGCGTCTGCCAACAATTATTTTTCCTCTGAAAATACAAAAAGCCCGATAAAATCGAGCTTTTTGTGGTGCGGATAACAGGAGTTGAACCTGCATGAGCGCAATGCTCACATGGACCTGAACCATGCGCGTCTGCCTATTCCGCCATATCCGCATATTCTTTTTTACCCTCTGAATTTTTACACGGTAGAGAGGTGAGAACCGAGGTGGAGCTTATCGCTTGATCCACGTTTTGCAAGATAAGTCGGAATTTTGCAAGTTCACCGACGTGGTGTAACCTGAACCATGCGCGTCTGCCTATTCCGCCATACCTGCATTTTATTATCCCCTATTTTTACACGGCGGGGCTGCCGAGGCGGAGCTTATCGCTTTATCCACAAGCGTTATTATATCAAATCATATCGAGATTGTCAATACTTGAGTTGATATCTTTTTCAATTACGCGTATAACGTTCGAAGATATACAGCCATGTCTGATTGACTAAGGCAGAATGCCGTGATATAATTCTATCAGACGCTTTAAGGGGTGATAATATGGCAGTTGCAATTATATTGATCGCGGTGATTATAGCCGCTTTGATCGGGATATACGCCTCATATTACAAGACGTTTTACTCGCCGCACAAGGATATGTCTGAGACAGTAAGTCCCTCTGTCATCAAAGATCAGGTATACGGCAGAGAGCTTCAGAAGCTGATAGATCAGATCTGTGAGACGCCGTGTGAATATGTGAGTATCCGCTCTTATGACGGGCTTAAGCTGAGCGCGAGATACTATAAAGGAAACGACGATATGCCGCTGTGCATCTGCTTTCACGGATACAGAGGCTCGGCTGTGCGTGATTTCTCGGCTATCGGGCTGTATCTTATCGGCAAGGGCTATAATGTACTTAATGTTGATGAACGCGCTCACTGGCGCTCTGAGGGGCATACTATAACCTTCGGCATAAAAGAAAGATATGATGTGTTGAGCTGGATAAACTATTCAAATGAACGGTTCGGAGCTGATATCCCGATATACCTGTTCGGAATATCAATGGGAGGCGGAACGGTGCTGATGGCTTCGGGGCTTGACCTGCCGAACAATGTCAAAGCGATACTCGCCGACTGTCCCTTCAATTCTCCAAAGGATTCGATAAAACACGTTTGCAAAAAGATCCATCTCAACCCGACCTTGAGCTGGCCGATAGTTTGGCTGGCAGCAGCTATATACGGACACTTCAACGTAAGCGAAACAACCGCGGCTATAGAAGTCAAGAAAACAAAACAGCCTATACTGATAATGCACGGCGAGGGCGATGACTTCGTGCCGATGTATATGAGCAAAGAGGTCAAGGACGCTAACCCCGATATGGTAGAGTGGCATTCGTTCCCGAAGGCGGGTCACGGTATGAGCTATTTTTATGATAAGGAGCGATATTTAGCCATACTGGACGAGTTCATGGAGAGGAACAAGTGATCCTTAACTAAACATCATACATTACAAAATCCCCGAGAGCCATCAGACCCTCGGGGATTATTATTCTTGATTAGAATTAAAGCTTTTCAACTATAGCTTTTGTATCGCGTGCGATAGCAAGCTCTTCGTTTGTAGCGATTACCGCTACGGGGATAGAGGAATCGTCGGCAGAGATAAAGGCAGTATCTCTTGTTACGGCGTTCACCTCTTTATTGAGCTTGACGCCCGCAAAGCCGAGGTACTCGATGACAGCCTCTCTGAGAGCGGGCTGGTTCTCGCCGAGACCCGCTGTGAACACGATACCGTCACAGCCGCCCATAGCTACCCAGTACTGACCGATGTACTTAGCGATCTGATAATAGAGCATCTCGTGTACAAGGTGAGCGCGGTGGTTGCCCTCTTCCTCAGCCTTTGTAACGTCGCGGTCGTCTGAAGAAACGCCGGATATACCTAAGAGACCCGACTTCTTGTTGAGCAGGGTATTCATCTCTTGAGGTGTGAAGCCCTCTTTCTCAGCGATGAAAGTGACTACAGAGGGATCGAGACAGCCTGAGCGAGTACCCATCAGGATACCGTCAAGAGGCGTAAGACCCATAGAAGTATCTATAACCTTGCCGTTTTTAACAGCGGTGATAGACGAACCGTTGCCGATATGGCAGGTGATGAGCTTCAAGTCCTTGATATCCTTGCCCATCAGATCAGCCATAGCGCCCGATACAAAGCGGTGGGATGTACCGTGAGCGCCGTAACGGCGAACCGCGTACTTCTCATAATACTCATAAGGAACAGCGTACATATACGCCTTCTCGGGCATGGTGGAATGGAAAGCTGTATCAAATACGACTACCATAGGCACATTGTCGCCGAATACCTGCTTGCAGCCGCGGATAGCCTGAACGTGACCCGCGTTGTGCAGAGGAGCAAGAGGGATAAGGCTCTCGATACCCTTAATGACCTCATCGGTGACCAGCTCAGGATCGCTGAACAGAGCGCCGCCCTGTACTATGCGGTGACCGATAGCGGCAACCTCGTCGAGGTTCTTTATAACGCCGTACTCCTCAGAGAGCAGAGCCTCGCTGACCGCGTGGAAAGCCTTGGCATGATCGGGCATGGGTATCTCTTTGGTATAAGCTCTGCCGTCGGCGGTCTTATGACCGATGAAAGAGCCCTCCTGACCGATACGCTCGCAATTGCCCTTTGCGATCATCTGCTCGGTATCCATGTCGATAAGCTGATATTTCAGGCTGGAGCTGCCTGCGTTGATAACAAGAATTTTCATAAAAGTAATCCTCCTATTGAAAAAAGCAATTATTTGACATATACTATAATAGACTATTTTATCGGGTTTTTCAAGTGTTTTCGGAAAGTTGGTGATAATATGAGCAGAGCCGCTGTAATATGCGAGTTCAATCCGTTTCATAACGGTCATAAATTTCTTTTAGAGAACATTAAATCAAGCTTCGCAGATGAGACGGTTTGCGTTATGAGCGGCAACTTCGTACAGCGCGGAGATATCGCGATAACCGACAAATACGCTCGCGCCAAAGCAGCGCTGAGCAACGGCGCGGATATCGTAGCTGAGCTGCCGACGGTCTACGCCGTCTCAAACGCTCAGACCTTCGCCGAAAACGGCATTAGAATGGCTTGGGCTTTGAACTGCGATATGCTTTGCTTCGGCGCTGAAAGCGGCATAGATGAGCTTACAGACACCGTAAGGCTTCTTGAAAGCGACGAGATAAACGAAAAGATCAAGAGATACATGGATGACGGATATTATTATCCAAAGGCTGTAGAAGCGGCGTTAGGAGAAAGCTATTCGGATATCATACGTCAGCCGAACAACATACTCGCTGTCGAATACATAAAAGCCTGCAAAAAATACGGTATCACGCCTATCGCCGTAAAGCGCAAAGGTGCCGCCCACGATGACAGCCTTACTCACGGAAACATAGCGAGCGCGAGCAAAATAAGGGAGCTTATTATAAACGGAGAGGATTATGAGCGCTTTACACCGATGAGGATCGATGATCCTGTTACCCTTTCCGCTTTAGAGAGCGCGATACTCTATAAGCTGAAAACCATATCAGAGAAAGATCTGGCGCGGATAGCTGATGTAAGCGAGGGCTTAGAGAACCGTATAATCGACGCGGCAAGGAAATATAATTCCATAAACGAAATATTAAGCGCAACAAAAACCAAGCGCTACACAATGGCACGGCTCAGGCGGATAATGATATGCGCGCTGTTGGATATAACCTCAAAACTGCAAGATACACCTGTCCCCTATCTGCGTATTTTAGGGATAAAAAGCGGTAAAGAGAGTATCATCAGCAACGCAAAGCTGCCGCTGATAGTCAAAACCAAAGCCGATTACGAAAGACTTGATAATTCCTTAAAAGAAATATTCGACACAGACTTAAGAGCAGCGGAGGCAATGAATACAGCCAAGCGCGGAGAACCGATAAACGAATTCACTCAACAAGTAATAAAGCTGTAAATATGAAAAGGCACCCAAAACGGGTGCCTTGCTTATTATACGGGATGGACCTTATTTTTAGTGTCGACTAAGCTCGAGTTGATACCGAGCTTTTTGTTGCGGCGCTTCTCAAAGAAGTCGATAGCGACCTTCTGGAACTGAGCGTAGCTGAGGACATCCTCTTCCTGCTCGATATACTGTGGTATCTCAGCGCGGAGCTTCTCAAGCTCAGGCTCTAAAAGATCCGCGGGGCGGCAGTCAATAGGCTTCATGTCACCGATTATCCTCTTGCGGAACTCGGGATCGATAGGCATCGGCGTCGTACCGTACTTGCCTGCTACGAGATCCTTGAACTCGTTTGTACACATCTTATAGCGCTCGCCTGTGATAACATTGAACACAGCCTGAGTGCCGACTATCTGTGATGTGGGAGTGACAAGCGGAGGATAACCGCTGTCCTCACGTACACGGGGGACCTCTTCGAGAACTTCATTGAGTTTATCCGCCTTGCCCGCCTGCTTGAGCTGACTGAGCAGGTTAGACAGCATACCGCCGGGAACCTGATAGATAAGCGCGTTTGTGTTGGTAGCGAGCATCTTGGGGTCGAGCAACCCGGACTTTATATACTTCTCTCTGAGGGTCATGAAGTAATCGCGGACTTCGTTGAGAGCCTGCAGGTCAAAACCGGTGTCATACTCTGTGCCCATGAATGCGGCAACCATGCTCTCTGTAGGAGCGTGAGAGGTACCGAGAGCCAGCGGAGAAATAGCTGTATCGATAATATCAACACCCGCCTCAACGCCCTTTATAAGGCACATAGAAGCAAGACCCGAAGTGTAGTGCGTATGGAGCTGTAAGGGCAGGTCGACCTCAGCCTTGATAGCCTTTACGAGCTTTTCGGTATTATAAGGAGTCAGCAGAGCCGCCATATCCTTGATACAGATCGAATCGGCGCCCGCGTCGGCGATACGCTTAGCGTACTCGACATAATACTCGTCGGTGAATACGGGGCCCGTGGTGTAGCTGATAGCTACCTGAGTATGAGCGCCCTCTTTCTTAGCAGCATTAATAGCACTCTTTAAGTTCTTGATATCGTTAAGCGCGTCGAAAATACGGATGATATCGATACCGTTAGCAACAGAGCGCTGTACAAAATACTCAAGTACATCATCAGCGTAATGACGATAGCCGAGCATATTCTGACCGCGGAAGAGCATCTGCAGCTTAGTGTTCTTGCAGTGGTCGCGAATGGTGCGAAGTCTGTCCCACGGGTCTTCGTTCAAAAATCTCAGACAGCTGTCAAAGGTAGCTCCGCCCCAGCACTCGAGAGAATGAAATCCTATATTATCCATCTTATCGAGGATAGGAAGCATTTCCTCAGTGGTCATGCGGGTCGCGATAAGGCTCTGGTGAGCGTCTCGAAGAGCTGTCTCGGTTACTAAAATCTTTTTGCTCATAGTTTATCTCCCATTAAGCCAGAGTAACAAGGGTAGCGCCTGTGTCTACGCTCTCGCCCTTGCTGACAGCTACGGATGTGATGGTACCGTCATTAGGAGCCTTGATCTCGTTCTCCATCTTCATAGCCTCGAGGACGACAAGAACATCACCCTTCTTGACCGACTGACCGTCAGATACGTTTACCGATACGATAGTACCCGGCATAGGAGCGGCTACCTTCTCGCCGGCTCCGGCAGCCTTGGGAGCCGCCTTCTTAGCGGAAGCGGCGGCTTTAGCAGGAGCCGCTGCGGGAGCGGGAGCCGCGACGGCGTCTGCGCCGAGCTCCTCTACCTGTACGTCATATGCTACACCGTTAACGGTAATTCTCAGATTTTTCATAATGATTTCCCCTTTATATTAAATATTGGTTGTATGCTTTTTAGGTAAGGTGGCTACTCTCTTGCTCGACAGCATATCGAGAACCGACACGAGCTTTTCACGGAGCTGTTCGGGAGCTAAGATATCATCTACATAGCCGTCCTCGGCAGCCTTGACCGCTGTGAGGTTAGCCTTTACATAAGCCATCGCTTTTTCGTCCTGCTCAGCTACGGGAGCGTCGCCGATAGAAGGCTCGAGGATGAAAGCCGCAGCCTTGGGCGCTACGGGAGATACCACGGCGTTCTCGAGCGCGTATACAACGTCAGCGCCCGAAGCGGAACCCGCCATAGCGATATATACAGCGCCGACAGCCGTTCCCGAGATTATCGAGATCTTGGGCGCGGTAGCGTCGGAATAGACCGAGATGAGCTTTGACGCGTCACAGAGGCTCTCAAAGCCCTCAGCGTCAACTATTGAAATAACAGGGATAGAGAAAGCGTCGCAGAAGTGAACATGTTTAGCTATCTTCTTAGAAGCGTCTGACGAGATAACTCCGCCCTTAGTGACTACGATACCTACGGGGTAACCGTTTACCCTGCCGAAGGCTGTGCATACAGGCTCGCCGTAGCCGCCGCCGACACACAGGATGCTGTTTTCATCAGCAAAGTATTTGGGCAGCTTATCGGGCTGAGAATACCCGGGAACGCTCTCAAAGGCGGGAGCGGGCTCGAGGTTGTTTGAAGGCATATAAGAGAGCAGAGTCTTTGCCTTAGATACACACTCCTCAAAGCCGTCGCATACAAATGAGACTGTACCTGAATTGAGGTTATCATCGGCAGAGGAGCTCTCACCCGTTGTAGAAGCGGATAGCTGAGCGCTCTTATCCATTATGATATAGTCCGCGGAAGCGGCGGTCAGAGCCGATGTACCGAGACAATCGCCGAGGACCACAGAGATCTGCGGAACTACGCCGCTGAGCTTAGCGCTCTTACGCAGGATATCTCCGTACGCGGCAAGAAGCTCATACTTCTGTTCCAGTCTGCCGCCGACCGAATTATAAAAACCGACCACGGGAGCGCCTGTTTTTAATGCCAGGTTATAAAGCTTAGTGATCTTCTTAGCCTGAGCCTTGCTCATAGCGCCTCCGCAATTATCTACGTTCTGAGCAAAGGCGTAAACGGGAATACCGTCAACACAGCCAAAGCCCGTTACAGCCTCAGCGTCGCCGTCAGAGCTTTTGAGATAAGCGTCGGTCTCCTGAAAGCTGCCCTCGTCAAAAAACGCGTTTATTACGTCGTAGGTTGAATACTTAGCAGTACCCACAAACATTCCTCCTGTAAGGATACTTCGTCCACTACCTTCACCCCTTGTTTCGGCAAAAGCAAGTATCGTGTATCACAAATTTATTCATTTTATATTATATAACAAAACCTTTTGAATTACAAGGCATAAAGCGCAAAAAAATCCGCGCGATCGCAGAGATCACGCGGCTGTTATCAATCGTTGCAGTGACTTAGCAGCTTTGACAGGTCGCTCTTCATAATTCCGTCCTTCAGAGAGAAGCGCAACGCTTCAAGAGCGGGATACAGCACGGGGTTTGAGCACTCGACATAGAAGCAAGAATGATTAAGTCCCCATGAGCCTAAGGCTCGAATGATCGTATCAAGTATCGCGAATGTAGGCTTGTCTATATTATCGGGGCTCTCAGGAATAGGGATAAGCTCCTCGATGATGATTATATATCCGTTCAGGCTGAAGCGTACAAAGCCGCACGGCTCGCCGTCAAGAAAGGCGTTGAGCGTTTTTATATCATTAGTTTCATTATTAGGATCGGGTTTAACTACCAGCATAACATTTCTCCTGTGACCGATATATCAAGCAAATGGGTCAAAATTCTCGTTCGGATTGGGGTCAGCGGATAATTTGCGGACCTCGATATCGGTAAGGTCGCGGTACATACCCGACCTCAGCCCGCCGAGCTTTACGCCGCCTATCGCTATACGCTTCAGGCGAGCCACCTCGAGACCTACCGCGGCGCACATCTTGCGTATCTGGCGATTGCGGCCCTCCCGGATAACCACCTCGAGCACACAGCGCTGCTCGTCCTTATCTCTGCTGACTACACGAATTTGAGCGGGAGCGGTCTTTCTGCCGTCGATAACGACGCCGCTCTCGAGCTTAGATACCTGGGCGTCGTTTATATCCGGTCTTACCGTAACGCGGTAGACCTTATTGACGTGCTTTTTCGGGTGCATGACATGATTGGCGAACTCGCCGTCGTTGGTCATCAAAAGCATACCCTCGCTGTCGCGGTCAAGCCTGCCGACAGGATAGAGCCTTTCATCGATATCTCTTATCAGATCGGCTACACACTTTCTGCCGCGTTCATCGCTCATGGTGGTGAGCACTCCGCGGGGCTTGTTGAGCATGATATATCTCAGCTTCGGCTTAGCGGTGCCTGTGACCCTGCGCTTACCGACATAGACCTTGTCATTATAGGGGTCGACCTTATCGCCTATCCCGGCGACCCTGCCGTTGACCCTTACTCTGCCGGCTCTGATAAGCTCTTCACTTTTTCTGCGTGACGCAACGCCGCAGTCGGCGAGCATCTTTTGTAATCTGACTAACTGTGCCACTTCAATAAATCCTTTATGTATTCCGTAAAACTGCGTTTACGGTCATTATAATCTATGTCCTCTGAACAGCGCAGAGAGCTCTCCCCTATCTTTCTTCCGTCGAGGACATATATCACTTTGCCCGCGATATCTCCTTTTTTAACAGGAGCGTATACAAACGCGGGCAAGAACAATTTACTTTCTATTCTGTTGATATCCGCTTTATCTGTTACCACGGGAGCCGACGGCTCAGCGAATAAGCCGACGGTATCCGCTGCACCCCCGACTATGCCTATACTTCCCGGATGATCGGCTTTTAATTCTACAGAAGAATATTTACCAAAGCCGCAGTCATACATAGAAATATGATCGTCCCAGTCATCCCGATCGTCAAGCGTGACCGCGATCAGCGTCAATCCGTCACGACGGGCCGCAGAGACAAGACACCTGCCGCTTTTATCGGTATAGCCCGTCTTGCCGCCGATACAGCCGTCATACATCCTCAACAGCTTATTATGATTGGGATAAGTGACCTTTTTGTCCGCAGGCTCGATAAAGCTTACGGTCATGGATGACTGTGAGGTTATCTCGGCAAATCGGCGGTTCTTCAGCGCGTACGCCATCAACAGCGCCATATCGTGAGCCGTGGAATAATGGTCGTCGTCATCCAGTCCGCTCGGGGTCACAAAGTGAGTATCCCTCATACCGATCTCTTCTGCCTTTTGGTTCATCAGCCCGGAAAAGCTCCCGATACTGCCCGATATTGCTATTGCCGCGGCGTTCGCGGCGTCGTTGCCGCTCTGCATCATCATGCCGACAGCGAGGTCGTCAAGAGTTACCTTTTCACCGAGTTTAAGATACATAGAACTGCCCTCAGCGGTCATATCATCCGTAAACTCAACGACCTTGTTATCATTCTCAGCGTACTCAAGAGCGAGCAAAGCGGTCATGATCTTGGTCGTAGAAGCCATCGGGAGCTTCGCGGACGCGTTCGAGGACAACAGTATCTCTCCGTTATCGGGACAATACAGCTCATACGCCTGAGCGGACAAAGACAGCTCAGCGGCGTTTATCGTTACAGCAAACGAAAAAACCGATATCAAGATCAGCAAAAAGCAGAATACTCTTTTCATTTTATCACCCGATACAGTATATGCGGGTGACCTTACGCCGTATTCTGCTCAGTTTGTTTTGACAGTAATCTAAATCTTGTTTATATTACTTATCAAAGCTGTCGATATCGTTCTGGAGATCTGTCTTGTCTTTATTATCCTTCTTTATAAATGACGATATCTTATCAAACGCCTCGGGTATCATGCCTACGATCCGATCGGCGGCGCCGTCATATTTCTCGATCGGGATAAACCTCACGTTACCCTTTGTTATGGTCAAAAAGCCTATGGGCTGAATGGTAACGCCCGCGCCCGAACCGCCGCCGAAGCAATCGCGGTTATCATTCTTTGTGGGCAGATCGGAACCTCCGGAAGCAAAGCCGTACGCGACCTTGGATACGGGGATGACGGTGGTGCCTTCAGGTGAGGTTATAGGATCACCGATGATAGTATTAGAGTCGATAAGCTCCTTGATCTTTCTCATAGAGGTATCAATCATACTGTTGATAGGATGTTCACTCATATTTGCATCTCCTTAAATAATATTTGTATTTGTAATAACGAGCAATACTCGCCGCATAATAAACTATTGTATTGAAAGGACGGTTCGGATTTGTTCTCGGTTGCCTAAAGCTTTATACGCGCGATAAGGATCTTAACACCCGCCTTGAGCGCCTCCCATATCACGAAGATTATACGCAGGTAAAAATGCGTCTGAAAATCTATCTCGGTTTTTCTGTCGGGATTGAAAACAGGCTCGATAGCGATGTTATAATCCTTACATACCGTAGAGGATGTTATGACGTTGATAGAGGGATATATCGCCGCGCAAAGCTTGCCGTAATTAAGAGCGACGGTCGACGCGTCTTCACCCGACAAAGCGATAGCAAGGTCAAACTTCTTCACAACTATATGTGAGATGATATCTCTCAAAGTGCCGAGAGCGATACGCGCTATCGACGCAAACAGCGATACAAGTCCGCTCAGACCCTTCTTCTCCTTGAGCTTACTCAATAAAGAAGGCTTTTTCTCTTTTTCTTTCTTCGGCTTTTCTTTTTTCTTCTTCTGCTCAGGCTTCTTCTTTTTCTTGGGCTTTTCCTTTTTGGGCTTTTCCTTCTTCTCGGGAGTGGGCAGTATGGTTATCTTGAAGAAAAGCACCTTTACGGTCAGCGCCAGCTCATTATAATAAGTAGCGAATATCTGTACTCTTATAAGGGTGATAAGAAACAGCAACAGCAGAATGCCGAGTAAAATATATAAAATTACTATCAATTTACTTTCCTTCTACAGCCTCAGAAACGATCTCTTCAACCGTTCCGGTGACCTTATCGTCTTGCGGAGCGTCAGAGGCTTCTTTATCCTCTTCGCTCTCAAAAATACTAAGCTGACGGCCTCTGTCTCCTCTGTCCTCATCCTTAGGTATGGGCGGAAGCTCATCAAGAGACGAGATAGAGAAGCACCTGAGGAAGTGATCCGTAGTACCGTACAAAAGAGGTCTGCCGGGCAGTTCAAGTCTGCCCTTCTCTTCTATCAGACCCTTTGTGGTCAAAGAACCGATAACTCCGGAGCAGTCAACTCCTCTGACCTGTTCGACAAAACTCTTGGTGACGGGCTGATTATACGCGATAACAGCCAGCACCTCCATAGCCGCCTGTGACAGCGGGATATTGCGCCTGAGATCCATAGCCTTGCGCACCCACCGGGCGTATTCTTTGACCGATACCATCTGGTAAGAATCATTGAGCCTTATGATCGTGATACCTCTGTCAAGCTCGGCGTACTCATCCGTAAGTATATCCATCTGAGTTTGCACCGCGCTCTCGGGCAGCTCAAAGGTCTCGGCAAGTCTTTTTATCTCTACGGGATCTCCCGCTGAAAAGAGTATTGCCTCGATCGCCGATCGATATTCTTTCTCTGTCACGGAAATCCCTCCTTTATTTCTCTTTATCTATCATACTGACAATGGCGTCGTCGCCTTCGCCGTCAATACGAACGCGCTTACCCTTTACAAGCTCCAATACAGCCAAAAAAGTCGCGACGAGCTCGCTCCTGCCCTCAGAAGCGGTGAAAAGCTCACCGTATGTTACTCTCCTGCCGTGCCACAGTCTGCGCATGACATAGATTATACGGGACGAAACAGATACAATCTTCCTTGATACGATACCCGAAAAAGCGGAGCGATCGGGAGGAAGCCTGCGCTGACCTCTGCCTACCGCGCTGACATACGCCGCTGAGATATCCTCAGGAGGATGAACTCTGTTATAGGTGAGGTCAAAATCCACCTTAGACGGCTGCTTTGTAAAGGTGTCGAAGTCGACCATCGGCGCGAGCATACGTGCTATCTCGCGGCATAGCTGATATTCGATAAGCTGACCGCTGAGTTCACGTTTAAGATCCTCTGCCTCTTCCTCATATTTTGGCAGAAGCATCGCCGACTTGATATATACCAGCCTCGACGCCATCTCAAGGAATTCAGAGGCGATATCCATCTCATTCTCACGCATGAGCTCGATCTGCTCCATATACTGTTCCAAGAGCTCGGCGATAGAGATATCATAAATGTCTATTTTATTCTTAATTACCAGAGTAAGAAGCAAATCAAGAGGACCGTCGTAAACATCAAAGTGGTAGGTCATCTGCTTCTCGCCCACCTGCATAGTATCAGCGTCAGAGGGCAGTATAGTGATCTGATTATTAACTTGTTCAGACATACTGACCTCCGATTGATTTCTTTATCAGAAAAATGAGAACGGCAACGCTGTTATCCAGTTTATGAATTTCAGCAAATAGCCGCTTAAGAAGTTGAGCGGGATATTGAGCACTCCTACCCAAAGAAGCGCGATAAGCACCAAAGATATTATCTGCTGATACTGATAGAACTTGCTCACCCATTTATCAGGTAGGAACACAAACAGTATCTTTGAACCGTCAAGCGGAGGTATAGGCAAAAGGTTGAATACCGCGAGCCTGACATTCACCTGAACATAAAAGCTGAAGAACAATAATATGTACGCGCCTACGGTATTGGACGCGGCAAAGAGGTTCGGCGCGAACTTAGCCAGAGCGTTCAGTATCAAGCCACCCACAATAGCGGCAACGATGTTGGCAACAGGACCCATAAGGGCTACTATAGCCATGCCGAGCTTAGGCTTTTTGAAATTCCTCGGGTCAATGGGAACGGGCTTTGCCCAGCCGAACCCAAACAAAAGCAGCGCCAACGCACCGATCGGATCGATATGAGCAAGAGGATTAAGGGTCAGTCTGCCGCGGTATTTGATCGAGGTATCGCCGAGTTTAGACGCCGTGAACGCGTGAGCCCACTCATGGAACGGCAGCACCAAAAAGATTATCACCAAAATGGCGACTACTTCTATTATAGCAGAGGTAAAATCCAACTGACCTCTTATCAAACTGAAAAGCATATATTTCTCCTGAATTATCCGAAAAGTAATAATCGGTACACCGACTCATATAAATACATCAAATATTATACTATAAGCGTATAAAAATAGCAAGTTTAAAAAACTAAAATAAATTTTGTAAAAACCCTTGCATTTTTGAAACATTTCTGTTATTATAAACGAGTTAACGTATGTATCATTCTTTAAAGGAGGTGTACAAGCATGGCAAAATGTGATTTCTGCGGCAAGGATGTTAAATTCGGCATCAAGGTCTCTCACTCACACAGACGTTCCAACAGAACATTTAAGCCTAACGTTCAGCGAGTAAAGGCTATTGTTGACGGCACTCCTAAAAGAGTACACGCTTGCACCCGTTGCTTACGTTCAGGTAAGGTAACAAGAGCGGTTTAATCAACAGCAAACGACCCCCGAGGACACTCGGGGGTTTATTGTTTATAAAAGCCTTTATTTACCGATACACTTGTGATACAATAGTATCGGTACAATAATACGTCGCGCTGATAGTTATATATGAGACCGCCGCGTCAAAGATATAAAGTTACATAATCAGGAGGAACTATAATGAAAAGACTGTTACCAAAGCTAATCTCGATCACTCTTGTCGTTATAATGCTTTTATTCTGTTTCGCCGTTCCGAGTTCGGCAGTAACGTCTCAGTCGGCAGATACGTTCCTCAGTTATAAAGGCACATACTATTATCGTCCCGTTTTAGGAGAATTTGACGACAGCCCGGACGATACGGATCAATATGTGTACAGCGACGGTTTCTTTGCGGCTGACTCGGGCGATTATAACGAACATCTCGCTACATTCAGCATGATAGTTTCAGAATCCTCGGTAGGCAGCAACAGAGAACCCGATACCGCTGAAGGATATAAAAACAAAAGCAGAAACCTCTCGGCTTTGCTCGAGGATAACGGATTTGCGGATATTGAGACAAACGATGATTACAAGAAAAAACCCACCGCACATTCGATAGGAGTTTTATGCGCTCATAAAAAGATAAGCACATCAGGCTCTGATTATACCCTGCTTGCCGTGATACCCCGCAGCGCAGACTATGAAAAGGAATGGATCAGCAATTTTACTTTAGGCTCAAGCGGCGACGCGGACGGCTTTGACGATTCCGCCGAAAAAAGCCTTGACTATGTCAAAGGCTACATAAGCGATCACGGCATTACGGGCAATATCAAAGTTTGGACTACGGGCTTCAGCAGAGGAGGCGCGGTCGTAAACCTGATCGGAAAGAAGCTCATTGACGATCCTACAGGCTATTTGGGAGAGGGCGTAGAGCTTAAAAGCAGCGATCTGTATGCGTACGCTTTCGCGGTACCGAAGGTAGCCGACACAAGCAACGATCCCCGTGATCCAAAATACGCCTCGATATTCAATGTATCCGCGAACACCGAGCTGCCATCAAAGATAGCTCCATCCAATATGGGATTTGACCGTTACGGTACGGATATACCGCTTATTAAAGAACAAGATTACGAAAAAATGCTCTCAAATCTGAATATCCGCAGCGAGTATATCCACGATCTCTATTCCGGCAGCTACAGTCCGCGCCTGTTCAAACCAAAGATGATGGTCATAAACGGCGACGATATCAGCATCGTTGACGACGACGCGTCCTATATCCCCTATGATGAGACAGAATTTCTTGACGGCTTAGCGTCATACCTGACATATATCACCGGCGGAAGAGAGGGGTATCATACCGAGTTTGAAAAATCCGTGTCTGTGTTCATGGGATACATTCTGAGTTTGAACTCAGATCAATTATCCGCCTTAATCAAATCGGTCACCGAGAATGACGATACGCCCTACATGGCGATAGCCATGTACGCTTACTTCATCCGATATAAGGCTAAGTACGGTAATCCTACCTATAATAAAAGCTCGGCAAAGGAGCTTGCCGAAACCGCCGCGGCTGAAAGCGGTACAGCAGAGACCTCTGCCGACATCGGGCTTATCGCAAAGCTGTCGATAAGGCTCGCTTCGTATATGCTCAGATCCCCGGAATATTTGAAAGACACATCGGCAGATTATCTCGGCAGTGTCCTGAGCAAAGCTATGAACGCGACAGGCGCTACCGCCGAGGAAAGAAGCG
Source organism: uncultured Clostridia bacterium (assembly GCA_946183365.1). GTDB lineage: Bacteria > Bacillota > Clostridia > Oscillospirales > Acutalibacteraceae > Ruminococcoides. Next base: position 45,349 of record CAMHAH010000019.1, read on the forward strand.
TTCTGCTGTCAAAAAGCTCACTCAAAACGCTGACGCACTTTTTATCATTCATGCTGCTGGGGAATATCTGGCAGAGCGAAAGCACCAATCCCGTCAACATCAACAACGAGCAGTTCAAAAATGCCGCTACTCTGATCGGCAACGCCGTTAACCTTGTTGCCGATCACGCCAACGAAATAATCGTTTCGTGGCTTAAAACCCGCGACAGCTACTATGATGACTATGCTCCTCTCTCTCAGGAAGAAAACACAGGCTATCGCAGAGTATACATATCCGCCGACGGAGCGCGTATCGATGGAGAAATCACCGATGACAGCGGCTCACAGATCGCTGTGATAGAGGACGGCGCGCTGATAAAGAGTTCCGATGACCGCGTAGGCTTCACAAATACAGATAACGGAGGCTTCTTCCGCATACCGTCAGGCAAAGGCTATCGCATAAATCTGAACAGCGATAAAAAGAGCGATATAACCGTTCGTATAGACGAGTATACCTGCTATGACGCTGAGTGCGTTAACGTAATGGACAAGACCGTATCGGCTACCGCGAGAGATACCGTGACAGTAAAGCTGCCGAGACTTTTCGGAGATTACCCTACTCCCTCCGGCGCCAAGTATAACGCTTACATCGAAACAGGAACCCATACCATACTCGGCGACGCGGACTCAGACGGAGAGGTCACCGCTATTGACGCAGTTTCAGTCAGCAGAACAGCTACACTGCTGCCTTGTGCCGTATTCGATAAGATCGCGGCTGACGTAGACGCGGACAGCAGTATTACCATTATAGACGCGACATTCATACAACGCAGTGCGACAAATATCCCCGTGCCCTACCCCATAGGAAAACGAATAGAATAAGCGTACTTGTCATTAAAGGACAGCTGAGCATAATCTTAACCATTCTCAAAAAAAGCCCCTTAAGATAGATCGTTTCTATCTTAAGGGGTCGTTTATTTCAATAGCGTTTGCGTATCATACTCCGAGTGTCTGAGCGACTATACCCTTGACGGCGTAAAGAGCCTCATCAGCCTTGGTGAGATCCTTACCGCCCGCCATAGCGATATCGGGCTTACCGCCGCCGTTGCCGCCCGCTATCTGAGCGACCGAGCGAACTATGTTGCCCGCCTTAAGACCTTCCGCGACAGCGGCTTTTGAACAAGCGCAGGCAAAAGTGAGCTTGCCGTCGTTCACAGCCGCGAGGACCGCTACGACGCTGACGTCGGCGTCGACTATCTCAGCGCAGGTGATACGGAGCATCTCGGGAGATGTACCGGTGAGCAGAGCTGTGACTACCGCGGTATCTCCGATCTTCTCAGCGTTATCGAATACGCTCTTTGCCTGATATTCAGCGATATCGGTCTTGAGCTTTTCGATCTCTCTCTCAGCCTCTTTGAACTTCTCCATCATGCGAACGGCGCCTGCTACGATCTCCATGGGGTTGTTGATCTTCAGAGCGTCAGCCGCCTTTCCGACGGACATAATAACGTTGCTGAAATAATTGATAAGGTTATGACCTGTCACAGCCTCTATACGGCGTACGCCTGCCGCTACAGAGCCCTCCTGACGGATCTTGAACAAACCGATCTTAGCGGTGTTGTCAACGTGAGTACCGCCGCAGAACTCCTTTGAGAAATCTCCCGCCTCGACTACGCGGACTATATCCCCGTACTTCTCGCCGAAGAGAGCCATAGCGCCCTTCTTCTTAGCCTCGTCGATAGACATTTCGGTACAGGTCACCGCTATGCCCTCGAGTATCTTGTCGTTGACAAGCTTCTCGGTATTGATAAGCTCCTCAGCGGTCATCGCTGAGAAATGAGTGAAGTCAAAGCGAACCAAGTCCTCGTTTACAAGCTGACCCGCCTGCTGAACGTGTGTTCCGAGCACCTCTCTGAGAGCCGCCTGTAAAAGGTGAGCCGCAGTATGGTTGCGCATGATATCCTGTCTGCGCTCAACATCGATCTTAGCCGAAACGGTATCGCCTACAGCGAGAGTGCCTGTGGTGATCTCGCAGCAATGCATGAACACACCCGAGGGATCCTTCTGAACATCGTCAACATCGATCGAGCAATCGCCTACGCTCAGCTCGCCAATATCAGCGACCTGACCGCCGCTCTCGGCGTAGAACGGAGTGCGGTCAAGAACAATCACGACCGTATCGCCCTCCTGAGCGCGGTCGATACGCTCGCCGTCCTTAGCTATAGCGAGAACCTTGCTCTCGCTCTCATAATCGGTATAGCCGATGAAATCTGTAGCATTTATATCCGAGAAATCGATCGCGTCGGATATCCACGCGTCGGCTCCGGCGTTCTTTCTGGCTTTTCTCGAACGCTGCTTCTGTAAAAGCATAAGCTCACGGAAGCGGTCAACATCTACGTCGATACCCTTCTCCTCAAGTATCTCGCGGGTGAGGTCTATCGGGAAACCAAAGGTATCGTTGAGCTTGAAAGCGTCCTCGCCGCTGAGAGTGCGGACGGATTTGTCATCTATTATGCTCTGAAGCATATTGAGACCGGCGTCGATGGTCTTAGCGAAATTCTCTTCCTCTACCTGTATGAGCTTGATGATATAATCCTTCTTCTCAACAAGCTCGGGATAAGCCGAAGCGTTCTCTTTGATAACGGTATCGCAGATCTGATAAAGGAAAGGCTCGCTCCTGCCGAGAAGTCTGCCGTGACGGGCGGCTCTGCGGAGAAGTCTGCGAAGCACATATCCCCTGCCTTCGTTTGAGGGCATAACGCCGTCGGCTATCATAAAGGTCGTGGAACGGATATGGTCGGTGATAACACGCAGAGAGATATCCTTTTTATCATCCTCACCGTAGTTGACGCCCACCACCTTAGAGATATGCTTCATGATATTTTGAACGGTATCTACAAGGAAGAGATTATCGACGCCCTGCATTACACAGGCGAGGCGCTCAAGGCCCATGCCTGTATCGATATTTTTCTTTGCAAGCTCTGTATAATTGCCGTTGCCGTCAGACTCGAACTGAGAGAACACGAGGTTCCAGACCTCTACATAACGGTCGCAGTCGCAGCCGACATGGCAGGTAGGCTTGCCACAGCCCTTCTCGGGTCCGCGGTCAAAGTAGATCTCTGAGCAGGGGCCGCAGGGACCTGAGCCGTGCTCCCAGAAGTTGTCTTCTTTACCTAAACGAACGATATGAGAGGGGTCTACGCCAACCTCCTCAGTCCATATCTTGACAGCCTCGTCGTCATCCTCATAAACCGAGCAATAAAGGAGCTCAGCGGGCATCTCAAGCTCTTTTGTAAAGAACTCCCACGCCCAGGCGGTAGCCTCATGCTTGAAGTAATCGCCGAAAGAAAAGTTACCCAGCATCTCAAAATATGTACCGTGGCGGGCGGTAATACCCACGCGCTCGATATCGGGAGTGCGGATACACTTCTGACAGGTAGTAACGCGGTTGCGCGGAGGTGTGACCTCGCCTGTAAAATACTTTTTCATCGGAGCCATACCTGAGTTTATCAGGAGCAGAGAATTATCGTCCTTAGGGATAAGCGGAAAGCTCGGAAGTCTGAGATGACCCTTGCTCTCCATAAATGAAAGGAACTTCTCTCTGAGTTCGTTCAAGCCCATATACTGCATTGTAAAAACCTCACTTTTTTAGTTGGTAGTTTGTAGTTGGTAGTTGATAATTAGTGAACAAACGTTCATTTTAGGGATCTGCCCTCAAATACTTTATGATTTGCCGACAGCAGATTATCGCATACAGCGATGACCGCCTCCGACTAATTTCTTTTCCGAATTACGGAACCTTTCGGGATGAATTTATCCGCTGTCATATAAAGCTTTTGCATCGGGTGCGGAGCGGATGGGACCTCTTCCCCATCCTCGTTTATAAGAGAAAGGCATTTCACCTCAAAGGAATAACCGTCGGGCGGCAGGATATCTAAAGTATCGCCTACAAGGAACTTGTTGCGCTGAGTGATGACCGCGATATTCTTTTCATTGCTGCCCTCAACACAGACCGCTACGGCGTTATAATGGCGTATGTAGCCGCCGTTTTCGGTCTCCTGCCCCGGCTCGGTTCCGAAGTAAAAGCCCGTACTGTAGGCGCGGTGACTTATCTTGTCGAGTTCCTCGACTATCCACGGACTGACCTTGTAATCAGGGTCGCCGATGTGGTCGAAATACTCGTCGACCGCGTGGCGATACGCATTAGTTGTAACAGCCGTATAATAATATGACTTAGCCCTGCCCTCGATCTTGAAGCTGGTGATACCCGCTTTGACAAGCTCGGGGATATGCTCTATCATGCACAGATCGCGAGAATTATAGAGATATGTTCCGCTGTCATCCTGTTCTACGGGGAAGAACTGTCCGTCGCGGTTCTCTTCATACAGATGATACTTCCATCTGCACGGCTGAGCGCAGTCTCCGCGGTTCGCGTCACGCCCCGTCATGTATGACGAGATCAGACATCTGCCCGAGAACGATACGCACATAGCTCCGTGTACAAAGCACTCTATCTCTAAATCAGACGGTATCTTCGCGCGCATCTCGGCGATCTCATCAAGCCTCGCCTCTCTTGCGAGCACAACGCGCTTAGCGCCGAGATCATACCACGCGAGAGCGCTCTCGTAGTTGATTATACCGCCCTGGGTAGAGATATGACGCTCAACGTCGGGAGCGTATTTCTTAGCCATTTCAAACACGCCGAGGTCGGCTATTATGAAAGCGTCGGTACCGCACTCAGCCGCAGCCGCCAAAAAATCAGGCATAGCGGGGATATCGGCGTTTCGCGGTAATGTATTACAGGTCAGATAGACCTTTTTGTTCAGCTTATGAGCCTTTTCGCAGGCTGAGCTTAATTCTTCAAGAGAAAAATTCTTTGAAGCGGTACGCATACCGAAGCTCTTGCCCGCAAGATAAACCGCGTCAGCACCGAAGCTGAGCGCGGTATCTAAGCTCTCCATATCGCCCGCGGGCGACAATATCTCGGGCTTATTCATCATTGTGCTCAATTATAGAAAGATAATAGTTGTGGTCATATATATTGGTAGAATAATAAGGTGTTGAACCCCTTTCGACCGAGTCGTGGCAGAAATACAGATACTCGGTCTCATAGGGCTTGATAGCCGCCTTGATAGCCTCTATACCGGGGTTACAGATCGGTCCCGGAGGCAGGCCGTTGAAGTCGTTGGTATTGTATCTCGAATGATATGTAGCGCGAATGCTCTCGGGGACATTTGATGCCTTGCGGTAGGGATAATAAACCGTACAATCGCAGTTGAGCTGAGCAACGCCTTCATCAACGCCGTACTTAAGACGGTTATGGAGAATAGATGAGATATAATACATATCGTCTCTCGAAGCCGCCTCAGCCTGGATGATAGAGGCGATAGTCAGGATCTCGTCTACCGAATAGCCCGTGCTTTCGGCCTCTTCAACAAGAGTGGTTTTCTTTGAATTGCCGAAGTATTTTTCCTTATGCAGAACTATCTTGTTCTCATAGTTATTAAGGAACCTGCTGATAGTGAGCTTGGGATCTTCACCGAGATAGAAATCATAGGTATCCGGGAACAAATAACCCTCGAGCTTATAATAACGCTCGCTCTTATTGTTGATGCCCTTAAGGAAGGTGAAGTCCTCATCAAAAACGTCGCTGTTGCACAGATCGAGGAACTCCTGGATATCCGATACAACGCCCTCCTTATGTAGGGTATCGGCGATCTCAAGCAGGTTCATACCCTCGGTGATCTGAACCTTAACGATATCCGTACGGTTCACGTTACTCTGCAAAAAGTTGATGATAGCCTCGTAGTCCTTATCGGTATCTATCTCAAAGTTGCCTTGATGGAAACCGTCTACAGAAGAAGTAAAATTAGCGTAAAGCTTAAAGAACTTAGGCTGCTTTATAACGCGGGACTGATAAAGGATATCAGCTATCTGATCCATAGTCGGATCGGCGGGGATGCTGATAGTGACCTTTGTCGGATTTTCCTCTCGGGAGATAGCGAGTAGGTCGTTTATACCGACAAGCAGGAACTGGGACAGGACTACCGACACTATCACTACCATCGATATCCAGACCAGCTTGAAGATGCGTCGGTTGCGCTTTGCCTTGCCCTTTTCGATCAGCTTCTCTTCCTTGCGCTGCTCCTTGAGAGCCTTTTTACTGTCGCGCTCAATACGCTTCTTGGTATCGTTATCAGAATAAGAATTTATCTCCCTGTTGCGCTTGCGGCGGGGCTGACGCTCGGCTTGACGCGCGGGCTCTTCGCTCTGTGAAAAGCTCGAATAATCCGCGGCCGGTTTTTCGGCCGTAGGGGTACTCGTCTCACCGCGGATGGCGCTGAGGTCGGCGTTACGCCTGAACTCTTCCATCTTTTTGCGTCGGGTTTCCTCAATAGAGTCCTCAGGGATATTATTTCGTGAATAATCACTCATAATTTTTCTCCTTAATCTTTTATATATCGTGTAAAGCTATCCGTGTGGATAACATTCATTCTGACGTCATATTTATCAGCGGCTATCGCGGGTATCACGCTGTCGCTGTAGCAAAGAGCCGCTTTAACGCCCTTGAAATCAGCGAGGAACCTGTCATAGTAACCTCCTCCGAAGCCGAGTCTGAAGCCGCGCATATCACAGCATAAGCCGGGACACACACAAAGCGAGCTTTCGCCGGGTGTGATTACCGGACAGCTCTCGTCAGGCTCTAAAATGCCGAAGCTACCGGGCTTTAAGTCAACTATATCGCGTATCTGTCTGAACGTCATGCTTTTGTCAGCGTTACAGACAGGCAGCGCTACGGTTTTATTATTTGCCAAAGCCGCGTGGATTATCAGCGAGGTTGATATTTCATCGGGACGCGCCATGTATATCAGCACGCTCTCAGCCGCGCGATATTCGGAGCTGATTATCAGTCGGGTCTGTATCTCAGCGTCAAGCGCTTCTTTTCGGCTGAGGTCCTCGCATAACTGCGCGCGCTTCTCATTAAAATAATCGCGCAGATATTCTTTTTCGTTTGAAGCGGGATTTACCGTATTCATCTTATCTGCATCGAAGACGCTATCTTCTCGGCGGTCTCGGGGCTGTCAAACTGAGCTGCTATCTCAAAGCCGAACTCGAGAGCGCAGCCGGCGCCCTTAGCCGTGATGAACTTACCGTCGGTAACGACCTTATCGGTGCAAACCTCAGCGCCGTCGAGATCACCCTCAAAGCCGGGGAAGCAGGTAGCTTTCTTTCCTTTTAACAAACCCATGCGTCCGGGGATAGACGGAGCGGCGCAGATAGCGCACACGAACAGTCCGCGAGCGGCACAAAAGGACACGGCGCTCTTTACGGTCTCATTTGCAAAAAGATTTTTAACTCCCGGCATACCTCCCGGAAGGATGACGCCCGAAATATCCTCATCGGGTTCAAAGTCGTCTATATTCATATCCGCGGTAACATAGATATCGTGAGAGCCGCGGATCACATCGCCGCCGACTCCTACGGTAGTTACGGGGATATCAGCACGTCTTAAGATATCAACAGGCGCCAGCGCCTCTGTCTCTTCAAAGCCGTCTGCCAAAAAGCAATAGAACATCATGTACCTCCTGTTTAACGCCGCATTAGCGGAAGTTTTTATAATTTGAATTCTGCGATACTTTTACTGTACAGGATATCAGGATGATAGCTGAGCTTTGATTTTCTCAGCCCCTCAAGCCCCATATCATCTTCTCTGTTGATAAGCGTATATTTATCGAAGTGCTTTGCGAACTCGTTGTTGATAACAGCGAACGCCTCGTCTATATCCACAGCCTTCTCGATATTCACATCGCAAACGCAGTCGTTTATCTCAGAAGCTATGCACATAGCGACAGGCTTGCTGTCAACATACAGCACCATACCGAACAAACCGATAGCATCGAAGTTATCAAAGGCTTCTTTGATGATCTCGAGCTCACCGGTATCCTCATTATTCTCCTGCCAACGCTCGGCGACGCTGAAAGCGTCAGCGAAATAATCGGCACATAATTCTTTTACAGAATAATCCGTATGATTTCTGATGAATTTTGAAATATGGTTACGCTTAGCGTGATATTTCTTTCCGCTCAGATTCGCGAGGTTCTCGCGTTTATAAATATAATCAAAGCTGTCGCGGACTTCTTTTATACTGACCTTATCGCCGTAGATACAGCTGATAAGCTCGGCGTTAGCGCTGCTCAAAAAGCCCATACGAGGCTCAACGCCTCTCTCGCCCGCGTCTTTTATAACAGTATCGACAGCCTTGCGAAGCTCAACTTTTGTCGCGGGAAGCGTATACGCCATCGGCAGTCCGTTTCTGAAATAAGCCTTATAAAAGCTGTCGCCGTCAAACGCGACGCGGATATCATAATCTTTTCGCCACAGATAAGTATTTGAGAATGATGTATCGCAGTCTATCTGACCGCAGCATCTCAAAAAGCTCTCGATACGCTCTCTGTCGGATAACGCAGGTGTTCTGAAATCAAGCATCAAACAGCTCCTTGATCATAGCAAGCAGTTGGTCGCCTATATCCTCGATAGTTCTCATAGAGCCGTTTTGAGAGCACTCGACCGATATCCAGCCGAGGTTCTCTATAGCGTACATAGCCGACTTACGGCAGCGCAGAAGATAAGCGAAATCTTTCTCGTGGATATCCTTCTTGCTCTCGTCGCCCTTATACCTTCCGTAAATAAGCTTTTGACTTACATCGGGATCGACGTCAAGGAAGATCACCATATCGGGAGCGGGTATTCCCAAACGGTTATATTCATAATCAAACAGCCAATTAACATAATCCTCGCGCTCATTCTCGGGGAGCTTAGCCATCTGGTGGATAATGTTCGAGGTAGTGTATCTGTCGGCGATCATGTAGTCATACCCGGCATAATCCCTGCCCCACGAGTTTATATAAGAGGCAACTCTGTCAACGGCATAAAATGATGACGCCGCGTAGGCGTTCACATCATCGGGGCTGTCGCCGAGTTGACCGCCGAGGTACATACGGACCAGAGCCGAGGAATCGCTGTCGTAGTCGGGAAAGCTGACGGTACGGGCGCGGTAACCGAGATCATTCAATCTCTGAGCAAGAAGCTTGCTCTGTGTCGCCTTGCCGGATCCGTCAAGACCGTCTATTACAATCAGCTTACATTTACCCTGCGGCATATACCCACCTCATAATAACTCATTATACGCCGTAAAGCGCATACTTCTCTTTTTAATCCTTAATATTGTACCACAAACTACAGTATTATTCAATAGTTACTTTGCTACAATTAATACTAATTTCTGATAAAACGCTTTAAAAAGATATCTGCGTAGAATTTCGCAGAGCGAGGCGGAGGACGCAGGCAGGCTTGAGGTGTTGTCCAAAGCTTTGATTTGGCTAACAACACCCATGCAACAACACTCCAAGAGCGAAGCGATTGG